>JAXEUM010000001.1:0-50756 GCA_034114925.1 Oliverpabstia sp.
ATTTTTTTTCTGTTGTTCGTGTTTTCATGACAGCCTCCTTACTGCACCTGGGTAAGCCCTGAAATGTCCGGTTCTATAAGGAGTGAGTAGTTGGTATAATACACTACAAATCCGGGCTTTGCTCCGTTTGGCTTCCGCAGATTTTTTTTCTGTGTGTAATCAATTTCTACTTTGGGCGCCTGTCTGCCCCGGGAATAATAGGCAGCCAGTTTGCCGGCTTCTTCAAAAGTTCTGTCCGGCAATTCTTCCCCATTGGTTTTCACAATTACATGGGAACCCGGTTGGCCCTTAGCATGGAACCACCAGTCATTACCGGTAGCAAATTTGAAAGAAAGTTCTTCATTTTGGAAATTATTTTTCCCCACATAAATATGAAAGCCGTCACTGGAAAGATAGTGGAAGGGTTTGGAAGTGATTTTCACCTTTTTCCCACTGGTATATTTCCGGCGGATATAACCGTATTCCATCATTTCTTCTTTGATCTGAGCGAGATCGTCTTCCGAGAGGGCAATGTCCAGAGAAGCGGAAATGGATTCCAGATGTTCAATTTCACTTTTTGTTTCCTGAAGCAGATGTTCCAGAGCTTCTGCTGTCCGTTTCATTTTGCTATATTTGTCAAAATATTTTTTTGCATTTTCCTGTGGCGTCAGGGTGGAGTCTAAAGGTATGGTAATAGTTTCATTGGTGTAATAATTGAGAGCCTCCATGCTTTTTATCCCCGGTTCTAAGCCATAACCGTATGTATTGATCAGTTCTCCCCAAATTCTGTACTTTTCTTTTTTCTCCGTATCTTTCATCTGCTTTTGCTGAAGCTGATATTTTTTCAGGTTACGCTCCAGAGCAGTTTGAACAATCTTTCTCAGATCTACAGATTTCTGGCGCATTTTGGTAACAATATTTTTCTCTGCATAGTAAGTTTCCAACACCTGAGAAATTGATGGGTAGGATACTGTTTTTAAATCTTCATATTGAGTCAGAGGAAAAGGTGCAAATTCCACCGGCTCCCGCCCCTGATAGACAATATTGGGGGTGAAGGTTTCTGATTTTATATCTTCCATGAGAGAAAGGAAGGTATGGGATAGGTGGAGTTTTTCCAGAGGGGACAGTCCGTCGGTGGGAATCCCTCCGTCGATATTTGCCCGATGACAGATTTCTTCTGCCATAAGAGGACTGATACCGGTAATTCCTGTATAAAGCGCTTTTGATGCGGTAACAGGTCTGGAAAGAATTTCTTGAGAAAGAATATCTTCTGTAAGCTCCAGAGGATTTTTCTTTTCCTGCGTGGCAGGGATAAAATAAGGTCTTCCGGGAAGTACCTCCCGCACAGAACTCATGTGGGCGGATACGTGTTTAATACTGTCGATAATCTGGTCATTTTCATTACAGAAAATAATATTGCTGTGTTTTCCCATGATTTCCACAATTAAATATTTTGTACACAGATCCCCCAGTTCATTGAGATGTTCAATGGTAAAGCGAATGATTCGTTCCATTCCCGGCTGGGTAACAGACAGGATTTTTCCACTTCCAATATGCTTCCTTAAAAGCATACAGAAATTGGGAGCAGTGAGGGGACTGGGTTTATTGGTTTCTGTAAGATAAATCAAAGGGAGAGATGCACTGGCCGAGAGAAAGAGACGATATTGTTGTCTCTGGTTTTTTATGGTGATGATCAGTTCATCATTTTCCGGTTGGGCGATCTTATTGATTTTTCCCCCTGTGATCGTATGGTTTAATTCTGATACAATGTTTGCAATCGTAATTCCGTCAAATGCCATCTTGCTTTTTCTCCTATTTTCAGCTAAAGTTTGCAACAAACTGTTGCTAAAGTTATTATAACCACAAAAAAAGGATTTGACTAGGGTTTTGTCTTGAATTATAATAATAACATATGCATATTAATGGATTCTTAAAAACTTTATAAGAATTCCTGCAGTAAAAAAGAATAAAGTGAGAAATATTAACTATGATTAAAAGTATGACAGGGTTCGGAAGAGCCGAAGTTCAGGATTCTGAACGGAAGTTTACCGTAGAGATAAAATCGGTAAATCACAGATATCTGGATTTCAATATCCGGATGCCAAAGAAACTTGTTTTTTTTGAAAATGCAATCCGAAGCATTCTGAAAGAGTATATGCAAAGAGGAAAAGTAGATGTGTTTATTTCCTATGAAGATTATACTCCGTCCAATGTGGTTTTGCAGTATAAGAAAGATATTGCAGCACAGTATCTGACATATTTTCGTCAGATGGCAGAAGATTTTGGATTAAAAGATGATGTGACAGTAACTCAACTGGGACGTTGTCCGGAAGTGTTTTCTATGGGGGAAGGCACTGTAGATGAGGAAGAGATATGGGGACTGCTGGAAAAGGCTCTGCGAAGCGCAGGGGAACAGTTTTCCCATGCAAGACAGATGGAGGGCGAGCATCTGAGAAATGACTTATATCTGAAATTAGATGATATGACAGAAAAAGTCAGTCAGGTAGAAGTACGTTCTCCGGAAATCATCAAAGAATATCGGACAAAGCTGGAAGAAAAATTAAAAGAGGTACTGGCAGATACACAACTGGAAGAGAATCGTATCGCTGCAGAGGTTGTCATTTTTGCAGATAAAATCTGTACGGATGAGGAAACTGTTCGTCTGAAGAGTCATATCGAACATATGCGGAAGGTTCTTCAGGAGGGCAGCGGAATCGGAAGGAAACTGGATTTTATTGCTCAGGAGATGAACAGAGAGGCAAATACGATTTTATCTAAGGCAAATGATCTGGAAACATCGAATCTGGCTATCGATTTGAAGACGGAGATTGAAAAAATCAGAGAACAGATTCAGAATATTGAATGAGGCAGTACCATGGCAAGATTTGTAAATATAGGATTTGGAAATATTGTAAATGCCGATAAGATCGTGGCAGTCGTCAGCCCGGATGCAGCGCCTGTAAAGCGTTTGATCCAGACGGCAAAGGAAGAAAAAAGGGTAATCGATGCCACGCAGGGAAGAAGGACAAAAGGCGTGCTGGTCACGGAAGATTCTTTCGTTGTTCTTTCTGCACTACAGCCGGATACCATAGGCCGGCGATTCCAGTCCGATAAAAATATCATAGAAGAAAAAGGTGATATGGATGAGTAAAAAAGGAAGTTTGGTAATTATTTCCGGTTTTTCAGGGGCAGGTAAGGGTACCGTGGTGAAGGAACTGATGAACCGCTATGACTGCTATGCTCTTTCTATTTCTGCAACTACCCGGGCGCCCCGGGAAGGAGAAGTAAATGGTCGGGAATATTTTTTTAAGACCAGAGAAGAATTTGAGGAGCTGATCCGGCAGGATGCTTTATACGAATATGCCTGTTATGTATCCAATTATTATGGCACACCAAAAGCCTATGTACAGGAACAACTGGCCGCCGGAAAAGATGTGATCCTGGAAATTGAAGTACAGGGCGCTTTGAAAGTAAAAGAGAAGAATCCGGAAGCATTGCTTCTGTTTGTTACTCCCCCTTCAGCAGAAGAATTGAGAAATCGATTGCTTCATCGGGGAACGGAATCAGAAGAAGTGATTCAGGAACGAATGAACCGGGCAGCAGAAGAATCCTTACTGATGGATCGATATGAGTATCTCATAATTAACGATCAGTTGGATGACTGTGTGACCAAAGTTCATCAATTGATCCAGCGGGAACATCTTCGCATGGAAGCAAACACAGATATGGTTACAAAATTACAAAAAGAATTAAAAGAAATGAAAGGAGAATAAATATGATACATCCATCTTATACAGAATTGATTCAGGCAGTAAACAGCGAGGTAGAGGAGGACGATACTCCTGTATGTAACAGTCGTTATTCTATCGTTTTAGCTACCAGTAGAAGAGCGAGACAGATTATTGGCGGCGCAGATCCACTGGTGTATTATCCGCTTAACAAACCTCTTTCCATCGCAGTGGAAGAAGTTTATAAAGGAAAAGTTAAGATTCTTCCTGACACAGAGCAAGAACAGGAAGAGATGACAGATACTGCGGATACAACAACAGAAGAAACAGTAACTGAGTAATCATATGGAAAGGGGGATGTTTCAGGGATGAGGCGCCCCCTTTTATGTCCAAAAATGTAATTATTTTATATAGATAGTTATTTCAAATAATCAGAAGGGAAAGAACTATGAAGATATTTTTTATGTCACTGGGATGTGACAAGAATCTGGTAGATTCGGAAGAAATGCTGGGAGCTTTTGTTTCAGACGGGTACGAGATCACAGACAATGAAGTGGAAGCAGATGTAATTGTGATCAATACCTGTTGCTTTATTCATGATGCGAAAGAAGAGAGTATTCAGGCTATTCTGGAGATGGCAGAGTATAAGACCCAGGGGAAATGTAAGGCGCTGATTGTTACAGGCTGTCTTGCGGAAAGATACAGAGAAGAAATCACAAAAGAGATTCCGGAAGTGGATGGAGTATTAGGGACCAACAGTCATGGAGAAATTCTCAGAGCAACAAAAGAAGCTTTAGAAGGTCATACGGTTCATGAATTTAAGCCACTGGAAGGAATTCCTGCTTTGCCGGGGAAACGTGTGGTGACCACGGGAGGATATTACGAGTATCTCAAAATTGCAGAAGGTTGTGAAAAACATTGTACATACTGTATTATTCCTAAAATCAGAGGAAATTACAGAAGCGTTCCTATGGAACGTTTGCTGGAGCAGGCAAGAGAATTGGCCAAACAGGGCGTAAAAGAACTGATTCTGGTAGCGCAGGAAACTACTATTTACGGAAAGGACTTGTATGGAGAGAAATCTTTACACCTTCTTTTAAAAGAATTATGTAAGATTCCGGGCATTTACTGGATCCGGTTACTGTATTGTTACCCGGAAGAGATTTATCCGGAACTGATTCAGACCATCCGGGAAGAAAAGAAAATATGTCATTATATGGATCTTCCGATTCAGCACGCCAGTGACCGGATCTTGAAACGTATGGGCAGAAGAACAACACGGAAGCAACTGACAGAGATTATTGGAAAGATACGGGAAGAGATACCGGATATGGTTCTTCGAACTACCTTGATCACTGGTTTTCCGGGAGAAACGCAAGAAGATCACGAAGAATTGATGGATTTTGTGGATGAGATGGAATTTGAACGATTGGGAGTATTTACTTATTCTCCCGAAGAAGATACACCCGCTGCGCTCATGGAGCAGCAGATTCCCGAAGATATCAAAGAGGACCGACAGGCAGAACTGATGGAACTGCAGCAGGATATTTCAGCAGAATATGGAGATTCCCGCATTGGTGAAACCATGATGGTGATGGTGGAAGGAAAAGTCGCAGATGAAAATGCCTATGTAGGACGAACTTATGCAGATGCGCCGGGAATTGACGGTTATATTTTCATTAATACCGGGGAACTGTTGATGTCCGGAGATTTTGTGAAAGTGAAAATCACCGGCGCCTTGGAATATGATTTGATAGGAGAGATAGAAGATGAATACACCGAATAAACTTACCATGCTTCGTATTATAATGATTCCTTTTTTTGTAGTATTTATGCTTGTTGATTTTGGTTCCTGGAGTAAATGGGCTGCATTGGCAATTTTTGTGATTGCCAGCCTTACGGATACTCTGGATGGTTATCTGGCAAGAAGAGATCATCTGGTTACAAACTTTGGAAAATTTATGGACCCTCTGGCTGATAAACTTCTGGTATGTTCTGCTATGATCTGTATGATTGAATTGGGAAGAATTCCCAGTTGGGTGGTAATCGTTATCATTGGCCGTGAATTTGTTATCAGTGGTTTCCGTCTGATTGCTTCCGATAATGGAGTGGTTATTGCGGCAAATTACTGGGGTAAATTAAAAACAGTCTGTCAGATGGTTATGATTGTTGTCCTTATTGCTGATCTGGGAAGCGGATTTGTAATTCTGGAACAGATTTTAATTTATGCATCTCTTGCGCTGACAGTTATTTCCCTAGTAACTTATCTGTGGCAAAACCGCAGTGTACTGTCGTTTCAGGATTAAGAAGGAGAAAAATATGATTGCAGAACTGGTTTGTGTGGGAACTGAGCTTTTACTGGGAAATATTGTAAATACAAATGCTGCTTATCTTGCTGAGAAATGTGCAGGTTTGGGATTGCATATGTATTATCAGTCTGTAGTAGGTGACAATGAAGAACGAATGACAAAGGTAATCCGTCAGGCGATGGAACGTTCCGATGTGGTGATTTTGTGCGGAGGTCTTGGACCTACTCAGGATGATATGACCAAAGAAGTGGCAGCAAGAGTGCTGGGAAAGAAGCTGGTGGAGGATGCGCATACCAGAAAGTGTATCCAGGAATATATGGATAATTATCTTCTGAGCCATCCCGGTCTTCATCTGACAGAGAATAACTGGAAACAGGCAATCGTTCCGGAAGATGCCATCATTTTGGATAATGCCAATGGAACAGCGCCGGGGCTGATATTGGAAAAAGAAGGTAAAAGCATGATTCTGCTTCCCGGTCCTCCCAATGAATTGAAACCTATGTTTGAAGAACAGGTGGCGCCATATCTGCGGGAAAAACAACCGGAAATTATTTATTCCAAGATGGTGAAGGTCTGTGGTGTGGGAGAAAGTATGGTAGAAGATCAGATTCGTGATCTGATTGATAAGCAGACCAATCCTACCATTGCAACATATGCCAAAACAGGGGAAGTGCATCTGCGTATTACAGCCAAAGCTGAAAATGAAGCAGCAGCTAAGAAGCTGATCAAGCCAGTAGTAAAAGAACTGAAAATACGTTTCGGAGAAAAAATTTATACCACGGATGAGAAAAAGACGTTGGAAGAATGTGTGATAGAGCTTCTGCGAGACAGAAAACTGGAATTAACAACGGTGGAATCTTGTACAGGAGGCGCTTTGACTGCCCGCCTTGTCAATGTTTCAGGGGCGTCGGAAGTTTTAAAACAGGGATTGATCACTTATTCCAATAAGGCAAAACGAAAATTCACTCTGGTGAAAAAATCAACACTGAAGACAGAAGGCGCTGTCAGCGCCCGCACAGCAAAGGAAATGGCTAAAGGAGCTATTGCCAATACTTCCTGCGACGTAAGTGTTTCCGTCACTGGTCTGGCGGGTCCGGATGGAGGAACGAAAGAAAAACCAGTGGGACTTGTATATATTGGCTGCTGTTGTGGAGATAAAACGGAAGTGCGAGAATTCCATTTTAACGGAAACCGGAGCAAAATCCGTGAGCAGGCAGTGGTACAGGCTTTAATCCTTTTAAGAGAAAGTATTTTGAAATATTATTATTGCAATCTGTAGTTATTGAAAAACGGAGTTGTCGCTTTCAACATGATTCTGAAAATGCGTTGTGTGCGACAACTCCGTTTTTTTATCTTTTTTTCATCATTTTTAAAAGTCCAACTATCTTATTGATTTTAGCAATCTCCTGTGGTGATTTTCCCGCCTTTAAAACTTCAACCACCATATCCATTTCATCAGGGGTAAATTGAAGTCCCTGTTGCTGAGAGGTATTGGCTGCCCCTGTAAGAAAATTCAGCATTTCATTTTGAGATTTTCCCGATCCCTGCGAGACGAGATTTTGAAGTAATGCAATTTTTGCCGGATCGATCCCGGATAATCCTGGATGATTCATCCAATCCTGATTCATGCTTCTTCACCTCCTGTAGAATTTTCCTGATACATCTGGAGTAACTGAATGGTGTTTAATGCAAATAAGAGTTGATCTATTTGATTTCGGGTGTAATCGGATGCATACTTTTTCATATCATTCAGCATTTCTTCCGGTTGAACAGGAGAAACAGACATTATAGATAACTCTGGCTGAGGAGAATGAAAAAAAGACAGGGTGTTGGATAACTCTCTGAATTTTGCATAGACGGCAAGTAGTTTTTGTCCTTTTTGCGGCATATAGGGGATTGCAGCTTTCATAATCTGCAGAGCATCCTGAGAAACTCGTGTATCAAGAGGAGTCTGACAGGGAATTTGTTCTTCACCCATAATTGCCTCCTGGCTTTTTGTAAAAGATATGCGAAGAGAGTAACAGATAGAACTGTTTGTTACTGTTTACATGACGGTTGGTTTCCTATTATTTTTTTCTGCATATAATATACCAAGGTAAAGAAAGGAAAAATTATGGAAGAAAAAAAACAAAAATTAATCATTCAGGGAAATGAATTGTATGAAATAGATTTGGAATGTATGGAAAAAAGAAAGAAAGGAAAAAACTGCTCACAGAATAAGGACTCTGCAAAAACAGAGGAGAGGAAAAGAAGAGGAGAACTATAAAAAAGAAGCCGGAGGTAATCCGGCTTCAATTTTTTTCGTTTATTTAGCAGCATCCTCCGTTGTTGCCCCATCCGCCACAGCAGAACAGGAGAATCAGGATCAGCCAGCAGCAGTTATCACCGCCCATACATCCGCCATTATTTCCATTGCCCCATCCGCCGCAACTGGAGAGAATCAACAGTAACAGGATAATGTCGCAGCATCCTCCATTGGAATTGAAAATACCGCATCCCGTATTGGTATTTCCACATCCACATCCGCAATCATGATCACATCCACAGTTTGTTGCTGTAATATCACTCATTTTAAATCCTCCAAAGAATTATTGATTACACTTTATCTTATGGAGTAGACAGAAAATGTGTTACAAAATTATGTGGTAGAAATAGAAGAAAAAACCTGATAAAGATTTAAGGAGCCGTATCCCCATTCTCGATTGGGATATACCAGCTCCGGACGACGAGTGGCACCCCGGATCAGAAAATTTTTAATTTCATAAGTAGATAAGTAGAGAGGATATCGTTCTTTGAGTCCCCATTCCAGAAGAAGAGCAGCACTCCCGGCGGCAAGCGCTGCGGAAGCGCTGGTTCCGCTATTGTTGACATAACCGGTTCTCAGGTCAGGACCGGTCACATCTACCCCCGGTGCGGCAAAATCAGGTTTAATCTGATTGCTTCGGGAATATCCCCGGCTGGAATTAATAAAAATACTATTGCTGTAGGCGCTATAAGCGGAAACGGTAATTACCTGTACAGAATTTCCCGGCGTAGTGATGGTGGTGAAGGGATCAGGAGATAAAAAAGTCACATCTGGGGAAAGAAATCCGCTGATAGGAAGCCAGGCATGGAGTTCTCCGTTGAGCCGATTGTTACAGTATACTTCTAAAGTCCAGATTCCCTGTGTGGGATTTTCAAAGCGAATAAAAATTAATTGGCTGCCGGAGGTATTTTGAATAATTTCATAATTAATTACAATTCTTGTGTTTTCCAAGAAAAATCGGACAACTTCTGTCTGTCCCAGACTGGCGGGTATTCGAGGGATCACTTCTCCGGTGGGAGAGCGAAATCCTACAGAAAATAATTCCGGAGGCTGTCCCCATAATTCCAGAAAGAAGCCTTTTGTATTTTCACGGACTAATATTTCCACTCTCTGATAATCTGGCTGAGAAGGAACGGTTCCAAAATAGTGATGAGCTTTTCCGGCTTCATTTCCACCGGCAGTCACCACTGCAACCCCAGGGAGAGAAGTCAATTGTCGAATGCTAAGGTCCAGGGGAGTGTATCCCATATGATCTCCCTGATTGCTTCCCAGAGCGATGCATAAAACCAGAGGAAGACGGAGCTGGCGGGATAGCTGAAGTAAATACTGGATGCCAGTCATAATATCCGTTTCCTGATAAACGGGTACATTTCCGGAAAAATAATAAAAATTTTTCAAGTGGGGTTTGGCTTCTTTCAGGCGCACCATGGCGATTTTTGCTTCATAGGCAACTCCCAGAAAATTATTTGAAGCATCAGGTGTTCCGGCTGCGATTCCTGCCAGATAAGTACCGTGTCCATTCAAATCTGTGGAAGGAACAACAGCAAAAGGATCATCACTTGCCAATGCACGATTAATATCGTCTTCTGTGAATACGGTTCCATATCCGAAAGGTCCGTCATTGGAAGGAGAAGGAATTGTCTGATCCCAGATTCGCACAATTCTGGTACGTTTTCCAGATGTGAGAAAGGCCGGATGTGTGTATTGGATACCGGTATCAATCAGTCCGATAAGAATATTTTTTCCGCTTAGCAAAAGGGCAGGTTGAGTTTGTGCTTTGATAATACCTGCTTCTTCCAGACTGGTGGTATCTAAAGGTACAAAAAGGTTAGGGATCAGACTGTAAAAAAATCCGGTATTGGTTCCGGCAGCGCTCATAGAAGTGGGCAGATGGAGAAATCCATATTCCTGATCGATGATCTGGGGAAAATATTGTTCGTTAAATTCAAGGAAACGTTCCGGTGTGGTGTAAGTATAAGGGATAATAACGTCGGCATATGCATCAGAATAGATGACTTCCTGTAATTTATTCATAACCATCCTTAAAAGCTTTTTTGCAATGTATGCGGAAATGGAAAAAACATTCCGGTTTCGGCGTTATTTAATAAGTGGAAAGAATGGTGCAGGAATCAAAATAGCAAATCAGGGAAAGGATTCGTAAGATATAATAAAAAGGATTTATTTTATGACTCAGAAAAAATATACCGGCAAGGGAATAGGCGTGGCTGTTCTTGATACAGGTATTTCTCCTCATATAGATTTTGACAGCAGAATGAAAGGTTTTTATGATTTCCTTCACGGAAAAAAACAGCCATATGATGATAATGGACACGGAACTCACGTAGCGGGAATTATTGGCGGAAGTGGTCTGGCGTCTCAGGGAAAGCATTGCGGAATTGCCCCTGAATGTAATTTGATATCACTGAAGATATTGGATGATAAGGGAAATGGCAGTATGAAGGACGTAATGAGAGCTTTTCAGTGGTTGAAAAATAACAGAGTACAGAAGGGAATCCGGATTATCAATATCTCTGTTGGAACTGTGGGAAGGGGAGATAAAAACAGCTCTTTATTGATAAAGGGAGTGGAAGAGCTTTGGGATGAAGGGTTCGTGGTGGTAACTGCTGCAGGGAATATGGGACCTGAACCTGGAAGTATCACAGCGCCGGGAAGCAGCAGAAAAGTAATTACGGTAGGCTCCAGTGATCTTTTGGAAGGATATGGAGGGATTTCCGGACGGGGACCGACCAGAGACTGTATCTGCAAACCGGATCTGGTGGCGCCAGGTTCCGGTATCATATCCTGTTCCTCCCGTTCCCGCTATGGTTATTCGATGAAAAGCGGTACATCCATGTCCACACCAAAGATTTCCGGAGCTATTGCACTGATGCTGGAAAAAGATCCCTTTCTTACAAATGTAGAAATTAAAATGCTTCTTCGGGAATCAGCCAGAGATTTGGGATATGACAGAAATCTTCAAGGATGGGGCGAGTTAGATTTGAAGCAATTTATGAAGTTGTGATTTAACGTGATAAAAAATTAAAATCTCATCTTGACAGGAATTGTATGATTGTATACAATAATACAAAACGAAACATTGTATACAATCATACAGTTTTATAGCTGTCTTTTCGGCAGCGTGATGAGAGGAGAAGTATTATGGAGAATCGTAAAGTTCGAATGAATGAAGGAACCAATCTTCTGGAACTGGAAGAGCATATGTATCCACTGGTGGATGTGAAAACACCAAACGTATTCCGGAATCTGTTCCCGTACAGTGAAGTACCCAAGATTGCATTTAATGACAGGATCGTACCACATCATATGCCCGATGATATTTGGATTACGGATACTACGTTTCGTGACGGACAACAATCCCGCGCTCCATATACCACAGAACAGATTGTAACAATATACGATTATCTTCACAAACTGGGTGGCCCCAGCGGAAAAATCCGGCAGAGTGAATTCTTCTTATATAGTAAAAAAGACAGGGATGCGGTATACAAATGTCTGGAAAGAGGGTATAAATTTCCAGAAGTCACCAGTTGGATCCGTGCCAGCAAAAAAGATTTTGAATTAGTAAAAGATATTGGTTTGAAAGAAACAGGAATTTTGGTAAGCTGTTCGGATTACCATATTTTTTATAAAATGAAAATGAACAGAAGAGAGGCAATGGAGCATTATCTGAATATCGTAAGGGAATGTCTGGAAATAGGAATCAGTCCCCGCTGCCATCTGGAGGATATCACCAGAGCAGATATTTACGGCTATGTGATTCCATTTTGCATGGAACTGATGAAATTAATGGATTGGTATCAGATTCCGATTAAGGTTCGTTGTTGTGATACCATGGGATACGGCGTCAATTATCCTGGCGCGGTGATTCCCCGTTCTGTTCAGGGAATCATCTATGGTCTTATGTATCATGCAGGAGTTCCCAGTGAACTGATCGAATGGCATGGTCATAATGATTTCTATAAATCTGTCAGCAACTCTACGACTGCATGGCTGTATGGAGCCAGCGGAGTAAACTGTTCTCTTTTTGGTATCGGAGAACGGACGGGAAATACCCCGTTGGAAGCTATGGTTTTTGAATATGCACAGCTTCGAGGTCGGCTGGATGGTATGGATACTACGGTGATTACCGAACTGGCTGAATATTATGAGAAAGAAATCGGCTATCGGATTCCGGAACAGACTCCTTTCGTGGGAAAGAATTTTAATATTACGAGAGCTGGAATTCATGCAGACGGTCTTTTGAAGAATGAGGAAATATACAATATTTTTGATACGGACAAGTTTTTAAAACGTCCGGTTCAGGTGGCAGTTTCCAATACCTCAGGTTTGGCAGGAATTGCTCACTGGATCAATACCCATTATCACCTGAAGGGAGAAAAACAGGTGGAAAAGAACTGTGAACTGGTTTCACTGATTAAAACATGGGTGGACACAGAATATGAAGAGGGGCGTGTGACAGCTCTTACCGATGAGGAATTAATCGGTGTAATTGAAGAAACAACAGCCCGTCTGGGAATTACCCTGGGCGAATAGAAAGGCGGTACAAATATGGAATCACAAAAAACATCTCTTCGGGATCAGGTATTTCATAAATTGAGAACGGATATCCTAAACGGTATTTATCAGCCGCAGGATGAACTGGTAGAAACGACTCTGGGGAAGGAGATGGGCGTAAGCAGGACGCCTGTAAGGGAAGCGATCCGACAGTTGGAACTGGAGGGACTGGTGGAATTGATTCCCAATAAAGGAGCTGTGGTCACTGGAATTTCTGCCAAGGATATGGAAGATATTTTTACTATCCGTTCCCGACTGGAGGGATTGTGTGCCGGTTGGGCCGCCCGCTATCGATCAGAGAAAGAATTGGAAGAGATGGAAGAAGTTGTTTATATGTCCCGGTATCACGCAGGAAAGGAGCATTATGACCAGGTTCTTGAACTGGACACCCGATTTCATGAATTGATGTATGAGGCTTCCCGCAGTAAAATACTGGCGCATACGCTCAGCGATTTTCATCAGTATGTACAAAAAGCCAGAAAAATATCAATTACCAGTAAAGTACGTTCCAGAAAAAGTAATGAAGAACATGGTATGCTACTGGAAGCAATCCGTACACAAGATGTAGCCAGAGCAGAAACACTTGCCACACAGCATATCCTGAATACGATTAAAAATCTGGAAAACTGTGGTCTGGAAAGAGCAGTTGAGAAAACAACGACTTGAAACATTGGCCACAGAATGGTAATATATCAGAAAACAAAGCAAAGGAGAAATATGCCATGAAGAAAATTGTAATGCAGACACCTTTAGTTGAAATGGACGGAGATGAAATGACCAGAATTCTCTGGCAGATGATTAAAGATGAATTATTGACTCCCTATATCGAATTGAATACGGAATATTATGATCTGGGACTGAAACATAGAAATGATACAGACGATCAGGTGACTGTTGATGCTGCCAATGCAACAAAAAAATATGGTGTGGCTGTAAAATGTGCAACGATCACACCGAATGCGGCCCGTGTAGAAGAGTACGGTTTAAAAGAAATGTATAAAAGTCCCAATGGTACTATTCGTGCAATGCTGGATGGTACGGTTTTCCGTGCGCCCATTGTGGTAAATGGCATTGAGCCTTGCGTAAGAAACTGGAAAAAGCCGATTACTCTGGCTCGTCATGCGTATGGGGACGTATATAAAAATACCGAAATGAAGATTCCGGTGCCTGGAAAAGTAGAACTGGTTTATACTGCGGAAGATGGTACAGAAACGAGAGAACTGGTTCACCAGTTTGCAGGTCCGGGGGTTGTTCAGGGAATGCATAATCTGAATGATTCTATAGAAAGTTTTGCAAGAAGCTGTTTTTCCTTTGCTCTGGATACGAAACAGGATCTGTGGTTTGCCACAAAAGATACAATTTCCAAAAAATACGATCATACCTTTAAAGATATTTTCCAGGAAATCTACGATGCGGAGTATAAAGAAAAATTTGAAGAAGCAGGCATCACTTATTTCTATACTTTGATCGATGACGCAGTTGCCCGTGTTATGAAAGCAGAAGGCGGATTTATCTGGGCATGTAAGAATTACGATGGTGATGTGATGAGCGATATGGTTTCTTCCGCTTTTGGCTCTCTTGCCATGATGACTTCTGTTCTGGTTTCACCTCACGGTTATTATGAGTACGAAGCAGCTCATGGAACTGTTCAGAGACATTATTATAAACATCTGAAAGGGGAAGAAACTTCTACAAACTCTGTTGCTACTATTTTTGCATGGACAGGCGCTTTGAGAAAACGAGGCGAATTGGACGGCAATAAAGAGTTGATGAAGTTTGCAGATACCCTGGAGAAAGCAACCATCCAGACTATTGAGTCAGGAAAGATGACAAAAGACCTGGCTGCTATCACCAGTCTGAAAAAAGTAAAAGTATTAAACAGTCAGGAATTTATCCAGGAAATCAGAAAAACTCTGGAAGAGCTGCTGTAATAAAAGAGGAGGAGTTGGCGTCATGCCAGCTCCTCCCATTTTTCGTAAAGAATTTCCAGTTTTTCAGCAATTTCCGCTTTCTCTTTTGACAGACGAATACATTCTGCCACATTCACAGATACTTCAGGTAATGCCATTTCCTCATCAATTTCTTTATCACGACTTTCTAGCTTTTCAATTTCTTGTTCCGTCTTTTTCAGTTCATTTTCCCGTTTTCTCTGCCGGGCCTGTTCTTCTTTTTGTTGTTTCCAGTCCAGTTTCGAAGTGGACGAAGACTCTTCTGTTACAACTACTGTCTCCGGTGCATAAATCTGTGTCAGCTCATCTTTCTTTTCCAGATAATAATCATAATTTCCGATATAATTTACCATGGCCTGATTGGTAAGATCTAAAATTCGGGTTGCTGTCTGATTGATAAAATATCGGTCATGGGAAACGTAGAGAACTGTTCCCGTATAACGATTTAACGCCTGTTCCAGAATTTCCTTGGAAACAATATCTAAGTGGTTGGTAGGCTCGTCCAAAATCAGGAAATTAGCTTCAGAAAGCATCAGTTTCGCCAGGGAAACCCGTCCCCGTTCTCCACCGCTTAACGTATGGATAGGCTTGAATACATCATCTCCTGTAAAAAGAAAAGCTGCCAGCACATTGCGAATCTCTGTATTTGTGAGATAAGGATATTCGTCAGAAATTTCTTCGAAAATCGTTTTATCCATATTTAGTACGTGATGTTCCTGATCGTAATAACCAATCAGAACCTTGCTTCCCAATTCAACAGTACCTTCATCTGCCGGAATTAGTCCATTCAGAATCTTTAAAATCGTGGTTTTTCCCGTACCGTTTGCCCCAATAATTGCTACCCGTTCTCCCCGTTGAATGGAAAAATCTATATGGGAGAAGAGTTGCTGCTGAGGAAAGGATTTGGAAAGTTCTGTGACAGTCAAAACGTCATTGCCGCTGGTGATTCTGGGAGTAAGGGTGAGCTTCATCTCCATATTATCTTCCACAGGTTTATCCAGCACTTCTATTTTGTCCAACATTTTTTCCCGGCTTTCTGCCCGGCGGATGGATTTTTCTCTGTTGAAAGATTTTAATTTTGCAATGACCTCTTCCTGGTGTTTGATTTCCTGCTGCTGATTGAGCCATGCCTTATATTCAGCATCACGAATCTGTGCTTTTTTCTGTGCATAGGCGGAATAATTTCCCTGAAACATCCGAACATTTCCGTGATCGATTTCCACAACCTTTGTTACAACTTTATCAAGAAAATACCGGTCATGGGAGACAATAAACACAGCTCCTTTATAGTTCAGAAGATAGTTTTCCAGCCAGGCGATAGAATCCATGTCCAGGTGGTTCGTCGGTTCGTCCAGAAGAATAATATCCGGGTTGGAAAGAAGCAGTTTTCCCAGAGCAACACGGGTCTTTTGTCCGCCGGAAAGGGTATCTACTTTTTTTGAAAACTCATCTTCTGTAAATCCGAGGCCTTTCAGCACACCTACAATCTCGCTTTTGCAGGAATATCCATTTTCTAATTCAAACTGGTGTGTCAGACGGGAGTAGTTGGCAAGAAGTTCATCCAGTTCTCTTCCGGTTACCGTTTTCATATTCTGTTCCATGGTACGTATTTTTTCTTCCATATCCAGAATATACTGTTTTACTTCCAATAATTCTTCATAAATAGTGCGTCCGCTGACAAGATCCTGATGCTGCGCCAGATAACCGATAGTTTTCCCTCTGGATATGATGATTTCGCCGGAATCAGCAGTCATTTCCTGCATGATGATTTTTAAAAGTGTGGATTTTCCAGCGCCGTTAGGACCGATAAGCGCAGCCTTTTCCCGTTCTTCCAGATGAAAATTAACATTTTTCAATACTTCATTTGTTCCAAATGCTTTATTAATATTTTGACATGATAAAATCATGAAAACCTCCAAGTATACCCCGTGGGTTATTTCTGCCATTTTATTATACATGAAATATAAAAAATCGCAATAAAAACAAAGGAAATCACAGAAGTTTATTTGACAATTATTTCACATTTGCTATAATAAATACCAGAATGATGCAGGAGGAACAGCGTTGTGGAGGACAAAGATATTTCAAGAGCAGTCATTAAGCGACTTCCCAGATATTATCGATATTTGGGGGAATTAATTGAGGATGGTGTGGAACGTATTTCATCCAATGAACTCAGTAACCGGATGAAAGTCACAGCATCTCAGATTCGACAGGATTTAAATAATTTTGGAGGGTTTGGACAACAGGGATATGGATATAATGTAAAATATCTTCATTCAGAAATAGCCAAAATACTGGGACTTGACAGAACCCATCCCATGATTATCATAGGAGCCGGTAATCTGGGACAGGCATTGGCAAATTATACCCAGTTTGAAAAGCAGGGTTTTAAGTTAGTAGGGATTTTTGATGTGAATCCTATATTAAAAGGAGTCTCTGTGCGGGGATTGGAGATTCAAATGGTAGATGAACTTCCGGAGTTTATTAAAAAATATCAGGTGGAGATAGCAACACTTACTCTTCCGAAATCAAAAGCTCTGGAGATGGTAAAAGTGCTTACAGACAACGGTATAAAAGCCATCTGGAATTTTGCTCATACAGATCTGAATCTTTCCGCGCCGTCGGATGTGGTGGTGGAAAATGTTCATTTATCAGAGAGTTTGATGCGCCTTTCTTACAATCTGACCCGAAGAGAGAAAGAAGAATAAATATGAAGCAAATTGTAGACAGCAGACAAATGAAAGAACTGGATCGATATACAATAGAGGAAATGGGTGTTTCCTCTATTGTTTTGATGGAAAGAGCTGCTCTGGCAGTGGTGGAGGAACTGAAAGACAGCTTTGACACCAAAAGAATTCTTGTGGTTTGCGGTTCCGGAAATAATGGAGGAGATGGCGTCGCCGTTGCAAGAATTCTTCATGTACAGGGATATTCCGTAGATATTTTTATGGCGGGAAAAAAGGAATCTTTTACAGAAGAAACCCGCATTCAGTGGAAAATTGCCGGAAATTACAGAAATTCTCTGGTGAATAACCCGGTGTTTTCTGAATATACTACTATCGTGGATGCTGTATTTGGTATTGGGTTGTCCCGGGAGGTCACCGGTACATATGGGGAACTATTTCAAAAGATTAACGAAAGCAATGTTCCTGTTTTGTCAGTGGATATTCCATCTGGTATTCATGGAACCACAGGACAGGTTATGGGAATCGGTATCCGTGCAAATACAACAGTAACTTTTGCCTATGGAAAGACAGGACTTTATCTGTATCCTGGAGCAGAGTATGCAGGCAACGTAGTTGTAAAGGATATTGGAATCTGCAAAGAGGAAAAGGAAGCATTGTTTGCTCTGGAAGAGTCAGAATACTATTGGCTGAAGAAGAGAACTCCCGGTGGCAATAAAGGGACATTTGGAAAGGTACTGATTGTGGCAGGAAGCAAAGATATGTGCGGCGCTGCATATTTTGCCGGAAAAGCAGCTCTTTTTAGCGGAGCAGGAATGGTAAAAATCTTTACCGCTGAGTGTAACCGCATGATTTTGCAGCAGCTTTTGCCGGAAGCTTTGCTTACCACCTATGAAAGTACCCAGAGTAAATCCGAAGTTACAGAAAAATTAAAAAAAGCCAGGGAATGGGCAGATGTGGAAGCAGTGGGACCGGGACTTGGAAATTCTGTCCAGGCAGAATGGATGATGGAAGAATTGTTGAAAGAATCCGAAGAGGACGCTGTGCAAAAACCTCTGGTCATAGATGCAGACGGACTCAATTGGCTGTCACGACACAGAGAGCTTCTGAAAAGTACAAAACGTCCCTGTATCCTCACTCCGCATATGGGAGAAATGACCCGATTATCTGGTTATAGTATGGAAGAGTTAAAAGAAGATCCTGTACAGTATCTGAAAAAATTCCGACAAATCTATCCGGTAACCGTTATATTGAAAGACGCCAGAACATTGACTGGCTGTAGTGACGATTCCTATTATCTGAATCTTACAGGGAACAGTGGAATGGCGACAGCCGGAAGCGGCGATGTGCTTACCGGAATTGTAGCAGGGATTCTTGCTCAGGGCGTTGTGCCAGAAAAGGCGGCGCCTCTGGCAGTCTGGCTTCATGGAAAAGCAGGAGATGAAGCAAAAAAGAAAAAGGGGGAGCGAAGCATGGTTGCCTCTGATCTTTTGGAAGGCTTGGCCATGGTACTGGCTCAATTGGAGAATATCCGTGAAAATAAAAAACGGCAGTAATGATTTGGATGGAAGAAATGAGGAAAAAGTAAAATGGAAAAAATACACAACAGAGTATATGCATCCATTGATTTGAATGCTGTAGAAAAAAATTTTGAAAATATGAAAAACAATCTGACCCCAGGAACAAAAATGATTGCTGTAGTGAAGGCAGATGCTTATGGTCATGGGGCAGTTCCTGTTTCCCGGAGAATAGAAGATAAAGATTATATCTGGGGTTTTGCTGTGGCTACCGCACAGGAAGGGAAAGAGCTTCGGGATCACGGAATCCGTAAGCCGATTCTTGTTTTGGGTTATGTTTTTGAAGAAGATTATGAACTTCTGGTCGAGGAAGAAATCCGTCCCGCTGTATTTACCGAAGATATGGCGCTAAAGCTGTCTCAGACAGCTCAAAAGGCAGGTTGTGTTCTGCCCATTCATCTGGCAGTGGATACGGGAATGACAAGGATTGGTTTTCGAAAACCAAAGGAAAGTTTAGAAGAAATCATACATATCAGCAAACTTCCGGGACTTCAGATAGAAGGAATGTTTACGCATTTTGCCAGGGCAGATGAGCAGGATCTGACTTCAGCAAAAAAACAGTACCAGGAATATCTGGACTTTCTTCATATGCTGGAGGAAGTGGGAATTTCCATTCCCCTTCGCCATTGTAATAACAGCGCAGGAATTCTCTGGCATCGTCAGGGAGATTTGGAGGCTGTTCGTCCGGGAATTACCATTTACGGAGTAGAACCTTCGGAAGAAGTGATAAATCCTGGCGTGGAACTTACACCGGTCATGGAATTAAAGTCACATATTTCTCATTTAAAGGATGTGGAAGCCGGAGTCCCCGTAAGTTATGGAGGTACTTTTGTAACATCTAAGCCATCTACAAAGATAGCTACTATACCGGTAGGGTATGCAGACGGTTATCCCAGAAGTCTTTCCAATAAAGGGTATGTTCTGATTCATGGGAAAAGAGCAAAGATACTGGGAAGAGTATGTATGGATCAGTTCATGGTAGATGTGACAGATATTCCGGGGGTTATGCAGGGAGAAGAAGTTACATTAATGGGAACAGATGGAGAGGAGAATCTTCCGGTAGAAGAATTATCCCGGCTGTCTGGAAGATTTCCCTATGAATTCTTATGCTGCATCAGCAAAAGAGTTCCAAGAGTCTACAAATAACAAGATGCTGGGAGCAAAAGATGCCTTTATGACCTTTTGACTCTGGCATCATAATAAAAAAACTCCGAATATACCGAAAAATTATGGAAATACTTCAGATATAACATAACGTAGAAATCGGAGTGTGGATTGTGTGAATATCAGACGAGGAGATATTTTTTATGCAGATTTGAGACCTGTTGTGGGAAGTGAACAAGGAGGGATACGTCCGGTTCTTATTATACAAAATGATGTGGGAAACCGGCACAGTCCCACGGTGATCTGTGCAGCAATTACCTCGAAGATGAATAAGGCGAAGCTTCCCACCCATATTGAGATAGACGCTTCTTCTTACGATATCGTAAGAGATTCTGTGATTTTACTGGAGCAGCTTCGGACAATTGATAAACAAAGGTTAAAGGATAAAGTCTGTCATCTGGATCAGGACATTCTTTCTCAGGTAAATAAAGCGCTGAAGATCAGTCTGGAATTGCCTACATAAGTAACTATGGGTTGCTGTGAACGGAGTGAACAGTAACAACTATGGAGATGATGGAAGGGTTCTTGACGAATGATACGGAAAATGGTATATTCTGTAAGGATTATCCCCTGATAATAAAGAACGCGAGAAAAAGGAGAACATATGGAAGGGCAAGGCAACCCCGTAGCCGGGTGCATTATATTTTTGATTTTTATTATTTTTAACAGTATTTTTTATGGATTCGGTTCAGCGATTCAACATATCAATGAAAATGAAGTGGAAAAGAAGGCAGAAGAAGGAGATAAAAAAAGCAGGATTCTTCTGAAAATGCTGAGTAAACCGGCGGATCTGGTCAATACCATTCAAGTGATTGCCACTTTGCTGAGTATCTTGATTGGTTTTTCATTGATTCGAAGTTTTTCCAGTTATTTCAGCCGTCTTCTCAGCAATACAGAGCTGGCAGAACAGGTGGGAATGCCGGTGCTGTCTGTAGTAGTATTGATTTTCATTATACTTCTTAATTTGATACTATTGCTGTCTTTGGGAATTCTGGTACCCAAAAAGGTGTGTGCCCATTATCCTCAGGTAAGCGCCTACTGTCTGCTTCCGGTGGTAAGAGCAGTGATCATATTACTGCTTCCCATATCAAAACTTGTATCCGGTATTGCAAATCTTGTAGTGCGCGCTTTCGGTATGGATCCCTTTCATCCCGGCGATGATGTGACAGAAGATGAAATTATCGAACTGGTGGATGAGGCTCACGAACAGGGTGTGATTCAGGAAAGTGAAGCAGAGATGATCCAGAATATTATGGAATTCAGCGATAAGTCAGCGAAAGAGATCATGACGCACAGAAAAAATATCAATGTCCTGGAAGATACGATCACTCTGGAAGAAGCAGTAAAATTCATGACGGAACATACCAATTCCCGTTATCCGGTCTGCCATGAAGATATTGATAATATCATTGGTTTTATCCATATCAAAGATGCCATGCTGCATCAGATGAAACAGGAAGATCAGAAAAAAGCGTTGATGCAGATTCCCCAATTGATTCGTTCCGTGGCGTTTATACCGGAAACGAGAGGCATAGATTCTATTTTTAAATCCATGCAGATCAAAAAGGTACATATGGCTATCGTGGTGGATGAATACGGACAGACGGCAGGACTTCTGACCATGGAGGATATTCTGGAGGAAATCGTAGGAAACATTCTGGATGAATACGATGAATCAGAAGAGTTTATTCAGCCGCAATTTGACGAGAGTATTCTGATGGATGGTCTTACTCCATTAGAGGATGTGGAAGAAGTACTGGGAATCGACCTGGGTGACCAGGAATTTGAAACATTAAATGGTTATCTTACTTCTCTGTTGGAGCATATTCCCACGGAAGAAGATAAAGAAATAGAAGCGAATGGATATTCTTTCCAGATTCTATCTGTGGAAAATAATATCATTCAAAAGTTACGAGTAGAAAAATTACAATAATATAAGAGGAGAGATACTATGTCAGGACATTCTAAATTTGCCAATATCAAGCATAAAAAGGAAAAAAATGATGCAAAAAAAGGTAAAATCTTTACAATTATCGGAAGAGAAATTGTAATTGCAGTAAAAGAAGGGGGAGCAGACCCGACAAGCAACAGCAAACTGCGTGACGTTATTGCAAAGGCAAAAGCCAACAATATGCCCAATGACACCATTGAGAGAGGAATCAAACGTGCTGCCGGAGACGCCAATGCAGATAACTACGAAGTGATCACTTACGAAGGATATGGTCCTAACGGAATCGCTATTATCGTAGATACACTGACAGATAATAAAAACAGAACTGCTGCAAATGTGAGAAGCGCTTTCACAAAGGGAAATGGAAATGTAGGAACTCCCGGATGTGTATCTTTCATGTTTGATAAGAAAGGACAGATCATCGTTGCCAAAGAAGATTGCGAACTGGAAGCAGATGATCTGATGATGATGGCTCTGGATGCGGGAGCAGAAGATTTCTCAGAAGAAGATGATTGCTACGAGATTATCACAGATCCGGATGATTTCTCTGCAGTAAGAGAAGCGCTGGAAAAAGAAGGTGTGGAAATGGCAGAGGCAGAGGTGACAATGATTCCTCAGACTTATGTGGATCTGACAGATGAAGCTGCCATTAAGAGTCTCCAGAAAACACTGGATCTTCTGGAAGATGATGACGACGTACAGGCAGTTTACCATAACTGGAACGAATAAAAAACAAAAAAACAGCCATACTACTTCATAAAAGAAGGAGTGTGGCTGTTTATGAATATTAATGAAAAAACAGATAATGTAGATCAGTTGGAAAACAGGATTCAACTGTTGAGCATTATCGGAGAAGTGGAAGGCCATGAAGCTTTGGGAGAAAGGGCAAAAACCACAAAATATGAGCAGATTCTTCCCCGATTGGCGATGATAGAAGATGATGACAGAGTGGAAGGACTTTTAATTTTGCTAAACACCGTAGGCGGTGATGTGGAGGCAGGTCTGGCAATAGCGGAAATGATTGCTTCTTTGAGTAAACCTACCGTTTCCCTGGTACTTGGCGGCGGTCATTCCATTGGAGTACCGCTGGCAGTTTCTTCAGATTATAGTTTTATTGTTCCCAGTGCAACTATGGTGATTCATCCGGTACGAACCAATGGTATGTTTATCGGGGTGGTACAGACATATCGGAATATGGAAAAAACCCAGGATAGAATCACAAATTTTATTGCACAGCATTCTCACATTACTCAGGAAAGGATTGAACAGTTGATGTTGGATACTTCCCTCCTGGTTAAGGATGTGGGAACCATGCTGGATGGAACGGAAGCAGTGAAAGAGGGATTAATCGATGAGGTGGGAGGAATTCGGGAAGCTCTTGCAAAGCTGCATGAACTGATGAATAAGAAGAAAAAACAGGATAAAAAAAATAAAGAGAAACAAGAATGAACGTCAGGGCAAACAGGAGACGCCGTGGAAAACAATTATTTCCATTGTATCTCCTGTTTGTTTATGTTATAATATTAATTTGAAAAAAATAAGAGACTGAAAAAGAGGTAATTTATGAACTTTTTTGAAGCAATTATATTGGGACTGGTGCAGGGAATTACAGAATTTCTTCCCATAAGCAGTTCCGGTCATCTGGTTATTGTGGAGCAATTATTACATATAAAGATGGAAACCGGCGTTCTCTTTGAAGTAATGTTACATATGGGTACACTTGCAGCGGTATGTTATATTTTCCGATCTGACCTTAAGCGGATGTTCTGGGAAATGATTCATATATTTTCTGATTTGTATTTCAATTTAAAAGTTTTTCTCCACAACAAAATTCATGATGTGGAAGAAAAACAATATAAAAAAATACTGCATAATAATTATCGAAAACTGGTTGTTATGATCCTTATTTCCACGGTACCTACAGGAATCGTGGGATATTTTCTGAAAGGAATAGTAGAGCAGTTAAGCTCATCGATGATGGCAGCGGGACTTGGTATGCTTGTGACTGCTATTTTGCTTCTGGTAGTGGATTATTGGAATCCCGGAGATAAAATTCCAAAGGATATGAAAACTTCTCAGGCTGTTATTGTGGGAATCTGTCAGGGGATTGGCGTGATACCCGGAATTTCCCGTTCCGGAATTACCATTACTTCCGGACTTCTTTGTGGGTTTCGGAAAAGTTTTGCAGTAAAATATTCATTTTTAATTTCTATTCCTGCAATTTTAGGAGCTATGATTTTGGAGTTCAAAGAATTTACTGTACCATCCATGAATTTGCAGACAGGCGCAATTTATATCAGTGGAATGGTTGTTGCAGGTGTGGCAGGTTATTTTTGTATCCGATTCATGCTGAATTTTATTCAGAAAAGAAGATTTAAAGTATTTGCCACATATTGTCTGCTCATGGGAGTCAGCGCTATAGCGCTTAGTTTTGTCTGAGTCCAGTGATAGAAAAAAGTAACTGTGAAGGTACTGAACGTTACATAAAAACATTCAATAGGGGAGGGTATCTGCGATGGCGTCAGCAACAAAAAAGACTGGTAACAGGTCTGGAAAAAAGAAAAACACTACAACAAGAAAATCGTCCTCCGCACCGAAAAAACGAACTGCAACGAAAAAGAAGAAGCAGGAAGAAAATAGATTGAAACTGGAAATTCTGGTATTGATCATTTTGGGGATTTCCATTCTTCTTATGATAGGAAATTTTGGTATGGGCGGCTCTGTGGGAGAAACAGTATCGCGATTTTTCTTCGGAGTATTGGGATGGCTCCAGTACCTTTTTCCTGTTTTTCTGTTTTTTGGCGTGGCGTTTGCTGTTGCAAATCGGAAAAATGTTTTGATTTTCCGAAAAATGGTGGGATTATGCCTGGTGTTCTGGTTTTTGACAGGACTGGTTCATATGTTTACACTGGGGTATGCCAAAGGAGATACGGTAGCCGGATACTACGAATACTGCGCTGCTCAAAAAATCGGAGGCGGAGTAATCGGCGGTGGACTTGCTAAAATGCTATGTATTGCATTTGGCAGTCTGGGTGCATATGTTGTTCTTTTTATTGGTCTGATTATTTCATTTATTATTATGACCCAGCGTCCGTTTCTGGCGCCTTTAAAAAGAAAAAGTGAAGAAGTATATCAGGAAGCAAAGGAAAATCATACCAGACGCAGAGAAGAGAGAAGAACTATTGCTTTTGAACAGATGAAGCTGGAAACCGATTCGCCCAAAAAAGAAGAAATAAAAGAGAAAAAGCAGGAGAAAAAAGAAAATCCCGTAGGAAAAGAATCGAAAGAGAATCAACAAGAACTGGATTTTCATATTCAACGGCCTGTTTTTGAAGAATTATTACCGGAAAATGATCTCACAGGAGAACTTCCTTTTGATATGCAGGAACTG
The DNA here is from genome assembly GCA_034114925.1 of Oliverpabstia sp. GTDB lineage: Bacteria > Bacillota > Clostridia > Lachnospirales > Lachnospiraceae > Oliverpabstia. The sequence goes on from JAXEUM010000001.1 coordinate 25,616, forward strand.
ACTCCCTTAGAAACGGAGATCCCAGAAAAAAATCCTGAAGCAACGATGTCAGAAGAAACGACCTCTCCTGCGCCGGAGCCAGTTTCCCGGGAGAGAAAAAAGAATCCCCGGTCATCCAGAGAAGAAATTGAACATGGCGTAGAGAATATACAAAATGAAATCTCGGAAAAGGAAAATCAGGAACCGAAGCAATATGTATTTCCGCCCATGGAGTTATTAAAAAAAGGAAATCGAAAGTCGTCCGGTGATTCTGATGAGCATCTGAGGAAAACGGCAATGAAGTTACAAAATACGCTCCATAATTTCGGAGTTGACGTAACGGTGACGAATGTAAGCTGTGGTCCAACAGTTACCCGGTATGAATTACAGCCGGAACAGGGAGTAAAGGTCAGTAAGATCGTCAGTCTGACAGATGATATCAAATTAAATCTGGCTGCGGCAGATATTCGAATTGAAGCGCCGATTCCCGGAAAAGCGGCGGTGGGAATTGAAGTTCCCAATGCTACCAACAGCGCCGTTATGCTGCGAGATTTGCTGGAAACGAAAGAATTTCGGGAATTTCCTTCAGAACTTGCTTTTGCGGTGGGAAAGGATATTGGCGGGAAGACGGTTGTGGCAGATATTGGAAAAATGCCCCACCTTCTGATTGCAGGAGCTACCGGGTCGGGTAAATCCGTCTGTATCAATACGCTGATCATGAGTATTTTGTATAAGGCTTCCCCTGACGAAGTAAAACTGATCATGATTGACCCGAAAGTGGTGGAATTAAGCGTTTACAATGGAATTCCTCATTTGTTTATTCCTGTTGTTACAGATCCTAAAAAAGCGGCAGGTGCCTTAAACTGGGCAGTAGCAGAAATGACAGACCGGTATAATAAATTTGCAGAATACAATGTGAGGGATTTGAAAGGCTATAACGAAAAAGTAGAGCAATTAAAAGATATTGAAGACGAGAACAAACCAAAGAAATTGCCGAAGATTGTTATTATCGTGGACGAGCTGGCAGACCTTATGATGGTGGCTCCGGGAGAAGTGGAGGATGCAATCTGCCGTCTTGCACAGCTTGCCCGGGCAGCAGGTCTTCATCTGATCATTGCTACCCAGCGTCCTTCGGTAAATGTTATCACAGGACTGATTAAAGCCAATATGCCTTCCCGAATTGCATTTTCTGTCTCTTCCGGTGTGGATTCCCGGACAATTCTGGATATGAATGGAGCAGAAAAACTGCTTGGTAAAGGAGATATGCTGTATTACCCTCAAGGGTATCAGAAACCTGCCCGTCTTCAGGGTTCTTTCGTGTCCGATCAGGAAGTAGGGAAAGTTGTGGAATTTCTTACAGAAAACCATCAAGTTGATGTGATATACAATGAGAAAATCACAGAAATGATGAATACCAGTTCCGCATCCTCTGGCAATATGGGAACTGCCGATGAAAAAGACGTACATTTTGTGGAGGCGGCAAAATTTATCATTGAAAAAGATAAGGCTTCCATTGGTATGCTTCAGAGAATGTTTAAAATCGGTTTCAACCGGGCGGCACGCCTTATGGATCAGCTGTGTGAAGCAGGTGTGGTGGGACCGGAGGAAGGAACCAAACCTCGAAAAGTGCTGATGTCTTTGGAGGAATTTGAAAATTATATTGAAGAATCTTTGTAGTTGTTTTATAGTAGAAATGATACGATGTCAGGGGATGTTTATCCCTGTCCAATAAATATGAGGAGAATAAGAAAATGAAGTGTTCAAATTGTGGAGAGCCGATTGAGGAAGGACGACTTTTCTGTTTGAAGTGCGGTCAGGAAGTTCAATGGGTTCCGGATTATGATTCTTTTGGTAGTCTGATGGAACAAGAACGGATAAAAAAAGAAAAAAAAGAGCGAGAAGAGGCAGACGCTGCACGGAAAAAGGCCGCTGCTGCCGCAGAACTTCGCAGAAAGAAAAAGAAAAGACGAATGATTACTCTAGTTGCTTCCGGAATCATTCTTGTATTGGTGATCATTTCTGCATTGGTAATGAAGCTTCAGATGGATAAAAAAAATTACAATGATTTTGATTATCAGATGCGAATGGCTGATACCGCTTTTTCCAACAGAAAATATGAAGAAAGCTATGAATTTATACAAAGAGCCGTTGTATTAAATGAAGAAGATGCGGATGCCCAGCTTCTTTTGGCTCAGGTTCTTGTATGTCTTGATAAAGAAGAAAAAGCAGAAAGCACCCTTCTTTCCCTGATCAAAGAACAGCCCGAGCAAACATCTGCCTACGGTCAGTTGATTAAATTGTACGAAAAAAATGAAGAAACAGATAAAATCCGTGATTTACTGGCAGAATGCAAAGAGGATAAGGTAAAAGAAAAATACGCTGCCTACATTCCTGTAGATCCTGTTTTCAGCCTTCCCGGAGGAGAGTATTCCGATGTGAAAAGTCTCCAGCTTTATGTCAGAGATGATAAATCTACAATTTATTACACCGTTGACGGCAGCGAACCTACCAGGGAAAGTACTCTGTACACGGAAAGTATTCTCCTGGAAGCAGGTACTACGGTAGTAAAAGCGATTTCCGTAAATGAAAAGGGAATTCCCAGCGAGGTGATTTCCAGAGAATACGTGATCGAATTTGAACCGCCGGCGCCGCCTCAGATTTCTCCTTCATCCGGAAAGTTTACTACAGATATGGATACGAAAATTTATATCATTGTACCGGACGGCTGCAAAGCGTATTATGCTTTCGATGAAAAACCCACCAAAAACAGTACCTTATACGATCCTTCAGAACCGGTGGAAATGTTAAAGGGAACGCATACCTTCTACGCTGTGCTTGTGGACGAGCATGGGCAGATGGGATATCCGGGAAGCGCTATTTATACATTAAGCGATTCGGAATAATCTGACTGGAAACTGTTTTTTGAGAGGGTGGATTAATTCGAGAAATATAGTGCCATGTATTGATTTTTCCCCACGTTTGTGGCAAAATGGAACTGAAGATTGTAACACGTTACCAAAGAAAACTCTACGTGTTAAAATAAAATAACTAGGAGGATGTTATGTACAAAATTATCAAAGCGGAAAAACTGAATGAGATCGTATATCTCATGGTTGTAGAAGCCCCAATGGTAGCAAAACACTGCCAGCCTGGACAGTTTGTTATTGTAAAACAGGATGATGCAGGAGAGCGTATTCCATTAACAATCTGCGATTATGACAGAGAAGCAGGAACGATCACTATCGTATTCCAGCCAATCGGTGCATCTACAGAAAAATTTGCCAAATTGCAGGCAGGAGATTCCTTTGAGGATTTTGTAGGGCCTCTGGGATGTCCGTCCGAATTTGTGAACGAAGATCTGGAAGCACTGAAAAAAGAAAAAATCCTGTTTGTTGCAGGTGGTGTAGGTACTGCACCTGTTTATCCCCAGGTAAAATGGCTGCATGAGCATGGTATTGATGCAGATGTAATTGTGGGAGCAAAAACAAAAGATCTGATTATTCTGGAAAAAGAAATGGAAGCTGTAGCAGGTAATCTGTATATTACTACAGATGATGGTTCTTACGGCAGAAGCGGTATGGTTACAAAAGTTATTGACGACCTGGTTGCTGAAGGAAAAACATATACAAGATGTGTGGCTATCGGACCGATGATCATGATGAAGTTCTGTTGCCTGACAACGAAAAAATATGAGATTCCTACCATTGTTTCCATGAATCCGATCATGGTGGATGGAACAGGTATGTGTGGCGCTTGCCGTGTAATCGTAGGCGGCGAAGTGAAGTTCGCATGTGTTGACGGACCGGAATTTGACGGTCATCTCATTGACTGGAATCTGGCTATGCAGAGACAGCAGATGTATAAGACAGAAGAAGGAAGAGCATTATTGAAACTGCGTGAGGGCGATACTCATCACGGCGGATGCGGACATTGCGGAGGTGACGAATAATGGGAGACGTATTAAAAAAAGTACCTGTCAGAGAACAGGAGCCAAAAGTAAGAGCAACAAACTTTGACGAAGTATGTCTTGGATATAACAAAGAAGAGGCTATGGAAGAAGCTGCCAGATGTCTCACATGTAAAAATGCAAAGTGTGTGCAGGGATGTCCGGTAAATATTGATATCCCAGGATTCATTAAAGAAGTAAAAGAAGGAAACTTTGCAGAAGCATACAAAGTAATTGGAAAATCCAGTGCATTGCCGGCTGTATGTGGTCGTGTCTGTCCTCAGGAAACACAGTGTGAAGGAAAATGTATCCGCGGTATCAAAGGAGAGGCTGTTTCCATTGGTAAATTGGAACGTTTTGTAGCTGACTGGGCGAAAGAAAACGGAATCAAACCGGAAGCTCCGGAAAGCACAAATGGCCATAAAGTAGCTGTCATTGGTTCTGGTCCTTCCGGACTGACCTGTGCAGGAGATCTTGCCAAGATGGGTTACGATGTAACTATTTTCGAAGCTCTTCATCAGGCAGGCGGCGTTCTGGTATATGGTATTCCGGAGTTCCGTCTTCCAAAAGACAAAGTAGTAAAAGAAGAGGTAGAAAATGTAAAATCTCTGGGCGTTAAAATCGAGACAAACGTAATCATTGGTAAATCAACTACCATTGATGAATTGTTGACAGAAGAGGGATTTGAAGCTGTATTTATCGGATCCGGCGCCGGTCTTCCTATGTTCATGGGAATTCCGGGAGAAGTTTCTAACGGTGTATTCTCTGCAAATGAATATCTGACAAGAAGTAACCTGATGAAAGCTTTCCGTGAGGATCATGACACACCTATCGTTACCGGTAAAAAGGTAGTTGTTGTAGGTGGAGGTAACGTAGCTATGGATGCGGCAAGAACAGCTCTTCGTCTTGGAGCAGAGGTTCATGTTGTATACAGAAGAAGTGAAGAAGAGCTTCCGGCAAGAAGAGAAGAAGTTCATCATGCAAAAGAAGAAGGTATCATTTTTGATCTTCTCACCAATCCTACTGAGATTGTTGCAGATGAAAATGGCTGGGTAAAAGCAATCAAATGTGTTCGTATGGAACTGGGTGAGCCAGATGCATCCGGAAGAAGACGTCCCGTTGTTATCGAAGGTTCTGAGTTTGAGATGGAAGCAGATACCGTTATCATGTCTCTGGGAACCTCTCCAAACCCACTGATTTCTTCCACTACCATCGGTCTTGATATCAACAGAAGAAAATGTATCATTGCTGATGAAGAAACTGGAGCAACTTCTAAAGAAGGCGTATATGCAGGTGGAGATGCAGTTACAGGAGCAGCTACTGTTATTCTGGCTATGGGCGCAGGTAAAGCGGCAGCAAAAGGAATTGACGAATTTATCCGTAATAAAACAAAATAAAAATACATAAGAATTTGGGAAAGAGGCCGGGTTACTGGTCTCTTTTCTTAAATAGGACAGAGAACCTATGATTGATACGATAAGAAAAGAATTACAAAAATGGGCAGAGCCGTCTTACAAACAATTTCATCAGAGTCTTGTTCCTGGACTTACAACCATGCTGGGGGTTCGAATGCCAAAGCTGAGAGAAATTGCAAAAACTCTGGCAAAAGAAGACTGGAAAGGTATCTGGGAAGAGTTCCGGGAAGATTGTTATGAAGAGCTGATGATAAAAGGAATGTTGATTGGATATGGTAAATTAAGCCGGGAAGAACAGACAGAGTATCTGAAGAGATTCATTCCTCAGATGAATAACTGGGCAATCTGTGACTGTTGTTGCAATACCTGGAAATTTATGAAAAAAGACCAGGAGTATTGGTTCGATTTTATATCTTCCTATCTATTCAGCGAGCAAGAATATCAGATTCGTTTCGGTCTGGTTTCCCTGCTGGATTACTTTGTGCAGAAAACATATCTTGAACGGATTTTTTCCCTCCTGGATCAGATTCATCATGAAGGGTATTATGTAAAAATGGGGGCGGCATGGTTATTGTCCATCTGTTATATCAAGTATCCTGCTGAAACGTGGAAGTATATGGAACAGGATTCGTTAGATGATTTTACCCACAATAAAGGAATTCAGAAAATCCGGGAATCTTACCGGATATCAAAAGAAGAAAAAGAACGTTTACTCACATTAAAACGATGAAATAAGCAGAAAGAGAGCATACTGGTTTATGAAAATCACCGTGATAACTGTAGGAAAAATTAAGGAAAAATATCTCCGGGACGCTATTGCCGAATACAGCAAACGTCTCAGTAAATATTGTAAACTGGAAATTCTGGAGGTGGCTGACGAAAAAACACCGGATAATGCCAGTGCGATTGTGGAGGAAGGAATCCGCCAAAAAGAAGGAGAGCGTATCCTCAGACTCATCAAAGAGGATGCTTATGTGATCACTCTGGAAATCGGAGGAAAGATGCTGGATTCTGTTGAATTTTCCCGAAAAATAGAAACTCTGGGAATTCAGGGAAAAAGCCATATCTGTTTTATCATAGGAGGGTCTATCGGACTTGGACAGGAAGTGCTGAAAAGATCGGATTATGGACTCAGTTTTTCTAAGATGACCTTTCCGCATCAATTAATGCGAGTAATTTTATTGGAACAAATCTATCGAGGATATCGAATCATGAGTAATGAGCCATATCACAAATAGTTATAGAAAGGGAAACGCGTTATGAGTAATGTATTGGAAAATATGAAAACAAGAAGAAGCATCAGAAAGTACAAATCAGATCCGATACCCCAGGAAATATTGGATCAGATTATAGAGGCAGGTTTATATGCTGCCAGTGGCATGGGAACACAAAACCCTATTATTATTCAGGTCACAGACACAAAACTGAGAGATGAACTTGCCGAAAAAAACAGAGAAATCGGTGGCTGGAAAGAAGGGTTTGATCCATTTTACGGAGCGCCTGCAGTGTTGGTTGTACTGGGGGAAAAAGGAAACTCCAATCGTGTTTATGACGGCAGTCTGGTAATGGGAAATCTGATGTTGGCTGCCCATGATCTGGGGATTGGGAGCTGCTGGATACACAGAGCAAAAGAAGAGTTTGACACAGAATGGGGAAAAGAGCTGTTAAAATCTCTCGGTATTGAAGGAGAGTATGAAGGAATTGGTCACTGTATTCTTGGATATACAGATGGAGAATCTCCCGAAGCCGCACCCCGAAAAGAAAACCGAGTATTTTATGTTAAATAAGAGGAATGTGCTATGAAAATATTTCATATTTATTTCAGTCCCACAGGTGGGACGAAAAAAGCAGGAGAATACCTGACACAGTCATGGGGAAAAGATGTAGAAGAAATTAATTTGTCAGATTACGGCAAAGACTTTTCTCAAATCAACTTTTGTGAGGAGGATGTATGTTATGTTTCCGTACCTTCCTTCGGAGGACGCGTTCCCGCTGTTGCTACGGAAAGAATTACGCAAATGAAAGGTCATGGAGCGAAAGCTGTTGCCGTATGTGTTTACGGAAATCGGGCATATGAAGATACTCTTTTGGAGCTTACAGATACTTTAACTGCCAGAGGTTTTTCCTGTGTTGCCGGAACAGCCGCTATAGCGGAACACTCCATCATGCATCAGTTTGCTTCCGGACGTCCTGATAAAGAAGATAAAAATGAGTTGCTGGAATTTGGAAGGAAAATCAGGAAAAAAATAGAACAATTCCAGGAATATGAAGATTTACATATTCCCGGAAATCGTCCCTATAAAAAATTGGGTGTTTCTTCCATGATTCCTCAGGCAGAAGACGGATGCATAAACTGCAAAATCTGTGCCAGAGAATGTCCGGTAGCTGCCATTGATCCGGAAGAACCACAGAAAACAAATGCAGATCGGTGTATCGCTTGTATGCACTGTATTGCGATATGTCCGGAACATGCCAGAAAACTGAACCCTGAGGCAGTAGCAGCACTGACAGAAAGAGTAAAGGATGCCTGTCGGGGAAGAAAACAGAATGAATTATTTTTGTGACGGAAGATTTCTTCTAAAATTCTTTCTTTTCCATAATACGGATACTGATTTTGAGAGATATTCCCAATAACAGAAGCAGAAGAAGAGTTCCGCATACAATCAGTAAGGGGGCAGGGATTGCCGAAAGGGGTTTCATGATACTGGTCCATTGAAATCCCAGTATTTCCCCTGCTTTTTTTATTACAATTCCCAACAATGTTACCATCCCTACTACGGCAATCAGAGCCAACTGTCTCTTCTCACTGCCAAATTTTAACTGTAGAGGAATCATTATAGCCAACAGTAAGAACATCAGAGGAAATATGGACAAGGCAACAAGAAAAAGCGTATGCCAGGAAGTCTCCTGCACTGTCAGAACGGGAATGGCGCCCAACAGAATGCCTGCTGCCCAGGCAACACAACCGAGAATCGTTCCCAGACAATATTTTTCTATTACATACGTTTTTCGTGTAATGGGAAATGTAAACAAAAAAGCATTTCCATTGTCAAATTCATCATAACTTATGGTACTTAAGGTAAATAATGAGATTACCATAGGAAGGAACCCCATGGGAAAAGAAATATTTTTCAAAAAAACGGTCATAAAAGCGGAAATTCCCAAAATAGTGATAAAAAAATTTTTTTGCATTTTCATTAATGAAAAATCTTTAATCAATAATCCCTTCACGTATCCATACCTCCAATCATCATCACAATTATTTTGTCAATTCCACAGTTTTCCATAACAATTTCAGGATAGTTTTCTTTAAAATATTGTTTTTGCCTTGTAAGACAACTATAACCATACGGTTCCTTTTTTGCCTTTAAAATAAACTGGCTATCCAGTTTTTGATATTGTTCTTCATCCAGTTTTAAGATTGCATAATTGGAAAGTAAAATATCTGTATCTTCATGCAAGATTATTTCACCCTGATGAATCATATAAATATCATCACATAAATTTTCCAGATCACTGGAAATATGAGAACTGATCAGAATAGAACGTTCTTCGTTTTCTTCCATGTAATCTCTTAGCATTTCTAAAATTTCATCTCTGGCGATCACATCCAATCCGGCAGTAGGTTCATCTAAAAGCAAAAATTTTGCCTGATGAGAGAGTGCGGTTATTACCTTGAATTTGGCTTTCATACCTGTAGAAAAATCCTTTAGCTTTTTATCGAAAGGCAAGTTCATTTTGTGCATTTGTTTTAACAGATAATCTTCCTGAAAATCAGGATACATCTGTTTTAACACAGGAATATAATCCTTGGGTGTAAGATAACCGCTGAAACTGGAATCGGAAAGAACCACTCCCAAATCTTCCCTGTCGTGAGCCGTAAAATCCTCAATATTTTTACCTAAAAGAGTAAGATTTCCTCCGTCTTTGGAAATCAATCCCAAAATAGCTTTAAACGTGGTGCTTTTTCCGGCGCCGTTTTGCCCGATTAATCCTGTGATGCATCCTTTTTTTACTTCCAGAGAACAATCCAGGGAAAAATCGCCATATCGTTTTTGTAAGTGATCAATTTTTAACATATCATCCCTCCAAAATTAATTCAAACAAGCTTCGTATATCTTCATCACTGATTCCGCAGCGCCGCCCCTTCTGGATAGCATTTTCCAGATCAGCTTCCAGCTCTTTTTTCTGTTCTTCCAAAAGAAACTCCGTGTTTATAGACGCTACATAAGTTCCTTTCCCGTGAACGGTGACGGTAAAACCTTCTTCCTCCAACGCATCATATGCTTTTTTTACTGTCAAAGCGCTGATCTTTAATTCTTTTGACAGGGCTCGCACAGAAGGAAGAATATCATTTTCTTTCAGTTCTCTTTTACGAATCAGTGTTTTCATCTGATCTACAATCTGCTCATAAATAGGAACCATACAAGAAGTATTAATAATAATGTGCATGGAAAAGACCTCCTTTGTGCAAACAGTATATAACAGTAGATAACTGTTGTCAAGTGTTATATACTGTTATATATCAAGTAACAAAATGCAGGTTTTTGTTGTCTTTACAGATGAAACCAGTTATAATAACAAGTAGTAAATCGAATGAAAATCAGAGAAAATAATATAAGAACCAGGAGGATTATCATGGTACATCATATTGTAATGTGGAAGTTTAAACCAGAAATAAAAGAAGAACAAAAACCGGCATTAAAACAGGCTATGAAGGAGAATCTTACCGCATTGGTAGGGAAAGTTCCCGGATTGGTTTCCCTGGAATTTATAGATTCACCTATTTCTTCCAGTACCCACGACATTGCTCTTGTCAGCACTCTGGAAAAGCAGGAAGACATTGCTGTTTATGGTTCTCATCCTGCACATGTAGAAGTGGCAGATACCTATGTCAGACCTTATGTAACAGAGAGAGCCTGCCTGGATTATTGATCTGACAGGAGAGAATATATATGGGATTTTTAGGCAGACTTTTCGGAAAAAAAGATGATACGAAACAGTTGATCGTTGGCAATAAGCCGTTGAAAGAAGGAAATTTTGGTGACGATGCTCCCTGCAACGGAGACAGGCAGACTGTTTGCCGAAGGGTAGAGGATGCCATATCTGCGATCTTTGCAGCAGAAAATGACTATTACGAACTCTATCGTGACGTTTCTCCATGGGAATTAGGCGGAGACGATCAGGTATACCCTTTCACTTACGGAATTTATTGTAATGGAACTGCAAAACTTATGATTCTGATATTAGAAAAAACCTGGGGATATAAGCGAAAAGACGTAGAGGCAGCACATGAACTTTGCAGACAGAAAGGGATTGCCTGTATGAATCTGATGCTGCATCTTCCCAACAGGAAAAGCTATATCATCAATCGGATCAGAGAACTTCTGAATAATTAACACGCTAAAAAAGAAAGAGAATGCGACATTGTGTTGTACCCGTGGCGGGCGAAGCATATTTTCGAAAAATATTTTGCGGGTAATGAAATTATGTACAGTCCTGTGACATATGGCACGGCCATATGCTTTCAAAGCATTTTCTCTTTCTTTTTTTATATGATGTTGGAGTCAAAAAGGCATCTTTATATTTTAGAGAAAATAAGTGATGACACAAAAAGAAAATCAAAATTATACTATTTGGGAATCATCATCCTGTGAGGCAGACTGGCTGGAGTTTTTATCTTTTAAGAGAGATACACAACAAAGAAATTGCAGGCAACTGGAGCAGTTTATTGAAGAAAAAAGGTATCTTCCCCTTTGCAATGACTGGATGCAGGGATGTTTTCCCCGGTCACTGGCACGAAAGCACCAGATCAGTAAATCGGGAGCTGCCAAAAAAAGAATTGTTTATTCTTATGAAGGAGACGAGGGGATTTTCCTGAAATTTATTGCTTTTCAATTGTATCGATATGAAGAACGGTTCTGTGATAACTGTTATTCCTTTCGCAGAGATCTGGGGATTCGCCAGGGCGTAAAAAAGCTCATCCCCGTATCTGTGGAAGGGAAGAAATATTGCATGAAAACAGATATTCATAATTATTTTAATTCTATGGATGTGGATTTTCTGCTGCATAAGCTTCAATTTTTAAAGGGAACAGATGTTCTTGTATATCGATTACTGGAACGGATTCTCAGAGAAGAGAGAGTGATGGACCAGGGAAAAAGTATTGTGGAGAAAAAAGGCGGGATGGCTGGTGTTCCTGTTTCCGCTTTTTTTGCAAATATTTATCTGGAAGATATCGACTTGTACTTTAAAGAAAAAGGTGTTTTGTATCTGAGATATTCAGATGATATTTTGTTTTTTGCAGATACGAAAGAGGAACTTTTGATGCTGCAAAAGGAATTATATGTTCGCCTGGAATTTTTACAGTTATCTGTTAATCAGGAAAAGGAGCAGATTTTCCAACCGGGAGAGCCTTTTGAATTTTTAGGTCTTTGTTTTGATCGTGGACGGGTAGATTTGTCTGCTCATCGGATAGAAAAAACAAGAGCAAAAATCAGAAGAAAAACCCGGGCGCTCAGACGCTGGCAGCAAAAAAAGGGGTTAAAACCGGAAAAAGCAGCGATTGGTCTGATTCATGCTATGAATCGGAAGTTTTTTGAGACGGAAGAAAATGATTTTACCTGGAGCAGATGGTATTTTCCCCTTTTGAATGTAGATTATGGTTTGCACCAGATAGATCTTTTTATGCAGGAATATATTCGATATGCGGTAACCGGCAGACATTACAAGGGGAATTATCGTATTCGCTATCAGCAAATGAAAAAATGGGGGTATCGCAGTCTGGTACATGAATACTGGATATATCAGGAAAGGAAGGGTGAAAAATAATGAATCTTGATTCAAAAAAAGAACAACTGGATGAAATATTTACCTATTATTCCGGTCAGAAAGATCGCCATACCCAGGAAATGGTGGTTGCTTTATTGCGAGAAATACAGGAAGTACAGGGATGTGTTGATGCAAAGGCGCGGGAAAAAGTTCTTGAAATTACAGGTGTGGGAGAGGGATTTTTAAAAACAATTCTCCGACTTCATCCCAGTATTAAAGAGGCGGCTAATCTTCATGAGATTGTCGCCTGTACAGGAGAACGATGTGGAAAGAAAAATGGAATGGAGATCCTGGGAAATCTGCGAAAAGAATTGGGAATTGTCAAAGACGGAATTTCCAGTGACGGGCAATTTTGTCTCAGAACCCAAAACTGCCTGAAACAGTGTAAAACATCCCCCAATCTTATGATCGATGGCGTTCTTTATTCAGGAGAACAACTGAAAAATCTGAAAAAACTTCTCAATGAAGTGAAAAATTTACAGGCATAGCAAAATCAGATAAATGACTGGCTGATGAAGCATATAAATAATCAGTGAGCGCTTTCCGATCCATTCCAGAGGGCGGTTTCTTAACCTGGTCAGGAGAGGAAGCCACTGATTTTTCTCGAATACCCGATAGAGAAAATACCCGGTGAGAAATAAAAAGAACCAGGGGAAGACAGAAAAATAATCAGAAGAATAAAAATCAGGTGCAGGCAGTCCTAAATAAGTGGTAAACATATTCGCATACCAGGACTCTGGTATGCGTATCCATTTCCATCCGAAAAATCCCAGATATCCCTTATTTATATTTTGAGAAAACAGGAAGAAAATAAAACAGAGTGTCATTCCCCATGCCGGATTGACTTTTTTTAGCAGTTTGCCCACAGACGCCATAAATAAAGTACAGGAACCGATCATCGTCAAAACGCCAAAAAGCACCCGGTCCTCCGGTACAATGATGTGTGTAACAAGGGAAATTACAGCGCCGCACAATAACAATAAAACAGCTTTTTTGCACGTATTTCTTCCCAAAGAGACACAAAATCCTGATAGCAGGATAAAAGACCAGCAAATATATTGCTGCCAGATATCGCCGGGAATTCCCCAGAACCATTTCCAGTCTTTTTCGAACATATTCACAATATCCCATAATGCATGATAAGCAATCATATGTATCAGTGTAAATCCTCGAATCATATCTAATGTATAATATCTTGTTTTTGTCATAAACGCCCCCTGAAAACTTTTCTGTTATCAATTGTACCATATTTTTCTCTTCCGTTAATAAACAATATGAATTTTTTTAATTATTTCTATAAATTGGCATCGTTGACTAACAATACAACCTATGCTAAACTGGAGATACCGAATGTGAAGTTCACATAATAAATACGTAAGTTGAGGTAAATGAAAATGAAAGAATTGAACAAAAAGTACCAGATTGGTACAGAAGAAAACAAAGCATTCCTGGAAGAAGTAAGAAACAGCTTGTTAAGTTTTGGTCATAAGTTCCCGGCTCCAGGAGGATCTTCTTATTATCTGGGAGATGATGGTACTCCATGGACTGACAGAAATCGTGAAACATGGATCACCAGCCGTATGGCTCACGTTTACAGCATTGGCACTTTCCTGGGACATGAAGGAAGCGAAGAGCTGGTAGATGCAGCATTGAAAGGACTTCGTGGAGAACTTCATGATGATGTAAACGGAGGCTGGTATGCAGGACTGACTGCTGATAACGAAATCGTACCAAACAAACAGTGTTATGCTCATGCTTTCGTTATTTTGGCTGCAACCTCAGGTATCCTTGCAGGAAGACCGGGAGCAGAAGAATTATTGGAAGACGCTTTGAAACTGTATGACCTTCGTTTCTGGAATGAAGAAGAAGGACTTTCCTGCGATACCTGGAATACAGAATTTACTGTGATGGATGACTATCGTGGAATCAATGCCAATATGCATACAGTAGAAGCATTTCTGGCAGTAGCAGATGTAGCCGGAAAAGAAGAGTATCGGGTACGTGCAGGAAGAATCATTGACAGAGTTGTTGGATGGGCAGAAGAAAACAACTGGAGAATTCCTGAGCATTTTACAAAAGACTGGGTTGCAGATCTGGAATGTAACAAAGAACAGCCAGACGATCAGTTCAAACCATACGGGGCAACTCCGGGACATGGCATCGAATGGTCCAGACTGATTACTCAGTGGGCGCTTTCTACATACAAAGAGGATAAAGAAGGAGCTAAAAAGTATATTGACGCAGCAGAAGCTTTGTATAACAGAGCTGTAGCTGATGCATGGAATGCTGACGGCGCACCGGGAATCGTCTATACTACAGACTGGGAAGGAAAACCGGTAGTACACGACAGAATGCACTGGACATTGGCAGAAGCAATCAACACTTCAGGCGTGCTGTATCATGTGACCGGAAAAGAAAAATATGCAGCAGATTTCGGAGAGTTTATGGAATATCTGGATGAAAAAGTTCTGGATCATGTAAATGGCTCCTGGTATCACCAGTTAAACCAGAATAACGAAGTGATCGGAACCGTATGGCCGGGAAAATCTGATATCTACCATGCACTGCAGGCTACTTTGATACCATATTATGCAGCAGATGCTTCTATCGCACTTGCAGTAAAAAATAATCTAAAATAAAACAGAGAGCTTTCCTGTCGGGAGAATCTTCCGGTGGGAAAGCTTTTTTTACTGTTCACTTCGTTCACAGCAACGAGCTTTTTACATTTTTCTTAAGAAAAGTACGCTTCATTGACATGAGCGAAAAATCAAGATAGAATAGGATTACTAAATAAAAGTCGGAGGACGAAAAGATGAAAAACAAATCTTTAAAACTGTTATTTTGTACGGCTGTTTTATCTATGGTATTGGTTGTTGGTGCATGTGGGGATAAGAAAGCAGAAGATACTTCCCAAAAGGACACGCCTACACCGGAAGTAACGGAAGAGGTTCAGCCGGAAACTACAGAAGCGCCGGAAGACACAGAGACTCCTGAAACTACGGAAGCTCCTGAGGCGCCGGAAGAGGACGTTGATGATTCTGATGAAGATGATGCAGCGGCATTTGAGAAGTTTCCGGATATAGAAACGTATGTGGAGTCTGAAGAGGTTCAGTCCCAACTGGATGAGATGGTGGCATCTATCGAAGAACAGGGAATGAAAATGGAGGTACTGGGAGAAGATAATAAACTGATTTATCGCTATACTTTCACAAATATGGAAAAACAAGATGGTATGGCAGAACAGTTAGAAAAAGCGATGGGAACTCAGGCAGAGACTTTCACGATGATTGCAAATTCTCTGGAAACAATTGTGGATGTAGAAAATCCTATGGTAGTCATAGAATATCTGGATGTAAATGGAGAAGAAATCTACACTGCTGAATTCAAAGCTGAATAATCGTAACTGGGAGAGCGCTGCACAGGTACGAAGAATGAATAAAAGGAAAAATAGGAATTGTCTGAAGTATCTGGCAATTCCTGTTTTATTTTTTGGGTTTTTCTGATACAATGGTACTGATATGCAAAAGATTTTGAGAGCAAAAGAAGGTGAAGAAGAATGAATATCGTTATTGCAATAGATTCTTTTAAGGGCAGTCTTACTTCTCTGGAAGCAGGACAGGCTCTTGCCGAAGGGATAACCCGGGCGCTGCCGTCAGCCAGTCTTTGTGTGCGACCTCTGGCTGATGGAGGTGAGGGAACGGTAGAAGCTTTAGTTTCCGGTATGGATGGAGTGTTTCAGCAAGTAACGGTTACGGGACCGATGGGAGATCCGGTAACGTGTACCTATGGGATCATAGAAAAAAAGCGGACGGCTATTTTGGAAATGTCGGCAGCAGCCGGACTTACCCTTGTTCCGGAAGAACAGAGGAATCCTATGCTTGCCACTACCTTTGGAGTAGGCGAAATGATTCTCGACGCCATAAGAAAGGGATGTCGGAAGTTTCTCGTGGGGATCGGAGGCAGCGCTACCAATGATGGAGGCGTGGGAATGCTGCAGGCGTTGGGATATGAATTTCTGGATAAAGATGGAAAAGATATTTTACCGGGCGCACAGGGATTAAAAGATTTGGCAGAAATACGTACTCAAAATGTTCTTCCCCAACTGAAAGAATGTACCTTCAGAATTGCCTGTGATGTAAGAAATCCTCTCTGTGGCGATCAAGGATGCAGCGCCATCTTTGGTCCGCAAAAAGGAGCATCTGGGGAAATGATACGAGATATGGATATCTGGCTTTCTCAATATGCCGCATTGGCAAAAAAGACATTTCCAAAAGCAAACCCTGATTTTCCGGGAACGGGAGCTGCAGGAGGACTTGGTTTTGCATTTCTTACCTTTGTTCATGGAACTTTAGAACCGGGAATTCAGATGATCTTAGAGGAAACCGGTCTGGAAGAGGAGATAAAACAGGCAGATTTTGTTATTACAGGAGAAGGACAATTAGATGGGCAGACCGTTATGGGAAAAGCGCCTGCAGGAGTTGCATCACTGGCAAAAAAATGGAAAAAACCGGTCATAGCCTTTTCCGGCAGCGTTACACCGGAAGCAACTTTGTGTAATCAGAAAGGAATTGACGCATTTTTTCCCATTCTGCGAAAAATTACTACGCTGGAAAAAGCAATGGAACCGGAAACAGCCAGAGAAAATCTGGCGGCTGCGGCAGAGCAGGTCTTTCGACTGATTCATATGCTTCAGCCATCTTAAAATAATACTGTAAAGAGGAGTATCAAATGGAAAAGCAGGAAAAGCAGCATAAAAGAAGGGTACGTTACAAAGGAACTCACCCAAGAAATTTTAACGAAAAATACAAAGAACTGAATCCGGAAAAATATCAGGATACTATTGAAAAGGTCATTCGCAAAGGAAGCACTCCTGCAGGAATGCATATTTCTATCTGTGTGAATGAAATTCTGGATTTTTTACAGATTCAGCCGGGACAGACCGGATTGGACGCCACATTAGGGTATGGCGGTCATACGCAGGCTATGTTAAAATGTCTCGAAGGACAGGGGCATATGTATGCCCTTGATGTGGATCCTATTGAAATGAAAAAAACGAAGGAACGACTGGAAAATCTGGGATATGGATCGGATATTCTGACGATCTGTCACTTAAACTTTGCCGATATGGATCAATTACTTCCCGAATCAGGTCCGTTTGATTTTGCTATGGCGGATTTAGGCGTTTCATCCATGCAGATTGATAATCCGGAAAGAGGATTTTCTTATAAATTTGACGGTCCCCTGGATCTTCGATTGAATCCGGAGAAGGGAATTTCGGCAGCAGAAAGATTAAAAAATATTTCATTGCCTGAACTGGAAGGGATGTTAATTGAAAATTCTGACGAACCATATGCCACGGAAATTGCCCGGGCCATCGTTTCTGAACGGAGAAAACACCCGGTGGAAACTACCCGTGCCCTTCAACAGATTATTGAAAAGGCTTTGGTATTTCTTCCGGAAAAAGAACGAAAAGAAGCAGTTAAAAAGTCCTGTGCCAGAACATTTCAGGCGCTTCGCATTGATGTGAACAGTGAATTTGAAGTACTGGAAGCTTTTCTGGAAAAACTGCCATCCATGCTTAAATCAGGCGGACGAGTTGCAATTCTTACCTTCCATTCAGGAGAAGACCGACTGGTAAAAAAATCTTTTAAACAATTCTATAAAGAAGGAATTTATAAAGAGATTTCTACAGAGGTAATTCGTCCATCTGCAAAAGAATGCAGTATGAACAGCAGGGCAAAATCCACCAAGATGCGTTGGGCGATCAGAGCCTGATAATAAAAAAGGAGATGGAATACATGAAAAAAAGTATTATGCGGGAATATTTTTCCATTCCCAACCTGATGGGATATTTGCGAATTATCCTGATACCGGTATATTTGTACCTGTATATTGGAGCAGACAGCACCAGAGATTATTATGTTGCAGCCGGCGTTATGTTTATTTCTTTTATGACAGATTTTTTCGATGGCAAAATTGCCCGTCATTTTCATATGATTACCGAATTTGGAAAGATTCTTGATCCGATAGCGGATAAACTTACCCAAGGAGCTATTGTGATCAGTTTTTCTTTTCGTTACCCGGCTATGGCGGTGCTTCTTGTTATCTTTTTACTAAAAGAATGTACAATGGGAATTATCGGCGCCTGGATGATGAAAAAAGGATATCGGATGGACGGGGCACAGATGCATGGAAAAATCTGTACCGCAGTATTGGATATTGTAATGTTTATTGTTTTGATTTTCCCGGAAATCTCTTTTCTCGGGGTAAATATTCTGGTAGTCATCTGCCTGATTTTTATGATGATTTCCTTTGGTAAGTATCTTCATATGTACTGGAACGTATGGAAAGAAAAATTCCGTAATTCTGAGCAGCACACAAACTGATGTCGAGGTCATAAAGGCATCATCATAAAATAAAAAGGAGTGGAAACAGTATTTTGCGAATACATAAAGTTCTGATCGTGGTGGGGATTGTATTATTTGTGGTTTTGGGAGCTGTGCTGCCTTTTGTCAGACAGCCGGAAATAACGGAGGAGACAAAAAACAATCTGGATTTGTCAGATTTCTATGACGAAAAATCTTCCGGAGAGAGAGCAAAAGTGATATCACAAAACGGAGAAGCGCTCCGTGAACGTATCCGTCTAATCAGTCAGGCACAAGAAGAGATTATTCTGTCCACCTTTGAATTTGATTCAGACCGGAGTGGAATGATGATGATTGCCGCTTTGGCGGATGCGGCTCAAAGAGGAGTAAAAGTATCCGTACTGGTTGACGGTTTTCCCTATCTGAAAGCCATGTGGGGCAATCCTTATTTTCTTTCGCTGGCAGGTATGGAAAATGTTGAAATTAAAGTATACAGTCCGGTGCGTCCATGGAAACCCTGGGCATTGATGGGACGTATGCATGACAAATATCTGCTTGTAGATGATGTGGGATATATTCTGGGAGGGCGTAATACTTTTGATTTCTTCCTGGGAGATCAGCCGGGTTATAAAAATTACGACTGGGACGTACTTGTATATACAAAGGAAGCTGATAAAGAAAAATCCTCTCTTTGGCAGGTAAAAGATTATTTTCAGTCCGTGTGGGAACAACCCCAGTGTAAAACTCTCGGTAAAAGCGCCTTCTGGAAATGGAATCCGGCTGTAAAAAGCGCTGGTATGGAATTAAAATCTCATTATCAGAATATGGGGAAAAAACATGGGGAGTGGATGGAAAGCATAGATTATCGGGAAATTACACTTCCGGTGAATAAAATCAGTCTGATTTCTAATCCAACGCACATAATGGCGAAAGAACCTGTGGTTTTTTATACTATGACAGAACTGATGAAACAGGCCAAAGAAGAAGTGGTTTTTCATACACCGTATATTATCTGTGACGACTGGATGCTGGAACAACTGAAAAATGTATGCAGTCAGGTAAAGCAGGTAACGATGATGACAAATTCTGTGGCAAACAATGGAAATCCTTTTGGAGCCATGGATTATCAAAAATATAAAGGAAAGATTCTTGAAACCGGAGTCAAGATACTGGAATATGACGGCGGAATTTCCTATCATGGAAAATGTTTTGCCATAGATGATCGTATTTCCGGTATTGGTTCCTTTAACTGGGATATGCGAAGCGCTTATCTGGATACGGAAGTGATGTTGGTAATTGACAGTGTTCCTCTGAATGAACAGCTTCGCAAAGAGATGGAGCAGTATGAGAAAGACTCGCTGAAAGTTATAGATGAAGACAGTTATGAGCTGAAAAAAGGACAAAAAATACAGGAAATCAAGAGCAAATATAAATTCCGTATCGATGCATTGCGAATGCTGGCAGGATGGGCAAGATTTCTGATGTAAAAATACAAGGGAAAAGAGGAATTTGGGGGAATGAATAAAGTAACAACATATTTTCGGGAAAATAAATCATTATTTCGGATGATTTTTCTTCTGGCTTGGCCGGCGGTGGTTGAGCAGGCTTTGCAGACGATTGTTCAGTATATCGACACTGCTATGGTGGGCAGGATCAATGCAGATGCTTCCGCCGCAGTGGGGTTAAGCGTAACTATGACCTGGGTGGTAAATTCTGCCTTGATTGCCGTAGGAATAGGTGTTTTATCATGTATTGCGGAATCGATAGGCGCCGGAAAACCGGAAAAAGCTCGTGAATTTGGTATTCAGGCATTGTATTTTGTAGTAATTATGGGAATTGGAATGGGAATTATCATGGTGGGAATCAGTCCGTTTCTTCCCGGCTGGCTGGGCGCAGATACGAAGATTCGCACAGATGCTTCTCTTTATTTTGGGATTATCTGTATGCCCATGTTGTTTCGTGCATCATCCATGATACTTGGGGCAGTGATGCGAGGAGCCGGAGATACAAAAAGTCCTATGATCGCCAACCTGTTTATGAACCTTACCAATGTGATATTTAACTTTTTCCTGATTTATGAATCCCGGACCATTACTCTGGGAAGCTTTTCTTTCTACTTGCCCAGCGCCGGACTGGGTGTGACGGGAGCTGCTATCGCAACTGCAATCTCCTATGTGGTGGGCGGTATTTTTATGCTGATCGTTTATTATCGAAATCCTTTCCTGTCACCAAAGGGACATCCTTTACATTTTCAGAAAAAATTAGCGGGAAAGTGTCTGCACATTGGGATTCCTATTGCACTGGAAAGAATCAGCGCCTGTCTGGGACAGGTGGTATTTACTTCTCTGGTTACCCGTCTGGGAACATTGGCTCTGGCAACCCATTCCATTGCGATCACTGCGGAACAGGCCTTCTATATTCCCGGATATGGTATGCAGGCAGCAGCAGCTACTATGGCGGGAAATGCTCTGGGGGAAGGAGATAAGAAAAAACTTACTCATGTAACGGGGATTATTACAACGATAGCTGTAATTCTTATGACAGTTTCTGGTGCTTTGTTATTTACTTTTCCGGAATTTATGATGAGTATTTTCACAAATGATTCGCAGGTAATTGCAGGTGGCATCACTGTCTTGAAAATAGTTGCTATTTCAGAACCGCTATTTGCCATTCTGATCATTCTGGAAGGTATCTTTAATGGATTGGGTGATACAAAAGCTCCTTTCTTCTTCTCCATCTTTACGATGTGGGGAGTTCGGATTATCGGTACCTGCTTTTGTATTTTTGTTCTCCATGGAGGATTGGAAATGGTTTGGATCTGTATGGTTGCGGATAATGTGAGCCGTTGTTTACTGTTGGGGACTCGATTCCTGAAAGGTTCCTGGAAGAAAAAATTTTGAGTTGCTGCAGGAAGGAGAAATGAGATTATGATAATAAAAACACTGGTGGAAAATACCTCCATTTCCCCGGAATTTGATAACAGACATGGTTTAAGCTTCTATCTGGAGACAGGAAACCATAAAATCTTGTTTGATCTGGGACAGGATGAACTTTTTTTGGAAAATGCCAAAAAAATGGATGTGGATATACAAAAAGTAGATACTGTGATTTTATCTCATGGACATTACGACCATGGAGGCGGTTTGAAAACATTTTTAAAACATAATCACCATGCCAAAATTTACATTCGTGAAAATGCTTTTGAACCTCATTTTTCTCATTCTCCGGCAGGATATAAAGAGAATGGACTGGACGTTTCTCTGAAAAATGAAACTCAACTGATATTTACCGGAAACCTGGAAAAAATTGATGAGAAAATGCTTTTATTTTCAGATGTAATACCGGAAGAATTGTTTTCCCATGCTAATCAGAATCTATACCGGGAACAGGGACAGGAAAAAATACCGGATGATTTTTCCCATGAACAGAATCTGATTGTCTGTGAAGGGGAAAAGAGAATTTTACTAGCTGGATGTTCCCATGCCGGAATTCTCAATATAAAAAGAAAAGCAGAAAATATCCTGGGAGAAAACATAACCCATATCATAGCGGGTTTTCATCTATATAATCCTTCCTTGAAAAAGTCTGAAAGCGATGATTTTATTCATGCAGTAGGCAGGCGGTTAAAGGAAGAGAATGTTATGTGCTATACCTGTCACTGTACCGGAGAACACGCGTATCAACTTTTATATGAGGATTTAAATGGAAAAATCGGGTATCTTGCCACGGGAAGCAGTCTGATACTATAAGGAGACGGAACATGGAAAAAGGATTCACACATTTTGACGAAAAGGGAAATGCTGTTATGGTCGATGTGACCGAAAAGCCGATCACAGAGCGTATTGCTTTGGCCAGAGGAACAATTTCTGTGAATAAAGAGATTATGGATGCTATCCAAAATCGCAGAGTAAAAAAAGGAGATGTGCTGAGTGTTGCTCAGATTGCCGGAATTATGGGAGCCAAACAGACCGCATCTCTGATTCCCATGTGCCATACGCTGCTTTTGCAAAAATGTTCTGTTTATTTTCAGGTGGACGAAGAAAATAGCCAGATTCATGCTTTTTGTAAGGTAAAAACAGAAGGAAAAACAGGTGTGGAAATGGAAGCGCTTACAGGAGTCAGTACGGCGTTGCTGACCATCTATGATATGTGTAAAGCAATTGATAAGCGAATGGTAATTCAAAACATACATCTGGTAGAAAAGACCGGAGGAAAAAGCGGCACTTTTTCTTTCGAAATTAGTGATTAAAGATTTCCTATGTCACACAAAGCGGTAAAGAGAGATTAAAAAATGGTGTATGGAATGGAACGGGAGGCTATGGAATGATTGCACAGTGTGTAAAATGTGGAAATTATGAATGGAATAAAAAAGTAGGACAAAATAAGATCACTTGTCCTGTATGCGGTTATAGCTGGGCGTTCAGAAAATTGCCGCTTTTTATTTTGACGGGATGCAGTGGTGTTGGAAAAACTACAACAGCACATGAACTTATGGTCAGTACAACAGATATTGTTGTATTGGATGCAGATTTTTTCTATAATCTCATGCCACATGAAACCCAGGAGGATTATTTGCAGCAAATAGAAGCGCTGGAAGATTTGTCAAAGAATATCATGCAGGCAGGTAAGCCGGTTCTTTGGGCGATGGCAGGCAATCTGGATAAACTGAACCGTGTGTACAATCGCCAATTTTTCCCGGATATTTTTTGTCTCGCATTAGTGTGTGAAGAAGAAACTCTTCGTCAGAGAATGATGTGTGGAAGAGGAATCGCAGATGAAGAATGGATTCAAAGTTCTGTAGACTATAATAATTTCTTCAAGACGCATACTTCTATAAATGATATGCCGTTTGATATATGCAATACAGAAGGTAAAGATCTGAAGGAAGTTGTAGAAGAAGTAAAGAAATGGATAACCGAAAAAATGATTCCGTATCATTGAAGATTATATAAAATGAAAGAAATGAGAGATAGGAAGATGAATTCATATACCTATATTACTTTAAGGCAAAGACCTGAATTAAAAGAACGAGCTGCCGCATGGTTTCATGATAAATGGAAAGTACCACAAGAGGCATATCTTGAATGTATGGAAGCTTATCTTACTGATGAAACAGAATATGGCTGGTATCTTTGCTTAGACGGCGAGCGTATTGTAGGCGGTCTTGGAGTAATCGAAAATGATTTTCACGACAGAAAAGACCTTACGCCTAATGTATGTGCAGTATATACGGAAGAAGAATATCGTTGTCAGGGAATTGCGGGACAATTACTTGACATAGTTGTAAAAGATATGAAAGATAAAGGAATAACCCCCATCTATTTAATTACGGATCATACAAGTTTTTACGAAAGATATGGCTGGGAATTTTTGTGCATGGTTCAGGGAGATGGTGAACCGGATATGACAAGAATGTACATTCATAGATAGTTTTCAGGATGATGTATTTAGGGTAAAAAGGAAATCGTTCCTTCCCAAAATTCGGAAACAGGATGTTAGCAAATGGAGATTTGTACCGACAAGAAGAAACCTTTTTTTAAATGGTTGAATCCAGACAGAAAGATTACATTGAGAACTGGTTATATATGGTGAAATGTCCTGTCATTAGAGTTGATGGAATGGTAGCAATTGAAAAGAATGTAGATTATATTATCCAAACAATAGGCATACGAAATCTACACAATAGGAGAGAACTATGATTAGACGAGCAACGATAGACGAATATCTTGGCATGTTGGAGAGAATATAATGGTAAGAAAAGCGATTGTAGATGATGCAGAACAGTTACGTATTCTGAATAATGAATTTAATGGCGAAGGGGAAACAACCATTGAGAATATTAAAAAATCCTTGATGAAAAATCAACAGGAGGTCGTTATTGTTGACGATGAAAATGGTGTGCTGACGGGATTTGTTTGCGTCCAGTTGAAAAGGTCGTTTTGTTATAATGAATATATGCCTGAGATTACAGAGGTATATGTTCGACCTGGGTACAGAAAACAGGGAATTGCAAGTAAAATGCTTGTTTTCGCAGAGAAGTATTGTATTGAGAATTATCCGCTTTACCAATATGAACTTTTGACAGGTGAAGAAAATCATATTGCTCAGTCCTTATACGAGAAACTGGGATATACGAAAGATGCGGAGATTCATTTATCAAAGCCTATAAACCGGGAAGATTAAAAAATTGCTTTATGGTGTTGGAGTGAGGACAGTATCAGTGAAAGGAAATGAAATGCTTTGCAGCTATAAAAAGATAATCTATAAAATATTCCATGAAGAGATGCAGGAGATCAGTGAAAGTAGTTCCATCGGTCCTATGGGACAGTTTCAAATCAGATTTTTTTATAAACCGACAAAAATGTATATCACACTTGATGCAGATCGAGGGGTATTTACGCTTGACATGGAAGATGAAGCAAAAAATTGGAATACTTTGTACAGAATAAAAAAATTTGACAATGATATGACAGAAGATTGCCTGGAAAATGCATTGATTATTTTGAAACAGGTTCTTGAGACAGGTTCTTGAAATAAGGCTACTGCAATCCTACTGGCTTTAGACGGTGGGGTAAGGCAGCCCAAAGTAGTGGCTTGTGTTATAC
>JAXEUM010000002.1:0-10220 GCA_034114925.1 Oliverpabstia sp.
ATCGGTAAAAGTCAGTATAGTTTTACAGTACCTGAAGATACTGTAGAAAAAGAGGTTCATTGGTTTTTGATGATGGCAGACAGTTATTACAGTAAACCTCAACGAGAGGAATACTTTGTGGATTCCGGATATTACAAGTTCCATGAAGCTTACCATCTGCTAAAGTTTTCCAATGAGAGGCAGATTCTGGAAATGGCATATAATGAGTATCTGAACCTGAGGAAATCAAACCTGTGGGGCAGCCGCAAGTACTTTTAAGCACAAGGGGATTGTTGCACTGATTGCTGAAAACAATTGATGTAACAGTCTTTTTTTGTTCTATCTCTGTGGACAAGAGTGGAAAGGAGGGTTTTTATGTTAGAACAGATTGACCTTACCAAAAAAATGGGGAAAGATGAGTATAAGGAGAAGATGGGTGAGATGGAACCTCATCTTGCCCGGCTTCAGAGAGAATGTAAAGAGTTGGGAATTCCGGTAATGATTGTATTTGAAGGATTTGGCGCTGCGGGGAAAGGCGTACAGATCAGCAAATTGATTTCAGCATTGGACCCCAGAGGATTTTCTGTATATGCGATCAATGGAGAATCTCCGGAAGAACAGATGCGTCCGTTTTTGTGGCGGTTCTGGACAAAAACACCGGAAAAAGGAAGAATTGCCATCTTTGACAGAAGTTGGTACCGGCGTGTTCTGGTGGATCGGTTTGACGGTATTACAACCTCCAGAGAACTGGGATATGCTTATGAAGAAATTAACTCCTTTGAGCGTCAGCTTACAGATGGAGGATATGTGATTATAAAGCTGTTTCTTGCTATTGATCAGAAAGAACAGAAGAAGCGGTTTAAAAAACTGATGGAGTCCAAATCCAATGCATGGAGAGTCTCTGAGGATGATCTTCGCAGAAATAAAGAATATGATCGGTATAAAACCATGAATGAGGAGATGCTGGAAAGAACGGATTCCGCCTGTGCTCCCTGGACCATTGTGGAAGCTACAGACAGAGAATTTGCTACAGTTAAGATTTATTCGGCTGTTATCCGTGCTATGGAACAAAAGATTCGGGAAGTGAAAGAGGAACGGGCAGCCAAGGAAGCGGCAGTAAAGGTGGAAAAACAGTTGGAAGAGCATCCGGCGCAGGATAAGAAAGAAGATAATGTTTTGCGTACTTCCAGTCTGAACAGCGTGGATCTTACTCTCAGCTATAAAAAAGAGGAGTACAGAGAAAAACTGGAAAAACTTCAGAAGAGAATTCAGGAGCTTCATGGAGAATTATACCAGAAAAGAATTCCGGTGATTTTAGGTTTTGAGGGATGGGATGCAGGAGGAAAGGGAGGCGCCATCAAGCGTTTGACAGAGAAGATGGACCCCAGAGGATATCAGGTAAATCCTACTGCTGCCCCTAATGATCTGGAGAGGGCACACCATTACCTGTGGAGATTTTGGAACAATGTTCCCAAGAAAGGTCATATTGCTATTTTTGACCGCACCTGGTATGGAAGAGTAATGGTAGAGAGAATAGAAGGCTTCTGTACAAAAGAAGAGTGGCAGCGAGCTTATAAAGAGATGAATGAGATGGAGGCCAACTGGGTACATTCCGGTGCAGTGGTTCTAAAGTTCTGGCTCCAGATTGATAAGGACGAGCAGGAACGCCGCTTTAAAGAACGTATGGAGAATCCGGAGAAACAGTGGAAAATCACAGAAGAAGACTGGAGAAACAGAGAAAAATGGGATTTGTACGAGCAGGCGGTAGATGATATGCTGGTACACACTTCCACAACGTATGCCCCCTGGATCATAGTAGAAGGAAATAATAAGTATTATGCCCGGATCAAGGTTCTTCAGTCCGTGGTAGATGCACTTGAGAAAAGGTTGGAAGATGACTGATGCTTACATGGTATAAAAAACTCTATGTGGGGGATAATGCTAAAAAGAAGAAAAATCAGATGATTCATAAGGTGAATCACAGAAAACTGCAGTTGGAGGTATACCTGGTAACCCTTGCTTCCAATCCGGAAAATCTTCTGGAAATCATTTCTTCTAATCAATTGATACAGAAGGCTGTTTATCGCCGCTGTCCCATGATCGTGGGACTGGCGGCTGGTTACTGGGAAGCTCTGGAACTGGTTCAGCAGATTGTAGCAGAAACCTACGAGACCCAGAAAAATACAGATGTCCGCAGATATCTGGAAGAACAATTGAAATAAGCAGGTGATCGGGATGCTACATATCATATTGACAATTTTAAAAATATTGGGAATTATCCTGCTGGTATTTCTTGGCATTGTTCTGGCGGTTCTATTATCCGTGCTTTTTATTCCAGTCTGCTATCGGGGGCAGGGGAAAAAAGAAGGAGAGCAGCTAGAGGCAAAAGCTTCGGTTTCCTGGCTGTGTTATCTGATTCACGGAACAGTGATTTATGAAAGTGGCAAAAGTCGATGGGAACTTTATCTTTTTGGTATTCCATTGAAGAAGGTAAGAGACAGGATAAAAGAAAGAAAAAGATCCGGAAAAGCAAAGAAAGCGGAAACGGCGAAAGAATCATTTCCGGAAGAAAATCCAGTTGTTGCACTGGAAGAGAAAGTGGAAGAGAAACCATTTATTGCGCCGGAAAAGAAACTCGAAGGAGAGCCAGCTATTGCGCCGAAAGAGGAACCGGAAGGAGAGCCAGTTGTTGTGCCTGAAGAAAAACCGGAGAGGAAAGCAGGAGTCCGTCTGGAAGAGAAAACAAAGGAAGAGGTTTCTCAGAAAGAAAAGAGGGAATCTTCTGGTGTTGAAAATCATAAAAAAACTGAAAAAAAGCAGGGGATATGGAAAAAAATATCTGAAAAAATCAAGAGGGTAAGATTAACATTTCACAATATCTATGCTAATATAAAAGAATGGCGAAGCTTTTTTGCGCTGGAAACAACAAAAGCAGCTTTTCGTTTTTTGTTGGGGAAAGGGAAAGGACTTCTTCACCATATTCTCCCCAGAAAAATCAGAGGAAAACTAATCTTTGGGTTTGAAGATCCTGCATTGACGGGACAGGTGTTGGGAGTGGCGGCAATATTCTATTCTTTTTATCAAGATAAATTTTTGCTGACTCCGGTTTTTGACCGGCAGATTCTTGAAGGTGAGATAAAACTATCCGGAAGAATTTACGGTGTATACTTACTCTGGACAGCATGGCAAATATATAAAAATCAAGATGTAAGAAAAGTATATCAAAAATTTCAGGATAAGGAGACATAATTATGGCAGAGAATAATTTTCAGAACACAGTAGAGGCGTTGTTTAAAGGAATGGACAGTTTTATTACCACAAAAACTGTGGTAGGTGATGCGATTACTGTAGGCGATACCATTATACTGCCCCTGGTGGACGTATCTTTTGGCGTAGGAGCAGGCGCTTTTTCAGAGAATGGGAAAAATAACGGCGGCGGCGGTATGGGAGGAAAAATAACACCTTCCGCTGTACTGGTAATTAACAAGAATGGAACCAAACTGGTGAATGTGAGAAATCAGGATGCAGTGACTAAGATTCTGGATATGATACCAGATCTGGCTGATCGATTTGCAGGAAAGAAAGAAAAAGAGGAGTGTTCAACAGAAGAACTTGAGCATATACTAAATCAAGAAGAAAAATAGGAGTGACTTGTTACGAGGGTTCTCGGCTTTATTTTATTCTGGATTGGTGTGGGAATGCTGATACAACTGTTACTTCCTGACAATTTTTGTACAGTTGTGATCGCAGCAGTTTGTCTGATCGTTGGATATAATTTATTTTGTTGTTCTTAAGTGTTCCGGTGGAAGAAGCGCCGGAACACTTATTTTATTTTAAAGGTATTAGAGACTAATTATATGATCCATAAGAAAGCGAAAATTTGAATGAAAGATCTAATAATATAGGTGTATTAGAAATTGAACATATTGTATTGTTTAAAGAATCTTTTGTTAGTATAATAGAAGATAATCATTTCAGGGAGGTATGTGATGGATATTACATATAACAAGCTGTGAAAATTCTTGATTGATAAAGGAATATGCAAAGAATTTCATTGTAATTTTGGAGATATTATAGATTATATAATGTGGCATTTAACACAGGTTTGAAGATCGGTCAGATACTTAAAAATGTAGATGTGGTTGATACATTTAAGTGTGGCAATATGGGGGATGCGTCGTTCAAGGACAACGAACACTTTAGTAATAGTGTCTGATTACACAAAAGGAAATTATCATGAAAAATGGATCGGTGACGTTCTTCACTGTACTGGTTGATAAGCCTTATACAGAAATACAGCCTGGTGAAGATGGAGCGCCTCGTAAAGTGTGGATATTTCCTGTTCGTCCAGTGCCGGACAATGATGTAAAAAAGCCTGCAATGTTTGTGTTTAAAGACATGGAGGATTTTAAGACTCGTGGCAAGGATGTAGATAAGCAAGTAAAGCATAAAACGTTTGGAAATGGAACTATTACGGCTATAGAAGGAACATCTATTCCGGTGAATTTTGATAAAGTTGGATTAAAGAAGATGGGATATGAATTCTGTATGGAAAAGAAAATGCTTGAATTCATTTAGGATGAGGATGAAAACAATAAAAGTAGTAGCTGCAGTTATTTGTGATTCTTTAAAAGAAAAGAAGAGGATTTTTTCTACGGCTAGAGGATATGGTGAGTTTAAGGGCCAGTGGGAATTTCCTGGAGGAAAAATTGAAGAGGTGGGCAATTGATTAGTTATAGACTCAATGAAATGGGTGGAATAGAGATTGATTTTAATGGCGTAAAGCCATCAGCTGAGATTAGAAATAAAATGAAAGCGGGCAAATATCGCTGGAATCCTGCTAAGATGGTTTGGTGTGCATATAAAAACGATGAGACAATAGCAGTAGCTAAAGAAATCTGTGGGGAGGGTTTAGTAGCATCTGCTGTTAATGATGAGGTACTTGAACCTGCATCAAAGAAATATGTTAGATAAGCCCCAGCAATGGATTATGCGTTAAAGGTTAAGATAAAGGACATCGTAAATGCGAATAAGCCTCAACTTGAGGCTTGGGAGAAAATTCTGAAAGATTATGTGAATGAGGTAATGTCTGAGGATAATTCGGATCATTCAGGTAATTCAGTCAGTAAGAGCCAAGAATCTGTTTGGATGGATTGTTTTAAGTTCATAGCGAAGAATCTAGCTGGATTATCATCAAGGGAACAGGAGTATGAACTTATTTTTGAGTATAGCTTACCAGGAACGGTACATGAAAGGCCTGATATATTCTTACTGACAAATAGTAAGGCTATCTCACTGGAATTCAAGAGGAAAGAAGCTCCCCAGATTGTTAGTAATAAGGATGATGTTGCTCAGGCAATCAGATATAAGGAGTGGCTCCAGAACCATCACAAGGTGACTAAGGATAGAACGATTGATGTAAAGAGCTATCTTGTTTGTACACATAAAAATGCAGTAAAAGGAACTCTTAGGGGGATTGATATACTTACTGGTGGAAATTTCTGCGATGTGATCGCTGCTGAACTTAGAGGAGAATCACATTGTTCATTTTGTGAAGAATGGCTTGCGGCATCAAAAACAGAAATGCCTGATATGTTACAGGCAATTGAAATCATGTATCGCAAAGGTAGGATTCCTTACATATCAGATGTTAATAAGAAGTGCCTTAGTAAGGTGCTTGGGTATATAGATAGCGCAAGAAAGAAAAAGAAGAAGGTTCTTATTCTTATAAACGGTGTACCGGGCGCAGGAAAGACTGCTGTTGGTCAGAGTATCGTATATGAGGAAAATAAGAATGGAGAGGCTAATGCTATATACCTTTCTGAGAATGGACCGCTTATAGAAGTTCTTCAATACTAAATCAATCAGGTTGGAAATAGTGACTATATGGGTGAGAATGCTATACAGGGGATGAAGGAATTTAAATCGACATTTTTTTATCGAAATATAAAAGTTCCTGAACAATCTATTCTTATTTTTGATGAAGCACAGAGAGCATGGGACGCAGAAAAACTCGGAAAAGGATTTACTGAGCCAGAAGGTTTATTCAGAGTTGGTGAAAGAATATATAAAGAGAGAGACTATGCTGTCCTGATTGGTTTATACGGTAATGGACAGGTGATTTACACTGGAGAGGAAGTTGGTCTTTCATTGTGGGAAGATGCTCTTAAAGAGCATGATGATTGGATTGTAATAGCTTCTAAAGATTTAGCTGATAAGATTCAGGGAATCGGTAAAAGAAAGATTGTTGATAATGATGTATTCCTTCCAATATCTTTAAGAGCCGATTTTATTGATTGCAGTAAATGGGTGGAGCAAGCTATTTGCTGTACTCAAGCTAATTCCCTAAAAGCCAGATCAGAGCTTGAAAAATTACAGAAAACTTCCATGAGAATCTGTGTGACTCGTGATTTTGCTAAGATTCAGGATCGTGCGGCAGAGATTGATGCAGATCATCCTGAATGGAAGTATGGAGTGCTAGTATCTAATTTTGTTGAACAAAGTATTATTAGCAA
The DNA here is from genome assembly GCA_034114925.1 of Oliverpabstia sp. Classification (GTDB taxonomy): domain Bacteria; phylum Bacillota; class Clostridia; order Lachnospirales; family Lachnospiraceae; genus Oliverpabstia. The sequence continues at coordinate 6,495 of JAXEUM010000002.1, forward strand.
AGCGATACCTGGATGGAATATTGGGTATAAAGGATGTAATACAGTTTCAATGGGTAGTTACGGTCCGTGGTTTGCAGGCGGTTGCAAAGAGTTAACAAAAGCATGTTCGGTTTATGGAAATCAGGGACTTGAACTTGATTGCCCTATTGTTAAAAATAATTATAGAGTTTTATTAACTAGAGCACGTAAAGAAATGATTATTTTCATTCCAAGAGATAAAATGCTTGATGAGACGTACGATTACTTTATAGAAATGGGAATGGATGAATTGTAAAAGTGGTGACAGAGAAAAGAACTAAGATTTTTTGGGATGCGTTAGGAGTGGGAGTATATTTTGGGCGAAATATAAAGTGGATTAGATAAAACTTAGTTTTAGCAGGTTTTCAAGGAAGAAAATCGTGAGTGTTTTTTAGGTATATTAAGAGAAACCTATGCTGAATACGTTTGGGAGTTTGAACATAGTGTTGATGTTATGGAGAATATAGTATTTCTTTGTAGCCACTGTCATAACCTTCTTTATTATAGAATATTGGAAGATAAGTTACCAGTGCTAAGAAAATTATATGATGAAAGAATCACAGCATTTATAAATGTAGGATTAGATTTATTTTTTGAACAGTTAGTGGGTTATTATAAATAAGCGTTTTTCGTTGTTTTATAAAAAGGAGCAGAGTATTATGGCTAGAGGAAAAAGTATTAAAATTTTTATGATGGATGGAGATGTTGCTGGAAGGTGGATTTGTACCTTAGCGGGTAGAACCACAAAAGCATATCGTATCCCAAGAAGTTTGCATAAAAAATGCGGAGAAATTAAGGAACTGAAAAGACCAGCAGTTTATTTATTGTTTGGTGATGAAGATGATAGTGGAAGACCAGTAGTGTATATTGGTGAAACGGAAGATGCTTATGAGCGTTTAAAAGATCATGAAGATAAAAAGGACTACTGGAGTGAGGCTGTTGTATTTGTGAGCCAAGATGATCATTTTAATAAAGCTCATGTAAAATATCTTGAAAGCCGTTTGTATGAGATTGCAACACAAGTTGACCGATATACAGTAATGAATACTCAAAAGCCATCTTCTGCAGCCATTGCGATGGATGAACAGGCGGAAATGGAAGATTTCATTGATAATCTAACAGTGTTAACGTTTGGAATGGGACATAAAGTATTTGAACCTTTAGTTAAGAAAAATAACGTAACAGAGGATTTGTTAGATAAGCAGGTATTTTATATTAAAACAAAAAATAATTCTGTTGATGCCAAAATGGTTAGAACGGTTGAGGGATACGTTGTTCTAAAAGGTAGTAAAATCAGAGAGAGCAATACCAAATCTACTCCTTCTTGGATCAAGAAAAAATGCGCTCAATTAATAGCAGACGGAAGTATTAAGGAGGGCATTTTCACGAGAGATGAGTTATTTTCATCCCCTTCTGCTGCATCTGATTTGGTAACTGGTAATAGCACTAGCGGAAATAAAATGTGGAAAACAGAAAATGGAGTTACACTTGGTGAAATTCTCGAGCAAGAAGAACAGAATTATTATTCTTAAATGGGCTTATCAAGGTTGTTGATCTAAATGATAACACCTGGATATGTTTTTAGTTGTTATATAAAGTCTATATCAACTAAATGCAAAAAGACATGCATTGTATTCAAAAGAATATATGTTATACAAAGATTGTTTACTGCAAGACTATGATCAGGCTAGGGGAATACCTGAGAAATGTTCAGTGTGTTGTTCGAGCAATGTAGAATTAATAATTGAAGAAGAGTAGTGAGTATTTAGTAGTTCTACTACGTTTTTATTGCGATTGGCGCCTGCGAATTACACAATTTTGCTACAATATGCATTTATATATTTTTTTCAAGGGAGGCTGTAAAGGTTAGTATATCGTGCAAAACTATGTGGTATTTATCAAATTATGAAGGAGAAATTTCCATGACAAAAGTCTTATTTATTTGCCACGGCACTCTTCGAAGAACTCCTTAAAAAGTCAGTAAAATCAATACTTGGAAGATATTTGTGGGGAAGAAATAACCCGAAAATAACCCATAGATTTTTGTGTGAGTGTTACAAGATAAATAATTATAATTTAGGGATGTGACATGATGAGAATGAAAGCTGTAAGAATTCTAATAGTGGAATCTTATAGCTTTTTTTATAAATGAAGTTGAAAGTAAAATCTTTACAACTTGGTATAGCGTGTTTTAAATGTAAAAAAACAGATAGTTCTTTACATATAGATGTAACAAAAGAGATGTTTTTGTGAAGATTGTTTATGAGGTGAGGTAAGAGCATTTAGTGGGTTTAAGATCTTTACATGCCATATCATGTGTTCAAAAGGTAGGATTTAAGCGAAAAAAGCCTTGTGACCATGAGGAAAAATAAAAGTAAAAAGGATTCTATGATAAAGTATAAAGGCTTAGAAGAGAAAATGTCTTTTCTAGGCTTTTTTAGTAAGAAAGTAGTTTGTGTGTTTGCTTTTGAAGGTATAAGAAGTATAGTAAAATTTACACCGGAGGGAACGGGACACCGTGTTAAGATTAAACGATTTTAATTATTTAACTTAATGCAAATGTAAAGTTCTTATGTCGTTACCGATTCAAAAGGAGCGCTTTGGAATGCACTTCAAGAAAAAAGGAAAGCACATGCTGGAGGAGCGTATGAAAAAATTAATTCGAGGTGAATGTAATAGAATAACTAGTAATTAAAAGGATTATAAGGTTTGGTATAAAGATTTGTATTGTAAATTGTGTGTACGTGATATATAATAAAAGTACTTGACAAAGAATTATTGTTGTGATATGTTACTATATTTTATAGGAGGTGCGTTAAATGAATAATATGTTAAGAAAAAGAATAAATGAATTAGCTTATGACATTTTAGCTGTATATGATATTGCCACTCCTATTGATAATATTGAATCTGTTGTCAAAAAAATAGGAGGACAAATTCAAGAAACTGATGAATTGGATTTTTTAACTGATGGAAAAGTAAAAAAAGATAGAGATTCATTTATTATAACTGTACCAGAAAGTCAATCAAATAGTTTGAGACGTAATTTTACGATTGCTCATGAACTTGGTCATTTGTTCTTGCATATGGGATATCAGATAGATGAGGAGTTATGGGAAAATTCTGACAATATGATACTTAATAGGTTTGGTAATTCTGAGAGAGAATTAGAAGCTAATGAATTTGCAGCAGCTTTTTTAATGCCAGAGAAAGAGTATAAAAGAATTGCTGAAAAATATTCTGAAGGAAATACTGTTTTTATTAGGAGAGTTGCAGAGTATTTTAATGTTTCTGTTGAGGCTGCATCATACAGAGGAAAGTGGTTGGGATACTTACAATGGTAGAAAATAGTATTTTAAAGAAATATAAGGATATCACCATTGACATAGACAATCAACAAGAGTATATTTCCCAGGATAGTGAAGATGATGGCGAAAATGTACTCTTGTTTTTTTCGTTCGATATCGTCAATTCTTCCTTATATAAAACAGTTAATTATTACGGATGGTCTATTGTACTTGATTATATTTTAAGTTCTATAAGAGTAAATGTGAAAAGTAAAATAAAAGTAAGCGCCTAATCTTCTATGCGCATTCCTAGCTTCGCATTTCTGTGCCATAATTATAAGCAAGCACTTTGCTCTAATCTTTGCTAAAGAGCAAGCGTTTTACTTTATTTATGGGAGGTATCTTATGCGAGCAAAACCTA
>JAXEUM010000003.1:0-3801 GCA_034114925.1 Oliverpabstia sp.
AGGCTCAAGAACTTTGCTACACCACTTCCTTCATCCATACCATTACTGATACCGACTTGTGGTTCACTACACTTGGCGGTAAATACCCGTGGCTGGACTTGCACCAGCAAGATTAGTGCCATGCTCGGCACACGCAAAAAAATCCCCTCCGGAACCTCCTGAGGGGATTTTTACTGTTTTTAAATTGTAATAATACCGAGTGCATTCAAAATGGAAGAAATCAAAATAATAATCAGACACACCGGTGCAATATATTGAATCATAATCACAAAAAGCTTTTCTCTTCGGAAAGAAGAATTTATTTTCACCTCATCGATTACCGTCTTCGGTTTTACCACAAATCCCACGAAAATGCAGGTCAAAAATGCTACAATTGGCATCAGTATACTGTTACTGATAAAATCAAAGAAATCCAAAAAGCTCATACCCAAAGGCTGAATGCTCGACCAACGACCAAATCCTAAAGAGGACGGAAGCGCCACTGCCAAAGTAAAAAGAGTAATCACAATCGTAGAAATTCTTCTGCCCCAGTGAAGTTTATCCTGCACAATTGAGACAATCGTTTCCATCAGAGAAATGGAAGATGTTAATGCTGCAAATAGCACCAACACAAAGAATAAAGCTCCCACTACCGTACCCATCGGCATAGAATCAAAAACCTTAGGTAAAGTGACAAACATCAGTCCCGGTCCTGCATTGATTGCCGCGCCGTCTCCTCCATTAAACACAAAGACTGCCGGAACAATCATCATACCTGCAAAAAAAGCAATTCCCGTATCAAAAAATTCAATCTGTGTCACAGATTTTTCCAAATTTACTTCTTTCTTCATGTAAGAACCATAAGTAATCATAATTCCCATCGCCAGTGACATGGAGTAAAACAACTGTCCCATAGCAGCCACCACTGTAGTAAAGGAAAAATGTTTCAAATCTGGCTTCACATAATAAACCAGTCCTTCCCATGCTCCGGGAAGACATACAGAATAAATAGCAATTCCCACAGTAAGCAGCACCAATAAAGGCATCAGAGCTTTGCTTGCTTTTTCAATTCCTTTTTCCACTCCTAAAAATACCACTACTGCCGTTGCCAACACGAAAATTGCCAGCCACATAATCGGCTGTCCCGTCTGCCCAATAAATGCTTCAAAATATCCGTCCTGTGCGGCAGCCTGTGTCTGACCGGAAATAAAAGCCGAAAAGTATTTAATAACCCAACCACCTATTACACTGTAATAAGGAAGGATAATGATCGGTACCAATGCCGCCAGATATCCTATAAAAGAATATTTCTTATTTAACTTTTGAAATGCTCCAATAGCGCTTAATCCAGTCTTTCGCCCCAGGGAAATCTCTGCCATCATCAAAGTAAATCCAAAGGTTACAGCCAAAATCAGATATACCAGAAGAAAAATTCCTCCTCCATATCTGGCTGCCAGATATGGAAATCTCCAAAGATTTCCCAAACCTACTGCCGACCCGGCAGCTGCAAGAACAAAACCTATTTTCCCTGAAAAACTGCTTCGTTTTTTCTCCATTTGTACCCCCTCTGAACAAATCTGTTCTGTTTACTTATTTAATAGATGCCAGGGTCAAAAGGTCATAAACCACGTTGTGCTTGCACATAAGTGGTCTTATGCCTTTATGACCCGCCCCAATATGAGGGTGCTGCGTGCCAGTGGCACGCGTTTAGCACAGACCGAAACGGAGTGTAGAACAAAGTGGGGCATATGCCCCACGATATCCGAATTTGGGGCAGAATTGTGGGAGTGCACAGCACGAAACAATTCGTCAGGCATCTTTTGACCCCAACATCATTTAATACACTATAGTAAAAATCTTTTCATATGTCAACAATCATTCCGGTAAGAATTCCTAAAAACTGTTCTTCCTAACTAATCCTTTTTCAGTCAGTTCATATACCGTATCACAAACCTCACGGATATATTTTCTGTCATGAGAAATACTGATAATTGCTCCCGGATATTCTGATAATATTTTTCTGATCACAGGATTGGATAATGGGGAAAAATTTCTTGTAGGTTCATCAAGAATCAATACATTTGCTCCGGAAAGGCTCATTTTCAACAACAAGACCTTTGCCTTCTGACCTCCCGATAATTCTGCCATCCCATGATTCATTTCATCTGTGGTATATTTTAGTGAACCCAAATACGTGCGAATCTTCGTTGTTTCTTCTTTATCTCCCACCTGCGCCAGATATTCCACGGGAGTTTTATGAAGCTCCAACAAATCTTCATAATTTTGAGGCATATACGCCGCACGAATATCGTCTCTTTCCAGAAGTTCAGATGCAATCTGCTTCAAAAGCGTTGTCTTTCCCACACCATTTTTCCCGATAATGCAAACCTTTTCAGGTCCTTTCACCCACAAATGAACATTTTCAGACAAAATTCTCAAATCCTGTGTTTTCAGATATTCTTCATCATATTTCAACACCGTCTTCCCTGACGGTATCACAGATTCCTGACTTAGACGAAAGAAAATGGCATTTTCCTCTTCTGGTATTTCTGTCATATCCTCTGATTCTCTCTCAAATCTTTTTTCCATAGACTTTACTGCCCGCATTTTCTTCTTCAAAAGATAACCGCTATGGGGATCCTGCCGTGATACAGAATTTTGTTCATTGTGAACTTTCTGCATTATTTTCCGTAATTTTTCCTGCCGTTTATCCTCTTCCCGCCGGTCATTCTCCGCCTTTCTTTTCTGATTCTCAAAATTCAGCTTCCGACTTTTCAAATATTCCGTGTATGTCATATTGGCTACCGTATAACGGCTTTTCGTCTTCCTGCATAATTGCTCTAAATGTACAATCCGGTTGGCTGTCCTTTCAATCAGAGTTTCATCATGAGAAATAAACAACACTGCCTGCGTAGTTTCTCTTATCAGTTTTTCCAGCCATTCCAGCGTATCAATATCTATATCATTGGAAGGCTCATCCAAAAGCAACATTGTCGGCTGACCGATCAGCAGCCGCACCATCTGTATCTTTATCTTTTCTCCTCCGGACAAAGTTCCCATCTTCTGTTCCCCATAGAAAAACTCCAAGGGTACATGAAGACGAGAAGCCATTTGGGATAATTCTCTGGGATCTGTCTCCCAAAACCTCTCTTCCTCACATAAAAATTCATAGATACTCTTCTCTCTATCTTCTTCCGGTAATTCCTGCGGCAAATATCCCAGTCGTTCTCCGGTACAGACTCTTTCTCCTTCCACCTCTACATAATCTTCCACAAATTCCGGCTGATATATCCACTTTAACAATGTCGATTTCCCATTTCCCTCCTCTCCGATGATCACTGCTTTATCTCCCGAATTCAAAACGAAATTAAAATCTTCCAAAATCACTCTAAGATCATATTTATGGGTAATTGTCAAATCTTTTATCTGTAACATAAACTCCCTCCGTCTTCCTTTCGGCCCTCCCGGGAAAATATTTATCTTTCCAGGCAAACAAGAAAGAAACTCGCTTGCGGAGGATTCTATTTCATAAAAAGAATTTTCCTATGAAATAAAAAAGTCCGTTTCCGTAACCGAAAACAGACAAATGCAAATAAAAACCCTTATAAAAAACGGCTCTCAAACATTCATCAAAACAAATTCGGCATACGCAAACAAGCCCTCCAAAGGCCATCCTCACTGTTTGTTTCCTACCAAATCTGATTATCTGAACATTTCCTCACCTATGCTTAAAACAAGCACCTTTCTTTTTAATCTTTAGTCACTATAACATACGTTTTTCAAAAATACAATATCATTACTATAATATTTTTTTAAAAAAAT
>JAXEUM010000004.1:0-24972 GCA_034114925.1 Oliverpabstia sp.
GAAGGAAAACCTTACAACGTTGCAAAAATGGCTGGCGTTAATAAGTTTCTCCGAATTTACTATGCTCGTGCGATGGAGCTTTATAAGTAAATCATCTTAATTCTATACTTCTTTTTTCAAATCTACAATATGGTAGATTTATTAAGGTTACTCTTTTTTCTTTTGCAAAAAATTTGAAAAAGGGTTGACAAACATTAGCAAGATTTGTCCAGTTTGATAAACTGGGATTTAATTGTTTAGCAATTTTGTCAAATCTTCAATAGAAGCATCCATTTTCACAGACACCTCTTCTATTGTCATACCGGAAGCAAGAAAACGATTTATCACCATTTTCATATCTTCACCAACCTCTATGATATATCCGTCTAAATCATAAAATCTAATAACGCGTTGCCCCCACTCATGCTCAATAACATTCCCGAGATACTCGATGTTCGGGTATTTTTTAAGTTTATTTAAGAAAGCGTCAAAGTCCTGTTCTTCAAAGCATATTTCAATATTGTTGGATTTTTTCATTATGCTTTCTTTGGGTAAATTAACCAACCAATTAAAGTCTTGCTGTAAAGACAGACCACAAGTAAAAGATATATTGATTCCATAATCCTGATATAATTCCAGTCCGAATAAATCCTCATAAAATTTTCTGGCAGTATTGATGTCTGCGACCGATAATACTATACAAGTATGTTTCATATAAGTTTCCCCTCTCAGTTTCCAATTTGTTGTTTTTAGTTCCTTTGTTTTTCATACTTTATTGTTGAAATCGTATCTTATCTTTATCTGTTGGAATACCGTTTGATATGGTTTTCCACCCCTTCTCTTGATATATTTCATATTGCTCAAAAGCACAGGGAAGACCATTGGCGGTTTTAATATCCTCACAATCCATAAGCTGAAAATGTAAGTGGGGAGCATAGGAGTTTCCAGAATGTCCAACTCTACCAATTAATTCTCCTTTTTTTACATTTTGCCCGATTGAAACTTGAATAGAACTATTTTGTAAATGACATAATGCAGCATAAACACCATCATCATATTTTATAATAATGTAATTTCCTGCTACTAATTGTTCATCATCTTTTTCTGGGTCAAAATAATGAGCATTTTTGTAAGCATTTAGTGTATCTGAAAATATATTTGTCCGTGAGCGTTCTTTATAACCATCTTTCGCTTGTACCACTATACCATTACAGGGTGCATATTCTACCTGTCAAACGGGGACTTATCAAGCAAAATATTCTGTCTCTATGAAACCGACTTGCGGGCAGCAACCTCCGCATAGACCAGCCTGTCTATATGCTCCGCTGTTTCATTTGTCAGCAAGAAGAACATCCCATCATTACGGCATTTTTTATATATATCACCATTCAAGGTATAAATAAAGCCTTTCACCCAGGTATCGCTACAAGCATTAGGGTCAATCAGTCTCTTACAAGGTTACAACCTTGTTCTATCAATTTATTATTAAGTTCCTCGACAAACACACGATGTTCTGGTTCAACTGCCGATAGAAACTCTCTGAATGAAACCTTTTCATTAGCCATGATCTTTTTCTCCCTCAAATTGAAAGTTGTTGATTCAGTCAGTTCTATGCTTAATCGAAAGAAAAGCATTCTTTTCTCTTTCACACGGGCGCTTTCGTTTAGACTCTGCGTGATATGCTTTACAAGCATCACAATTACCGTGCCGTTCACAACTTTTCTTTTTACACGGACAATCTTCTTTAACCATTATTACCTCCCCAAATTCTATTGTTCAAGCTTGGTAAACTGGAGTTTACCGCGTCCTTTTCAGATAAACCATATCAATCAGTTGTTTCCCATCTTCAAATATTGGGTGGTCATAGTTATCAATAAAAAAGTTTTTTATTCGATGTGACTCTGTAAAACCACATTTATTATAAAAGGTTAAAGAAGAGGGAACATCACCTGTCCCAACAAGCATAGTCCTACAATGAGTATAATGGGAAAATAGAAATTCTATCAAGCTTTTCCCATAGCCTTTACGCTGACAATCGGGTAAAACAGCAATATTTTTCAGCTCATAAACACCATCACCTTCTTGCGTGACTACACATTCGGCTTTTATGCCGATGTCATCCAAAACGAACATTTCACCGCGCTCAAGGTACTTATCTATCATATCTTCCTGCTCGTCAGCCAACAACAGCAAGTCTATATACTCTTTTTTTCCTTCCATAACTTGTTTTATAATCACTACTTATTTTCCTCCAAATTTAAATTTTCCCATCCGACAAGCTGGCTTAAATTTTCCCACCCGACAAGCTGGCATTTGTGCAATATCGCTCTATTCTTTTTCTATAATTCTGTAGCCATAAACCGTTGAAGTTTTTCTTGTATATTGTCAGTTCCTTTTATACCTATCATCGGAATATAAATTTTTTCTTGTAAAAGCTGGTAAGAAATTCTTTCTACAAATAGTCCCATTCCATTGGTTTCTGCATTGTTGTCAGATGTCGTTTCTACACCACAATTAGGAGAACGATTCGCTCCAATAATACCGAGAATTTCAAATCCATATTTTTTATATTCTATGATTTGTTGTACTACATAATCAGCCAGCCTTGTTAGTTTTATATTCGAGCTGTCACTTTTCATTGCCGAACGTATTCGTGTATTCTCTACCACTATAGGACTATCAATACCATGAATATTTCCCCTATCAAGTCCTAAGCAACAAAACTCTGGACAGGGCATTTGTATAATACCAATATTCACATTTAAGAAAAAATCAATAACCTCTCTAAATGCTGCTGGATAAACCGCCGTTCCATCAGAAATAGAGTTTTGGTTTAAAAGACAATGTGCGATAAAAATAACTTTTTTACTTCTTCCATCATTAAACATATTACACCCCCACAAATTCTAATTTGTCCAGTTTGATAAACTAGAGTTTTGTTCTATCCAAATATATTTAATATTCCATGGACAAGTATACCCAAGTAGCAGTTTTTTGTTTTACATCTTATCGCTCCCATAATCAAGCCAAACCCTGCGCCAAATATTACTTTCATAACAATACAGATAAACAAGTTCCCGCCACTCCATAAATAAATACCTACCGCATATCCAATATGCCATAAGGCAAATAACACTGTTACCACCAAATAAGTTTTCCATTCTTTATTAATACATTCATTCACTTTTGTCCATATAATGCCCCTAAATAGTAATTCCTCAAAAACCGGAGTTACAATACTTCCATAAAAAAATATTAAACTATTCTCAAAGGAAAATGTTTTAACCCAAAACAATGTTACTACATAAAAAATAACCGCAATTATTGTGATGATAATATATAAGTATCCAAATACCTTAGGGAAAAAATTGTAACTACACTTTCTCCATCTACAATAGATAATCATGATTACCAGACATACTATCATAGTGAACATCATAACCATACTTCTTGAATAAAGTGTTTCAGGATAAAAGCAAAACACCCCTTGCTTGATTCCAATAAAAAGAAGTTGAATTATTGTTAGGCAAATGATAATGGAAAGCAATTCTTTTAGCACTATTCTGTTGCTTTTTTTCAAAATAAATTTTCCCTCACATTTTTAAATTCTATTTTTTCTACCCGACAATCTGGAAGTTACTTTTTTCTGGTTCTCCATTTCTTGTTCATCTTATCTACCCAAGGTTTTGTTATTAACTCAATAATGCCTGCTATAAAATCTGCTATAAAATCACCCATACATTGTCCCTCCCAATTCTGATTTCTGATACTTTTCGCCTTCCTGGTAACTAGGATTTAGTTATTTAGTAAACTCAACTATCACTATCTCGTTTCCGTCAATATCGTTTAAGCGAACCTCATAAGTACCCCAATCATATCTAATGGCTTCGGACAGGGTAACCCCTTTTTTCTTCAAACATTCCATTGTTAAATCGAGATTATCTGTTTGAAAAACAAATGATTGATGTCCTGTCGGTTGTGCGTCGAATATTTCACAATCCCATATACAAAGAGTAGGGGCGTTTTCTATAAAGCCAAGATAAACCCCATTTGATTCGTCCATATCTGTCTTAATAAAGGGTATTCCTAATACCTCTCTATAAAAGGCGATAAGTTCATTTGCTTGCTTAGAAAAAATATTGGTGCAGTAATATCCCGTTATCATATTTTCATTTCCTCTAAATTCTGATTTCTGTTACGTTCTCGTCTTCCTGATAACTTCTTCTCAAATCCATATCTTTTTCAGATGCATAGATGAAATACCATCTTTCACAACGCCAGTCCATAAATACTCCATCTTGCAGCCTACTTTTCCACTGATAAAAACGGTGTTCCGATTGGAATGCAACAGGCTTGAAACGCCCGCCTTGTATCGGCTGATCCCTATACAGCGCCTGATCTTCCATAAGTTTTAATACATTATTTTCAAAACGAATATCATAAATACCACTTATTACAGCCTCCGCTGCTACATTTTTCCCAGAAGCAGATATCAATCGGAAAGAGCCTGTCATGGCATTTGTACTTTTTCGCTCTGCCAACTCGAAACGAAATAAGGATACACCGCTAAAGTCTTTCCGTAATTCCTCCCGTTGACCATCAGCTCCCATAAGCCATATCTTCTCATTAGATACAATGAACATATCTAATTGAAACCCACTTTGAGAATGCTTGAGGTTAGAAAAGGAAATCTGATCAGAATAGACACCTTGAAGCGCATCATTTTCCAGTTTATAAACCAATTCCTTTGTAAACAGTGTCTTACCATCCACATTCGCCTCAAGAAATGCAAGGATATCTTTCATCTCTAACCACCTGTCCTTTCGCTCTCAAATTCACCCTATCCGTTATTTTTTATTTGGTTTCCTTTTGATTCTCAGCAGTCGAATAAAATCGTCAAACGAAGAATTATCCACTGGCTCAAACATAACCCATTTCCCATCATGGTAGGTTTTCGCTTCATCATAGATTTCCTGCACTTCTTTTGAAAAGTTTTCTCTCTCTGCCTCAAATTTTGACCGTTCGTCTTTTCCCAAAATAACCATAAAGCCTACACAACCTTCTCTTGCATACAAGGCGCAAAGCGTTTTACCGCCCCGGCGGTATTTATACTCGTAAGTCCAGGCTTTACCCCCTTTATTCCACAGACATTCCATATCATAATTTTCATCAATGGCAGCACATAACTGATTCCATACATCATATAAAGATTGTCCGAGTAAAGCCGTCATTTCCTCTGTACCAGGTATCATATCCAACATGGCAGGTCTCCTTTCCACTTCAATGGCAGCCTGGCATCCGTTTTACTTGCTCAGACTTTGAAATAAATACCTATTTTTATCTGCAATCACTTTCCCTAGATTGTTTGGCTAATTCTTCTAAAACCTTTCGATTATCGCTTTCTATTGGCACATACTCCTCTATATATTGACATGGATAATCATTACATTCCGCACAATGAGAAACCTTTTTCTCCATGCCGCACTTTCGCATAGGACAATCCACACACATCTTTTCATTTACTCCATTTATAGAATGACAACCCGTACAAGTCATATCAATTTTTTCAAATTTACAGGTATCTGTTGAATAGTCCCTTGCTAACTGTTCTTTCAGTTCCTCATTTCCTGTTTGAGTTGCAATATACACCGGGCATTCTGAACATATTAAACCACAATATGCAATTATTTTTTTCATGTCCTTTCCTCCAAATCCAAATTTGTCCAATCCTAGAAACTGAAATTTATGTTTTCATAATTTTTGTATTTCGTTCCATGCTTTTTGAATATCCTTATAAACTAAAGGTTGCATACTATCGTCATAAACAGTTATATCTGCCTTTTGAAGTGCAGAAAGAATGTCATTTTTTAATTCTGGCTTATACTTTGCAATCATCGGGAGCAGCTTAATACACTGTCTTGCCGTAATGGGTTTAACATCTGTTATGTGCTTCAAATATGTATCAATGATTTCATCAATTTTATAATCTTTATCCCATTTTGCATTATAGGCAAGTAGTGTAAGCCCTCTTGTACGGATATAAGAATTATCACTGTCAAGCATATCACTTAATCTATCCATATAGGGATACACACAATCTGTTTCTTTACTTACTTTTTGCAATTCCTGTAAGGCCTTATATGCAACATTATTATTTTTATCGAACAATAATTCAAATGTATCTTCTATATTAAGTAACACAATATTCTCCTTCAAACTTCAAATTTATCCGTACTACAAACCGGAGTTTACAGCCGCCACCATACAGTATCATTTCTCTCATATTCTTTGAAACCGCATCTTATTAAAATCTTTTGCGATGACACGCCATCAATATCTGTTTCAGCAATAATATGCTTTACTCTGTTTTGTTGTAATGCCCAATTACAAAATGCCTGCACCGCTTCAGTCATATAACCGTTATGCTCAAAATCACGCCCCAGGCCATAGCCTATTTCAACTTCTCCGTCACTGTTAGGAACGTCTTTAAAATCAATTGACCCAACCACGCAATGATCCGATTTCTTAACGATAAACCAAAACGTGTGCCATAGATAATTGTCAGGGTCTTTTTGAGCTTTTTTTACTTGTCCGCATACAATTTCACGAAACAAGCCCTCCATTGGTTCCGCCTTATATGAGCAGAGCAGCTCTTCTTCAAGTTCTTTTATGTTATACGTCCATAATTGAAGTTGATCTGGAGTAAGCGCAATGATATTAAGGCGCTCTGTTTCTATTTTCATTATAGTGTCCTTTCGATAAACAGGGCTTTTTCTACCTGCCAAATTCTGTGCTTTTTCCGCATGCGCTCCCAACAAGATCATTTTCCTGCAAATCGTTACCACTTATCATAATGGATCTTTTCCGGTTCCCAGCGGTCCCGTAATTCCTTTTCCTCATCAGGCCAGCCGAATGCGATCACCGCAACGGGTTCCAGTTTAGAGGGAAGCTCTAACGCAGCAATTATTCGCTTCCGCCAATCAGAGTTTGATGCCACTCCGCACCAAACGCCTCCCAGCCCAAGGCCATGAATACCAAGCAGGATGTTCTGTGTGGCAGCAGCACAGTCCGCATACAAAAACTCTTTCATTCCCTCTATATTCTTATCGCCACATATGACGATAGCACCAGCGGCGGATTCAAGCATAGTCGCTTGTGAGTTCTGTGAGGCAAGCTCTGCCAGAAGCTGTCTGTTCCTTATGACGATGAAATGGCAGGGCCGCTTATTTTTTGCCGTTGGTGCATACATTCCACAGCAAAGCATTGTCGTAACCATATCGTCCCCGACGGATCTTGAGGTAAACTTACGTATGCTTTGCCGCGTTTTTATTGCCATCAGTACATCCATTCCGCTGCTGACAGCAACAGGCTCTTCCTGTTTCCTGCCGGCAGGTTCCAGCTCCTCGGAGGACATGGTGACATGCGCGTTCATGATCCGTCCGTCAAATTCAATGGACTTTTGTAACGCCTTATCTAAGCCCATAAGAAACTTTCCGCCTCCGCGGGATAATAATTTACCGCGGTACGGGGTGCCATTGATTGTTCCGCTTACATAGATTGTGCCCTTCGGTTTACAAAATCGCTCCCTTGCATCAAACGGGATTTCAAGAAAGGTTCTTCTGCCGATATCATCCTTGTAAATTGGTGCCTCAAATATTTCCATAATTTTTCCTTCCATCACGGTAAGTCTCTCTGTCACCCAAACCAGCCTATTTAAAGATTAAAATCCTCTCTCAGTCAGTATTTTTTCAAATTTCTTTTCGGATTGTATTTCGTGTGTAATAAATTCATCATGATAAAACAGCCCAAATGTCGTAAATGGAACAGGGGCATTCTGAGCCTGTTCCCGCGTAGTAATATGAACTGCCTGAAATGGGGCATTTCTCTTCTTAGCCGCATCTTCCAGAAGGGGGACATACTTTGCTGTAAATGGGCACTGGCTGGTATAGTACAGTGTAAACCCACTGCCCATATCCTGTTGTACTGTATCTTTCACAGAAGAACGAAAGCAGGGTTTTTCAGCCTCTTTATCAAATGGCAGATACATCAGCTCAAAATAGGGACTTGCCGTGTCCGCCGTTTCAAATCCTTTATAATTCAGAAATTTGTAATCTGCAAGAAAACCCATTTTCTTTTTGGATGATAGGATAACAAGGCCTTTTTTTCCTTTCTCTTTGCTGTCTCTGATACATTCATCCAGAAGTAGTGTGGAATACCCGTGTCCTTTAAACTGCCCGGATACCCAAAGGCAGTCAATATACATATAACCGTCTGCCGCAACCGGCGCCCATGCGTATTCAGCCGGAATGTACTCAATGAAACACTTCCCCCGGACATTCCCTTTCAGGAAAACAAGCCCTTCGTCTAACCGGCCTTCCAGCCATGCTTTTTTGGAAAGCACCTGGCAGTCTTTATTATTTGCAATGGCACAGCAAATGTGTTCCTTTTCCAGATTTTCATGTGTGATTCTTATAAGCTCCATCATCCAATCTCCTCTGCACTTTCTGATTTTCCGGCTCAACGCCTTGAAAACCACTATTTTATAAAATTCAGCTCTACCTGTGATTATAACATCAAAAGGATGACATCATCTGTCAGGGTTTATTTTTTTCATAGATTCATTTCGCCTGGCTTGCAATCATTTCTTTTAAGCGGACAGGTTCCAGATCGCTTACACTTCTGTTCCATCTGTCTTTACAAGTTCCAGTGCGGCTTCCACTATTTCCTCCCTTGAAAGCTTTGCTTTCCGCGGTATATATATGATTCTCCCTCTCAAAATACTAAAACATTCATTTTGCAACACATGTTTTAATTATACTATTTAAGTGTGAAAAGTCAAGATACAGATGACAGATGTCACGATCTGCGTTTTTTAGAATTCTGTCATATCACAAGGAAAGTCAAGTACATGGGTACTCCTTCTGTTATCTTTATATTAGTAACTCAGAAAACAATCAAAAAACAGGAGGAAATACAATGGAAATCAGAAAAAGGATTGAGCGGCACCTGAATGTACTTTGCAATGAAATTGGTGCACGCCCAACAGGTTCTAAGGCGAATCAGGCGGCGGTAGAATATGTCTGTGAAGAATTTAAGCGTGCTGGACTGAGTGTCCTAAAACAGGAATTTGACTGCATGGACTGGTCAGAAGGCGGTGGTACGCTTACTATTGAAGGACAGGACATTTTGACTGCACCAGCTCCTTATTCACTTCCTTGCAATGTACAGGGAGAACTCATTTGCATTCATACTCTGGAAGAATTGCGTATTACACCAATTTCAGGAAAAATTGTTCTGCTTTGTGATGCTTTAGCAGCAGAACCGCTTATGCCAAAAAGTTTTATTTTCTGGAATCCCGAGGAACACAAAGAAATAATTGCATTGTTGGAACGCGGTGGGGCACAAGCGGTGCTCACGGTCAGTCTCTCACCTGAATGCTTTGTACCAATCATCGAAGACGGAGATTTTGAAATCCCGTGCGCAATGGTTTTCCCTGGAAATTTACCACTGCTTTCCAGTGGACTTTCTGCCACACTGTCACTGAACACAAAAAGACGCCCGGCGAGGGCCGCCAATGTACTTGCTGCTTATGGAAAAGGCGAACACAAGATTTGCATGTCAGCCCATATTGACACCAAACCAGGAACTCCCGGTGCCTTGGACAATGCTTCCGGCGTAGCTGTACTGCTTGCGTTGGCGGAGGAGTTGTCCGGCAGGGAGCTGCCCTATCAAATCGAATTTGTCCTCTTTAATGGTGAGGACTACTATTCAAATCCGGGAGAGATGGCATATCTTGCATCTTACCTCTCAACTCCTGCAGATTATGTCTGCGCATTTAATATTGATGGAGTTGGCGTAAAAGGGCAGGCTCTTGCATACTCCTTTTATGAATGTTCTGAAAAGCTAATGAACAACCTCTCTAAGTTAGCTGCAGGAATGGAAGGGTTTGAGCAAATTGATCCGTGGCCCCAGGGGGACCATACATTGTTTTCTTTTTCCGGAGTTCCGGCAATCGCTGTTACTTCCAGTGGAATCTTCGATTTAGTGGACAGCGTACTCCATTCGGACAGAGATTCATTGGAATTGATTGATACAGAGATTCTGGAATCCCTGGTGAAATTCCTGCTTTATTCCATATAGAGGAGCTGTGGAATGATCTTTTATTTTGTGATGTCCTCCGGATATATATTTTCGGCCACAACAACTAGGATTTGATTTATAGATAATTTTCAATCCTGCACTGTTCAACAACCTGTTTTCCTAATAGCGTGATTGCCTGTTTGGGGCAATTGCTAACGCAGCGGTAGCACATGGTGCATCGGCTATCTGCTACCGCAATCTGGTTTCTTAGATCAATATTTTTCATAGGACATAGAGCAACGCACTTACCACAGCCAATGCATTTTTGTGCATCAATCTTCAATTTATTCGAATAGTGCCGTGTCTTGTTGGAAAAATATAATCTCTGTCCAAATAGACCGGCTAAATGATAGAAAAATCCGATTCCCTCCTGTGGTGGATTTTCATTTCGCCATTCTCGTACAGCGGCTTTTATTTTATTTTCCGCATTTGCCACAAGCCTTTTGTTTGTTTCCGACGGTCGCTTTAATACTTTTTCATCACCGATACAGTCTGGCATTTTGAGGTGAAGTCCACCAATTATGTGTGCGCCATATTTTTCCAACAAGCGAGCTAACATACCCGCGCCGTCACCGCTGAACAAACCCATCGTGGCAATTACGAAGATCCGCTTTCCTTTCCAAATATTTTGGTGATTGATAATATAATCTTTCACTATTTTGGGTATGTTGCTATATTGCACCGGGTATGCAAATACAATGTCTTCATGCTGTCCGATTTTCCTCGAAAGATCTTCGCTTTCAATGGGAAATACGGCTGCTCCCGCATCATACTCTTGTACAAATTTCTCTATACAAAACTTTGAGTTTCCTGTTCCGCTAAAATATACTCCTATCATGCTCTTCCCCCATTTCTACCTGACAGACAAGGATTCTTTCATACATATACAGCCCTCCGATTTTTAAATTTTCCAGTCAGAAAAACTGGGATTTTCTAGCCACAAACCGGAAGTTACGATTCTGTTTTCAGTAGTGAGTACAGGAACAAGACATATTCGAGTTTTATATTTATAGACTTCCATTTTACCACCTGCCTAAATTCAATTCTTCCTTCAATAACGTTTACGGATGATTACCGGTTTCATAACACCATAATGCTATCTGCGCAATCAACTCCAGAGGCATCGGTTCTTCGTAGGGAATCTGAATAGTCCCCTTACTGGTTCTATATGATGACAGCTGTTCTGCAAACTCAATCACTGCCTGTATGCCAGCATAGATACCGATATGCTTTTTGTTTGCAGCAAAATGAATGATATTATGCTGTTTCCAGAAAGTCGGCATACCCCAGGAAATTTTTTCTTCTGCTTCCGGAATGGCTTCATGAATTGCCTTTCGTACCTGTACCAAATACACCTGTTGTTCTTTATCCTGAACGGAAATATATTCATCTATTGTTTTCGGCTTCTCGCCACAATAATGTGATTGATTCGTATTCTTAAATGAACGTCCACATTTTGGACATACCCACATAATCTGATTCTCCCTTCTACAATCAAAACTGAGCGATGGTTATTGCCCTCTACTTGACTCGTGCAAAATGATACGCTTTCCGAAACCAATCCATTAATTCATCATCAATTTCCTCAGGATGTTCTATTAGGATATGATGTGTCCATCTACCGGGGTAAGGTTCTGTAGCAATATCAATTCTGGATGATTGCACTTGCTTATCCAAGCCTAATGTAACCACGATATATTCTTTTGGACGTTCTTTCGCTTTTCTCACTTTTGCAAATGAAATGCAGGCAAAAACCTTTGGGTTTGTAAAAGTGATTTGCGTCTTTTGCACTCTCATACCGATATTCGGTAACTGAGCAAAGAGCTTATCAGCCAGAGTTACATACAACTCAAGTGCAACTGGTTTTTCATTAAAAAACATCAACTCATCTAAGTTCGGTTCATATGCCATATTTTCTACCTCAATAACTACAAAATTTCATCCGTACAAACTGGGATTTGTAACTTTAGTTTCTCTTGCAAAATTCCTCTAACATATAAGTATAAGCCAAGCGTTCTGACCTATCTTGTTGTGCCACCTGCCCAATACCTATATAGGCATAGAAAAGCTCTGGTTGCTGTTGTACAGTGAGCACCCCCAAGAATGACCCATAACATATATTTTTCTTTGCCAAAGCGATTTCGTAAATAATTCGTCACCGCAATTGTATCAGAAATAAATGCTTTCAGACAGTATATCCGACTGTAGCTCAAGGTCAAAAAGAATTGCCCCCAATGTCAGTAAATTTCCATACACCGGATTGAGTAATATACTATTTTTCCCAAGTGTTCCAATACCACTCATAACAGCGAAATGCTTAAGTGAAATCGGCCCCAATATCATACCTAAAAACATACATATAATATTTGTCCAGTTCGTGAAACTGGGAGTAATCTACATTTTTCTATATGTATATACATCGACAGACACAATTTCTTTACCTCCCCAATTCTTTTTTTGTGAAGTATAATTTTCTTTAACAAATCCATTGTTCAATAATACTTTTGATGAATATATATTTTCTGGCATAACAAATGCGTTAAGTGTTGTAATTCCAATTTCATTTACTAAATATTCCATCATTAGATTCAAAGCATTTGACGCAATTTTTTTATTCCAATAATCCTCATTTAATCGATAACCTACCGTTATTGTGTTTGCTCTCTTTCTGTAGTCGAACATTTCTGCTAAACCCACAAGCCTATTAGGATTATCCTTTAAGTAGATTCCTGCAATTATTAGCCTTTTCTTCTCAAAATCTCTTCCACCCAAATTTTTGATTGCAGTCTCTAACATTTTAATACTTTTCTTATATAAAAACGGTGATATATACTTATAAACATTGTCGTTATTGCTAATCTCTGACAACGCTGCAACATCGCTCATGTCCATTTTTCTTATAATTACTTTATCGTTTTCTAAATATGGAAATACATCAAATAATTCTGTCATCATAAACTCCTCAAATTCTAACTATATAAGGCTTATCATAACACATTATGTTTCGGCGCTAAAGTAAAATATATACGCTATCTTCCATAATGAGAATCCCGCAAGCTTGACAGCATTAGAGACGTAGGGCACGCATGACAGATGTTCTATAGCAAAGAGTTGACAAAAGAGAACACAAAAAGAGAAGAAATATAGAATTCCATCCGATATACTGAGTGAGTAAGGAGGTGATTCCATGGAATGGCTGCAAAGTTTAAGCAAGGCCATTGATTATATTGAAGAAAATCTGGACAAGGAGATTTTTCTGGATGAGGCGGCCCGCATTGCCTGCTATTCCCCATTTTATTTTAAACGGATGTTTGCCTGTATCACCGGGCTTTCCCTGTCAGAATACATTCGGCGCCGCAGAATGACACAGGCTGCTTTCGAGCTTCAGAGAACGGATCAGAAGGTGATCGACATTGCGCTGAAATACGGCTATGCGTCCCCATCGTCCTTTAACCGGGCTTTTCAGGCCGTGCATGGAATAAGCCCTGCCGCCGCCAGGAATGCAGGCAGCACATTGAACGCCTACCCGGCGGTTAAATTTTCGCTTACAGTTACAGGAGGTACTGCTATGTCATTTCATGTGGAAGAGAAAGAAGAAATAAGAATCGTGGGGATACGAATGCCTCTGTGTGAGGATATGGAAAAAAACCAAAAGGAAGTCCCGGTTTTCTGGCAGAGAGCATTTGCCGAAGGGAAGGTCCGGGAAATCTGTTCGATATCTGATCAGGCCCCTGAGGGGATACTGGGGGTGAGTGTCTACCATGGTCCCCAGGATTTTTATTACTATATTGCGGCTGCATCAAAAGGACCTGTCCCGGAAGGGATGCATGAATGCGTCATCCCGGCGGCAGTCTGGGCAGTTTTTGAAAACGACGGTCCTTTTAAAGAAAGCGTGCAGGGGATTTTCCGCCGTTTTTATACAGAGTGGCTTCCACTCTCAGGCTATACGTATGCGCAGCTGCCGGATATCGAGGTCTATCCGGCCGATACCGGAAACCCTTCCGCAGGGCATTCCGAGGTATGGATCGCAGTAAAAAAAGAAAAGGAGATTTAACATTATGGAATATCAAATTGAGGTCAGAGATGTGGAGCCCCTGCGGGTCGCATATATGAAATACCGGGGAAGTACTGCCAAAGCAAATCAGGTATTTCCCAATGTTTTTAAAGCAATCAGGGGAAAAGCGGACGGGGCGCCCTTTTTCAGTTACCTGTCCATGGACCCTGAGACAAAAAACGGTGAGATGGAACTATGTGTCCCCACAGCTCAGACTCCGAATGGAAACGGCGTGGAAATAAAAGAGATGCCGCGCATCAGGGCTCTCTGCGTAACACATACAGGCTCCTACGAAACGCTGTCGGCGGCTTATGATGCAATCGACAAATATGCATTGGAACACGGGCTGAAATTAGCGTTCCCCTTCCGCGAGGTCTACATCAAGGGGCCGGGAATGTTCCTGAAAGGGAATCCCGATAAATATATTACGGAAATACAATTTCCTATCGAGGAGGAATAACATGTATGCAATACAGGCACAGGACGTCTCAAAAACATATAAAAACGGTGTGCGGGCACTGGATCACGTCAGTTTAAATGTCAGGAAAGGGGAAATCTTTTCTCTGCTAGGACAAAACGGTGCGGGAAAATCCACTCTGATCCGCATACTCACCACTTATCTAAAGCCAGATTTGGGCCTAGTACAAATACTCGGAAAAAATCTCTCCATGGAGGCGGCCAGGATCCGTCCGAAAATTGCCTGCGTGGGCCAGCAGACTTCCATTGATACCTACCTGTCGCTGGAAGAAAATATGATGTTCCAGAGCCGCCTGTACCGGATTCCAAAAACTCAGGCGAAACTGAGAATGGAAAAGCTGATTCAGGATTTCGGCCTACAAAGCTACAGAAAATACCCAGTATCCTCCTACTCCGGAGGCATCAAAAGGCGGCTTGACATTGCGCTCAATATGATGTCAGCCCCAGAGATTTTGTTTCTTGATGAGCCAACAGTAGGTATGGATATCCAGTCGCGCATGGCTATGTGGGATATGCTGAAAAAGATACGGAATGATTTTGGTACCACCATCTTTCTAACCACGCATTATTTGGAGGAAGCAGATATCCTGAGCAATACAGTCTGCATTATGAAAGATGGAAAGGAAGTGACCCAGGGAACACCGGAAGAACTGCGCTCTTTCATCCGGCAGGATGCCCTCCGGATTCTCTTTCCAACGAAAGCGGAGGCAGAAAAACAGATGGTATTTCTGCAGTCTGTTTTCCCGGCATCTCAGATGACGGTGAGGAATACGGATATCATGATGAATACCGAAGATGTACGTTCCGATCTGGAGCGTACAGCAGGATTTCTGTTAGAAGCACACATCCCATTTTACGGCATCCAGATTGTGCAGCCTACTCTGGAGGATGTGTTTTTACGCCTGACTAAGAAAAAGGAAATGGGGGAAGAGAAATGAGCACAGCTACTATTTTTTACCGGAACGTCAAATGGCGCTTCCATAATGCTTTTACCATCGTAATCACAATTTTACAGCCTCTTTTGTGGCTGGTGCTTTACAGCACAGTGGCAGAGGGAACCATGGCAGGGACGGGGATTGAGAATTACACAGCCTTTATCTTCCCTGGTCTGATTGTGCTGGTCAGTTTTTCAGCCAGCAGCAGCAACGGTATCATGAACTATCTGATGAAAGCTGACGGCAGTTTTTACCGGGTTCTGATCGCGCCGGTCCGCAGGAGTTCCATTGTATTAGGACAGCTTCTGGAGGCGGTCTGCTGTACTTTTGTCGAAGTGGGAATCATGACCGTAATCAGTCTTCTGTTTTTTGTAAATGTTCTTCCGAATTTCCCGAGCCTCCTGCTCATGGTCCTGCTTGTGGCGCTGACGGCTTTTTTTATGGCTGGAATTTCCTACAGTGTCAGCCTGGTCCTCCCCAATGAAGTACTGTATGAAACAGTTATGAACGCCATCGTGCTCCCGATATTCTTTCTAAGTACCGCGCTGTTCCCGGCAGACGGACTTCAAGGAATACTCAAAACGATCATCTACCTGAATCCATTTACCCATGTCATTAATGCCCTGCGTTCTGTTATTTTTTATGGAACGGTCGATTTCCGGGCGGTGGCACCCGTGGCCGGCCTGTTCCTCCTTCTGGGAGTTGGAAGTTTTAGTTGGGCGTTATATTGTCTGAAGAAGGAGACTCGGCTGTAGAACAAGGGTGGCACCGCGGAGGGTATCACCTCGTAAGGCAAGGTTGCTCCTGAAAAAATCAATATGGGAAAATTTACTTGTCCGCATACATTTTCACGAAACAAACCCTCCATTGGTTCCGCCTTGTATGAGCAGAGCAGTTCCTTTTCTAATGTCATTCTTTATTTTTTTCATAGATTAATTTCGCATGCCTTGCAATCGCTTCTTTTAAGCGGACAGGTTCCAGTATTGTAACCTGTGTTCCAAAGGATAAGAGATATCCTGTCAGCCACTGATCTTCTCTCATAGTTACGGAAACAAGAAGATCCCCGTTATCCTGTTCTTTTATGGAGTCCACTTCAAATTCATCATAGACCCGATATGCGCATTCTTTCGGAAACCGAAGCACCATAGGAGTGAGCCTGCCCGGCCATCCTTCTGCATTGGATGTATGCTGCTGGCATTCCCCGCTTTGCCGGGTTTCTTCCTCATCAGGATAATGAAGCGGTGCAAATTCCTCGTCCAACAGTTCCAGCCTGACCATACGGTTACATTTAAAAATACGAAAGTCAGACTTCTCCACACAATATGCTTTCAGATACCATTCTTTGCTCTTGAACATCATTTTGATCGGATAGATCTTTCTCCTGCTTTTTTCACCATTGGAATTTACATATAGAATGGATACCGCCTTATGTGAAATAACCGCGTTTTTCAATAATTCAAAGGTAGTGTTGTCCTGCGAAGCATTTCCCCAGCGTGAAAAATCCACCTCAAACCAATCATCCGAAGGAATCTGAAAAAGAGCAGATAACTTTGTCAGCATTTCCCTTTCGTAACTGCTGTTTACAACCGATACACTCTGCAGCGCAGATAAAATATCCTTTTTCTCCTTATCGGAGAAAAAGGATTGTTCTAACACATAATCATCTAATATTTCAATTCCGCCGTTCCTGCCTGTTGTCACATAAATTGGAATACCTGCACTGCTGATTACATCTATATCACGGTATATGGTCCGCACAGACACCTCGAATTTTTCTGCTAATTCGGGCGCGGTAACATGCTTTTTATCCAGAATATAGTACACTATTTTAAATAGCCTGCTGTCTTTCAAATCATCACCCCTGGTTCTCATAATAAATATCGACAAGCAAAACTTCCTTCACAGGCCGGGCTTCGATATACCCCCGCCATCCCTGTGGATCTAACTGAAAACGGGGAGCTATTTCATCATCCCACTCATATCCGAACGGCGTCGGATCATAGTTGTCTATGACCTCAGATAAATTCATGATCACCTCTTCAAAGTGCAGATCATCATAAGGTGCAGTCTGGAACATCATCATTTTACATTCGGGCAGGTCCATGAGGTCGAACCCTTCCGGTATCACACCCGAATAGTCATCCGGAACCTCAACGCCTTGTGCATAGCGTGAAGTACCCGGCAGACATAACGAATCAGGCAGCCATAGGCCAACCGGTTCATACAGCGCCTCCTTGATGCTGCATAGTAATCCCCATACATCACAGCCGACCTCCTCGCTGTAAGTGAAATAATCGTTTCCGGCCACACCACGTTTTAACAGTAGTTTCCGTTTGGGAAAATTACGCACCTGCACAAAAAAATCCTTTGAGACTGGAGGCATCTCCTCCTGTTCATCTCTAAGCCAATAATAATATTCCCTTATAGACCACGGGTGGAAAAGGTAAATTGGCGGTGTGTGCTTTTTATACTCATTCGGACTTATTCCGAATTGTCTGCGAAAGGCTCTGGTAAACCCTTCATGGCTGTCAAAGACAAAATCCATCGCTACATCAACAACCTTTAAATCCCTGTCCCGAAGCTCCATAGCTGCTTTTGAAAGCCGGTACATACGAATATATTCGAAGGGAGCCTTGCCGGTCAGCTCTTTGAAGATCTTTGCGCAATGCCAGGGCGAATAGCCCGCATTTTCTGCGAGGGAGTGCAGCGTAATTGGTTCCTCTAAATGTGCCTCTATATAGCTTTGCATCCGCTGAACAGCGTTAATTTGTTCCCAGCTCTCCACCCGGTTCACCTCCTGGGTCTCATTACATAAAATGCTTCTCTTCTAAGTTTATCATGATAGAGTGAAAATGTCTTGACTTTGTTTGTTTCTTTTTATCCTACATCTTCACTCTCATTCCTGTGGCTTTGGAACTTCCCTGTCAAAGAAGCCTGATCCAGTATCAGGTTTGATGCCTGTTTCAGCACCTCCTTTTTTGTAGATGCAGCTGGTAAATCTATCAGATCACATAATGCATAGATGGTAAAGGTATAATTGTGTGTTGTCTTTAAGGGAGGTTTTGGTCCCCGATAGCAATGCCGTCCATAAGCAATCCCCTGAATTGCCCCTGATAGTTCTGAAACTACCTCCCCTTTGGGAACCGACTCTGGGATATCACTGCATACTGGAATATTCCAAATAATCCAATGGTTATAATTTGGAAATATTGGATGAGAAGCATCGTCCAGGGTAATGATAAACGACTTTGTCTGATTTGGGATATCTTCAATATGCAGGGCGGGTGAAATATCTTCCCCTCTTCCCGTATACCTTTTAGGAATCCATCCGCCCTCTTCAAATGCATTGCTGCTTACTCTCATAAAATCTCCTCTCTACGTCTCGTCAGCCAACTAAAATCATTCGTTTTGCAACATATGTTTTCATTATACCTCATCAGAATGAAAAGTCAAACTAAAACGGTCTCACTTATTTTCCCTCACATATTTATAATGATCTTTATTCCGTTCTATCAGAAATAACACCACACCAAGTGTGAGCAGTTCAGCAGCTGGCACCGCCAGCCATACGCCATTCACCCCCATCATACACGGCAGTACTATAAGTCCCAGCATAATGAAAGCAAATGTCCTGAGAAATGAGATAACAGCCGATACTTTTCCATTGGACAGTGCTGTAAAGGCGGCGGAGGAAAAGATATTGATTCCTGAAAATAAGAAGCTGAATGCGAAGATTCGAAATCCCTGCGTCGTAATCTCATACACATCTGTATTGCTTCCCGTAAACAACATCACTAACTGCTCATTCCCTATTGTAGAAATCAGAAAAACTAAAATGGAACTGACCACCACAAATCCTAGTGCGTTCTTAAAGATTCTTTTCAACCGTATGATGTGATTCGCCCCATAATGAAAACTGATGACAGGCGCGATCCCCATGGAAAAGCCAATGTACAACGTGGTCAGCAGAAACTGGCTGTAGATGAGAATTGTGATCGCCGCCACGCCCTTCTCTCCCATCAATTGCAGCATCGTTCGGTTAAAGAAAAATGTTGTCACCGCCGTTGAAATCTGGCTTACCATTTCCGATGCACCATTCCCACAGCTTTTCCTTAGTACAGAAAAATCCAGGGCGGGTCTTTTAAATGACAATATACTTTTCCTGCCGGTAAAAAACAAAAGACCTGCAACTGCAGGAATCAGATATCCGATGCCTGTTCCCAGTGCAGCTCCCTTAACTCCCAAACCAAAAGGAACCATAAAAAGATAATCCAGTAAAATATTGACGATTCCCGCTCCCACAGACAGGACCAGACCAAATCCAGGTTTTCCCGCAGTAACGATCAGGTTCTGAAATAGTACCTGTAACATACTGGCCGGAGTAAAAAGGAAGATGATAAGCAGATAATCTCTGCAATATGGAAATAGAATCTCACTTACTCCCAGCCGCCAGATAATTTCATTTAAAAAGCAGACTCCAAGGACAGTAATCAGAAGTCCCAAAACAAAACCAAACAGGACAATCAGGGTAAAATCCTGCTTTGCCCTGTCTCTCTTTCCCTCTCCCATCTTTCTGGCAACAAGCGCACTCCCTCCTGTTGCCAGCATCGTTCCCAGTCCGACAATAAGATTGATGACAGGACATACGATATTCACTGCTGACAATGCGTTCGTATTCACGAACCTGGAAATAAAGATTGTATCGATAATCGTATAACAGCCCATAAAAAGCATCATGGCTATCGTAGGGAAAGCAAACTTAAGCAGGGAGAAAAGTGTAAAATCCTGATCCAGCGGATTCGCCGTCCTTCCGGTCTTACTCATCCGTCTGCCCTCCTGTTGGTGCAGGCACCATCTGCTGATCTGGTGTCAGTACCATCCGCTGGGTCGGATACCCGAATTCAACCAATAACTCCGCTTCTGCAAAGCCAAGTGCCTGATATGCTTTCCGATAACCTGTATCCGCCTTATCCCCCTCCCGGAAAGTCGTAATGGAAATCTCCATATCCGGCAGCAGTTCATTCATCACCTTATCCAGAAACAGCTTTGCAATTCCATTTTTCCTGAAAAGTGGATGAACACCGAAAAAATCGATGCAGCCTGTATCATAATTGAGTATCATGACTGCTGCCGCAAGACCATCCCTCTTAAGAATCAGAGCCCTTTTCTCTTGGATGCAGTCTTTCAGTACTTTCCTGTATTCCTTCTTATCCAGATGAGGATAACCGTCAACAATCAGACAGACCAGGTCCATCCAAAGTGGAATATCCTCCTCTTTTGCAAAACAGATCTTTTCCTTCATATCATCACGGTCATCCCATGAAAACGCTTGTTCCATATATTTTTCCAATTCAAATCTAAGCTGCAGAGGGTAAAATTCTTCTTCCATCCGATACTCATTCGGTGACTTTTTGTACATCTGACGGAAAATGTTTGTGAACGCCTGCTGACTCTCATATCCTGCCAGCAGAGAAATTTCCAGAATCGGCTTATCCGAAAACACAAGCAGTTTCGCGGCCTCTGTCAACTGCCTCCGCTTTACATAATCATGGATGGATAATCCCACCGTACTCAAAAACATCCGGTGCAGATGATATTTGGAATAGCCCACTGCACCGGAGATCAAGTCCAGGTTCATCTTCTCGGTCAGATGCTCTTCAATATAACGAATTACAGTTACAATATTTTCTAAATTGCCATTCAATGCAGCCTCCTCCTTTCCGCTTAGATTATAATAGAAAAGGTTGCACGAATTTTCATAAATGTTGCGGTTTTATTAAGTTTCTAATTAAGATGAATATTCCTGTAGAACTGCAAGGTTTCACTAGAATAGAATGCTAGGTATTTCAGTGCCCTATCTAGGGATAGTGTATCAAATTCATTGACGGTTGGTATTTACGCTACGATAATATTTTAAAGCCCTCATCAAGACCAAGATCATCGACAACTTTATTAACTAATGGGTCAAATAATTTTCTCTTTTCTTCGTAATCTGTTATCTTCATTTCAAACCATTGCTTTGGGTTCACCGTAATATTTGTTACATCTTTTTTGACTTGTGATGCTAATAAAATCATATGAGCTATGATAATAAATCTCTCCTCGCTTGAGGCATCTATATTTAATCCATAATTGATTTTTTGCATTGATGAAACAATCTTTATAGACTCTATGCTACCATAAGCATAAATCGTATTATACAAATTCGTCATCTTATCATAAAGCGAATCCTCTGCTTCCCTCTTTTCAGTTTTTAATTTCTGAATTCTGACTTGGTCGCCTTTTGAAATATTTCTTTTCCCCTCTATCTCTGCTATTTGCTTACTAACTCTAATAGGAGTCGTTATTTTTTCATATAAGTCAAGTGTCTCAAAAGGAATTGTTGACATTTTATCCAGTGCTATGTTTGTTTTTTGTTTCCTAATTTCATCCTTGAAGCTTTTTCGTAAAGAAAAATATGTAATAACAAACCCAAGCAGAGTTATAAATGCTGGAACCAAGGTTGTGAGCCAATCTTTTGGGCTCATCGCCGCGTTTTGAAATGTTGTTTCATCAATCGTTGTTAAAATAGTTCCAAGTATATTCAAATACATTACTCATCTCCTCCTGCATGATATTAAAATCATACCACTTTAACCTCCAATATTCAATTTTCAATATGTTAAAATCAATTACTTACAAATACTGTTTCAGATTTCTAACGCTGATTTTAGAAAGGTAGCCTGATCTACACCTGCTTATTTCTGAATATATTTTTCTTCTCTACCAGATACCGCCGCCTGTATTTCAACCCCGCATACTCTGTAATCCGCTGCATATAAACAGCATCATATGCGCCTCCTACCACTCCCGCGATTGGAATGCCCTGCAGAAATTTTATATAAAGCAGTTCTTTTGACAGCATACCTGCTGCCCTCTGGATTTGAACCCTTTCCTCATAATTTTCCGGTATCTTTTCCTGTTCAATGAATTCGTTGATTTCACTATCTATGCGTTCCAATTTCTCTCCATAAGATACTGCACCCTGAATGAGCAGCAAAATGAAGTACTTTTCTTCCTTTGTTTCATATCCATAACCATAATGGATCGCTATCTCGTATATATCTTTCAAGATCATACCAGTGAAAACAGGAATATCAGGAAGTCCGATTCCCAATATCCCCATTCCAATTCCAGAAACCCCGGATAGAATTAAGTTTTTCGCTCCGGTCCCCTGTGCTTTTTTTGAAAATGATCCCAGTGCTTTCTTATCCTGCCTGACGTCAGCCGTATACTGCCGCACCTGATAATCCTGCTCCATTTTTTCTTTTTTAAAAGTCTTTTCTATGATACCTGTGCCCTTCTCAAAGATCAGTTCGAATGCCTTCGCAAATCCCATATACAGTGTACTTTGTAATTTGGGCGGCACCTTCCCGGCAAGTTTCCGGTTCAGTAGTGTATCCTTTTTCTCCATCCGCTTTAGCAGAAAACGCTGCTCCTGCTTCATGAGATTCTCCCATTCTGTCTGAAGTGCCGTTTTTTTCTCGAAAAGTCCCATCTATGCCTCCTTATTGCCTGTCAGAAATGAGCAAACATTACGTTTTTCTTTATAGTCTAACAAATTATGCATAGAAAAAGAAGAGTCCTTTTTAAACCTATTTAACCTGCGCTCTTCGATATACCCAGTATATCACCGGGAACAGTACCGCAAACAATATCACATACATCGGTATCATGACAGACACCGCTCCAAATATTTTCCCACCAATCGAATACAGCGCGAAATCTTCCAGATTTTTATTGATAGTAAGCATCTGGTCCGGAAACAGTGTCATGATTCTGGTGAGCATTTCAATTCGTCCTAAAAAAGGAGGCAGGCAGGTCAGAATAAAGGGAACTGTGATTGCAAATATCGTGGAATGCGTCTTTGCCGATACCAGCATGGAGATCGTCATGATAAACAGACATCCCACATAGCCGCCCAGCACTGTCAGCAGGAAATCCTGGAAATAACTGATATTATAAATGCTGTTCCAGTTGCTTAACCCTGTCTGTACCGCACATTCTCCGCCGCCGAATCCCAGCGCTCCCAGCACAATCAGGGAATAGAGCAGCACGACGCCCCAGTAAAGAATCGTAATCAGAACAAAGCCTGCCCCCATTTTAGAAACTACCGCTCTATCCCTGCCATGTCTGGCAGAAAAGAAAATGGAATCGGCCTTTAATAAAAACTCATCCGAAAAGATACCGGATACGAGAAATCCGATGATCAGTACCACGATCATCATGAGCGTCGGAAGATACTGCGAATCCAGGAGTGCCTTCCATCCATCTGCATATTCATAATAAAGCGGGGTTTTCATTTCCTCGTATTTGCCAATCAGATACTGCTTTTCCTGTTCGGAGAAGGAACCCTTAACTTCCTCGCTTTCAAACCAGTCCTTAAGACCCGAAATTCTCCGTTCATAAAAGGATGCTGCATCCTCCTGTGACAGGCTGTCCGCCCTGTAATAGTCGTAATTGTGCATTTCACAAAACGCCAGATTCAACAACTGCCTGATATCTGAAAATCCCTGTGTTCTGTCTGAGTCATTCTTTTCTGAGCCACTTTTCTCTGAGTCATTCTTCTCTGAATCCAAAGTACGATCATCCTGCCCTATGGCATTGATACCTGCATTTTCCCGGATTACCTCTTTGAATACCTCTTCTGTAAGTTCCCCTTTCCATTTATTCTTGTCCTCTTTCAAATGGCGGGCGGCGGCCGGACCAGATATGTGGTTCCCATTTTCCTCTACATAAGTCACATCCCGGATGGTCAGAATACTGCCAATGATAAGCACTGCCGCAAGAAGGAGCAGGGCCGCCCTGTTCATCGGCTTAGAGAGTACCTTTTTCAGTTCAAATCGCAGCATGGTCTTCACCTGCCTTTTCTCCAAAATAGTACAAGAATAAATCTTCCAGTGTCGCTTCTTCACGCACAGCATCAGGCAGCGGTCTTTCCCTTGAAATCATCCGCAGTTCTATGCCGTGGGCACTTGTTTTCATGTTGGAAACTTTATATTTTTTCATCAGAAATGCCGCCTGCTCTTTTGAGGCAGTACATTTCCAGACACCGTCCGTCATCGATGCAATTAACTGGTCTGAGGTTCCCTGATGCACGAACCTTCCGTCCTTCATCAGGCATATTTCATTCGCAATATATTCTACATCAGATACAATATGCGTGGAAAGCAACACAAGACGGTCCTCTGAGAGCTCGCTGATCAGGTTGCGGAAACGGATTCTCTCATTGGGGTCTAGCCCGGCTGTCGGTTCGTCCAGAATCAGGATCTTCGGATTATTTAGCATTGCCTGTGCGATTCCTGCCCTTCTTTTCATTCCACCTGACAGCTTCTTCATCTTTTTCTT
>JAXEUM010000005.1:0-11476 GCA_034114925.1 Oliverpabstia sp.
CCGGCTCCGTTTTCTCCCATCAGTGCCAGAACCTCTCCTTTCCGGATCTCCAGGTTTACATGATCCAGAGCGTGTACACCGGGAAAGGATTTGTCTATTTCTTTCATTGTCAGGATTACATCACCCATCTCATCACCCTCCATTTCCGCCTCTTTCTTCTTTGGGGCGTGTCTGTTCACACATAAGTGGATTATGTGGATATTATAGAACCAACTTGTAACTTATTGAATAGAATAATCTCTAAAAAAAGGTTAAAAATTTACGGTAACCGTAAATTTTCCCTCTTTCTTCTCTACATATTATCTAAATTTTAACTCTGTTTTTCGTTAAATGGGAACAAAAGCTTCTCATTTTCTGCGGTATACATATTTTCCGGTGTGACCAGTTCACTTCCTGCATTGATCTTACGGAGAACTTTTTCACCTTTCAGCATCTCTACCGTATCTTTCACTCCAAGATACCCCATTTTAAATGGCTTTTGAATAACAAACCCTTTAAAAATCCCCTGTTCCATCATGGTAATTCCTTCCTGCGAGCTGTCAATCCCCACCATAGAGATCCGTTCCTGAGCATTCATATCCCGCACTGCTCTGGCTGCCCCCACAGCGGAATATTCATTTAATCCTGCGATCACACCAAGATCCGGATATTTTTCCAGCAATTCCAATGCCAGATCATAGGCTTTCTGGTACTGAGAACCACAGTAAACCACCTCCACATAATCCTTCTGCCGATCTCCCAAACCTTCCCTGAACCCCTGTTCTCTCTCTATAGCTGTGGAAGCGCCCTCCACATGACCTACCACCGCAACTTTTTTCCCCTTGGGAAGTATCTGCTGCACATATTCTCCCAGACGTTTTCCTGCCTCAAGATTATCTGTAGATACCCGAAGATCACCTATATCTTTGTCCACATCCGAATCAATCAGCACCAGGCGTATCCCCTGTTCTTTGATTTCTTCCAAAAGTTCCGTACTTTTGGTATAACTGACAGGAGAGATGATCAGAGCATCCGGTTTTTTTTCTCTTTTTAAAATCTCCCGAATCAATGCGTTTTGTCCCTGGTAATCCTCTTCCGAATCAGGAGCTACCACCTCCAGATGAACGCCATATTCCTCTGCCGCTGTCTTAACTCCGGCCAAAAGAGCCGTCCAGAAATCATTGCTCTCGTCAATAATTTTCGGAATATACATAAGAGAAATCTGTTTTTCTTCTTTTTGATGGTATACAACCCAAAACACTGTTCCCATGAAAATTCCCAGAATGCAGCATACGGTGATAAGCGCCCATTTTTTTCTCTTACTCATGCCCATCCCCCCGTTCTTTTGGTATCTTCACAACAGCCGTGGTTCCTTCTCCCTGTACGCTGGTATAAGAAATTCCATACTCCGGTCCATAGGTAAACTGTATTCTTTTTTGTACATTATAAACGCCAACTCCATTGGAACGGTAATTCACTGTATGCTTTTCAAAAATATGCTGCATGGTTTCTTCATTCATTCCCACACCGTTATCCTGTATCTCAAACAAAATATTCCCATCCTGCTCATATCCTTTAATCAGAAGAAATCCCTTACTTTCTTTATATTTTAATCCGTGATAAATGGCATTTTCAATAAGCGGCTGTAACACCAGTTTGATAATCTTCTCATTTCCTATGGCAGGCTCCATCTGGATTTCAAATTCCAGCTTATCCTGGTATCTCATCTTTTGTATCGTAAGGTAATTCTTACAATACTCCATTTCCTGACAGATTAGTATTTCTTCATCTTCATTACTGATATTTTGTCGAAGAAGGCGGGCAAGAGAAGCCGTCATCAAAACCACTTCCTCATTTTTTTTACCCTCCGCCATCCAGATAATAGAATCCAGCGTATTATAAAGAAAATGGGGGTTGATCTGTGACTGCAAAGCTTTCAGTTCACTCTTGCGTTTCGCTTTCTGCTCACTGATAATTTCTTCCATCAACTCCTGAATCCTTCGAGTCATCACGTTAAAGGTCTGTGTCAGACTGCCGATCTCATTATCTGAATCGCTCTCCACATTTCCTGCCTGAAAATCTCCCTCCTGCACCAGCGCCATGGACTGTTTCAGTTTTTGAAGCGGCTGTGTAATTCCACGCGAAACAATTTTTGAAATAATCAATGTAACTATGATTAAAACTACTGCAATCAAAAGATAAATACGCTGCGCCTGATCGCTTCGTTTTAACAATTCCGATATATAGGAACAACTTACCACTGTCCACCCGGTTTTTTCCGAACGGGAAACGGTATAAAGGCGGGCCTCCTCCCCCTTTCCCAGTTCCAGATAATCTGACCTACAGTTTTTTACTTCCTGAATATATTCTGTCTGCAATTCATTGTACAATTGCTGCTGTTGGGGATGATACACAATATTTCCTTCTGCATCCAAAATAAAAATATATCCCTTTCTCCCCACACTGCTTTCCTCACACAAAGTTCGGATGACGCTATAGTTTAAATCCACAAAAAGAACGCCTTTTTCTTCTTTATTATCAAAATTATTGATTGCCCGACTGAGTGTAATGACCCAGGGACGCTCTCCCTCCACCACATGTTGCACATGCGCGGAGGACAAATAGACTTTCCCTGGATTTTCCACCGCTTTCCTGTACCACTCCAACTGTTCCATATTTA
Source organism: Oliverpabstia sp. (assembly GCA_034114925.1). Lineage (GTDB taxonomy): Bacteria > Bacillota > Clostridia > Lachnospirales > Lachnospiraceae > Oliverpabstia. Next base: position 2,660 of record JAXEUM010000005.1, read on the forward strand.
TATAGGGATTCATATAACTTCCCCCTTTATTTAATAATGCCCGTCCATTTGCTTGAACAATACCCACATTATAAATATCTGAACGGCTGTTTAATACCGTAGAAAACTGGGAAAGCAATTGCTTAGATGCTTCTGTGATCTGCGTACTGTTACCAAACAGATAATCCTGCACATCCGCATTGGCTGCCAACATAGAGGAAATATTATCCATATAATTTATGTACGAATCAATATCATTATTTACCTGACCTGTCAGCTGCTTTGTATAAGTGATCGTATTTTCAAAAACAGAGGTTCGCGTATAAGACAGAGAAATCACTGTAACAATAGAGATAGCGGTCAAAACCAGCATCGCCATTACCAGATAAATCACGGTCTGTATACTTCTGAATCTTCCAAAAAAAGCAACAATGGGATTTTTTTTCTTCATCTGTGATTTTTCCTCGCATATACTGTAGGCGTCATTCCCGTCATTTTCTTAAAGGAAATGCTAAAATAATGAGGATCTGAAAATCCCACTCTTTCTGCAATTTCATAATTTTTCAATGTGGTATGCTCCAAAAGTTCTTTTGCCTTATCCATCCTCGTTCTGATCAATACTTCCATAAAAGTTTCTCCTGTCATTTCTTTAAAGATTGTACTAAAATGACTGGTACTGATTCCCAGATATCCACAGACAGTATTTAAACTAAGATCTTGCTCGGCATAATGTTCCTGGATATATTCCAACGCCTGAAGTGCTTGTCTCTTTCCCGAAGAACTATTCTCCCTTTCCATATAGTCTGCTGCTTCTCGAGCAAATTCCTCCACCAGTTTCATCGCATCTTGAAAAGTACGTTGTCTGGTAATACTACTAAGAAGCTCTTCTTTTCTCTCCTCTACACTTCTGGGATTGGAATGAATCTTTTCCACCACCGAACTTATTGTACGAAGTACCTGCTGAAGATAAAGACAGGCCCGACTTTTGTTTGCCCTGCTCTCTATAATTCTATCTCGAATCGTATCCAGACTTTCCTGAATCTCTTCTCTCCGATATCTTTGAAGAGTACTGGTCAATTTTTCCAGCTGGTCTTCTAAAATAGCCTCTCCGCCAAAATTTTTATCTTTTTCCAGATTAAGAAACAGTTTCCCTCCCAATAAATAGCGATACTCTAAAGCTTTATCCGCTTCATCATATGACAAATGTAAATCTTCCGGCTTTTTCACATAAGATCCTAATGCAATAGAAATATCCAAAGTCATTGTTTCATAGACTTTTTCTTTAATTTCCCTACAGATTGCTTCTGCCTTATGAGAAAACTCCATAGGTTTATTAGTTTGAAACAATATTCCTACCCGGTTATTCGCCTCCTGATAGGCAATTCCCGCTTCATAACTTCTCACCACTTCATCACTGATATTATAAACCACAAAAGCCATCAGAGCGCTCTCTTGTCTCTGCGTCATACTCTGTTCATATAAACCGGAATAAATATCAATACTTACCACCGCCACCCGATAATCGGAAGACTCCAAAAAGACACCCAGTTCCTTCAGTTTCTTCACACATAACTCCGGCTCCTGTGTACAGGTAACCAGAGAAGAGATTGCCTGAGAACGAATCATCTGTTCATTTTTCTTATATTCTTCTGAAGTTTTTGTAAGGCGCTCCAGTTTTTGTTCTTCTCTTCTGGCAGATTCCAGCGTTTTTTTCATTTTTTTCAAAATCTCTGTAAGCTCTATAGCGGTTACCGGTTTTAAAAGATATTCACTTACATTGTATTGAATCGCTTTCTTAGCATATTCAAACTCCCCAAAACCACTGAAAATAATAATTTTTGTCTCCGGATAATTATCGTGGAGATAACCGCTTAATTCCATCCCATCCACATATGGCATACAAATATCTGTAAGAACCAGATCCACCGGACATTTTTGCACAAATTCCATGGCTTCTTTTCCATTCTGGCAATCCCCCACCAGTTCATACCCCAATCCGTTCCAGTCAATATTGGCGCTGATGGCTTCCCGTACCAAAATCTCATCATCAACAAGTAAAACCCTATACATTTTTTGCTCCTTTATCCCAATCCAAAAACATCTCTTTTTTCTAACAAAGCTACACCTGATTTTATTCTATCAGAATCTGAATCATTTGCAAGAAAAATGTTCTATCTCTAATTCTTTATAGATTTTCGAATTCTTTTATAATTTGTACATATTTTACTCACATTTATTGCGTATACTAAATACCAGATAGTTGATTAACCACTCACTATCTCCCCCCTCATTAAAAGAAAAAGAGCTGTGTATTTCATCATACACAGCTCCTTTTCTTTTTCTCAGTATCCGTTATCCTGGTTACAGTCTCATTCAATTACTGTTCCCGTTTTATTCAGATATGCTTCTACTGCTTTGTCAATAGAAGTGATAATTGCTTTTCGCCCTTCTTTTCCTTCTACAAATTCCACCGATGCCTGAATCTTAGGAAACATGGTATTTTCTTCAAATTGTCCCTGTTCCATATAGGTTTTTGCTTCCTCTATGGTCATCCGTTCCAGTTCTTTTTCCTCTTGCGTATGATATCCCACAGAAACCTTTTCCACACTGGTCAGAATCATCAACTCATCCGCATCCAAAAGCTGCGCCAGTTTCCCACTGGTCAGGTCCTTTTCAATCACCGCGCTAGCTCCTTTTAATTCTGTTCCCTGCTCCAACACTGGAATACCACCGCCACCGCAGGCGATCACCACCTGCCCTGCATCGAGCAGCGCTTTGATAGAATCAATTTCCACCACATGCTGAGGTCTGGGAGCAGCCACAATTCTGCGAAATCCTTCTCCCACTTTTATTACATAATTTCCCTTTTCTTCTTCCTCCGCCGCTTCCTGCTCGTTCAGAATTCTTCCAATTACTTTTACCGGTTCCGCAAAAGCCTCATCATAAGGATCTACCGTGACCTGCGTCAAAATTGTACATACCGGTTTATAAATCCCCTCTTTCATCAGGGCAGACCGGATACTGTTCTGAAGATCGTATCCGATATATCCCTGACTCATGGCAGAACATACTGACATAGGAGCATACGTATAATCCGGATGATACTTTCCAAATTCGTTCATCGCTGTATGAATCATCCCTACCTGTGGTGCATTACTGTGAGAAATCACCACTTCTGCTCCTTCTTTTACCAGACGGGCAATAATTTGCGCCGTTTTTCTGGTTGCTTCCTTCTGTTCAGGAAGAGTATTTCCCAGGGCGCGATGCCCCAGGGCAATGACAACTCTTTTTTTCTCCATTTTCTATCCCTCTTTTATCCACACATTATTTTGCAAGAAACAGGAAATAACCCAGTACCAAGATACCCAGTACAATTCTGTACCAGCCAAACACTTTAAAATCATGTTTTTTGATATAACCCATCAGGAATTTAATTGCCAGAATGGATACCACAAAAGCAACTGCCATTCCTAACAGAAGCGTAATTACTTCAACCGCCGTAAAGCCAAGTCCAAATTTTACAATTTTCAGCAAACTTGCTCCGAACATCACGGGAATAGCCAGAAAGAACGTATACTCCGCAGCTAATTTTCTACTCGTTCCCAGAAGAATACCACCAATAATGGTAGCTCCGGATCGGGAAGTTCCCGGAATCAGCGCCAACAACTGGAAAATGCCAATAAACAAAGCATCTTTAAAAGTAATATCACTCAGTCTCTTTCTGGTGGGAATACGGGTTTTGTTCCGATTTTCAATAACAATAAATAACACACCATAAACAATAAGCATCACTGCTACAACTATATAATTGTTGAAATGATCTTCAATCCAGTCATTGAATGGAAGTCCGATGATAATTGCCGGAACACAGGAAACCAGAATTTTCATCCAGAGGATGATTTTATTCATATCCACATATTTATCTGTGAATTTCTGAATTCCCGCCACTTTCTCATCCTTACTGATAAATCTCCAGTTGCTTTCCCTGGAAGGATTGTTTTTATGAAAAGGCCAGAGTTTTTCAAAATCCAGCACTACCACCGCCAGAACTGCTCCCAACTGGATTACCACCAGAAACATTTTCCAGAAACTTTCTGATACATCTAATTTTACAAATTCATCCACCAGAATCATATGTCCCGTACTGCTGATAGGAAGCCATTCGGTAATCCCCTCCACAATACCCAAAAATATGACTTTTAAAATTTCAATAATATCCATGCTTTCTCCCCTTTATCAACCACTTATATTTTTGCAATATCGATCAGTGTCAATCTGTTGAGATCTGTATTTTCCAGGCTGGTAACCAACGCTTTTGCCGTATCCATTGCCGTAAGTACATTTACTCCCGTCTCAATAGCATTTCTTCGAATCAGGAAACCATCCTTTGCGTGTTCCACTCCCTGAGAAGGCGTATCAATGACCAGATCCATCTTATGCCCCAGAATAAGATCCATCAGATTTGGAGATGCCTGTTCAATCTTATTGGTACGAATCACCCTTACTCCTGCTTCTTTCAACGCACGAGCCGTACCTTTTGTAGCATAAATCCTGTATCCCAATGCTTCGAATCGTTTTCCGATTTCTACTGCCTCCTGTTTATCTTCATCCCTCACAGTCATAATCATGTTTTTATGTTTGGGAAGGTTCACCCCTGCGCCCAGGAAGGCTTTATACAGCGCCTCATTAAAGCTTTCTGCGATACCCAGACACTCTCCTGTGGACTTCATTTCCGGTCCCAGACTGATATCTGCTCCCCGAATCTTTTCAAAAGAGAATACCGGCATCTTAATTGCAAAATATTTTGCTTCCGGCTGAAGTCCCGGTGTATAACCCAAATCTTTTAATTTATAACCCATGATTGCTTTTGCTGCCAGAGGAACAATGGGAATCCCCGTAACTTTACTGATATACGGAACTGTCCGGCTTGACCGGGGATTCACCTCGATCACATACACATCCTCATCACAGACGATAAACTGAATATTGATCATTCCCACTACATGGAGCGCTTTTGCCAGGCGTTTCGTATATTCTTCAATTGTAGCTTTCGCTGTCTGACTGATGGTCTGCGCCGGATACACAGAAATACTGTCTCCTGAATGAATTCCCGCCCGTTCAATATGTTCCATAATACCGGGAATCACAATATCTTCTCCATCACATACCGCATCTACTTCAATTTCTTTACCTACCAGGTATTTGTCCACCAGAATAGGATGTTCCTGAGCAATCCGGTTAATAATACCAATATACTGCTCCACATCTTCGTCATTAATAGCAATCTGCATTCCCTGACCGCCGAGAACGTAAGAAGGTCGAACCAAAACCGGATACCCCAGTTCATTCGCTGCACGGATCGCTTCGCCGGCTGTATATACCGTCTGTCCCTTCGGTCTTGGAATCTCACATTGTTCCAGGATTGCATCGAACAACTCCCTGTCTTCTGCTGCATCTACATTTTCTGCGGATGTTCCCAGAATCGGCACTCCCATACGCATCAGTGCTTCTGTTAATTTGATAGCTGTCTGCCCGCCAAACTGCACCACTGCTCCATCCGGTTTTTCTATATTTACAATATTTTCCACATCTTCCGGAGTGAGTGGCTCAAAATACAGCTTATCTGCAATATCGAAATCCGTACTCACTGTCTCCGGATTATTATTGATAATAATTGTTTCATATCCTTCTTTTGCAAAAGCCCAGGTACAATGTACAGAACAAAAATCAAATTCAATTCCCTGTCCGATACGGATAGGTCCTGAACCGAGAACCAGCACTTTTTTCTTATCAGAAGCAGATACCGCTTCATTCTCCCCACCATACACAGAATAGTAGTACGGAGTGGTTGCCGCAAATTCGGCTGCACAGGTATCTACCATCTTATACGCTGCACAAATACCGTATTTTGCTCTCAATTCTTTGATTTCTTCCTCTTTTTTTCCTGTCAGTTTTCCGATGACAGAATCCGGAAATTCCATTCTTTTAGCTTCTCTTAAAAGTTCTTCTGTCAGTTCCTTTGTCTGAAGCGCTTCTTCCATTTCTGTCAGAATGGCAATCTTATCTATGAACCACAAGTCAATTCTTGTAATCTCATGGATCTGTTCCTGTGAAATACCCATGCGGATCGCCTGAGCAATTCTCCAGATTCTCATATCATCCACAATAGAAAGGGCATCTACCATTTCCTCCCTGGATAAAGCAGAGAAATCATAGGACAGCAGACTGTCTACATGCTGTTCCAGAGAACGGATCGCTTTCATCAAGGCGCCTTCAAAGTTATTGCAGATACTCATAACTTCTCCGGTTGCTTTCATCTGCGTTGTCAATGTACGTTTTGCACTGATAAATTTATCAAAAGGCAATCTTGGGATTTTTACCACACAGTAATCTAACATCGGCTCAAAACTGGCATATGTTTTTCCTGTGATGGCATTGGGAATCTCATCCAGGGTATAACCCAGTGCAATCTTTGCTGCTACCTTGGCAATAGGATATCCGGTTGCCTTACTTGCCAGCGCAGAGGAACGGGATACACGAGGGTTTACCTCTATTACACAATATTCAAAGCTGTCTGGATTTAATGCATACTGTACGTTACATCCTCCCGTAATCCCCAGTTCCGTGATGATATTCAAAGCGGAGGTCCGAAGCATCTGATATTCTTTATCACCCAAAGTCTGAGACGGCGCAACTACAATACTGTCTCCTGTATGCACTCCCACCGGATCCAGATTTTCCATATTACATACTGTAATACAGTTTCCTGCTCCATCACGCATGACTTCATACTCAATCTCTTTCCAGCCGGCTATGCACCGTTCCACCAGTACCTCTCCCACTCGGGACAGTCGAAGACCATTTTCCAAGATTTCCATTAATTCCACTTCGTTGTGAGCGATTCCACCACCACTCCCTCCCAGAGTATAGGCGGGACGAAGTACTACCGGATAACCGATGGTATTGGTAAATGCCACACCTTCTTCCACGGTTTTTACCACCAAAGACGCAGCCACCGGTTCTCCGATTTTTTCCATGGTGTCTTTAAACTCTTGGCGGTCTTCTGCTTTTTTGATTGTCTCAGAGGTAGTTCCGATCAGTCGTACATGATGTTCTCTCAGAAATCCTCTTTCTTCCAGTTCCATAGCCAGATTCAGACCCGCCTGTCCTCCCAGCGTAGGCAATACGCTATCCGGTTTTTCCTTCAGAATCAACTGCTCCACTACTTCTACCGTAAGCGGCTCAATATAAACTTTATCTGCGATATCTTTATCTGTCATGATGGTGGCGGGATTGGAATTTAAAAGCACTACTTCAATCCCTTCTTCTTTCAAGGAACGGCAGGCCTGTGTTCCTGCATAATCAAACTCTGCCGCCTGCCCGATCACAATCGGACCGGAACCAATCATCAAAACTTTCTTAATCTCTGGATTCTTTGGCATTATGCTTCCCCTCCCATCATGTTAATAAAACGATCAAACAAATAACCGGAATCCTGTGGACCAGGGCAGGCTTCCGGATGAAACTGTACAGTAAAAATATTCTTACCTGTATATTTTAATCCTTCATTTGTCTGGTCATTTACATTGACAAAAGCCGGAACTGCCACCTTGGGATCTAATGTATCTGTATCCACCACATACCCATGATTTTGTGAGGAAATATAAACCCGTCCTGTCTCCAGGTCTTTTACCGGGTGATTTCCTCCTCTGTGACCGTATTTCATCTTATGAGTATCCGCCCCTGTCGCCAGAGCCATCAACTGATGTCCCAGACAAATCGCAAAAATAGGAACATCCGATTCATATAATTTTCTGATTTCCTGAATCACCTGGGTACACTCCTTGGGGTCCCCCGGGCCATTGGAAAGCATAATTCCGTCTGGATGGTCATTTAATATCTCTTCTGCCGTAGTATTGGCTGGATAAACCGTCACCTGACATCCTCTCTCCTGCAGTGATCTGGCAATATTATTTTTCGCCCCCAGATCTAAAAGAGCAACTTTTTTCCCATTCCCTTTCAAAACTGTTTTTTCCAAACAGGTTACTTTTTCCACTACTTTTCCCGTGGTATATTCTTTCAGTCTCGGAATGATGGAATCCAGATCATAATTCTCATCGGTGGTGATCATGCCGTTCATAGTTCCCTTTTCCCGAAGAATTCTGGTAAGCGCCCGTGTATCAATCCCTGCAATCCCCGGAATATCAAATCTCTTCAGAAAGTTCTGAATGGAATCCTCCTTACGGAAATTGCTTGCAGTCCTGGAAAGTTCCCTGACAATATAGCCATCCGGCCAGGGTCTCAGTGATTCTGCATCCTCATAACAAATACCATAATTTCCAATCAATGGATATGTCATACACACTGCCTGTCCTGCATAAGAAGGATCCGTAAGTACTTCCAGATATCCGGTCATCGACGTATTAAATACAATTTCACTGATGATTTCTTTTCTTGAACCGATACTGGTTCCTGTAAAAACATGTCCATCTTCAAGAATCAAATAAGCTTTCATCATTCCTTTTTCCTTTCTCTGTTTTCTGTACTATTCTGTTGAGGCCATACGCCCCAATTACTTTCAGACATAGGAAAAGGGAGAAATTTCCTGCTGAAATCACTCCCCCTTGCGTAATCTTATAAATTTTATCACAAAGTATTGTACTTTTCAATAGAAATTTACCGAAAAATGTTTTTTGAAAAAAATGAATTTTTTTCAAAAAAAGTGTTGACTTTTCCATTCAAATCATGTATATTATCACTTGTCGCTGAGATACAACAACAGACAGACAAAATTAAATATGCAGGAATGGCGGAATTGGCAGACGCGCAGGCTTCAGG
>JAXEUM010000006.1:0-17727 GCA_034114925.1 Oliverpabstia sp.
AATTATATTATATTTTTTTCTTATTTCCTGAAGCGTTGGCGCCTTTGCGTCTTTCTCAGATATCTGCTCCAGATTCCCCGGCTCAATGGGAATAGGCCATTCGATTCCCAGCTCCGGATCCAGTGGAGTCAAAGCTGTACCTTCCATTCCCGCAATCCATTCATTATCAAAAAAGTACAAATATTCTGTATGTTCTTCCAATGCCTGAAAACCATTACACACTCCCTGAGGAACAAAAACCTGAACACCTGGCGTAATATGAACCGTTTCCACCGCACCAAAAGTTTTACTTTCCGGTCTTGTATCCACATAAACACCAAAAACCGAACCCAGGGCAACCGTAACTAATTTTGACATCGCCTCACCGTGTAAACCTCGAACTGCTCCTCGTTTTGTACGGGTTAAATTTATCTGCTTCCATGATGAAACAGTTTGAGGCAAAACTTCTTTATGGGCGCTTTCACGATACAGTTCTCGAACTGTCCCCCGATCATCTGTTACCATCTTAACATTAATAATCTTCAAACCATCGATTTTTGACTCCGAAGCAGAAAAAGGGCTTATTTCCAATTTCATAGTACATTCTCCTTCCATTTTCACTTAAAAAGCAGTTATCTATCATTAGAATAACTGCTTTCTATGGTTATTTCAATATAATTCTTAAAAATGTCAGATATCCTCCTGCGCTCCACAGGCAATATTCACACCGTGAACCGCCACCCTCTCCAAATCGGAAATAATATCCGCAAAAATCATTCCTGCCTCCAGGCTGCATTCGTCCTGAGCTATCCTCTCGATATATTTTGCCTGTAATTCTCGCTCCGATTGACTGATTTCTTCTTTCGTGGCAAGAATATCCGGCAGCTTTTGTCTGTCGTTTCCGTAAAATACTTCCAACGCTTCTTTTAAAACCCGTTCCACTTTTCCGGCAAGTTCCCGCAGATCCTCTTCGCCTTCCCGGGTAAGAAGCACACTGCTATCCCTCAGTTTCACTGCTGAATTGGTGATTCTCTCGCAGCGGTCAGCAATTCTCTCCAGATCTGTCACCATATAAAGAAGGGAATCCACATATACCACATCGTCAATGGCCAGCGTAGACTGCTTTAACTGCACCAGATAACTGGTGATCTCCCGATGGAGGAAGTTGATATTCTGTTCCGTTTTGTTCACTTTCCGGATTTTTTCCGGCGCCGGCTCCTGAATAGTTTCCACCGAACGGCTCAGGTTCTCTGCCGTAAGCTTCGCCATCTCCTCCGTTTCCCGGATGGCCTGTAAGACAGCCGTTGCCGGGGAAAAAGCATGATTTCCGCCAATATATTTCAGTACAAAAGTATCTTCTGTTCCATCCTGACCCGGTATCAGTTTTTTCGTTCCCCGGATCAGCCATCCGGTAAAGGGCATCAAACACACTACCCACACCAGCTTCATGATCATATTTGCATTGACCAGCGCCAAATTTCTCTGCCCTGAGGATACTCTCAGAAAGAATTCTTCCAGTTCCTGTCCCCCAAAAAACAGCAACACAATCCAGATCATTCCGCCAGCCAGGTTCATGAGCATCTGTAATCCGGCAACACGTTTCCCTTCCTTTTTACATCCCAGTCCAATCAGCGCCACAGACAGACTACAGCCGACATTTGCCCCGAGAAGCATAAAAAGTCCGGCAGACAGGCTCAGCCATTCTCCTCCCGCTAAAACTGCAAGCAGTCCCATTACTGCCAGTTCACTCTGAAAAAGCATCCCTAAAAGGAATCCTGTTCCTACAGCTAACACAGGATTGGCAATCCACTGGAAAATATTTTCCACAAGGGAAATATTCCCTGCCATCATCAGATTTCTGGAAAATCCTGAAATTCCCACAAACAAAAATCCAAACCCAAGAAATATCTGCCCTGTAGTAACAGCCATTTTCTTTTTTCTTCCGGCTATAGTTAAGATCACTCCACCCAGAATCAGTACCGGCGCAAGGTATTCCGGGTCAAAAGATAACATCTGCCCGGTAACGCCGCTTCCCAGATTAGCGCCCAACAGCAATCCGGCGCTTTGGGACAATTCCAGTAATCCAGAATTTACAAAACTCATAGTTAAAACTGCTGTTCCATCCGCAGATTGAATCAGCGCCGTGAAAAAAGTACCTACCAGCACGCTGACCAGTTTGTTTTTTGTAAAGACTTCCAAAATACTTCGCATTTTCTCACCGGCTGCCTGCTGCATTCCCTCACTCATGGTTTTCAGTCCATAAAGGAATAGTCCCAGACTTCCGATCAGGGACATCACTATCATCATACACCAGCTCCCCGGTCATTTCCCATACAAAAAGTTTCAAAAAATCTTTTTCCTGATTCGGCATCCCTTTGTATCTGTTCTCTCAATTCTTCCACTGAATCAAATTTACATTCCGGTCTCACAAAATGATAAAACTCCACCCAGGCTTCTTTTCCATACAAATCCTTATCACAGTCAAACAGATAGGTTTCCACTCCGGCAAAAGGCACTTCCACCGTCGGTTTTACCCCCACATTGGAAATTCCCAGATATTCTTCCCCGTCAATAAATGTTCGGGAAGCATATACTCCAAAGGGCGGCAATAATTTTCCGTCTGCCGGCACCTGATTAATCGTGGGAAGTCCCCAGGTTCGTCCCAGATGTCTTCCATGAACTACCGTCTCCAAAACAAAATAGGGATATCCCAAAAGTTCATTTACTTTCTCTATTCTGCCTTCCCGAAGCGTTTCACGAATCCAGGTGCTACTGATTTCCCTGTCTCCATCCAGCTCTTTTTGTAAGATTTCCACCTGAAATCCATATTTTTTTCCCAACTGTCTCAGCAACTGAGGTGTTCCTTTTCTCTCATATCCAAAATGAAAATCCGGTCCTACGATTACATAAGCTGCCCGAAGCTGTACTGTCAGAATTTCTCTCACAAAATCTTCCGGCTCCATCTGGATCAGTTCCGGCACAAAAGGACATTCGATCAGCGTATCAATTCCCTTTTTTTCCAAAAGGTTTCTTCGCTCTTCATTATTCAGAAGGGTGCGGGTGATTCTTGTCCCCAGTTTTACCAGAGGCGATACATCAAAGGTAAACACTACCGTTTCATATCCCTCTTTTCCCAATGCAAGAACTCTCTGAAGCAGTTTCTCATGCCCTTTATGAAGTCCGTCAAACTTTCCCAAAGTCACCACACTTCGTTTTTCCAACTGAAAATCCAATGTGTCTGTCATGTATTTCATATTTTTATACATCCTTACTATAGAACATCTTTACCGGAGTCATTCTCTCTCCTTTTTTCGTAAAAATCCCTATAAATTCTCCTGTACTGTCATAAATTCGCAGTTGTTCTCCCTTATTCCGGACAATGTCTTCCTTCTCCAGAAGAGAAATCGGGAAAAAGTTACCGTTATGTACCAGACGATCTGCCTCCTGTGTCACTTTGCAACCAGAAAATGCATCAAACATCTGATCCACCGGTACCACAATATCTTCTATTTTTCCCATATCTGCAAATACCTGAATCTGGGAAAGTTTTCTTGCTCCCAGAAGTTCAAATCTTTCCACCCGGGTTCTGAGCAATTGTTCCATACAGCCGCCACATCCCAGTTTTTCGCCAATGTCATGGCAGAGTGTCCGGATATACGTTCCCTTGGAGCAATGCACACGGATTTTCACCCGGGGAAGCTCCATTTCTATCACTTCGATATCATAAAAATGTACCGGTCTGGGTTTTCTCTCTATCTCAATCCCTTCTCTTGCCATTTCATACAGTTTTTTTCCTCCCACTTTTAAAGCGGAATACATAGGGGGTATCTGCATCTGCTCTCCCCGAAAAGAGAGAATGCATTCCCTGATCTCATCCTCTGTCATTGAAACCGGACTGGTTCTTATCACGGTTCCTGTGATATCCTGCGTATCTGTCACTGTGCCCAAAAGAAGAACTGCTTCATATTCTTTATCATGGTCAGCCAGAACATCACATAATTTTGTGCCTCTTCCCAGACATACGGGAAGTACCCCTTCCGCATCAGGATCCAGAGTTCCCGTATGGCCGATTTTCTTTTGATGGAGAATGCCCCGCAGCTTTGCCACCACATCATGGGAAGTATAGCCTTTTTCTTTATATACGTTGATCACTCCGTTAATCTGCATTTTCATACTCCTGAAGCTGTTTTTCTATATCGTAGGTGAGACTGTTGACCACATCATAGACAGAGCCCTGCATGGTACATCCTGCTGCCAGTACATGACCGCCCCCGCCAAAATAAGCGGCAATTTTTGCCACGTTTACAATGCCATTGGACCGCATACTGACTTTATATTCCTGTATTCCTGTCTCATAAAGAAAGATTGCAACCTCCACTCCTTTTGTATTTTGAAGCTGATTTACAATCCCTCCCAGATCTTTGCCTGTTACTCCGTAAAACTTCATATCTTTCTGTTTTACATAGCCCATGATACATTTCCCATGCAAAAGCATAATACTCTCCATGATCGTTCTTCCCATGATCTGATTTTGTGCATAGGATTTTGTATAAAAAGAGTCTTTGATGATTTTTGTAAAATCAATTCCTTTTCCCATCAAATTTCCGGCAACTTCCATGGTTCTGGCGCTGGTTCCGGAGTATTGAAACACTCCCGTATCGTGAATAATTCCTGTATACAACGCTTCTGCCGTGGATTTCGTGATTTTCTCATCATCCAACAATTCATACAAAACTTCACAGGTAGAACTTGCCTGAGGAACCACGTGATTTTCTCTTGCAATCCCCGGATTGGTAATGTGATGATCTACACAAAAAGAATATTTTGCAGTTTCCAGAGCTTTTCCTGCCACTCCGATTCTGTCTGTGCTGCTTACGTCAAACAGAAGTAACAAATCATATACTTTTCCCTCTGTCCACTCTCTTTTCGCCTGATCCAGTCCCTGCACATAGGAAAAAACATCCTCTGCTTCTTCCAGGTACAAATCTGTCTGTATCTGAGGATAATTTTCCTTCAGATACAGATACATCCCTGTACAGGAACCCACACAGTCTCCGTCCGGACGCTGGTGGCCTGCTATCGCCACACTCTCCACTCCCTGAAGGAGCGTTTCCAGCCTATTCTTCATCTTCTCCATCCCTTTCCGAGATACCCTGATTTACATCATCAATCAATTTTGACATATGAACTCCATATTCAATGGATTCATCCAGTTTAAAATAAATTTCCGGCGTGTTCCGCAGATTCAGATTTTTAGCCAACTGTCTGCGAATGTAACCTTCTGCGCTGCGAAGTCCTGCTATAGTATCACGCTTTTCCTGATCTGTTCCCAGTACGCTGACATACGCTTTACACGTTTTCAGATCCGGCGCCACTTCCACAGCAGTCACAGACGTCATCATATGAATCCGGGGATCTTTAATTTCCTGCCGGATGATCATACTCAGCTCTTTCAACACCTCACCGTTAATTCTTGTATTCTTTATACTGTTTTTTCTCATAATTAGCCTCTCTCAGATTATTAAACTGCCAGGGTCACGACCCTGTTATCAATTTTAACAAAAAGGAGCTGTCGCTTTTAACTATGTAAACGCCACAGCTCCTCTCTGTCTTAACGGGGAACTTCTACCATAGTATAAGCTTCTACCTGGTCAAATTCCTGAATATCATTAAATCCTTCAAATACCAGACCACATTCATATCCTGCTCTGACTTCCTTCACATCATCCTTGAATCGTTTCAGTGATGCCAGAGGACCTTCAAAGATCTGACTTCCTTCTCTGGTGATACGTACAGAACAGCCTCTCTGGAAAATACCATCCAGAACGTAACTTCCTGCAATATTACCCACACCGGAGGCTTTGAAGATCTGACGAACTTCTGCATGACCGATTACCTTTTCTTCGAATACAGGATCCAGCATACCCTTCATGGCAGCTTCCACATCTTCCAGAGCCTGATAAATAACTCTGTACAGACGCAGATCCACACCTTCCTGTTCTGCAATCGTCTTTGCCGTAGCATCCGGTCTTACATTGAAACCAATGATAATTGCATTGGATGCAGAAGCCAGAGTAACATCAGATTCATTGATCGCGCCTACGCCGCCATGAATGATCTTAACCACAACTTCTTCATTGGACAATTTTACAAGACTCTGTTTTACAGCTTCTACAGATCCCTGAACGTCAGCTTTTACTACAATATTTAATTCTTTCAGATTACCTTCCTGAATCTGATTAAACAGATCGTCCAGAGACATTTTTGCCTTTGTCTCTTCCAGAAGTTTATTTTTATTTTCAGATACAAAAGTAGCAGCAAAATGTTTTGCCTCTTTATCATTTTCTGTTGCCACCAGTACTTCACCTGCATTCGGCACATCAGAAAGACCGAGGATTTCCACCGGAGTGGACGGACCTGCTTCTTTTACGCGACGTCCCTTATCATCCATCATGGCACGTACTTTACCGGAAGAAGCTCCTGCCGCAATGAAATCTCCTACACGAAGAGTTCCCTTCTGAACCAGAATGGTTGCTACCGGACCTTTTCCTTTATCAAGCTGAGCCTCAATGACAAGACCTCTTGCTCTTCTCTTTGGATTTGCCTTCAATTCGCATACTTCTGAAGTAAGCAAAATCATCTCCAGAAGCTCTTCAATACCGTCATGGGTTTTTGCAGAAACCGGTACGAAAATTGTACTTCCGCCCCAGTCTTCCGGAATCAGTTCATA
This sequence comes from Oliverpabstia sp., assembly GCA_034114925.1. Lineage (GTDB taxonomy): Bacteria > Bacillota > Clostridia > Lachnospirales > Lachnospiraceae > Oliverpabstia. Next base: position 6,710 of record JAXEUM010000006.1, read on the forward strand.
CTCGGATAATTCCTGTTTTACTCTTTCAATGTTTGCACTTGGTTTATCAACCTTGTTGATAGCAACAATGATTTCCACTCCCGCTGCTTTTGCATGGTTGATTGCTTCCACAGTCTGCGGCATAACGCCGTCGTCTGCGGCAACTACCAAAACAGCGATATCTGTTGCATTTGCTCCACGCATACGCATAGCGGTAAATGCTTCATGTCCCGGTGTATCCAGGAAAGTGATCTTCTGTCCTTTGATAGAAACCACATAAGCGCCGATATGCTGAGTAATACCACCGGCTTCTCTATCTGTTACGTTTGTTCTTCTGATAGCATCCAGAAGGGATGTTTTACCGTGGTCAACGTGGCCCATAACACAGACTACCGGAGGTCTTGGAACTAATGTGGATTCGTCTTCTTCTTCCTCTTTCAGAAGCTCTTCGATCACATCCACCTTTTCTTCCTGTTCTGCAATAATATCAAATTCAAGAGCGATCTCCTGTGCCTTTTCAAAGTCGATTTCATGGTTCACAGTAACCATAATACCTTCCATGAACAGTTTTTTCACAATCACAGATGGCTGCATCTTCATTTTTTCTGCCAGTTCACGAATAGTAAGCTTCTCCGGAATTACGATTTCCTTTACTTCTTCCTTCTTTTCTTCCTTCGGCTGCGGACGAACCGGTTTCTGAAGAGCTTTTGGAAGTCTCTGATTTGGACGGCGTCCCTGGTTCGGGCGATTTCCACCCTGACCGCTTCTTCTGTCCTGCGTCTTCTTCTCTTCTCTTTCTCTTTCTTTTTCTTTATCTTTTTCTTTACTCTTTACATCTCTTACTGGTTTTCTTGCCAGTCCCAGATCCATCGTATCTACAGAAGAAGGTCTGGAATCTCTCCGGTCATTTCTCCGTCCATTGTTCTCTCTGCCATCTCTGTCTCTGCCATCCCGGTTCATACCGTTTCTGTTGTTATCAAAACGACGGCCTTCATTGTTTTTGTTGTTATCAAAGCGACGGCCTTCATTATTTCTTCCGCCTTCTGTTCTGCGTCCATCCTGACCAGACTGAGGACGTCCCTGATTTCTTCCCTGACCGTCATTTCTGTTATTGTCAAAACGACGACCTTCATTATTTCTGTTGTTATCAAAGCGGCGGCCTTCGTTATTTCTTCCGCCTTCTCTTCTGTCATTATTGAACCGTTTATTCTGACCATCCTGACGGTTCTGATTCTGTGGTTTCTGACGGGATACTTCCTGTGTATTTCCTGTCTCCTGTGCTTTTACTGCTCCTGCAGCCGGCTTCTGCACCGGAGTTTTTCCTGTTGTTTCCTGATTTTTATTCTGCTGGGGACGGTTGTTTCCCTGCTGCGCCGGTTTATTCTTACGAAAATTCTTTCCTTCCTGAGTCATAGCATTTTGCGGACGGAACACCTGAATCAGATTTGATTTCTTTTTCGGGCGGTCTCCCGCTTTTTTATCCTCTCCGTTATTTTGTTCTTTTCCTTCTGCTTTATCCTCTTTTTTATCGGAAAAAGCATCGCGTACCATTTTTTCTTCTCTTTCTTCTAATGTACTCATATGACTTTTAACTTCTATATTTTTCTCCTTCAAAAAATCTAATACCTCTTTGTTTGTTTTATTTATTTCCTGTGCAATTTCATAAATTCTAAGTTTTGGCATTTTACCACCAACCTTTCTTTACTCATGCCATCGTTAACTGCTTTTCCAGCGCTGATGCAAGATTTGCATCCGTAACGGCCAAAGATGCTCGAAATTCCTTTCCGATTGCTCCGCCAAGTTCTGTCTTCTCTCCAAATTCATAGAAAGGAACCTGATAATAGTCACACATATTGCGAAACTTCTTTTTTGTATTTTCAGAAGCTTCCGCTGCCACCACCACCAGATATGCCTTACCTGTCTTTACAGCTTTTTCCGTTGCGAATTCTCCACTTGCGATCTTCCCGGCTTTCATAGAAAGACCGATCAGTGATAATACTTTATTTTTGTTCAATAATATCCAGCTCCCTTTCCAGGTTCTCGTAGACCTCCTGCGGGATCGGCATTTTCAAAGAACGTTCCAGTCCCTTATTTTTCATTGCTTTTTGCAGACATTCTCTGGAAAAGCAAAGATAAGCTCCCCGTCCGTTCTTTTTCCCGGTGGTATCCAGGACAATTTCATTCTCCGTGGTTTTTAAAACACGCAGCATTTCTTTTTTATTTTTCATTTCGTTGCAGCCGATACATTTTCGCAGGGGTATTTTTTTTACATTTCCCATACTTTCTACCGCCTTGCCGATTATTCTTCTGATTCTTCCGGTACCTCAGACTCCTGTACTTCCACTGTCTGTACATCTTGAATTGTTTCCGGATTCTCAGCTTCTTCGTCATCCTGGTAATATTCAAAATCTCCGGCTTCTCTTGCCTGCGTTTCACTCTTGATATCGATCTTGAATCCAGTCAGACGGGCTGCCAGACGAGCATTTTGTCCCTCTTTACCAATAGCCAGGGATAACTGATAATCAGGAACGATTACCAGAGCTGTCTTTTCATCCGGATCTGCCATAACAGAAATAACCTTTGCAGGACTTAATGCATTTTCAATAAGAAGCGCCGGATTCTCATCCCAGTTAATGATATCGATTTTTTCACCGCGAAGCTCTGCCACAATAGCATTGACTCTGGCGCCGTTGATACCGACACATGCGCCTACTGCATCTACATCCGGATCGTTGGACCATACTGCGATCTTTGTTCTGGAGCCTGCTTCTCTGGCAATACTCTTAATTTCCACAATTCCATCTTTTACTTCTGTCACTTCTGATTCAAAGAGACGTTTTACCAACTCCGGATGCGTTCTTGATACCAGAATCTTCGGTCCCTTCGGAGTTTCTTTTACTTCCAAAACGTACAGTTTGATTCTTTCTGTGGGACGGAACATCTCGCCTTTTACCTGTTCGTTTTCATTCAGGATTGCATCCACTTTACCCAGGTTAATGCTCACATTTCTTCCCAGATAACGCTGTACCACACCGGTAACCACATCCCGTTCTTTCTGATAATATTCATCACACAGTGCTTTTCTTTCTTCTTCACGAATTTTCTGAAGAATTACATTCTTTGCATTCTGGGTAGCAATACGACCAAACTGTTTGGACTGAATAGGAACCTGAACCACATCTCCCATATCATATTTGGAATCCATCATCTTTGCATTGGCAAGACTGATCTCCAGTACAGGATCTTCTACAACCTCTACCACTGTTTTTTCAGCATATACGCCGAAATCACAGGTTTCCGGATCAATACTTACTTTTACATTATCTGCTTTTCCAAAATGGTTCTTACATGCCTGGATCAGAGACTGTTCAATTGCCTCCAGCAGAATACTTTTGCTGATACCTTTTTCCTTTTCCAGAATATTTAATGCTTCCATTAATTCTGTGTTCATTTTTATCTTTGTCCTCCTTAAAAATCAAAAGCAAGTCGGATCAGTGCGATCTCGGCTTTCTGAAATACCCTGGTTTCCTGATTTTCCAGAGTGATAGTCACTTGTTTTTCATCATATGCAGTGAGAATACCGAAGAATTCTTTCTGTTTATCCACAGGACGATAGGTGCGAATCTCTATCTCTTTTCCCAGACTTCTTTTATAATCCTTCTCTTTCTTCAAAGGTCTGCCCAGTCCCGGAGAACTGACTTCCATAATATAAGCATCCTGAATAAAATCTTCTTCATCCAGTCTGTCGCTGAATTCTCTGCTGACCATCTCACAGTCATCAATGGTAATGCCGCCTTCTTTATCAATATACAGCCGCAAATACCAGGTGCCTGCTTCTTTCACATACTCCACATCCACCAGTTCAAAGCCATGCCCTGTTACGATAGGCTCTGCCATCGCCTCTGCCTTCTGCTCGTATTGCTCTCTTATGCTCATCTTCTCACCACCTTCGCTTTCTTATACAAGAGTGCTTTTATGTAATAGGAACATTACGCAGTAATTTCCTATTACATAAAGAAGAGTGGACATAGCGCCCACTCTTAATCTAGTAATCATATATCATTAGCATCATAACACTCTTTACAGTAAAATGCAAGCCTGAAATCCCTATTTTCTTAGATTTCATATGGGTATATCCAAATCTTCCAGTTCCTTTTCATCCGTTTCTACAAATAACACATCCTCTATGTGAGACAAAAGGATTTTCTTTCCTCCCCGGTCTCCTGCAAGCTGTTCCAGTTCTTTTCTGTATTTTTTTGAAAAAATCACAGGATTACCAATTTTGTCTTTCCACCGTACTGCTCCAATCCCTTTCTCCCCTTCCCGGTATTTTTCCAACAGTCTTTTTATTGTATCCGTGGAAATCCAGGGCTGATCGCATACCAGAAACATCCAACCGTCCATTTGCGCTTCTGCCTGAAGTCCCAGACGGATGGAATGGGAAATTCCCTTTTCCGGATTTTCATTCCTAACCTGGGGGATTCCCATTGCTTCTGCCAGTTTTTCAACTTCTTTATATTGTGTAACGATTACCCGTTCTTCAAAAGGAGCTTTCAGGATCTTTTCCATCGCATACTGTACCATAGGTTTTCCCTGTATGTTGCAGAGCAGTTTGTTGGAGCCGAACCGGGTGCTGTTTCCCGCCGCCAAAAGTACGGCTCCTATTCTCTTCTTATCCACTCAGATTCGTACCTTTGTACCTTTCGTGTCCCGTTTTCCCAGCTTCACTTTATTCAGGATCATCTGTTTTCCCTTATATTCCACACTGTATTCCATCCGGCTCTCCACCAGATAAGCATTTTCCAGATAATCCTTATCTGCCATTTTCATGGCTCTCACCCCTAAGGCAGCTTTCTTTTTCTCCGGAACCTCTTCTTTTAAAAATCTCAGGAAATATCCGTCTTTACTCTGTAATACCAGATAATCCATGGTGTCGCACTGCTGTACCATAATCACCTCATCATCCTCTCCCAATTTGGTAGAGGCGATGGTACGTTTTATCACATCAAATTCTTCCCCTTTTACCTGCTTTGTCATTCCTTTTTTGGTAACAAACATGAGAATACTGTTTTTCACACTTTCCATGGACGCCACATACAAGATTCTCTCCAAAGAACTGGAATAATTACTTACATTATCTACAGGAGTTCCCTTATCTCTCAATTTTGCCAACGGCAAATCCAACACCTTCACCGTATGCATTTGACCTTTATCCGTAAACAGGCAGACTTTATCCGTATTCATGCAGGTAAACACATATTTATATTCCTCATGTACGGTTTCTTTATTTCTCTCATAGATGTTTTTATCCATGGTTTTTGCATATCCAAACCGATCCATAAGGAAGCATACTTCCATTTCTTCCACTTTCTTTTCTTCAAATACAGCTTCTTCTGCATTTTCTATAACGGTCCGCCGTTTTCTGCCATATGTTTTTTTTGTCTTTTCCAGATCGTCTATTACCACCTGCGCCATAGAATCATAATGATTCAAAATATCTTCATAATTTGCAATATTTTTCAGCGTAGTTTCATGTTCTGCCAGCAGCGCTTCTATTTCCAGACCAATCAGTTTATACAGCCGCATTTCCAAAATCGCCGTTGCCTGTCTTTGGGTAAACTGCAGTTTTTTCGCTGCTTTTTCACTGGTCTTTGTCTTAAATCGAATTCCTTCTGTAATCCCCAGGGTAAGGCAGTCTTTTACCTGTTTCTGATTTTTACTTCCTCTCAGGATTTCAATAATCAGGTCAATCACATCGCAGGCTTTGATAAGTCCTTCCTGTACCTCTTTCTTTTCCAGCTCTTTATCCAACAGTGTACGGTACTTTCTGGTACACACCTCAAACTGAAACTCCACATGATATTCAATAATCTGTTTCAGACTCAATGTTTCCGGTCTGCCGTCTGCCACCGCCAGCATATTTACTCCAAAAGTATCTTCCAGACGTGTCTTTTTATAGAGCATATTTTTCAGATTTTCCACATCGGCGCCTTTTTTCAGTTCCAGCACAATGCGGATTCCTTCTTTGGAGGACTGATTGGAAATATCTATAATATCGGAAGTTTTTTTAGATTCCACCAAAGACGCCACATCATTTAAAAATTTTCCGATATTGGCTCCCATCATGGTATAGGGGATCTCTGTGATCACCAGGTTCACCTTACCCCCTTTTAATTTTTCCACTTCCACCTTGCCTCGAAGCTTGATTTTTCCCGTTCCTGTCTCATAGATCTTCAGAAGTTCATCTTTATTTGTAACGATACCTCCTGTGGGGAAATCCGGCCCTTTGATATATTTCATCAGACCTTTTACCGTGATATCGTTATTTTTCATATATGCTTTTACTGCATCCACAATCTCTCCCAGGTTATGTGGGGGAATACTGGTTGCCATACCTACCGCAATTCCCTCCGCACCATTTAACAACAGATTGGGAATACGCACCGGCAGCACCTCCGGCTCTTTTTCTGTCTCATCAAAGTTAGGTACAAAATCCACCACATTTTTATCCATGTCAGAAAGATATACTTCCTGGGTGATTTGCTCCAATCTGGCTTCCGTATATCGCATGGCTGCCGCGCCATCCCCTTCTATGGAACCAAAATTTCCATGACCATCCACCAGAGGCTGTCCTTTCTTAAATTCCTGCGCCATCACCACCAGGGCGTCATAGATGGAACTGTCCCCGTGGGGATGGTATTTACCCATGGTATCTCCCACGATACGGGCGCATTTTCTATAGGGTCTGTCATAACGGATTCCCAGCTCATACATATCGTACAAAGTTCTTCTTTGTACCGGTTTTAAACCATCCCGCACATCCGGAAGCGCTCTGGATACAATAACACTCATGGCATAATCAATATAGGATTTTTGCATAAGTTCCGAATACTCGGTTCTGATAATCTGTCCTTCCATACTTCTCTCACTTTCTTATATATCTAACTGAGCATCCTGTGCATGGCGGTAAATAAATGCTTTTCTTGGCGGTACGTCCGTTCCCATAAGCACCTCCGTCACTTCGGAAGCCATTCTTGCATCTTCAATCTCTACTCTCTTCAGAATTCTTGTCTCCGGGTCCAGGGTGGTTTCCCACAACTGCTGGGCATCCATTTCTCCCAGACCTTTATATCTTTGCAGGGTAAATGCTCCTTTATGGGTTTTTCTGTATTTTTCCAGCGCTTTATCATCATAAAGGTATTCTTCCTTTCCCTTGGCAGGAATAGCCTTATACAAAGGAGGCATGGCAATATATACGTGACCTTCATAAATCAGCTCCGGCATAAACCGATAAAACAGAGTCAGCAACAAAGTAGAAATATGAGCCCCATCCACATCTGCATCTGCCATGATTACAATTTTGTCATAGCGAAGCTTGGTAATATCAAAGTCATTTCCATAACCCTCGGAAAATCCACATCCAAAGGCATTAATCATTGTTTTAATCTCTGCATTTGCCAGAACTTTGTCAATGGTAGCCTTCTCCACATTCAGGATTTTTCCCCTGATTGGCAAAATCGCCTGATAATCCCTGTTTCTTGCTGTTTTTGCAGAACCTCCGGCAGAATCTCCCTCCACAATAAAGATTTCACATTGTTTCGGATCTTTTTTCAGACAGTTTGCCAGTTTACCGTTGGAGTCAAAAGAGTATTTCTGTTTGGTAAGGAGATTGGTTTTTGTTCTCTCTTCTGTTTTTCTGATTTTTGCCGATCTCTCCGCACAGGAAAGCACCGTTTTCAGATCGTCCAGATTCCTGTCAAAATACAGGGTGATCTCATCACCGGTGACCTTGGAAGCTGCTTTGGCAGCATCCTGATTATCCAGTTTCGTTTTTGTCTGTCCTTCAAACCGGGGCGCCGGATGTTTAATGGAAATAACTGCCGTCATCCCATTTCGAATATCTGCTCCTGTAAAATTCGCATCTTTCTCTTTTAAAATTCCCAGTTCCCGGGCATAATTGTTCATCACAGTGGTAAACATGGATTTAAAACCGGTCAGATGGGTACCGCCCTCGGCGTTATAAATATTATTGCAAAATCCCAGCACATTTTCATGAAATTCATTCACATACTGAAAAACTGCTTCCACAGTAATCCCTTCACTCTCACCGGAAAAGTATACCGGCTCGTGGAGAGTTTCTTTTTTTCTGTTCAGATCTCTCACAAAGCCAATAATGCCTTCCGGCTCGTGATACTCTATACTCTCTGTCTCCGCCTGTCTTCTGTCCTCAAAATGTATGGTCAGTTTAGGATTCAGATACGCAGTTTCATGGAGACGGCTTTTCACCTCTTCCCCTGCAAATTTTGTCACTTCAAAAATTTCAGGATCCGGAAGAAAATTCACACAAGTTCCCGTTTCTTTTGTTCTTCCCAGTTTGGGAAGAAGTCCGTCTTCCAGCTCAATGGTGGGAATCCCCCTCTCAAAATGGTCGTGATGAACGTAACCATCCACACTCACTTTTACATCCATATAAGTAGAAAGAGCATTTACCACGGAGGAACCAACGCCATGCAAACCGCCGCTGGTTTTATAAGACTCATTATCAAATTTTCCTCCCGCATGAAGGGTAGTAAATACAAGACGTTCCGCTGACATTCCTTTTTCGTGCATTCCCACAGGAATCCCCCGTCCATTATCAATGACCGTACAGGAGCCGTCTTTTTCCAAAAGTACCTGGATATGATCGCAGTACCCTGCCAGATGCTCATCCACTGCATTGTCTACAATCTCGTAAATCAAATGATTCAGTCCTTTTCGAGAGACACTTCCGATGTACATTCCCGGACGTTTCCGTACTGCCTCCAGACCTTCCAGCACTGAAATACTACTGGCATCATATGTGTTTTTCTTCGCCATAAAATCTGTCACCTTCCTATTACTAACTGCTCCAACGCCCAGGCCACTCCATCCTGTTCATTGGATTTTGTCACAAAATCTGCTGCCTGCTTCACCCGGGGAGAAGCATTTTCCACGGCTACTCCCACGCCTGCCCAACATATTCCCTCATAATCGTTGTCACTGTCTCCCAGAGCAATCACCTGCTCCGCCGAAAACCCAATCTTACTGCAAAGCCATTCCAGTCCTTCTCTCTTACTCCAATGGGCATCGGCAATTTCTATATTGTGAGAAGCTGTAGAAATCGGATAAACTCCGGGAATTTTTGACAGCCGTTCCATCAATTCTTTTTTATCTTCCAGAGAAACGCACATAATATGAAATTTACTGATAGGATTTTTTTCTTCTAACACAAAGTTATCCAGATTTGACATATGAATGTTTGTTTTCAAAAGCTGCTCCCGGTAAGAACCCATGCAGCCGCTTTGCTCCATGTAGTCGCATCCCTCATAGCTATCATACGCATCCTGGTTATGATATAACTCAATAAAGACAGGATATTCTCTCGCAATGCGATAAATATTACACCCTGTCTCCACAGGAATCTGATGGGAAAACAGCAGTTGTTCTCCCTCTCCTGCTGTTACCGTAGTTCCATTCGCATTGATATAATAAGACATTGCGGGAAAATCTTTCAGTACAAATCTGCTGTTTGTATAACTTCGCCCGGTGGACGGAACCACCAGATGTCCCTGCTCCATCACTTTCAGGATTGCCTGCCTGTTTTTCTCTGAAATCGTACAATCCTCCCTCAATAAAGTACCATCCAAATCTATTGCTATTAATTTTTGTTCCATTTTATATCCCTCACGATTGAAAACCTGTTTTTTGCCGAAAACTGCCGCTATTATAACACAGTTTCAAAAAAAAGCCAAACGAAAAATAAGAATCTCCCACAGTTCTCTATGGAAGATTCTTATCCTCTTATGCTTTTGGTTTTTCCCTGTTTTCCTGATTTTCCTTATTGTCCTTTTTCTCCTGTTTCCTCTTTTTCTTCCGTTTCCATAATTTTACCACTCCTGTCACACCGAGAGCAGCCACAATCCCCACAAGAACTATCACCGGAAGATTGGCTACAATCCCCACAAACAAATTCACAAAAAAGTCTCGCACTGTATACAAACTGGATTGAAATCCATTGCTGATTCTGCTTCCTATGGTATCTTCCGCCTTCTGCTCATATTCCACTTCCGAAATATAAATATTTACCGTACTGTAATCTATCAGATTATCATACGTGCGAAGCTGAGATTCATAACTGTTGATCTCATATCGAAGCTGGGATAATTTTGATTCCAGAGCAAGAATCTGCTCCAGGTCTTTTGCTTCCTCCAGCAACTCCATTACCCTTTCGTATTCCACCTGAAGAGATTCTTTATATGCAGTTTTATCTACATAATCTAAGGTTACATCCTCTACATTCTCTGATTTATTGGTCACCGTTCCCAGATTTCCTGCTTCTGAAACAAAACTGTCCAGTTTTTCCGAAGGAATTCTGGCAGTAATAGAATAGTAGCGGTAATACTCTCCTCCCTGGGGATCATCAAAACTGGAAGATTCTATGTAACCGCCGCAGGAAGTAATTGCTTCCTCCATTTTCTGTTTCATGGTATCAAATGACTTTGTTTCCATGGACAGGGATACCCTTTTAATTAACTTTCGAGAGGAAAGATCTTTTTCTGATAAAGCTTCCTCTGTCCCCGCCTCCTCCGCCGCCATCTCCGGAGATACTTCTTCTGTTTTTTCCTCTCCGCTGGTATCCATAGCCGTCTCTGTTTCCCAGCCTCCCCCATAATCTGCGGATGATTCATTTGTCATACTGAAATTTTCTGTTTGTGCTGCACTTTTGTCCGAAGCGCCACAACCTCCCAAAAGCAATACAGCAGCCAAAAACATAGCCATTGCCTTCCATGATTTTTCTTTCATACCAATCGCCTCCTCGTATATTAGATTTTACATATCCTGTAACAGTTCAGCCTAGCAGCTGAATCCACAGGTATTGGGCATATAGGATTTACTTCCATGTCCTATGCCCAAATTTCTTCAAATTTCTCAATAAATATCAAAAAACCACTTGCTTTTTTTCAAAAGATGTAGTATTATACTCAGGCAAGGTTCGTTGGTCAAGCGGTTAAGACGCCGCC
>JAXEUM010000007.1:0-2118 GCA_034114925.1 Oliverpabstia sp.
CCTTCTTCTGTTATCTGGTATATAGAAACTTATTAACCAAGTAGTCTTACTGACTACACCATTATTATACTAGGAGGATGTGATATGTTTGAACCATTATCAATGTTAAACGGAACATCATTAGACGAGGCTATGTTGACAGACTTTGTCCCTGCAGCAAGTGCGGGAGGCGCAATTCTGAGTATCATTGTAATTGCGATTGTTCCTATGTGAGTTTTAGGACAAGGCGGTGGGCAGGTAATCTGCCCATCGCTTTGTAGAAAGGAGGGCAAATGGATATTGTATTAATTAACCCATTGTATCCTAGATATGAAAGTAATATGTTTGCAAGTGCATTGGTGGCAAGCTTGGATATGCCACCGTTAGGCTTACTTTATATTGCTGCAAATTTGGAAAAGTATGGATACAAGGTAGAAGTATATGATTTTAACTTATATACAGAGCAGGAAATCGAGCAGATTAGCGAAAAAATATTTCAAAATGCTCCTAAAATTATTGGATTATCAGTTAGTACACCTAATTACAATTATGCAGTCGCATATTCTAAAAAAATCCATGAGAGATTAGGAAAGAACTGCAAGGTAATTTTTGGAGGATATCATGCCAGTTTTCTACCAGAAGAGTGTTTGGGTGAGAATATGGCAGATATTGTAATTCTTGGAGAAGGTGAGCAAATTTTTGTTGAGCTTGCAGATAAAATCGTTAGGGATAAAGGAAGTTCTCTGGAAGAAAAACAGGGCATTGCATTTATCAATGAAAATGGAGAACTTTATAATAAAAATGCACATTTGCTCCGTATAGAAAATTTAGATGATCTTCCGTTTCCTGATAGAAGTTTATTACCCATGGAACGTTATAAAACCCCGGCAACAGTTATGGGCAGTAGGGGCTGTGTTGCTAGGTGTGAATTTTGTGCTTCCGGTGCCTGGGGTGGAATTAAGTTGAGAAGTCCTGAAAACATAGTGGCAGAATTGAAGGAATTAAAAAGAGATTTTAACTTTGAACATATTTGTTTTATTGATAATACATTTACGGCGAATAAAGAGCGTACTTATAAAATTGCAGATGCCATTGCTGCTAGTGGATTAGATTTCACATACAGTTTGGAAACCAGAGTAAGCAATGTAGACGATTCACTAGTAGAAAAATTAAAATATATGAATACAATTGCTGTTCAATTCGGGGTAGAGACAGGAAATGATCAGGTTATGAAAGATATCCATAAAGATATTACCCTGGACAGAGTATATGGAGCTGTTGAAACTTGTTTAAATCATGGGTTGCGTGTTATGTGTACTTTCATAATTGGACATCCGACAGATACCAACGAAACCATACAGGATACAGTAAATGCAATTCGAAAAATCAAACGTATGGGAGGACAGGCAAAAATAGAGATGCTGACACCTTATCCCGGAACCCCAGTATTTCTAAATAGAGAGCAAAAAGGACTTGTTATAAAGGACTGGAATTATGATCATTGGGGAGCAACGACTTCTCCAGTATTTGAAACCCAGAATTTTACACAGCGCCAATTACATAAACGATTTATTGAGGCGGTAATGGAGGTAAATACTATATGATAATCAATATTAAAACTATGTTTTTACAGCAGTGGAAATTATTCAAAAATGCAAAGACAGAAGTGGATTTTAGTGTTGTAAGCAAAGAGAAATGGAAAGAGGCAGGGCAATGGCCGGCAACGGTACCGCCATTTTTTCCATTGGTAACCAGATGTGTAGCTCGTCAGGAACAAGCGGGAGAATATATACTTTTGTACAATGATGCTTTAGTTTTGACAGATGAATTAACCATATATATTTTAAAATTATGTGATGGATTCAATGCACCAAAAACTATTAAGGAACTGGTAAAAAAAGAATCTCTATTCGCTTCAGTGGAAGATGTTGAAGGAAAGGTTGAGAAAATTCTGGCAAATGCAGGTAAGTATGGGATTATAAATTGGATACCGTTTTCGCAGCCACATATAGATAGAATGGTAGTGTCAAATGAGTTATGAAAAACTGAGTCAAAAGAAAAAGGCTCAGATGAACCTTGATAATTGCAGATATTTTAGTCAGAGGTAAATTTACGCCACCCTTGACAGCACGCAAAAGA
>JAXEUM010000008.1:0-6994 GCA_034114925.1 Oliverpabstia sp.
TGATAAAACGCAGTATTTCTTTTGGGAGATAAATCCATTGAATTGCTGCGTTCTTTGTTTTCTTATAGAATGAGGTACTATTGAACTAATTTATATGGTGTTATAATGTGTTGAAAAGCCCGAAGATACGGGATTTTTGAAATTCTATCAAACTGTAGATTGTTATATATTCTTATGAGGATTTGACCCGAATTTGACCGAAAACAGTTTGAAATGCTTACAAGTTTGCTTACAAGTTTACAAAGTTACATGTTTACAAGGTGCTTAAAGGGTGGTATATTATAGATATAAAAAGGCACTACTGATAGTTGGTTGATCCAAATTTGATAAAGTTACAAAAAAGTAATCGTATTCCTTTGGCTGAGGGCGGTTACTTTTTTGATTGATTTATATACGCTATCAGAATCGTTACAACAATACTAAGTATTATTAGTACGATGGAGAGCATTTCAAAGTCACTCATAAGTCAAGCCCTCCTTTCCCAGATTTCCTGCAAGCAGGATTTCTATGTAATCAGAGGGTTCAGTCCCTCTGTTGAAGGACTCGCCGCCTACCATTCTCATGTAGTGCCTTGTCTTATTTTAGCAAAGTCTTTTTTTATGACAACATATTTATCGTGAAATATTGTTCAGCATGTAAAGTCTTCTCATTTTGAGTTCGGCGTCTTATAGTTATCTAAAGAATGAGAGTAAAAAGAAGGTGGTTGATAGAAGATGCGTTCTTGTGCGTATATTTGGACTGTAGATCGGTGATGCTAAATACGGGAAATAAGGAATACGAATGGACAGACGCATGAAAAGAAAGGAGAAAACAAGATGGAAGATGGAATAGAGATGAAAAAAGAGAGTATGGAGGAATTTGCTGTATATCTGAGAGAGCGGGAAAATGCCAAGGCTACCATAAGAAAGTATCTTACAGATATCCGGACGTTTTATAATTTTATGGGCGAGAATCGAAGGATTACCAAAGAGCAGCTGCTTTCCTATAAAGAATGGCTGGTTGAACATTATGCAATCAGCAGTGTAAACTCTATGCTGGCCGCCCTCAATCAGTTTTTGGAGTTTCTGGGCGGGGAAAGATTGAAACTGAAAAGAATCCGTGTGCAGGGAACACTTTTGACAGGAGAGGCCAGAGAAATGGAAAAGACAGATTATAAGCGGTTAGTGGAAACGGCTATGGAAGAAGGGCGGGTACAACTGGCCCTGATGATGGAAACGATGTGCGCTACGGGAATTCGAGTAAGCGAACTGGAATATTTTACAGTGGAAAGCCTCAGGAGCGGTATGGTAAAAGTATGGAATAAAGGAAAATACAGGATGGTTCCCATGCCTGAAATGTTAAAAAAGAATTTGCAGCGTTATGTGGAAAGAGAAGGAATCCACACCGGCGTGATCTTCCGAACCAGAAACGGCAACCCTAAGAATCGATCAAATATATGGAAAGAGATGAAAAGTCTGGCAGGACGGGCCGGAGTTGATCCAGACAAAATATTTCCGCATAACCTTCGACATCTTTTTGCCAGAACGTTTTATAAAGGAACAAACAATCTGGTGAATCTGGCGGGAATCTTAGGACATAGCAGTCTGGAGATTACAAGGGTATATACGACAGAAAAAATACAGGTGTGGATCAAAAATATAGAAACATTAGATTTAGTAAGCGAGTGGAGCACCACATAAGAATAGTTATGTTGTCATAGAATCATACATAAACGGAGAAAAACTTGCTCTCTGTTCATTAGTATAGTCCAATCTAAGTGAGATGTCAAGAAATTTCAAATAATTCAGCCCCAAAACGGCATCACGAAAACCCGGAGAAATCCATGAGATTTTTTCTTTGAAAAGATTTCAGATTTCTTCGGGTCTTTCTTGCTTTATTCATAAATGATTACCGAAATGACAACATAACTATTCTTATGTTGCATAGAATAGAGAAGAACTTGCTTTACACTGATTGAACAGTGATGCGGTTCAGGGAGGAGATTCAATGAAAGGATTGAAGAAAAAAAGGAGATTGTTGGCACTCGTGATGGGCCTGCTGCTGATATTCTGTACAGTTCCGGTTTTTGCTGAAAACCAGAGCAATAAAATTCCAGATACGGTGAATGCAGAGGAAGTGTCGGCAGAAACAGTGCCCGGAGAAACTTCGGGGACGGAGAGCAACAGAGACGGGACAGACGAAATTCTGAATACAGAAGGGGGCCCGGAGAACGGTTCCGGCAACGGAAAAACAGCAGATACAGGCGCTGTGTCGGATGCTGAAGTGACGCCGGAAAAGGAAGCGGCAACGGAAGGAATAACAGAGCAGGATGTTCCGGAAGCGGAGAATGTAGGCGCGGGAAATCCGGTGGCAGTTCATCTAAGCCGAGGTGCGGCTTCGGAGGCAGCGCCGGAACATCAGAAGTATATTAAGAAAAATGCAGAGGATGATTACACTTTGACGTTGAATGTCAAGGGAATGTATGACTCTGAGACGACCATACCAAAGATAGACGTTCTGCTGATCGTTGATAAGTCGGGAAGTATGGATCGGAACATGACTACGACTGGGGGAAAAACGTCCAGAATGGATGTTTTGAAACAGGTTGTCACAAAAGAGGGCGGTCTGACGGATTCTATTTTGGGAAATACACAGATTGATGCCCAGATGGCAGTTGTAACGTACAGTGGTAGCAGATACGATGGAGCCTACAATGATGCAGACCTATTACAGGAATGGACAAATCAAAAAGACACAGTAAACAATGTAGTAAAGAACATCGCGGCGGATGGCGGAACAAATTGCGAGGCGGGACTTCGCACCGGAGCAGAGGCATTGGAAAAAAGCAGAACGGATGCGAAGAAATTCGTCATTTTCCTGTCTGACGGTGAGCCTACTTATTATTATGCAAATGGAACTACGGATAAGAAATATCCGTGGAGTTTACCATATGAAGCTGGAACGACATTAGGATCCGGAAGTGGACTCGATCAGACAGCGTGGGAGCGGGCAATATTACAGGTACAGAAAATCACAGGGCTGGAGGGATTTTATACCATTGGAATGACAAACGATTCGAATCCTACCTTCCTTACAGAGTTGAAGGGCGCTTCCGATGCTACAAAGACAGGGTATTATGGGGCAAATGATACAGATGAACTGGAAAAGGCTTTTCAGAATATCGTAGGAGAGATAACAGAGTTCATCTGCAGAAATGTAACGATCACAGATAAACTCAGTGAGTATGTAAAGATTCCGGGGGGAACGTTGACTAATCATTATACTGTAACTGCTACGAAAGATGGAAAGGTAACTGATATTACAGGTCAGGATACGATTACGGTAACGCTGAGTGAAGATGGTAAGACGGTTACAGCAACATTTAAAGACGGCTTTGTTCTTGACAAGGATACCACGTATGCGGTGAACTTTGATGTGGTTCCTACACAGAAAGCATACGATGACTATGCAAACTTAGAAGGCGAGTATCCTGATACAGGCAGTGCAGACAGTGACGCCCCGGGAAATGAAAGTAGTTCCGGAAAGCCTGGTTTCTATTCCAACGAAAGCGCAACACTGACCTATACTTTCGGAAAGACAGGAGAAGGAACACCTCAGACCGTTGCTTACGTGGAAAAGCCTGTGGTTCAGGTTTCCGCAATGCAGATTCCTGTAACGAAAGTCTGGAAGGGTGTACCAGAGGGTGTGGAAAAACCGGCTGTAACGGTATCTCTGTATCAGGATGCGGCTGCAACACCATATAAAACGCTGCAATTGACCGAAGGCAACCAGTGGAAGGGAACATTCACTTATGTGGCGAAAGGTCATACCTACACAGTGAAAGAAGAGGCTTTGGAGGGATATGAGAGCGCTGTAAGTGGAAATACGACAAACGGATTTACGGTTACCAACAGCCGGAAGCCATCCCTTACCGTTGCAAAAGAAGTGACTGGCACCATGGGGGATAAGACGAAAAAATTCGAGATTACTATAACACTGAAAGATGCAAAGAATGCTCCACTGACTGGAACCTATGCATATTCACAAACAGTGAATGGTACAACGCAGACAGGCAAACAGGAAGTAACAAATGGAACGATCACGGTGGAACTGGGACACAAGGACACCTTTACGCTGCATCAACTTCCGGTTGGAACAACGTATCAGGTTGAGGAAAAGCCTGAAAGCGCTCAAGAATATGAGGTTGAGTATAAGGCTGATGATAATGGGACTTTACAGGAGGGTGATCAGACCGTAACAGTCATCAACCATCTGGACACGGTGCCGATAACAGGAATCTCGGGAATGGGCAGCGGATGGACGATGGGGATTCTGATGCTAAGTGTTTTTGCGGCAGCAGCATTGATCTTTGGAATCGTTGTTCGCAGGAAACACGGCCGGAGACAGTAGTCAATGAAAAAGATGCAAGAGAAGAAGAATGATCAGCAGAGGAAAAAGCAGCCATCGCTGGCTGTGGAGCTGGGATTGCTGCTTTTGAAAATCGGGATGATTCTTATCATTTTTCTTCTGTCATTTACCACGGTGTTTGGAATCTTCCGGTTTACGGGGGATTCCATGAGACCAGCCGTGAAAGACGGAGACCTGGTGATTTTTTACAGACTGGATAAGGAGTATGTGGCTTCGGATGTGGTCATCCTGAAACAGGGAGGAGAAACACAGGTCAGACGAGTAATAGCCGTAGAGGGTGATACGGTAGATATCAACGAAAACGGTCTGATGGTCAATGGGGCAATCCAGCAGGAGACGGAAATATACGGGACAACAGACAGATATGCGGAAGGTGTTGCATTCCCTTTGACTGTGGGAGAAGGGCAGGTTTTTCTGTTGGGAGACGGACGGGAACACAGTACCGATAGCCGGATCTATGGTCCGGTTTCGATTCAGGATACGCTGGGAAAAGTCCTGACTCTGGTTCGAAACAGAGGGATATAAATTTATCTTCAGGCCATCTGGACGATAATTTATATAATAAGTCATTAAGATTATGAAGGAGGATTTCAAAAATGATGAAGTTTAAAAAATTCAAAACAGCGGCAGCAGCCGGATTGATGGCGGCCGTCATGTGCATGGGAACGGTAGTATCAGCCGCAGAGGAACCTACAGTACCTACAGCAAAGGCTGAAATCCAGAAAGATTTTCAGATTGCAGAGGGAATTACGGTTCCGGGCATTACATTCACGTTTACATTTGCGGGTTTGGAAGCAGATGCTCCGGTCATTTCAGCGAAAACAGTTGATTATTCCAATGCAGATACAGTAACTTCCGGTATTTCAAGTAAGACTGTAGCAGAGATCTTTAGTGAAGCGACCTTCCCGCATGCCGGTGTATATACCTACACGGTAAAGGAAACTGCAGGGGAAACCTCTGTTGAAAATGGCACAGTGACTTACGATGGATCTGTTTATACCGTACGTGTATATGTGAAAAACACAGAAAATGGCGGGTTGGCAATTGATCAGATTACTGCAGCAAAATCAGGAGCTGCTGGAACAGAAGAAAAACAGGACGCGATTAAATTTGTAAACAAATTTGAGAAAACCACTTCTTTAACGGTTGCCAAACACACAGAGGGCGCTCTGGCAGATAAAACGAAAGCGTTTACATTTAAAGTAACATTTACAAAACCGGCTACATACGATGGAAGCACTTTTGTATCTGGGAATGATACATATACGTTTGGTCAGGAATATACTTTTACACTGGCAGACGGTGGGCAGAAAGTATTTAGCAATCTGCCGGCAGGTACCAGATATGTGGTAACAGAGGTTGGAGCAGCGGATGGATATGCTCCGAGCGTAACTGTTGTAGAAAATGGAACACAAACTGTAACTAATAAAACGGCAGCAGATGCAGATTCTCTTGCTACAGCAGAAACCGGAAAAACCAATCTGGCAGGAGAAGGAACCAATACAGTTACTTTCACAAACACATACAAGGATGTACCGATTACTGGTATCATTATGAACAACCTGCCTTTCGTAATTCTGATTCTTGCTGCAGCTGCAGGGCTTGTGGGATACTTGGTAATCAGAAGAAAAGTTGCACGGTAAGCGTGTATTACAGAGGATAAAACGGCGGGAAGAGAGGCGAATGGTGAGTAGACAGCAAAAACCAGGGAAGCATATATGCAGATCTGCCGGGAGACTGACGATAAGGCTTCTGGACGGCGCCGTAAATTTTGCGGTGCTGACCGCCTTTCTTCTGCTTTTTGCTTTAGGATGTTATGTGTTGTGGGATTCCAAACAGATTCTGCAGGCAGCAGATACCAATCGGTATGAAGTATATAAACCGACAGAGGATAAGAGCAAATCTTTTGAAGAATTGCAGGCTTTGAATCCAGAGGTAATCGGTTGGGTGACAGTTGATGGGACACATATTGATTATCCGGTCACACAGGCGTCAGATAACGATAAGTATGTAAATACAGATGCGGAAGGGAAGTATTCCCTGGCCGGAAGCATTTTCCTGGATTACAGAAATCAAAAGGATTTTACGGATTTTAATTCGATTCTGTATGGGCATCATATGGCGGATCATGCTATGTTTGGAGACCTGGCAGATTTTAAGAATCGAACATTTTTTGACGCGCATCCCAGTGGAAATCTGTACTATGGCGGAAGTAATCATAAGGTCGACTTTTTTGCTTTCCTGGAAGCAGATGCTTATGACAGTACGATCTATCAACCCGCTGTGACAGAAGATGGAAGGCAGGAATATCTGAATACCATTTTTCAGAAAGCGCTGTATTTGCGTCAGTTACAGGTTGATACATCGGATCATCTCCTTTTGCTTAGTACCTGTACATCGGATGCAACGAACGGGAGACACATTCTGGTTGGGGTAATCAGGGAAGCGGCTTCTGCGTATGGGATAAAGGATGAAGGAGAGAGGGAGAATGAGCCATAGAAATAGAATGTGGAAAGAGAAAATCATTTGTGGATTATTGACAGTTCTTCTGCTGTTCGGTGTAGGGAGCCGGGTCTATGCGGCGGGA
>JAXEUM010000009.1:0-17963 GCA_034114925.1 Oliverpabstia sp.
CTCCTTTGGTTTAGTTGATGTTTGGTCGCGGATATTATACCAGAAAAGGGAGGTCAATGCTCTTTTTATTTGCAACTTCCCATAAAATCAAGGTTTTTAATGGATTTAAACAATAAAAAAGAGGTAGTTTTTGACACTACCACGGTAACGAGGGAGATAAAGGAATGAAAGTTGTTATTTTGGCAGGGGGATTTGGAACCCGGATCAGTGAAGAGAGTCATTTGAAACCAAAACCTATGGTGGAGATTGGAGATAAACCCATACTCTGGCATATTATGAAACTATATTCTCATTACGGATATCACGAATTCGTTATCTGTTGTGGATATAAACAAGAGATGATCAAGAAATGGTTTGCAGATTATTATTTGCACAGCAGCGATATCACCTTTGATTTTACTCAGGAAAATAAAATGATTGTCCATAATAATATATCGGAGCCATGGAAGGTTACCTTGGTTGATACAGGGTTAAATACAATGACCGGAGGAAGAATCAAAAGAGTAAAAGAACATTTGAATGGGGAACCATTTTTCCTGACCTATGGTGACGGGGTATCGGATGTAAATATTGAGGAACTTCTGGAGTTCCATAAGCAGGGAGGCAGAATGGCAACCCTGACAACTGTGCAGCCTATGGGACGATTTGGTGCATTGGATATCCTGGAAAATGGAGAGATTACCAATTTTAAAGAGAAGAAAAAAGAGGATAGTGGTTGGATCAATGCCGGTTTTATGGTTTTGGAACCGGAAATTATGGATTTGATCCGGGGAGATGAGACAGTATTTGAAAGATATCCTCTGGAAGAAGCGGCAAGAAGAGGAGAATTAGATGCGTATCGTCATAATGGTTTCTGGCAGTGTATGGATACGATGAATGAAAAAAAGAAATTGGAAGAAATGTGGCAGTCAGGAAAGGCGCCCTGGAGGGTATGGGACAGATGAGTATGTGGGATTTTTACAGAGGAAAAAAGATTTTGCTAACAGGACACACGGGTTTTAAGGGTGCTTGGATGTCCCGGATTCTTTTACAGGCAGGGGCAGAAGTGACAGGATATGCCCTGAAACCGCCTACAGAGCCGGATTTGTTTTCAATTTTGGAATTGGAAAAAGAGATGCGGTCTGTGGAAGGTGATATTCGTGATCAGGAAAGGTTATGGAAGACGATAGAAGAAACAAAACCGGAATTGGTATTTCATCTAGCTGCACAGCCGATTGTAAGGGAATCTTACAAAAATCCGGTCTATACTTATGAAACAAATGTCATGGGAACAGTAAATATCCTGGAGGGGATTCGCCGTGTGGATAGTGTAAAGTCTTTCCTGAACGTGACTACGGATAAAGTATATAAAAATAATGAGTGGGAATGGGGTTACAGAGAAACAGATGAATTGGATGGTTATGACCCCTATTCTAACAGCAAATCATGTTCCGAACTGGTGACACACAGTTATAAAAGTTCTTTTTTGGATGAAAAGGGCATAGCGGTATCTACAGCCAGGGCAGGAAATGTGATCGGGGGAGGCGATTTTGCTACGGACCGGATTATTCCCGATTGTGTGAGGGCAGTAGCAGCAGGAAAGAAGATTGCAGTGAGGAATCCTCACTCCACCAGACCGTATCAGCACGTACTGGAACCTCTGGGAGCATATCTGAAAATTGCACAGGCTCAATATGAAAACAGAAAAAAAGAAGGGGCATACAATGTGGGACCGGAAGATCGGGACTGTATTACCACGGGACAGTTGGCAGATTTGTTCTGTGACGCCTGGAAAGAAGGGGCAGAATGGGAAAACTTATATATGGGCGGACCTCATGAAGCCAACTTTTTAAAATTAGACTGTTCCAGAATCCGTAATGTTTTGGGATGGAAGCCACATTGGGAAGTAAAGACAGCCGTAGAAAAAACTGTAGAATGGTATCAGGCATATCTGAATGGGGAAAATATGTCTGCATTTACAGATCGTCAGATCAGGGAATATGAAGAGAATGGGAAGTAAGTTGAAAAATGGAAAGTAACAGGAAGAAGAACAGGGAAATTATTTGTGGAGCAGCAGCTTTGATAGCTGCGGCAGTGTTTTTTGTTGGGTGCTTAAAGATTCCGGCAATTTCTGAGAAAATAAGCAGCTTAGGGAATATCAATATATTAGTGTATGGTATGACTTTGATTCTGTTTTGTCTGGCTTTTATTGTTGGATTGTGTATAGCAGGCAGGAAAAAAACAGCAGAAAAATCCCTGTTGGAACAAAGAAGGGTAAAAATGGGAGCAGCAGCATTACTTTTGGTTGGACAGGCTCTCTTTTTTGCTATAGGAGCATCAAAAGAAACATTGCAGGTAGGCGGCGTTGCAGGAAGATATGGATGGCATACGCAGCCGCTGTGGCTGATGACACTTTTATTTATCCTGGAAATTGTGGTGTTTTTTTGGGTGTATCAGAATATAAAATTGGGAAAAAGCAGTGGAGAATGGCTGCTATATCTTTTGTATGGGATTTTGACTGTGCTGGTGTTTTACAGTATGTATACTCCCAATATTTTTGGAAGAGGTGACTGGAGTGACAGTTATCATGCCCACGCATATTTTAATTCTATTTACAATGTCCATTGGGGAATGCCGTATACAGGAGAATTGACCAGTATTTACGGACATTATGCGTTACTTTGGAAACTTCCCATGAAACTGATCGGAGGAGATTTTCGAAAATTTGTGATTTTACTGGCGGGATTGGGAGCGATCAGTCATCTGTGTGCATTTTTGGCGATGCATCAGGTAATAAAAAGCAGACTTCTCCGGGTATTGGGAGCGATTGCGATTTCTTTCCCGATCTTGGGAATGAAAGGTGGATTTTACTGGCAGGTGTGGCCGCACCGTATGATTTTCCCTGCCATTATGCTACTATATGCGATGACCGTTCTCAGAAAAAAATTGTTTGGCTGGAAAACGGCATCATTGGGATATTTGATCTGTATTTTGGGAGTAATCTGGAATACAGAAACAGGTATGATTCTGGCTGTTTCCTGGGCGGCATTACATATGTGTTATCTGTTTAGTGAAGGGGAATGGAACGGAAAGAGAGTAGGAGCATATACAGCGTTTCATCTGGCAGGAGTGGCGGCTTCTTTTGCGGGCGCTTACGGACTTGTAAATCTTTATAATATTTTGAAACACAGTCCGGTAAATACACTGAAAGAATTTATGCTGCCTCTGATGTCAGATTCGTATATGACAGATGTACTTCACCTGGATTTGCCCTTGTATCCCAGCGCCTATATGGCAGAAGTTCCTATGTTCTTGATAGGAATCGCAATGGGAATTGCAGGCTGGCGATGGTTTCAAAAAGAAAGTAGGACAGTAGGGTGGAAAAAATATCTGATATTTTTTATGTGTGTCAGTGCTTTGGGGCGATTGGTGTATTATATAAATCGTCCGGCTTATCACAATCTGGATTGTTGTCATTTTTCGGCAGTGATCATGTTGGCTTATCTGGGGGAAAAAGGACTTCAATTTATAAAAGAGAAGAAAAAGGACTGTAATTTTGACCAGGTGATAAAGGGAAGCATTGGTGTGATTTGTGTTTCTGCTTTGTTGGGCATGTCCACCGGAACAGTATTGCAATTTTCCCAAAATAGTCAGATGAAGGAAAACTTTCATAATCAGGAGGAGGTAAATGCCTTTTTGGAAGTGGTAGAACAGCAAATTCCAGCGAATACTTTTGCTTTTGGATTGAATATGGCAGAGATTTACAGTATGCTTCATTGGAATACCCAGTGTTTTACCATGGATTTCAGTGATATGTTTGTGGCACAGGACTCTGCAAAACATTTGGTAGAACAGATGCAGCAGGGCGTAGAATATGTATTTACCAGCGCGCCATCGCTTCCTATACTGGAAAAGTTTTATCCGGAGGGATATCAGTGGTTTATGGAAACGTATACGTTGGATAAGAGTTTTAGTATTCAGGGTACAGAATTTCAGTTTTTTATAAGATAAAGGAGAAGATTATATGTTTGAAAAAATGACAGAACAGCAGGCAAGAGAGCAGATTCTTGAAATGACAAAAATGTATTGTGAGAAATATCATAATCAGAAAAAACCTTATGAAAAGGGAGATCGGATTCCTTACGCATCCCGTGTGTATGGAGCAGAAGAAATGGTAAACTTAGTGGACAGTTCTCTGGAATTTTGGCTGACAGCAGGACGGTATACCACAAAGTTTGAAAAAGATTTTGCAAAATATCTGGGTATAAAATATTGTTCTTTGGTAAATTCCGGTTCTTCTGCCAATCTTCTGGCATTCATGGCTCTGACCTCTCCTTTATTAAAGGAAAGACAGATTCTTCCAGGAGATGAAGTTATCACAGTGGCAGCGGGATTTCCTACTACAGTGGCTCCTATGATTCAATATGGGGCAGTTCCGGTGTTTGTGGATATTTCCATTCCTCAGTATAATATAGATCCCACTCTTTTGGAGGGAGCCGTTTCAGAAAAAACAAAAGCAGTGATGCTTGCACATACCCTGGGAAATCCTTTTGATTTACAGGCGGTACGTGATTTTTGTAAAAAATATAATTTGTGGCTGATTGAAGATAACTGCGATGCGTTGGGTTCCCGATATGTAATAGATGGAGAAGAAAAACTGACAGGTACCATCGGAGATATTGGAACTTCCAGTTTTTATCCCCCTCATCATATGACGATGGGAGAGGGTGGAGCAGTTTACACATCAAATCCATTACTGCATAAGATTGTTCGTTCTCTTCGTGACTGGGGACGGGATTGTGTCTGTGCTCCGGGACAGGATAATCTGTGTGGGCATCGTTTTGATCGCCAGTATGGAGAATTACCGTTAGGCTACGATCATAAATATGTATATTCTCATTTTGGTTATAATCTGAAAGCAACAGATATGCAGGCAGCAGTGGGATGTGCGCAGTTGGAAAAATTCCCTTCTTTCGTGGAACGGAGAATTCATAATTTTGAATATTTGAAAAATGCTTTGAAAGGAACAGAAGAAAAGTTGATTTTACCGGAAGCCTGTGAAAATTCCACACCAAGCTGGTTTGGATTTTTAATTACCTGTCGGGAAGGTGTGGACAGAAATCAGTTGGTACAGTCGATTGAAGCAAAAGGAGTACAGACTCGTATGTTATTTGCAGGCAATCTGATCAAACATCCATGCTTTGACCAGATGAGAGCATCCGGAAAGGGATATCGAGTGGCAGGAAGTCTGGAAAATACGGATCGTATTCTGAGAGATACTTTCTGGATTGGAGTTTATCCGGGAATGACAGATGAGATGCTGGATGCTATGGCAGAAGCAATTAAAGAAGCGCTTGTCTGAGCAGATGCTCTGACATAGAGGAGGAACTATGGTAATAGATGAAAAACTGCGCTGGTATGGATTTTGGATGGTAGATCGTCTGCAGGGTGGAAAAGTGCGGAAATATTATGAAGAAATCCGTGACAGCTATAAAAAAGGCACACCGGTTAAAAAAACACAGGAGAAAATTCAGGAACTGATTCGTCATGCGGTTCATACTACGGAGTTTTATAAAGATTTTCCGGAAGATACTCCCTTAGAGCAGATGCCTGTAATGAACAAAGAAATATACAGAGGTCATTATGAAGAATGTCAGTCCAGTACCTTTAAAGATGCGGGAGACAATCGAACTATGTATACAAGTGGCTCTACAGGGACGCCCTTTGCCATGATCCAGAATAAAAATAAGATTCTTCATAATACGGCAGCCAGTATTTTTCTGGGGGCAGCCGGCGGGTATTATATTGGGATGAAAGAGGCTTTTATCCGTATGTGGGTGGGAGATCATGCAAAGAAAAGCTGGATTTCCAGAACTGCGGAAAATCTGATTATGATGGATTGCTCGAATCTGGATGATGCGGCCCTGGGAAAAATGGTGGAAACCATTCGGAAAAAACGGGTAAAATGTATTATCGGATATGCTTCTGCCATAGGAGAACTGGGGCGTTACATAGAAGCCCATCACATGGATACGAAAAAGTTTCATGTGAAGGCGATTCTTCCGATTTCTGAAAGTATGCCGGAAGAAGTGAGAAGAAAGCTGGAAAAAATTTTCCACTGTACGGTGCGTTCCTGGTACTCCAATGAAGAAAATGGAATCATGGGTCTGCAAAGAGAAGAGGATGAGAGCTATTATATCGATACAGAAAGCTATTATTATGAAATCCTGAAGCTGGACAAAGATGAGCCGGCAAAGCCGGGAGAACTGGGACGAATTGTGATCACAGATCTTTATAATTACGCTATTCCTCTAATCCGCTATGATAACGGAGATTTGGCAGTGGCAGAATATAAAGAAAAAGAAGGACGTTTTCGTTTTTACATAAAGGAATTGTATGGAAGAAAAGGAGATATGATCTACGACTGTCAGGGTCGGATCGTATCCCCCTTTGTACTGCTGAATGGTCTTTCCATGGCAGAGGGAATTTGTCAATATCGGTTTATTCAGGAAGATGTGACCAGGTATACACTTTGGTTAAACGGAGATAAGAATGTGATCGATGAACAGGGAATTTTGGATTTTATCAAACCTTATTTTGGTGAAGAAGCTGAGATTACTGTGGAATATGTAGATGAGATTCCGGTGCTGAATTCGGGAAAAAGGAAATCATTTGAGAACCGATGTGAAAAATACAGGAAAAAATAACAAAGGAGACGATTTTTTGGCATCCAAAAAAAAACAGAAAAAAATAGTATCCAATACAGCATATACCATAGGCGGGGCGCTTCTGATGAACGGAGTGCTGCAGATTCTGATCTACCCTCTGCTAAATCGTATGATGGGGAGCGACCAGTTAGGAGAACTTTTGTATCTGATGGGTCTGGTGGCGATTCTTTGTCCTTCGGTGGGACAGGCGCTGAATACCAGCCGGTTGGTGGTACGCAGAGATTATGAAGTAAAAAATGGGGATTATAATCTTCTGCTTTTGCTGTTTGGAGGGGTAGGAACTGTTATAACCCTGGTGGTGGCGAAAAAATCCATGGTATCTTTGCCTGTGATTTTATGGACAGCCATACTTTTGATGACAACCATTTTTCGGTATTATGGAGATGTGGAATATCGTCTGAATCTGAATTATAAAAGATATTTTATTTATTATTGTGTATTGACTGTCGGTTATGTGGCGGGATTCGGGATTTATTTTCTGACAGAAAACTGGTTTTGGGTTTTTGTGACGGGAGAAGTGGCTTCGCTTATTTATCTGGGGCTAACCGGAAGTGTATTTCACGGTTTCTGGAAGACAAGTCCCTTTTTTGGGGAAGCATTCCGAAGAGGAGGATTTTTAGTATTTTCGTATCTGATCACAAATCTGACTTTGAATATAGACCGCCTTGTGTTGGAGCATCTGATCGGACATCTGGCAGTGACACAGTATTATGTGACCTCTTTGATTGGTAAAACACTGGTGCTTTTGGTGGCTCCTGTGAATACGATTATCATTTCTTATCTTACACGAAAGAAGGAACGTATGGATCGGAAACAATTTTTGATTTTCACAGGTATTGGAGGAGCAGTCAGCCTGGCATTTTTTGTGGGTGCGCAGATTGGTACGCCGATTTTTGTAAAGTTGTTTTATGGAGATCTTTACGAATCTGTCAGAGGTATGGTAACAGTTGTAAACTTGAGTCAGATTCTTGGAGTGTTTTCTGCATATCTTTTTATTGTAGTTCTCACATTTACAGAAGAAAAATGGCAGTTAATACTCCAGGTTGTTCATCTGGTTGTGATTACGGCGCTTGTGTTGATTTTTACACAAAAGAGAGGTATCATGGGATTTGCAGTATCTGTATTAATTGCAAATGGGATACGTGTGGCGGCAGTGATTTTATTGGGATTATGGAAAGCTGCCGGGATACAAAAAACAAGGAAATCAAAAGAATGAGTTGTAGAGGAAGGAAAAAAGATGCAGGCTGGAGAAGTTTTGAGACGGACCGCTTTTCATATGTTGGATAAACTACATGGTGGAAAGCTGGAAAAGATAAAAACAGTAAATAAACGGGAAATTGTGGAGGGAGTTACACAAGAGTATGGGAAACGCCGGGTAGAGATGTTGCTGGATTATGCAAAGAAACATTCTCCCTATTATAAGGAGTATCAAAATGCCTGTAATCTGGAAGAATTTCCTGTTATGACCAAGATGAAATATAATGAAAATAAGGATCAGATTTTGTGTGATACTTTTCAGGAGAAGAAGGACAGTCTGTTTCAATTAAAGACAAGCGGTTCCACCGGGGCGCCGTTTACTGTGCTTTGTGACGGCGATAAGATGAATCGGGTCAACATGAATTTCATTTCCTTTATGGAATTAAACGGATTTCGTATGGGAATGAAGAGAGGAGAATTTCGTGTATGGATTCCTGGAAAAAATGTGATATCTAAATGGAAATCATTTAAAAACAATCTGATCATGATCGATATTTCCAATATGGGAGATGAAGCTCTGGGAGAGATCTGTGAAAAAATTCGAAAAGACCGGATCCAGGTATTGGTGGCATATTCCAGCGCTTTGATTGTCCTTATGGATTATCTGAAAAGAAAACAGGTAGATATAACAAAATGGGATGTGGAAATGGTATTTGCCATGGGGGAAGCCCTTCCCCAGAAAACGTATGATCTGATTAAAGAAATTTTTGGTTTTCACGGAATTCGTTCCTATGGAAATAACGAAAATGGATTTTTAGCCTGTCAGGTTGGTGACGAAGATCGTTATACAGTAGATCTTTATAATTTTTACATAGAAATGCTCAGTCTGGATTCCGATGAGCCGGTAAAACCGGGTGAATTAGGAAGGATTGTGGTAACTGATTTATATAATAAAGCATTTCCCATGATTCGCTATGATACGGGAGACACGGGAATCTATGAGGAAATCATAGATGAAAAGGGAAGAAAACATGGATATTTTACGGAGATTTATGGCCGGCGGGGTTCTATGATGTACAATTGTAAAGGAGAGCCTTTGTCTATTCATGTATTTATGAATGTGTTGATCGATATGGAAGGAATTGTCCATCAGGCAAAATGTATCCAGTGGGAAAAAACACGGTACGAACTGCTTTTAAACGCAGATCGCAGCAAAATAAATGAAAAAGAGGTTGTGGATTCTTACCGGAATTATCTGGGAGATGATGCACAGATTGATGTGACGTATGTAGAGGAAATTCCTATCGAAGCATCGGGAAAACGGATGGTATGTGTTCAGAAATGTCCGGATTATCTGTAAGGCAGAGGGGAATGATTACTTTAAAGCAGGGAGAAGCGCTATGAAACAAAAGGTATCTGATTATATAGCTGATTTTATTGCCCGGTGGGGTATTCAGGATATATTTACTGTAACCGGAGGAGGAGCCATGCATCTGAATGATGCATTTGGCCATCATAAAAAACTGCATTGTACCTATCAGCACCATGAACAGGCTTGTGCTATGGCGGCGGAAGCGTATGCCAGGTTAGAGAATAAAATGGCTGCAGTCTGTGTGACTACAGGTCCCGGAGCTACCAATGCCATTACGGGAGTTTTGGGAGGATGGATGGATTCCATTCCTATGGTAATATTTTCCGGACAGGCACGATATGCCACTACAGTTCCCGCATCAGGGCTGCCCCTTCGAAGTATGGGAGTACAGGAGTGTAACATTGTTCCGGTAGTTACTCCGCTGACAAAATATGCCCATATGGTAGTGCATCCGGAGGATATCCGCTATCACCTGGAAAAAGCGTTTTATTTTGCAGTTACAGGAAGACCGGGTCCTGTATGGCTGGATATCCCTTTAGACGTACAGGGGGCAGTGGTTGAGACAGAGGAAATGCCCTCTTACGATCCGAAAGAAAATCCAGAAGTATTGCCCCGGTCTATTTCAGAAGATGTGGTAGAAAAGATTTTAGATAAACTCCGGGAAAGCAGTCGTCCTGTACTTTTTCCGGGAAATGGAGTACGTCTGGCGGGAGCGATAGAAGAGTTTCATCAGTTGGCAGAGATTTTAGGTGTTCCGGTGATTACAGGAATGAGCAGCGTAGACGCTATAGAATCCGATCATCCTCTTTTTGTGGGAAGAAGCGGCGGTACGGGAACCAGACCGGGAAATTTTGCCCTGCAAAACAGTGATGTATTGCTTTCTCTTGGAAATCGTCAGGGTTTTGCCCAGACAGGATTTCAGTTCCAGGACTGGGCAAGAGAAAGTTATACAATTTTGAATGATATTGATGAGAATGAACTAAAAAAACCCAGTCTCCATGTAAGTCTCCCTGTTTGTGGAGATGCGGGGGAACTGATAAAAAAACTGCTGACAGCAGCCAAAAGACGGGGGGCGTCGAAAGAACACCCCCTATTTTCGGGAGAAGACTGGAGAAGGCAATGTTCTTTGTGGAAAGAAAAATATCCGGTAGTTACAAAAAAGCATTACAAAACAACAGAAGAAGGATGTACCAATATTTACGCTTTCTATGAAGAATTATCGAAAGCCATGAAAGAAAATCAGAATCTGATGGTCAGTGTGGGAACATCAAGAGTTGCCGGAAGCCAGGCTTTTCGAGTAAAGAAAGGACAGCGATTTATTACAAATCCCAATACAGCTTCCATGGGATTTTGTCTTCCGGGAGCAATTGGCGTCTGCATTGCATCCAGGAAGAAACCAGTGGTATGTGTGACAGGAGAGGGAAGTCTTCAGATGAATCTTCAGGAATTGCAAACAATTTGGCAGAATCGTTTACCGGTAAAATTATTTGTGATCAATAACCAGGGATATCATTCTATTCGGCAGACCCAGCAAAATTATTTTGGAGAACCTTTGGTGGGCGTGGGAGAAGAGAGTGGTGATCTGAGTTTTCCGGATCTGGAAAAGCTGATTCCGGCATATGGATTTCCTTATCGAAGTATCCATACTTCTGAAGAATTACAGGAAAAAATAGAAGAAGTACTGGATTTTGACGGAGCTATAGTCTGCGAGGTTTTTGTTACAAAATATCAGAAGACAGAGCCGAAAACATCTGCAAAGAAACTTCCCGATGGAAGAATGGTGTCAGCGCCTCTTGAAGATATGTACCCGTTTTTATCGAGAGAAGAACTGGAAGAGAATATGTATATTTCTCTTCCGAAGCAAGTATGAGGGAGAAGCTATGCAACGAATCATTGTGACAGGAGCCACCAGTATGATCGGTGTTGCCCTGATAGAAGAGTGTGTCAGACAGGAAATTGAAGTTTATGCGGTGATACGGGAAAACACCGAGAAGAGATTTCGTTTGCCAGAGAGCAGTCAGGTTCATCCCGTAACCTGTTCTCTGGAAAATATGGAAAAATTGCCGGAGTTGATTTCGGAACAGTGCGACACATTTTTCCATATCGCCTGGGGAAATACCGGCGCAAACAGGAATAAAAGCGCGGTGCTGCAAAGTAAAAATATAGAGTATACCCTGGAAGCGGTGCAGGCGGCAAAAAAACTGGGCTGCACCAGATTTATCGGAGCAGGTTCTCAGGCAGAATACGGTCCGCAGGAAAAGGAAAAAATCGGACCGGATACGGCAGAACATCCGATTACTCCCTATGGGGTAAGTAAATTGGCAGCAGGAAAACTTTCCCGTCTTCTCTGTGAAGAGTTAGGGATGGAATGGATCTGGTGCAGAATATTCAGTGTGTATGGAATTTACGATAAGGAAAGTACCATGGTGATGACTGCCCTGCATCAATTTATGGAGGGGCAGGAAACCATATTCACTCCTGCGCAGCAGCAATGGGATTATCTGTACAGTAAAGATGCAGGAAGAGCTTTTTATCTGGTAGGAGAAAAAGGAATATCAGGTTCGGTGTATTGTGTGGGTAGCGGGAAAGCCCAAAGGCTTAAAGAATATATTTGCAGGATACGAGATGCCACAGACCCGAAAGCGGAGCCGGGAATTGGGAAAAAACCATATCCTCCCCATCCGGTGATGCATTTGTGTGCAGATATAGACAGCCTGACCCAGGACACAGGTTTTGTGCCTCAATACAAATTTTCAGAAGGAATCGAGGAAATGGTACAATGGCTGAGGGAGAAAAACAAATGAAAAAGAAAATATCGGTGGTGATTCCCACATACAATGAAGAGGGAAATGTGAAACCACTGGCACAGGCAATTGTAAATGTAATGGAAAAAGAACTTTCGGAATACGACTATGAAATTATTTTTATAGACAATCATTCCAAGGATAATACCCGGTTATTTCTTCGGCAGTTATGTGGAGATAATCAAAAAATTAAAGCGATTTTTAATGCAAGAAATTTTGGTCAGATTCGTTCTCCTGTCTATGGATTAAAGCAGGCAAAGGGAGACTGTGTGATCCGTATGTGTGCAGATTTTCAAGATCCGGTGGAGATGATTCCTAAATTTGTCCGTGAATGGGAAAAAGGATGGAAAATTGTTATTGGAATCAAAAAATCCAGTAAAGAGAAAAAAATGATGTATTGGATTCGTACCCTGTATTACAAATTGATTCGAAAAATTACGGATATTGATCATATTGAGCATTTTACAGGATTTGGTTTATATGACAAGGCTTTTGTGGATGTGGTGAGAGATCTTCATGATCCTATGCCGTATTTGCGGGGAATCATAGCGGAACTGGGATTTGATTATAAGGCGATTCCCTATGAACAGCAGAGAAGAAAGGCAGGAAAGAGTAAGAATAACTTTTACAGTCTGTATGATTATGCCATGATCGGTATTACCTCTTATTCCAAAGTAGTACTTCGAATGGCAACCTTTGTTGGTTTTATTGTGGGCGGTATCAGTTTTGTGGCTGGGATTATTTATTTTATATTGAAATTGTTATATTGGGACAGATTTTCTGCGGGGATGGCTCCATTGTTGATCGGTGTGTTTTTCCTGGGTTCCATGCAATTATTCTTTATCGGATTTTTGGGAGAATATGTACTCAGTATCAATACAAGAGTATTGGACCGACCTCTGGTAGTAGAAGAATTGCGGTTGAATTTTGACGAGCCGAAGCAAAAGCCGGAGGAAACGATGGAGGAAGCGGCGGTTACAACAGAGCCGGAGAAAGGAAATGAAAAAGTAACGCAGGAACAATCATGAGAGGAATAGAAAATAGAATGAAAGTGAAACAAAAAAAGGAAAGAGTGAGTGGATGGACGCATTTAAAAAATGACTGGAAAGGGATGAAATTGTGGCAGGGAAATGAATTATGCCGATTGGATTGGATTATTTCCAGTATTGTACTTTTCATCCTGTTTCTTACCTGTATGCAGGGGGATATGCGGCTTACGGGAAACCGTTCATTTTTGATGTACGAGCATTTTACCGATTTTTATAAAGCCAGTTATGAACAGTCGGGGGGATATTATGCGAATTATCTTCCCAGTACCTTTATTGCCTATGCGATATGGAATCTGCCTCTGTATCTGGCAGGTCATGTTCCGGAAGCGATCCTGACGAATAGTTTTATCAATAATATGTGGTATAAGCTGCTTCCGGTGATATTATATTATGTGACGGCGCATTTTATGTATAAGATTGGGATGGAAGCAGGTTTTGGAGAAAAAAAATCCCGTTTATGCAAGTTCGCTTTTCTCGTGTTCCCCATAGGAGTATTCAGTCAGTTTATTTTCAGTCAGTACGATATTTTTACTGTGTTCTTCATGGTTTTAGGACTGTATTACTTTCTGAAAGGAAAAATGTGGCGGTTCGCTCTGCTTTTTGGTGTGGCAACCACATTTAAATACCATGCAGTACTGTATTTTTTAGTGCTGTTGGTTCTGAAAGAAAAGAAAATTCGTGATATTTTAAAATATACTGTGGTTATGGCTCTTCCTGTCTTGGTGGAAGTGCTTCCCAATATAAATTCTATTCATTTCCAGAGACATGTAATGGGATTTGGCGCCTTAAAGTTCGTTCAGAAACAGTTTGGATTTGGATTTTTTAATGGATTTAATCTGGTGGCTGTGGTGGCAGCTTTTGTGTTAGTGTGGGCATATCAGAGGAAAACGAGAGATGAGGAGGATTTATTCTCTTGGGCGTCTTTTCTTACCACGGCTATGAGTTTTGCTATTTTTGGTTTTGCTTCCTGGAATCCCCAGTGGCTGTTATTGTTAGTTCCGTTTTTATTGTTGAATATTTTCATAAATGAAAATGGAAATATGCTGGTGATGATCACAAATATTTTCATGCTGGCGCTTTATATTTTCAGCAGTCAGAGTATGGTGGGAGAAAATGTATTAAACTGTGGAATTTTAAAATACATCCTTCCCAGTCCGGAATTTGCAGTCCGTATGTGGGATGTGTACAAATTCCATGATGAAGAATTGCTTTGTTCTGCGATGTGGGTGGTATTACTGGTATATGTGATCTTTGGTCAGCCGAAGTATCATAACCGGAAGGGAAATGCTATTTCTACAGGGCTGATCTGGCAGATTCGTTCCGCATTTTCCTTTGGTGTTTTAGCTTATGTGCTGCCAATGATGATCTGTGTGGCAGCCATGTTCCAGGGATGGATTGTATTTCAGGATAACAGCCAGTGGAATCTGGAGCCGGAAAACACGGTGACAGTGGAAAATGATGGCTTTATAGAGCAGGATATTGTGGCAGACGGCAGTGTACTGAAAGATATCCGCGTTCGGATTTATACGGGAGAACAGAGTATTACTTCTTTGTTAGGAGTGGAGCTGGCAGAAAAAGAAACGGGAGAAGTTATTTACAGTGAAAAGAAGTACACCGATAAATTCACAAAGAATTCGGTAATCTATTCTATATTGGATAAAGAAGTACCTGTAGAACCGGGAAAAACATATACTTTGAAATTGTCCAGTGAAGAAGAAGGAAAAATAGGATTCTATTGTGTGACAAATGAAGAGACACAGGAACTTCTTCGGGCAGCAACGGAAACTCCGGAGGAAGCTACAGCAGAAAGACAGCTTCAGATGAAAGTTATTGGAATGAAGTAGAAAGAAGGAGAAGGTATGGTTAATTTTGAATATTTTACACCTACCAAGGTGGTGTTTGGGAAGAATGCAGAGGAAAAAACAGGGGAATTGATCAAAGCGCAGGGATGCAAAAAAGTGCTTGTTCACTATGGCGGAAACAGTGCGAAAAAAAGCGGACTTTTGGATCGTATTTGTGCCTCTTTAGAAAAAGAGAGAATTTCCTATGTTACGCTGGGAGGCGTAGTACCAAACCCCCATTTGTCAAAAGTACATGAGGGAATAGAGCTTTGCAAAAAAGAAGGCGTTGATTTTATTCTGGCTGTGGGTGGCGGAAGTGTGATCGATTCCGGAAAAGCGATAGGATACGGAGTGGCGAATGAAGGAGAAGTGTGGGATTTTTACGCAAAGAAGAGAATTCCGGAAGCCTGCTTACCTGTGGGTGCAGTACTTACAATAGCGGCAGCAGGAAGTGAGATGAGTGATTCCTCCGTAATTACCAATGAGGAAGGATGGCTGAAGAGAGGATGCAATAATAACCTTTGTCGGTGTCGGTTTGCTGTTATGAATCCAGAACTTACGTATACGCTTCCTTCTTATCAGACAGCCAGCGGATGTGTGGATATTATGATGCACACGATGGAACGGTATTTTACCAGAGAAGAAGATACTGCGCTTACAGATGGAATCGGAGAAGCGCTTTTGCGGACAGTAATGGAAAGCGCGCAGACTTTAGTGGAGGAGCCGGAAAATTATGATGCAAGAGCGCAGGTTATGTGGGCAAGCAGTCTTTCTCATAATGGATTGACAGGATGTGGAACCGTGGGAGACTGGTCCTGTCATCAATTGGAACATGAACTGGGAGGAATGTTTGATGTTGCTCACGGAGCAGGTCTGGCCGCTGTTTGGGGAAGCTGGGCAAGATATGTCTATAAAGAAAAGCCGGAACGGTTTGCACAGTTTGCAGTAAATGTGATGGGAGTAACCAATGACTTTTCTGACCCGGAAAAAACAGCTCTTATGGGTATCCGGAAGATGGAAGAATTTTATCGCTCTATCCAAATGCCCACGAACATCCGGGAACTGGGTGTGGAATTGACAGAGGAACAGATTCAGGAATTAGCATATAAATGTAGTTTTATGGATCAGCGGACGATAGGACAGTTTAAAGTGTTGAGTCGAAAAGACATGGAAGAAATCTACCGGATGGCACGTTAAAACAGGTAATAATGACGAAAAATCTCTTTATAAAAAATTTATTTTCTGTATTGTAAGTTGATATCATTGCGATATAATAAATGTCGGCAAAATGAGGAGAAATACAGAAAGGACAATTATTATGGAAAGAGATATGACGGTGGGAAGTCCCGGGAAGATTATCTGGAATTTTACACTTCCGATTTTCGTGGGAAATATTTTTCAGCAGTTCTACAGTATGGTGGATACAGTTATCGTAGGTAAGTTTGTAGGCACAAAAGCATTGGCGGCAGTAGGCTCTACAGGTACGATTAACTTTTTGATCCTTGGATTTTTGATGGGAATGACAGCCGGATTTACTGTGCTTACCAGTCAGCGATTTGGCGCAGGAGATATAAATGGAATGCGAAAAACGGTAGGTTCTGCCGCAATTTTGTCAGCGGCAGTATCCATTCTTATGACTGTGGTGAGTATGGTTTTTATGAAACCACTGATGATATTAATGAAAACTCCTGCGGATATTTTTGATGATGCATATGCCTATATTATGATTATTTGTGCCGGAATTGTGGCGCAGGTATTATATAATATTCTGGCGGGGATTTTAAGAGCGTTGGGAAATAGTAAGACGCCGTTATATTTTCTGGTGTTTTCAGCGTTGTTAAATATTGTTCTTGATCTGGTGCTGATTATTGTATTCCATTTGGGAGCGCCGGGGGCGGCTTATGCTACCGTGATCTCTCAGGGAGTTTCCGGTATCCTTTGTCTTATTTATATTATACGGAAAGTGCCGTTATTGAAATTAAGTAAATCAGATTTCAAACCAGATTTTCGTCTGCTGCGGATGCAGCTTGCAATTGGATTTCCTATGGCGCTGCAATTTTCCATTACAGCGATAGGAACTATGATGGTGCAGACTGCATTGAATGCACTGGGATCTATTCATGTGGCGGCTTTTACCGCAGCAAATAAAATAGAACAGATTATCAGCCAGATGTATGTGGCATTGGGAACCACTATGGCTACCTATTCAGCTCAGAACATGGGAGCAGGAAAGGTAATGCGTATTCGGAAAGGATTTCGGTCAGCTACCGTGATTTCTTTTACGTATAGTCTGGTTTTTGGTATCGTTACCTTTTTCTGGGGATATCACCTTACCGGATTGTTTGTCTCGGAAAATCTGGATTCTGTTGTAGGATTGGTAAATATTTATCTTCAATGTGTGGCAATTTTCTTCATTCCTCTGGCTGTTGTAAATATTTATCGTAATGGTATTCAGGGGATGGGATTTGGACTGATGCCTATGATGGCAGGTGTGGCAGAATTGATAGGACGAGGCGTTGTAGCTGTGATCGCATCTCGCCGTCAGAGTTATCTGGGAATCTGTCTGGCAAGTCCGGTGGCATGGATACTGGCAGGGGGATTATTATTGGTAATGTACTGGTATATAATAAAATTGCTTCAGAAAAAGTTAGGAAAAGATATGTAAAGGAAAGATGCTGTCAGAGATGAGTCTTGGGATTTGTCTCTGGCAGTTTTTTATATGATGAAGAAGTGTGAAAGGAAAGTATGAAAATATTTTATCTGTTGTTTCTTAGGAGAAAAATAGATAAACGATTTCAAGCAAAAGAAAATATGCTATAATTCAATGAAAGATTGTTCTGTTATTCGCAAAGAGAGAATGGGGAAGGCTAATAATGAAAAAATATATAAAAAGCATAGTATTTAATTTATATGTTATGATTCGGAAAGTTCCTATTTTTGGTCGTTTGTTGATAGGATTTGTTAGTGTAATTGTTATTACAGGAGTTATAATG
>JAXEUM010000010.1:0-5414 GCA_034114925.1 Oliverpabstia sp.
AACGAAGAAAGTTATTACAACTCCTCCTCCCGTGCTTTGTAGTGTAGCTTCTCACAAACTATTTTACAACACAGCGTAGAGAGTTGGAACACTTTCATTACTATTTGTGCCGCCAGCCGAAGGCGGCGGAATGGGGATTTATATGGAAATGCTTATTAAGGATTATATCACTTATTTAAGCAGTGATGAGCATGCGTCAACAAAGTTTTGGGAAATGGAAAAGCGTATCAAAGCGGATAAGAAAACACCGGGTGTATGTATAGAACTTAATAAAGGAAACATGATATTTGATTTGGTCCGTTTTTTACAGGACGGAGTGATTATTTTTGATGATTTGGACGAATTTTCAGATGAACTAAGAGAAAATGTAAGGTTGTTATGGGAAAGGTTTAAATAATTCCATAGCCATTCATGGTTATAGTAATTTTTAAGCAGATGAAAATCTGCTTATTTGTCGTTATTTAAAGCAATTACAACTGAACAAACGGCATATTGAGATTTTTTACTTGCATGTTTCAGAGAATTTAATTCGAACTCTTAAACTTTGTTAAAATGTTTCCTTTTTACTGAAGGTATCTAAATGATATTGGTTCAGTTATCTGAAAAGTTATGTATATATTCTAAAATAAAAAAAGCAAGAACACCTTGCAGAAGAATATTTTATTAAGTATAATCAAATTAAAATAAGAATAAATAAATATAAACAAATATAAATAAGAAAACATTATATGAATACACCATAAAACATTCCATAAATCATAAGGAGAACCAAC
Source organism: Oliverpabstia sp. (assembly GCA_034114925.1). Lineage (GTDB taxonomy): Bacteria > Bacillota > Clostridia > Lachnospirales > Lachnospiraceae > Oliverpabstia. The sequence continues at coordinate 774 of JAXEUM010000010.1, forward strand.
GCTATGTTCATGGAAGAAAGACAAAAAGACATCTTAAAAAGAGTAGACGAAACCGGGAGAATCCAGGTTGCACAGATCCAGGAATTATACAATATATCTGCCGACTGTGCCAGAAGGGATCTTCGTTTTCTGGAGAGCCGCGGGCTTCTCCAGAGGACACATGGCGGGGCGATAGCCGCACAACCCAAAGGAATCATGCCGGAGGAAACTTATAACCCGGAGGATTTAACTGAGGTGAAGGCAGATTATCTGGCTGTTGCACGAAAAGCACTGGAACACATTAAAGATAATGATGTGATCTATATTACAACTTCCTCCGTAGGTTATTACATGGCGCTGCATATTCCCGGTAATCTGCAGATTACAATACTGACTAATTCTGTTACAATTGCCCAGGTACTGCGGAAGAAGGAGAATATTTCAGTCATTTTTCTGGGTGGAGAAATGTCCCACCGGGGTCACTGCCATGATTACTATACGGTGCAGATGGTCAGAAATATACGCATAGACAAGGCATTCCTGTCACATGACGCATTTTCTCTGGAATTTGGTGCATCCATACACAATAGCGCCGGCGTTGAATTTGGCAGGGCGGTAATGGAGAGCAGTTCCATGAACATTGGATTGTACCCCTCAGCAAAAATAGGGAAAAATGCGGTTCATTCCGTATGTGCAGCGGAAGATTACGATTTGCTGATAACGGATACAGGAATAGCAGAAGATTTTTTGCAGCAGGCGAAGGAAAAGGGAATTGCCGTTGAGCTTGCAGATTTACATTGATATATTCAGGTAGGGACGATAGGTGAAAATATCAAAATATGCTCCAGGTTTACTTTTTTAAATGTTTTAAATATGGTTAGGAGAGAATATGTATTGTATTTTAGTGACAGGCATCCCGGCGTCAGGCAAGAGCACCATGGCGGAGTTCCTGGCGGAAAGACTCCGGCTTCCGATGCTCTCAAAGGATAAAATAAAAGAAATCCTGTTCGATGATGTGGGCTTTGCCTCCCGCAGTGAGAAAGTAGCTTTGGGGATCTCCGCCATGAACATCCTGTATTATACCGCCCAGCAGCTGATGAAATGCGGCCGGCCGTTTATCCTGGAAAATAATTTTGAGAATATTTCCCGGGAGGGTATTCTGTTCTTATTGCAAAAATATTCCTATCATGCAGTTACGGTGGTTCTGACCGGAAATTACGAGATTATTTATCAGCGTTTCCTGGCAAGAAATGAAAGCCCCGACAGACACCGCGGCCATGTAGTCAATGACTGCTATCCGGAAAAAGAAGGGAAATCCTGTCCTGCGCCGGTCCTGTCGTATGAAAATTTCTGTGAGGGAATCAGGGAGCGTGGAATGGACAGCTTTTGTGCAGACGGTCCCCGTATTGTTGTGGATACCACTGATTTTTCACTTGTAGACCGGGAGGCTATCCTGGAGGAAATTATAGAATATGGAAAGGAGTTTTCCCATGATTGACGCCCATGTACATTTGGAAAAAGGGTCTTACACAAGGGAATGGCTTCAGGAGTTCATTTTCTATGCCCAGGAGAGAGGAATTCGGGAAATTTATTTCCTGGAACATACCCATATTTTCAGGGAATGCAGTTCTTTATATTCGGAAATGTTCCAATATAATGGCTACCAGCAAAGCTGGTATTGTAAAAAGCTGGAGAAATCACGCCCCCTGACTGATTATTTGCTTTTTGCCGACAAAATGAGAAGAGAGAGTTTTCCGGTGAAGGTTAGGTTTGGTCTGGAGGTCTGCTATTCTCAGCAGTATGAGAAGGAAATAGAGAAGCTTAAGAATAGCTATTCCTTTGATTTTCTGGTAGGAGCCGTGCATTTTATAGACGGATGGGCCTTCAGCCACCTTCGCCAGCCCTGGAAAAAAGAAGACTGTGATTTACATAAACTGTATTGCCGCTATTATGAACTTCTTTTAAAGCTGGCGGACAGCGGTCTGTTTACCGGCTTGGCTCATCCAAATTCACTGCAGTGCTTCGGTGCATATCCGGTTGGAAATTATGATGAAATGTATGAGGAGCTTGCAGGAAAACTGAGAAGGAATGGGATGTATATTGAAGAAAGCAGCGGATTGGCAATTAATTACGGAGATAGACAGCTTGGAATGAACCGGAGGATGCTTGAAATAATGAAAAAAGGCAAAGTATCAATACTGACAGCTTCCGATGCGCATATCCCCCGGAATGTGGGTCTGTACTTCAGGGATATGACTGATATTATAGAGAAAATTGATACCGGAAGACAACAGCGGGTGGAGATACATAAAGGATTTATTGCCAGAAAAATATAAGGAAATTTACAGAGGCAGATAATTCGTGCACTGAAGTAAATGCCGGATGGGAAATATTGATATACTTGAGTATGGTGAGGACTCGTTCATTATAAAGTTCCCCTGACATGTACTCTTTTGCCCCTAACAACTTAAAACATCTTAAGACTCAAGACCACGCATTGCGTTATCACGGAATATTTGATAAAATAGAATAATAAACACGCAATGTGAGGTAAATATATGAATACAGCGGAAATAATAAAAAATTTGCGGGAAGAGGCTGGATTTAGTCGCAGAGATTTTTCGCATCATACTGGAATTCCTCTTCGGACCTTGGAGGATTGGGAGGCAGGGCGAAGAACTCCGCCGGAGTATATTCCAAGGCTGCTGGCATATCAGTTAAAGTATGAGGCATTAATTGGACAAAGGACAGGTAGATGATGTTAATTTCAGTTATGAATAACTATTACATATTGGAGCATCAATAAAAACAGCGACATCAAATGATCATGCCAGTTATTTTGGGGGAGGATTTAAAATTGCTTCATTATGCGGTTACAGAGATTTTAAGTGGAATATTACAATGTCTTCTGCAGATTGGGAATTGACGGTAATTGATGAAAGACAACAAATCGGCGGTAACACAATCAATATGTTGGCTTATGACGTTCAAAAAGTCGAAAATAAAAACCGCAGTAGTTTAAGCATATATCCTATAAGCAATAGAGATTTTCAGCTTTTTAAGACTACAAGATTAAGTTTTTATTATCCACAGAATCCATTAATCGGAGAAGTCATATGGGAAAGAAAGGAAGGTGTTGTTTACAAAAGAAGTCAAAATAAATATGATGAAAATCTTCCATATACGAGTGATTTACCATAAAAGAAGCCGTATTTTGTTCCTATCAATTGCTGGGGGCAAATCCATCTGATTTAGTAGTATGTATTCATCATTATAGAAAAGAGGACCGGGAACGCAGAAATCTTTATAGTTTTGCTTGAGATTAGCTGACAGTGAATGGTACAAACTTTGCAATGGTAGAAGCATACTGGAATATAGGGAAGAGTATTGTGGAGCAGCAGGGTGGTGAGGATAAAGCTGAGTATGGAGTCAGACTAATAGAGGAATTATCAAAACAGATGACCACTGATTTTGGAAAAGGATTTACTGTTGCGAACTTAAAAAATATGCGTCAGTTTTATCTTACTTTTCCAATTCGCTACGCATTGCGTAGCGAATTGAGTTGGACACATTATCGCCTGCTTATGCGTGTTGAAAATGATAATGCCCGTCAGTTTTATACAGAAGAGGCAATAAAATCGAATTGGAGTACACGGCAGTTGGAAAGGCAAATTAACTCGTTCTTTTATGAAAGACTGCTTTCCAGTCAGAATAAAGAAAAAGTTTCGGAAGAAATTCATAAATTGGATCCTGCAAAAGTACCAGAGGATATTATTCGGGATCCATATGTATTAGAGTTTCTGGGATTGAATCCGGCTGCTGATTTTTATGAAAGTGATTTAGAAGAAGCGCTGATAACTCACCTGCAGAAGTTTCTCTTGGAATTGGGAAGAGGGTTTTCTTTTGTCGCCAGGCAAAAGAGAATTACTTTTGATGGGCGGCATTTCCGAATAGATCTTGTCTTTTATAATTATATCTTGAAATGTTTTGTATTAATTGATTTAAAAATCGGGGATTTGACACATCAGGATTTGGGGCAGATGCAGATGTATGTACATTACTACGAACGCGAATTGATGAATGAAGGAGATAATCCTCCAATAGGAATTGTTCTGTGTGCAGACAAAAGTGAATCTGTAGTTAAGTTTACGTTACCAGAAAACGAAACACAGATTTTTGCTTCAAAATATAAGTTATATCTGCCAAGTGAAGAGGAGTTGTTGCAGGAGTTACGGAGAGAGTATCGGGCATTGGAGTTTGATAAAGAAAAACTATAATGTATTGCCTCAATTATTAGGCCAATAAAGCATATTTTGAAAAAGATGTATTGGAACAAGAATGCCTAAGATGTTTGGAAATTCCGAACAGTATTAACACTGTTCGAATGAATCCCTGGAAGAGACTGTGGACAGGCATTTCTCCATGCTGATAAAGTCTTTTTTATAAAAGTACCATTTACAAAAATCAGAAGGAGAATCTATGGATTTCAGATATACATTGCAGGAACTGGCTTTCACATATAGAGCAGTCTCGGAAACTCAATATTAAACTAAGTAGAGGGGGACTATGTTCTGGAAATAAACAAGGTGGTGGATGAATAAGGAGTATTTTATTTCTGCCCATTGGTATTCAAAATAGATATGAGCACAGTTTTTAGACCTG
>JAXEUM010000011.1:0-38340 GCA_034114925.1 Oliverpabstia sp.
AATCATCTGATGAGATGATTGGGCGATACCCTCTCTTTATATAGCAGAAATATTACTCCGGGAGTATGAAAAGCTTTATAAGAATGTGTTGTATGAATCAATGATGGACATTATCGTAGGAGCAAATGAAGAGAAATTTGAGGAGGTGAAGGAAATGTGTGAAGCATTGAGAAGATTGATGAAAGATGAACTGGAAGCAAAGAGAATAGAAGGGGAAGAGCTTGGAAAAGAGCTTGGAGAAAAACAAATGTTGTTTGGAATAAACAGTTTGATTCTGAAGCTCTCTGAGTTGGGAAGAATGGATGATATGGTCAGGGCAGCAAAGGATAGGGAGTATCAGGAAAGATTATTTAAGGAGTTTGGATTATAAAGAGATATAAGCATATGAGTCGTTTTGCACCATTATGTCGGATAGAGAGAACATTGACTTTTTTACGGAAGTATGTTACTTTAATATCCATAAGTTATAGTCTGGAAGGGAGTGTATATACGCATGGAAGAAGATTCAGACAGTGAGGATGCAGATACAGCATATAGGACTGTTCCATGTAGTATTATGAATATATAAAGGCATAGCCTGTGTTGGAAAATACACAGGTTATGCCTTTTTGTGCTTTTTAACTACTTGGATTTTGAGATGATATTTTTAAAAAGGAGAAGAAAAGATTTATATGCAGCCAATTATTTTATTAGTAATTTTGATTTTTTTAAATGCTGTTTTTGCCAGTGCAGAGATTGCAGTTATTTCCATGAATGAGACAAAATTGAGGAGCCTTGCAGATCAGGGAGATAAGAGAGCCGGAAAATTATTGAGCCTGACGAAACAGCCCTCTCGTTTTCTGGCTACTATACAGGTGGCAATTACTTTGGCATCTTTGTTGCAGAGTGCGTTTGCAGCAGAGAATTTTGCTGATTCTCTGGCGTCTGCTCTTGTGGGTGCGGGGGTTCCTGTGGCAGAGGGTGTATTGAAGTCGGCGGCTATCGTGGTGATTACAGTGATTTTGGGATACTTTAATCTGGTATTTGGAGAATTGGTTCCGAAGCGTATCGCAATGAAAAAAGCAGATACACTTGCATTGGGGATGGCGAATATGTTGTATTTTGTATCGAGAATTTGCGCTCCGGTGGTATGGGTTCTTACAAAATCCACCAATTTGGTGCTTCGTTTGCTGCGGATTAATCCGGAGGAAGAAGAAGAGACTGTCAGTGAAGAAGAAATAAGAATGATGTTACTGGAAGGAAGTAAAAAGGGAACTATCCAGGAAGAAGAGACAGAAATGATACAGAATGTATTCGAATTTGATGATATTTCGGTGGAGGAAATTTGTACCCATCGGAGAGAAGTAGTGTGTCTGTCAAGAGAAGACAATCTGGAAATCTGGAATGAAATTGTTCAGGAAAATCGTCATACAAAATATCCGGTATATGGAGAAAACAGAGATGATATTGAGGGAATTCTGGATACAAGGGATTATTTTCGTATGCAGCCAGGTTCTCAGGAAGAAGTAATACATAACTGTGTGGAACCTGCCTTTTTCATTCCGGAAAATATGAAAGCAAATGTGCTATTTAGACAGATGAAAGAACGTCGGGAATATTTTGCAGTTCTGATTGATGAATATGGCGGAATGACAGGAATTATCACTCTTCATGATTTGATGGAAGCTCTGGTGGGAGATTTGGAGGAAAAGGAAGAGGGAGATAAGCCGAGAGAAATTGAAAAAACAGGGGAAGATACCTGGGTGATACAAGGTTCAGCGCCGCTGGATGAAGTGAAAGAAGAGTTGGGAATTACACTTCCCACAGAAGAATTCGATACATTTAATGGATTTGTCTGTGATGTGCTGGGAAGAGTGCCGGATGCGGGAGAAGAATTTTCTGTGGAAACTGATGAATTAAGTATGCAAATATATGGTGTGAAAAATCATATGATTGAGGGAGCAGTGGTAAAACTGAAAGGAAAAGAGTTAAGTAAGAGACAGGGAAATTAAGTGTATACTTTCCCAATACGGAAAATGATAAGTGTAAGGAAGTAAGTTGGGCATGGGACAGGGAAATTAATGTCTCATGCCCAATTTACTGTAAAGTTTCAGGAAAATTGGAGTGATTTGGGCATATGTGACATGGAGTTCTGTATATGCCCAAAAATCGAGAAAAAAAGAAGAGATTTTCTGTGATTTGGGTATATAGAGAGTGGGCCAGTGAAATCCATCCCGTGGAAAGGAGTATTAGTGGGCATATGGAAAAGTTACTGAGTGTATATGCCCAATCAGGAGCAAAAGAAGAGGTTTTTGAGAGAGAATTTGGGCATGGGACAAGGAAGTTATACGAAGTATTGGTGAATGATTCTGTTTACGGTTTCCATATTTAGAGGATGTTCCATGTTTTCGTAGGTGGTGATTAATTGTATGGTGGGAAGGATGTTAAAAGAGGCATATAGTTGCTGTTTGGAGAAGCAGTTTTGTATGTAGGTGGGATGCTCCATCATGCCAAAGTGTTCCCAGTAGTAGTAATAACCTGTTTTAGGATGGCGTATTGTAAAATCCGGATAGAGTGTTACGGTGTTTAAGGTTAAGGGATTTTCATAACGGAAGGGAATTTTGTAGTGATGAAGGGCGGTGACAATCATCGATTCAGATTTAGAACGAACGAGGAGATCACAGACTGTCTGATGGATCAGTTTTTCGGGATGAGAAGGATTTTGGGGATAGGGGGTATTCATCCAATCAGAAAGTTCTTTGGATAAAAGAAAATCATAGGATTGCAGAAGAGAACGGTATTCAGGATTCTTTTGTAGAAAGAGATCGGAAGTTCGTTCTGAAGGGAGTTGGTATTTTAGAATTTGTTGGATACTTTTTTGCTCCTTCAGTAAATCTTGCAAAAGAAGTGTTAAATATTTTTTGCGTGCTAATTTCTCAGCAAAGACACGATTGCTTTTGGGAATATATGTAGATATTCCATTGTTAGAATAATACCATTTGTAATAAGTTCCATTGTGACAACAGATTAGTTTTCCGTCAGGAAGAGAAGAAAGTTCCTCTTTCGTTTGTTGGATTTGTGTTGCTAAATAATTTAGATGTTGTGTTTCGTAATTCATGTTACCTCCTGTTTTTTCAGTGTTGTTTTTTACTGTACTATATTCAAAAACAGGAAAAATATACCAACAAACGGAAGCGCAAAAGATTTTTATGACGAATAGATACATAAAATCCGTCTATACTTATGATAGAAGCTGTGAGTATGCAGCAAATTCTGGTATGGAGGGATTTTTATGTTGGGGATATGGATTGCAGTTTTGTCGGGAGCTTTGATGAGTATTCAGGGGGTTTTCAATACGGAGGTGACAAAGCAGAGTAGTCTGTGGGTGTCTACCGGTTGGGTGCAGTTGTCGGCATTTGTGGTGTGTGTGATTGCCTGGTTTTGTACAGGGAGGGAAAGTATCGGGACTTTGTGGCAGGTGGAACATAAGTACACGCTGCTGGGAGGTGTGATTGGCGCCTTTATTACCATAACCGTTATAAAAAGTATGGGGAGTCTGGGACCAGCACAGGCAACCATGTTGATTGTAATTGCGCAATTGGTGGTATCATATCTGGTAGAAATTTTTGGTCTTTTCGGAGTGGAACAACAGCCTTTTGAATGGAGAAAATTGCTGGGAACGGCAGTGGCTATTGGAGGAATTATACTTTTTAAGTGGGAATCATGAAATGAACCCTTGTAATTGGCGGGTAAATTAGGTAAAATAAAATGTGTATGCATGAGGGAACCTTAATGATATCATTAAGGAGTGATGCACATGATAAGAAATATATATAAAAGAATTATAGTTTTTCTGCTGATGGGTTTATTTATACTCTCAGGATGTACAGATGATTCGGTATCGATTCTAAAATCTTCCGAACAGGATACAGAAGAGTTGAAAAAAGTTGATTCGGAAGAAACAGAGGAAGAATTAAAGAAAGCTGATTCAGAAGAGACAGAGGAAGAGTTAAAGAAAGCTGGCTCAGAAGAGACAGAAGAAGAGCTGGAGAAAGCTGGCTCGGAAAAGATAGAAGAATCAGAAGAAATAGAACAGGATTCTGAAGCAAAAGGAGAATCAGGGCTGGTGTTTGTGGACGTCTGCGGAGCAGTAAAGGTACCGGGCGTTTATCAGCTTCCTGTGGGAAGCAGAGTATTTCAGGCAGTAGAGATGGCGGGCGGATTTCGAGAGGATGCGGAAAAGTATCTGATTAACCAGGCGGATATCCTGTCGGATGGGCAGCAGATTCGTATTCTCACCAAAGAAGAGGCCAAATCCATGGAAATACAGGAGCTGCCTCAGGGGGAAGATTCCCGGAAAAATGCCAGTACGGGAGATGACCGGGCGTCAGATAAGATAAATATTAACAGAGCAGATAAAACTGTATTGATGACAATTCCGGGGATTGGGGAGAGTAAAGCAGAGGCAATTATTGCTTACAGGGAAATCCACGGGAGTTTTTCCAGTGTGGATGAATTGATGCAGGTAGAAGGCATTAAAGAAAAAACATATGAAAAACTGAAAGATAAGATAACAGTAGATTGAGGAGTAAGATGATGGCGAAAAAGGTACTGGTTGTAGACGATGAAAAATTGATCGTGAAAGGAATTCGTTTTAGCCTGGAACAGGATGGAATGGAAGTGGATTGTGCGTATGATGGAGAAGAAGCATTGGAATGTATCCAGAATAAAGAATATGATATTGTATTGCTGGATCTGATGCTTCCTAAGATGAACGGTCTGGAGGTATGTCAGCAGGTACGGGAATTTTCTGATGTACCTATTATCATGCTGACTGCAAAGGGAGAAGATATGGATAAGATTCTGGGACTGGAATACGGTGCAGATGACTATATTACAAAACCTTTTAATATTCTGGAGGTGAAAGCCCGTATCAAGGCTATCATGCGCCGTACGCAAAAGCCGGTACAGGAAGAAAAGACCCGTGTAGTGGAGATTGGCGAATTAAAGCTGGATTGCGAAAGCCGCAGAGTATTTATTAATGGAAAAGAAATCAATCTTACTGCCAAAGAGTTTGATGTGCTGGAACTTCTGGTGTTTAATCCTAATAAAGTATACAGCAGAGAAAATCTGTTGAATATTGTATGGGGTTATGAGTATCCCGGCGATGTGCGGACGGTAGATGTACATATCCGGCGGTTGAGAGAGAAGATTGAGACGAATCCCAGCGAACCTAAATACGTACATACAAAATGGGGTGTGGGATATTATTTTCAGGCGTAACCGCAGGAGCTGTCATTATGTGACAGCTCTTTTTTGCCTTTGATGCAGCGGAAAGATACGTCCTGAAAAGGCGCGTGATAAGAGGAAAACAGTATGAAAACGAATTTTAAATTTTTTAAAAGCCTTCGATTCCGGATTATGATTATTTTGGTAATCATAGGGATTATTCCCAGTGTGGCGGTGGAGAAGGGGATTGTAAACAGTTATGAGGATCGGGCGGTGTCCCTGAGAAGTTTCGGTGTAAAGAATCAGTGCGATATTCTGGTCAATCAGTTAATTAAGGAACAGTATCTGAACGATCAAAGCTCGGAGGGAATCAACAGTGAACTTACCATGCTTTCCAATGTTTACAGCGGACGTATTTTAATTATCGATCAGGATTTTCGGGTAATTAAGGATACATACGATATCGACAGGGGAAGATATATGATATCCAAGGAGGTGGTTCGCTGCTTTACAGAAGGAAAAGAATCCAGCGTATATGACAGAAAAAACAGATACATAGAGATGACTCTTCCCATTTATCAGGGACTGGAAGAAAAACAGCAGGTATCGGGAGTTCTTTTGATCAGTGTTTCCACAGAGGAGATTGTGGCAAGTATTGAAATTTTGGAACAGAAGGGTCTGATGATTCTGTTGATTATCACTGTTTTGGTATTGGGACTGGGATATGTGCTGGCAGGAATTTTAATGAAACCCTTTGCCAAAGTTACGAGAGCTATTGAAGATATCACAGATGGATTTCAGGATGAAAAAATATCTGTTCCGGATTACACAGAGACAGAATTGATTACGGATGCATTTAATAAAATGCTGGGACGGGTAAAATCCCTAGATAATTCCCGTCAGGAATTCGTATCTAATGTGTCTCATGAATTAAAAACACCTCTTACCTCCATGAAAGTTCTGGCAGATTCTCTGGTGGGACAGGAAAATGTTCCGGTGGAATTATATCAGGAATTCATGCAGGACATTGCAGAAGAAATTGACCGGGAAAATAAAATTATTACCGATTTGCTGACTTTGGTGAAATTAGATAAAAAGGCGGCAAATGTGAATATTGAGACCGTAAATATCAATGAACTTCTGGAACTGATCTTGAAGCGGTTAAAGCCTATTGCGGGAAAAAGAAATATTGAGCTGGTTTTGGAAAGTTATCGTCCAGTAAATGCGGAGGTGGATGAAACGAAGCTGACGCTGGCACTGAGTAATCTGGTAGAAAATGCTATCAAGTATAATGTGGATGAGGGATGGGTGAGAGTTTCTCTGAATGCCGATCACAAGTATTTTTATGTGACTGTGGCAGATTCCGGTAAGGGAATTCCGGAAGAATCCATCGACCATATTTTTGAGAGATTTTACCGTGTGGATAAATCACATTCCACAGAGATTGACGGTACAGGACTGGGACTGGCGATTACCCGAAGCGCGATCATGATGCATCACGGAGCTATACGGGTGAGAAGTACAGAAGGAGAAGGAACTACGTTTTCTGTGAGAATTCCTCTCACATATATCGGATAAAATTGAGGTGAGCATATTGAAAATAAAAAAGTGGTATTTCCTTTTATTGGCGGTTCTGGCTGTTCTCTGGATGGGATGTGGCGAAGAACCGGAAAAACAGGGGAAATATAATATCTATTATGTAGATTATGATAAAAAAGTGATTGATTCTCAGATTTATGAGCCGTCTTCGGAAGATACGGATACCATGATTCAAGAAGTTAATGAAAAGATCATGAAAAAAGATGAAAATGGAAGAGGAATTTTTCCGTCCGAAGTTTTCATTCGCTCCTGTGAAATCAATGGATATACGATTACGTTGGATTTGGGATCGCAATACCGGAAAATAGAGCCAGTGTATGAGATTTTGTGTCGGGCGGCGCTGGTGAAGAATTTTGTGCAGATTCCCGGTGTAAGTTATGTACTGATTACGGTGGAGGGAGAAAATCTTCTGGATTCCAGAGGCAATCCCATAGGCGCAATGGGAGGCGATAGTTTTGTGGAAAATTCCGGCAAGGATATCACCGCATATCAGTATATGGAATTAGATCTGTATTTTGCTGACAAAGATGGAAAACAACTGGTGAAAGAGAGGCGTCCCGTGTACTATACCAGTAATTCTTCCATAGAGAAAGTAGTGGTGGAGCAATTGATCCGAGGACCGAAGGAGGAAGGAAATCAGGCGGTGCTGCCGTCGGCTACAAAGATTATAGCAGTTTCCGTGGCAGACGGGATTGCTTATGTAAATCTGGATCAGGCGTTTATCACAGAAGCTTTGCCTGTTGGGCAGGAATTACCTGTGTATGCCATTGTGGATTCTCTGGTGGCTACAGGGAATGTAAATAAAGTGCAGATTTCGGTCAACGGAGACACGAAAGTTGTTTTCAGAGAAAGCATGGATCTGAATCAATTGTATCAATGGAACAGTGAACTGGTAAAGGAGGAAGAATGATAAAACGTCCCCTGTGTATGGCTGCATGGCTGCTGGTACTTGGGATTTTAATGGCACAGTGGCTGGGGTTTTCCTGGATTTGGAGAACTCCGGCAGGAGCTTTGCCGGAAGAATGGGCCGCCCGGGAAGAAAATGTCCGGGGAGAAGGGCGGGTGTATCGGCAGGAAGAAAAAACATTTTCAAATCAAACAGTTACCTATCTGTATGTGGAAAAAACATATCTTTTTATAAAATCAAAAAAATATCCCATAAGAAATATAAAATGTAAAATGAAGGGCGTTGGAGAAGAGATGACTGGAAAAACTATAGTTTTTTCGGGAAAACTGACGCTTGTTCCGCTGCCGGGAAATCCGGGAGAATTCAATCAGAGAAAATATGAGAGAAGAGAAAAAATTGATTTTTATCTGGAAAATACAAGACTGGAAAGGGTACAGGAAGAAGAGAGAGGAATAGAAAAAAATGTAAGAAAAATCAGGAAAGTTCTGGGAGAAAAACTGGAGAAAATATTTCCTTCCAGAGAAGCGGGAATACTCCAGGCCATGCTGTTGGGAGAAAAAAGTCAGGTGGAGGAAGAGGTAAAGGGATGGTATCAGGCGGCGGGAATCAGCCATATAATGGCGATTTCCGGACTTCATATGAGTCTGCTGGGAATGGCTATGTGGAAGATTCTGCTTCGTATGGGAGTTTCTGCCCGGGCAGCGGCTCTCTCTTCTGCGATTGTATTGATCGGTTATGGAATTCTTATAGGGAATCCCACTACAGGGTTTCGGGCATTGCTGATGTTCGGGATTATGATGGGAGGAAAAATTCTGGGAAGAACGTATGATTTGCTTACTGCGCTTGGACTGGCAGGAATTTTACTGCTGACAGAGAATCCGGATTTGTTGTGGGACTGTGGTTTTCAGATGTCTTTTATGGCGGTGCTGGGAATCGGCAGTTATGGGAAAGAACAAATGGAGATTCTGGAGAAAAGCTGGGGAGAAATGCAGGGAAAAACAGGAGCTTTGTGGAAAAGTCTCCTGATGGGATGGTTTTTATGGATATTTAGCCTTCCTGTAGTATTGTATTCCTTTTATCAGGTTTCGGTAGTGGGAATATTTTGTAATCTATTGGTGATTCCTTTGGTGCCTTTGGTATTAGGTTCCGGGGGAATTGCTCTTCTTTTGGGAATGTTTCATGTGAGAACAGGAAGCCTGGCAGGAATTTTGGCTTATGGTATTTTGCAGGTGTATAATCTTTTGGGGAGGGAAGCAGAAAAATTGTCCTGGGGCGTATGGACTCCCGGACAGCCTTCCTGGAGCCAAATTTTGATTTATTATGGGATACTTGTGGGAGTATGGTACGGAATGAGAACAAGCAGCCGTATACATAAGAAAAAGTACTATACCATTATCTGTTATGGAGTTTTTAGCGCCGCTTTACTTTGGGTAATATATTTTTCCGAAGATGTTTCCGGAAAAGTTACAGTTTTAGATGTGGGACAGGGGGATGGGATTCTTGTCCGGGAACAGGAAGAAGCTTTTCTGGTGGATGGTGGGAGTAGCAGTAAAAAGCAGGTGGGAAAGTATGTCATTCTCCCTTATCTAAAACAGCAGGGAATAGAAGAATTAACGGGAATTTTTCTCACGCATACGGATGAAGATCATATAAGCGGAGCGCGTGAAGTATTGGAAGAAGCCGGGAAGGGGTGGCTGGAAGTAAAATATCTGTTTATGCCTCGATGGATGAGAAAGACACAGGAAGGAAAAGAACTGGAAGAACTGGGGAAAAAATCAGGAGTGAAAACGAAGGGACTGGAAAAGGGAGATCAGATAGTTATAGGGAAAATGAAAATAAAGGTACTGTATCCGACAGATGAGGATTTCTCTAATGATCCCAATGGGGGTTCGCTTGTATTATCCTGGGAGAATCGGGGCGTAACAGGGATTTTTACGGGTGATCTGCCTTCTGAGCAGGAAGAGAAACTCTATTTCGATAAAAAGAAGTATGATTTTTTGAAAGTGGGGCACCATGGTTCCAATGGTTCTTCTTCGGAAGAATTTCTTGCGAAGATTTCTCCGGAAATCGCTTTCGTTTCCTGTGGATGGAACAATCGTTATCATCATCCGGGTAAAGAAGCTGTAAAGCGACTAAAAGCAGCAGAAATCAGAATTTTCCGTACAGATTTACAGGGAGCCATTACTCTTACGATCAAAAAGGGAGGGAAGATGAGAGTGGAGTGTTTTCGTGAAAAATCTCTTGCAGGGTGAGCAGGAGAACGGTATACTGTAAATGACCTGCGGAATTTTCGGATAAAGGCAGAAAGGAGAGGCTATGAAAAGTATTCTGGAAGATATTAAAAATCAGGAATTTAAACAGGTATATCTGTTTTATGGAGAAGAAAATTATCTGAAGAAACAGTATCGGGACAAATTGACCAATGCCTTGAACCCGGATCAGGATACCATGAATTTTTCTCATTTTGAGGGAAAAGGGATTGATGTGAAGGAAGTGATTTCCCTGGGGGAAACTATGCCTTTTTTTGCAGACCGGAGAATTATTCTCCTGGAAAATACAGGATTTTTTAAAGGACAGTGTCCGGAACTGGCAGAGTATATGAGCAGTCTCCCGGAGTATCTGTGTATGATATTTGTGGAAGAGGAAATAGATAAGCGAAGCAAGATGTATAAGGCGGTAAAGCAGGCAGGCAGGATAGTAGAATTTGCCGTTCAGGATGAGAGAACTCTGATGCGGTGGGTATTGGGGATTATGAAGAGAGAAGGGCGCCAGATTACTCAGCGGGATATGGAATTGTTTCTTTCCAGGACAGGAACAGATATGAGTAATATCGAAAAAGAACTGGAAAAGCTGATCTGTTATACTATGGGGAGAGAGGTAATCACTACTCAGGACATAGAAGCAGTCTGTACTACCCGGATAACGAACCGGATATTTGCCATGGTACAGGCGGTGGCAGACCAGAATCAGAAAAGAGCTTTGGAATTGTATTACGATCTTCTTTCTCTGAAGGAACCGCCGATGCGGATACTTTTTCTTCTGGCACGACAGTTTAATTTACTCTTGCAGGTGAAGGAACTTCAAAATCTGGGATTTTCCGGAAAGGATATCGCAGCGAAAACGGGACTTCAGACCTTTGTTTTGAAAAATTATACCAGATGTACGGGGCGATATTCTGTACAGCAGCTTCGCCAGGCGGTAGAAGATTTTACCCAGGCAGAGGAGGATGTGAAAACAGGAAAACTTCAGGATGTGTTGAGCGTAGAATTGCTCATTGTAAAGTATTCAGCAATGTAAGAGATATAAAAAAAGGACAATCATTGACGGGATGATTGTCCTTTTATAATATGCTTAATCAGCCGATATTAAGCAAGTGTGTTTACAGCTTTGGAAATGCGGGAAACTTTTCTTGCCGCATTGTTTTTGTGGTATACACCCTTAGAAGCTGCAGCGTTGATAGCAGAGATAGCTGCCGGCAGTGCTGCCTTAGCTGCTGCTGCATCATTGTTAGCAACTGCTGTATCTACTTTCTTGATAGCAGTTTTTACTGCAGAACGGATGGATTTATTTCTTTCAGTTTTTGTTCTGTTGACAAGGATTCTTTTCTTTGCAGATTTAATATTTGCCATTTTATTGACCTCCAATAATCTAATACATAATTTTCATCAGGATCAGCCCAGACACGGACAGGCCAATCTAAACATACTCATATAGTTTAGGACAAAGCATCGGGTTTGTCAATAGATTTTCGGGGAATATTTCAGGAAAAAATGGAAAATCTAATAGAAAGAGGAAAAGACAGGAGAAATCATTTCTCTGAATGGAAAGGAGACGGAAAATGCTTGGATCGTATCGGGTACGCACAGATCTTGCGGTGGAGAGTAAAGAGAAATTCGAGAAGGATAATGTGGAGATTAAGGGGGTTTCGATTCATGAGGAATATGAGGAGAGGCTGGA
The DNA here is from genome assembly GCA_034114925.1 of Oliverpabstia sp. GTDB lineage: Bacteria > Bacillota > Clostridia > Lachnospirales > Lachnospiraceae > Oliverpabstia. Next base: position 11,672 of record JAXEUM010000011.1, read on the forward strand.
CCTTCATACTACCCTGGTGAGAATTGAAACCGATCACGGGGCGAGAGTGATGGAAAAGCCAAAGGGAACATATATCACTATGGAAGCTCCGGATATGATTGTACCGGATGAAGATTATCATCGGGAAATCTCTCAGGTTCTGGCGCATCATCTGAGAGAGCTGCTTCATCTGGAAGAAGAAAAATCTGTATTGATCGTAGGACTGGGAAATCGGGAAATAACACCGGATGCTCTGGGACCTTTGGTGATCCGGAATCTGAAAATAACCCGCCATATAGTAAAAGAATATGGGAAAGCAGGAATGGGAGAAGAAAAGGTTCACATGGTGAGCAGTCTTGTTCCGGGAGTAATGGCTCAGACGGGAATGGAAACGATGGAAATCATCCGGGGTGTGATAAGGGAAACACATCCGGATGCGCTGATTGCCATTGATGCTTTGGCGGCCAGGAGTATGAAGAGACTCAATTGCACAATTCAGATTACAGATACAGGGATTTCTCCCGGATCGGGGGTAATGAATTATAGAAATGGATTAAATAAAGAATCTCTGGGAATTCCTGTGATTGGAATTGGAGTACCCACAGTGGTAGATGCGGCCACCATTGTTCATGATGCTATTGCTCATTTACTGGACAGTCTGGAGGAAGCGGAGATGGAAGAATTTATGGGAGAAGTGATTACTCCCGGATTGCACAGTATGTTTGTTACGCCCAAAGATGTGGATGAAACAGTGAAAATGCTCAGTTATACTATTTCAGAGGGAATTAATATAGCTATGAATCGGGTGTAAAAAGGAAAGGGTATATTTAGGCTTTTTTTCTCATATCTTTTTTAGTAGGGTTGTACCAGAAGCGGGAGATCCAGACTGGGAGGGATGGAATGACAAGATCAGAAAAAGTAATACAGGCGATTTTGTGGTGCGCGGCAGTCCTTCTTGGAGGGTATCTGGGGGCAAGAGGATATATGAAACTTCGGGAAGATCCCCCGGAAACGTGTAAGGAGATATTGAGATGGGCGTATGGGGAAGTGGGAGAGGAATATCTCTCCTGTTATCTCCCGGGAAGTCTTTATGAAGAAGGGGAAAATACCAGTGTGGCGGAACGGATGTGGGAACGGCTTCAGAAGGAAATTCCGCTGTATACATATCTCAAAGAGAATGAGCCGGTAAAAACGGTAGTGGAAGATGAAAGTACCTGTCAGGAGATCATAACAGCAAACGGACAGACGATCACGGAACGGTTGCTGGCAGAAAATCAGGGGAAAGCGGTTACAGAGGAAAATGAAAATGCCCGGGAAAATAAGGAAACACAAGAGGAGGAAGGAAAAGAAAAGGAGAATACGGAATCGGTGAAGGAAGAAATAAACGAAGAGACAAAGGAACAGGTGAAAGAAGAGACGCAGGAAGAAGTTCCGTCTCAGATGCCGGCATGGACATCGGCGGTTGAAGTATCTCCGGTAAAAGATTTATCCATGGAACAGCTCAGTGATTTCAATTATCTTCTTAATAATTTCTTTGTGGTAGATCCAAATACTACCATTGACAGCAGCCAGATGGATGCAGCTTCTTTATTGGGAGACGATCTGAAACTCACCGGAGGCAGTGAAAATCCTCAGATTCTTATATATCATACCCATTCCCAGGAGGGATATGTGGATTCTGTAGAAGGGGATGAAAATACAAGTGTAATCGGAGTGGGAAATTATCTGGAGTCTATTTTGCGTGATATATTTGGTTATCAGGTGATTCATATTAAGGACACATTTGATATTGTGGATGGTCAGTTAGATAGGAGTAAGGCATATAATTACGCTCTTCCGGTGGTGGAACAGGTATTGGCAGAAAATCCATCCATTGAGGTGGTGATCGATCTGCATCGGGATGGGGTGCCGGAAGACAAACATCTGGTGACGGAAATCAATGGAAAACCGACAGCGCAGATTATGTTTTTTAACGGATTGAGCAGAACGGTAAATAACGGCAACCTGGATTCTCTCCCTAATCCGTATATTTCTGATAATCTGGCATTTTCTTTTCAGTTATCCTATCAGGCGGCAAGGTATTACCCACATTTTACCCGGTGTATTTATCTGAAAGGATACAGGTATAATCTCCATGTTCGTCCCCGTTCTATTTTGCTGGAGGTGGGAGCTCAGACCAATACGGTGGAAGAAGCCATGAATGCGATGGAACCTTTTAGTGTGATTTTAGATAAGGTGTTAAAAGGGGAATGACAAACAGGAGAGAAACGTGCTATAATGAGGAGAATTAGATTGAAGGAGGTACAAAAGTGGCAGTGATCGATCAGAGTAAAGTTCGAAATTTCTGTATTATCGCACATATCGACCATGGAAAATCCACTCTGGCAGACCGGATTATTGAAAAAACCGGGTTACTGACAGAGAGAGAGATGCAGTCCCAGGTTTTGGACAACATGGATCTGGAGCGAGAGAGAGGTATTACTATCAAAGCGCAGACCGTGCGTATTATATATAAAGCAAAAGACGGAGAAGAGTATATTTTTAATGTAATCGATACTCCGGGACATGTGGATTTTAATTATGAGGTATCAAGAAGTCTGGCAGCCTGCGACGGAGCTGTTCTGGTAGTGGATGCTGCACAGGGAATTGAAGCTCAGACACTGGCAAATGTATATCTGGCATTGGATCATGATCTGGATGTGATGCCGGTGATCAATAAGATTGATCTGCCCAGTGCAGATCCGGAACGGGTAATCAATGAGATTGAAGATGTAATCGGCATTGAAGCGCAGGATGCGCCTCAGATTTCTGCCAAAATGGGATTGAATATCGAAGATGTGTTGGAGCAGATCGTTGAGAAGATACCTTCTCCCACAGGCGATCCCCAGGCGCCGTTGCAGGCTCTGATCTTTGATTCTGTGTATGATTCTTATAAAGGCGTTATTGTATTTTGCCGTATCAAAGAAGGAACCCTGAAAAAAGGAATGACGGTGCGGATGATGGCTACCGGAGCCACGGCAGATGTGGTGGAAGTGGGATATTTTGGCGCAGGTCAGTTTATTCCCTGTGAAGAGCTGTGTGCAGGACTGGTAGGATATTTCACAGCCAGTATCAAAAATGTAAAAGATACCCGGGTAGGCGATACGGTAACGGATCAGAAGCGTCCATGCGAAGAACCTCTTCCGGGATATAAGAAAGTAAATCCTATGGTATACTGTGGCGTATATCCGGCGGATGGAGCAAAGTATGGGGATTTGCGGGATGCATTGGAGAAACTTCAGTTAAATGATGCTTCTTTATTTTATGAACCGGAGACTTCTGTGGCCTTGGGATTTGGTTTTCGCTGTGGATTCCTGGGACTGCTCCATTTGGAGATTATTCAGGAACGTCTGGAAAGAGAGTATAATCTGGATCTGGTGACTACTGCCCCCAGTGTTATCTATAAGGTGCATAAAACCAATGGAGAGGTGATGGATTTGACCAATCCTTCCAATCTTCCGGATCCTTCCACGATTGAATATATGGAAGAGCCTATGGTTAAGGCGGAGATTATGGTTACTACGGAATTTATCGGTCCGATCATGGATCTGTGCCAGGAGAGAAGAGGTCAGTATCAGGGGATGGAGTATATGGAGACAACCAGAGCTTTGCTTACTTACCATATGCCTTTGAATGAAATTATCTACGATTTCTTTGACGCTTTAAAATCCAGATCAAAAGGGTACGCTTCCTTTGATTATGAGATGCTGGGATACGAGAGAAGCGATCTGGTGAAACTGGATATTCTGGTAAATAAGGAAGAAGTGGATGCACTTTCCTTTATTGTCTTTGAAGGTTCTGCCTACGAAAGAGGAAGGAAAATGTGCGAGAAGCTGAAAGAAGAGATTCCCAGACAGCTTTTTGAGATTCCTATTCAGGCAGCAGTGGGAGGTAAGATTATTGCCAGAGAGACGGTACGGGCTATGAGAAAAGACGTTCTGGCAAAATGTTATGGCGGTGATATTTCCCGTAAGAAGAAACTTCTGGAGAAACAGAAGGAAGGAAAGAAGAGAATGCGTCAGGTGGGAAATGTAGAGATTCCACAGAAAGCATTTATGAGTGTATTAAAGCTGGATGAGGATTAAGTGATAAGAATCTCCCATAAAATACAGTGCTTCCAAGTACATGATATTTTGTGGGAGGTTTTTATTTTCCTGATGCAAAAGGGGACGATACTATGAAAAAAGAGTTGGAATTGTATATTCATATTCCGTTTTGTGTGAAAAAATGTGAATATTGTGACTTTCTGTCAGGGTCGGCAGGGAAACAGGCACAAAGAGAATATATGGAAGCTTTGTTCAGAGAAATTGACGGAACAGAAAAGTTTGAAGATTATGAAGTTTCTACTATTTTTATCGGGGGAGGAACTCCCTCTGTGTTGCCGGGAGAATGGATAGAAGAATTGATGGAAAAGGTGAAACAGCATTTTTCTGTGAGAACGGATGGGGAGATTTCTATAGAAGCCAATCCGGGAACGGTAGATGAGAGTAAGTTGCAGTCATATCGGAGGGCGGGTATTAACAGAATTAGTTTCGGATGCCAGTCAGGGGATGATGAGGAGCTGAAAATGTTGGGAAGGATTCATACATGGGAAGAGTTTCTGGAAAGTTTTTCACTGGCCAGGGCAGCGGGATTTTCCAATATTAATGTGGATTTGATGTCGGGACTTCCCGGACAGAGTTTAAGTTCCTGGGAGGAAAGTCTGGAAAAAGTGGCAAAATTGCAGCCAGAGCATGTGTCGGCGTACAGTTTGATCATAGAAGAAGGAACTCCCTTTGCATTAAAAAAACTGAATCTTCCGGATGAGGAAGAGGAAAGAAAAATGTATGAGAAAACCCATGAAATTCTGGAAAGTTATGGGTATCATCAATATGAAATATCCAACTATGGAAAACCGGGAAAGGAATGTCTCCATAATATAGGATATTGGCAGCGAAAGGAATATCTGGGACTTGGTTTGGGAAGCGCTTCTTTGATTCAGGAGAAACGATTTCATAATACCGGAAAAATGGAAGGATATCTTGCAAAGAGTGATAAAGTCGGGGAAATCAGGGAAGATATAGAAAAATTAACCCGGGAAAATCAAATGGAAGAATTTATGTTTTTAGGGTTGAGGATGTTGGAAGGTGTGTCAGAAAAGGAATTTCAGGAAAAATTTGGAATGGATTTAAAGAATATTTACGGTGATGTGATAAAAAAATATATTCAACTAGGTCTTCTGGAACAAAAAGGAGACCGTTTGTATCTGACACGCCGGGGAATCAGTGTGAGCAATCCTGTTCTGGCAGATTTTTTGCTGGATTAAGGGAGAAAGCTTGACAGGAACGTATGTTTGGTATATGCTGACTATACGAAGATAAATGATAGGGAGTGTAACTGTGAGAACAGATACTCCTGTTTTAAGAGATCAAGGAGAATGAGGAGCATGGCAGCAGGCAATTCTGAGAAAAAATATATTAAGATACGAGGAGCGAATGAGAATAATCTGAAAAATCTGAATGTGGATATTCCCAGGGATAAGTTTGTAGTGCTTACAGGGCTTTCCGGTTCGGGAAAAAGTTCCCTGGCGTTTGATACGATTTATGCAGAAGGGCAAAGAAGGTATATGGAAAGTCTTTCTTCTTATGCCAGACAGTTTTTAGGGCAGATGGAGAAGCCGAATGTGGAGAGCATAGAAGGTCTTTCCCCGGCTATTTCCATCGATCAGAAGTCTACAAACAGGAATCCCAGATCTACTGTGGGTACGGTGACAGAGATCTATGACTATTTTCGATTGTTATATGCCAGAATCGGGATTCCCCACTGTCCGAAGTGTGGAAAACCTATTGCCAAACAGACGGTGGATCAGATGGTAGATCAGATTATGGAACTTCCGGAGAGAACAAAGATTCAGCTTCTGGCACCCGTGGTAAGAGGAAGAAAGGGACGCCATGAGAAGGTGCTGGAGCAGGCGAAACGAAGCGGTTATGTGAGAGTGACTGTTGATGGAAGTCTTTATGAATTGTCAGAAGAGATCAAGCTAGATAAAAATATCAAGCATACTATTTCTATTGTAGTAGATCGTTTGGCTGTGAAACCGGGGATTGAGAAGAGACTGACGGATTCTATAGAGAATGTGCTGAATCTGGCGGACGGATTGCTGGTGGTGGATACCATGGATGGAAACTATATGAATTTCAGCCAGAGTTTTTCCTGTCCGGATTGCGGAATCAGCGTAGATGAGATTGAACCGAGAAGTTTTTCTTTTAATAATCCCTTTGGAGCCTGCCCTCATTGTCTGGGACTGGGATATAAGATGGAGTTTGATGAAAGACTGATGATTCCGGATACCAGTCTGTCCATTAATCAGGGAGCTATTGCTGTGATGGGATGGCAGTCTTGTACGGATAAAGGAAGTTTTACCAGAGCGATTCTGGATGCGTTGTGTCAGGAGTATCATTTTGATCTGGATACTCCGTTTCAGGATTATCCCCGGGAGATTCATGATATTCTTCTTCATGGAACCAATGGTCATTCGGTGAAGGTATATTACAAAGGTCAGAGGGGAGAAGGAGTCTATGATGTGGCATTTGAGGGATTGATCCGGAACGTGGAGAGACGGTATCGGGAGACGGGATCAGATACCATGAAGCAGGAGTATGAGAGTTTTATGCAGATTACACCCTGCCATGTGTGTAAAGGGCAGAGATTGAAACCGGAATCCTTGGCGGTAACTGTGGGAGAAAAGAATATTTATGAGATTACTTCCATGTCCATAGCGTTGCTTACGGAGTTCTTGAATAATCTGAAGCTGACACAGACTCAGGAAATGATCGGCAGTCAGGTTTTGAAAGAAATTAAAGCCAGGGTAGGATTTCTTATGGATGTGGGATTAGAATATCTTACCCTGTCCAGAGCGACAGGGACGCTTTCCGGTGGAGAAGCTCAGAGGATTCGTTTGGCTACGCAGATCGGTTCCGGTCTGGTGGGTGTGGCATATATTTTGGATGAACCCAGTATCGGTCTCCATCAGAGAGATAATGATAAATTGCTGAAAACATTGTGTCATCTGAGAGATCTGGGAAATACCTTGATCGTGGTGGAACATGATGAAGATACTATGCGGGCAGCAGACTGTATTGTGGATATTGGTCCCGGTGCAGGCGAACATGGTGGAGAACTGGTGGGAATTGGTACCGCAGAAGATCTGATGAGAAATGAAAAATCCATAACCGGTGCTTATCTTAGCGGTAAGATTAAGATTCCTGTTCCCGAAGAGAGAAAGAAACCGACAGGCTGGCTTACTGTGCGGGGAGCAAAGCAGAATAATCTGAAAAATATTGATGTGAAGTTTCCATTGGGAGTGCTTACCTGCGTAACCGGAGTGTCCGGTTCCGGTAAAAGTTCTCTGGTCAATGAAATCTTGTACAAGAATCTGGCAAAGAAACTGAACCGGGCAAGGATGATTCCGGGAGAGTGCAGAAAGATTGAGGGAATGGAACAACTGGATAAAGTAATCAATATAGACCAGTCTCCGATAGGAAGAACTCCCCGATCCAATCCGGCTACTTATACGGGAGTATTTGACCAGATACGAGATCTTTTTGCTGCCACAGCGGACGCCAAAGCCAGAGGGTATAAAAAAGGACGTTTCAGTTTTAATGTGAAGGGCGGAAGATGTGAAGCCTGCAGCGGAGATGGAATTATAAAAATCGAGATGCATTTTCTTCCTGATGTGTATGTACCCTGTGAAGTGTGTCATGGAAAACGGTATAATCGTGAGACACTGGAGGTAAAATATAAGGGAAAAAGCATTTATGATGTGTTGGATATGACAGTGGAGGAGGCTATGAAGTTTTTTGAAAATGTTCCCTCCATCAGAAGAAAAATTGAGACCTTGTATGATGTGGGACTTTCCTATATCCGTCTTGGTCAGCCTTCTACCACGTTGTCAGGGGGAGAGGCGCAGAGAGTAAAACTGGCTACAGAGCTTTCCCGAAGAAGTACCGGGAAGACGATTTATATTCTTGATGAACCTACCACCGGACTGCATTTTGCAGATGTGCACAAATTAATAGAAATTTTGCGTCGTCTGGCAGACGGAGGCAATACGGTGGTAGTGATCGAGCATAATCTGGATGTGATTAAAACGGCAGATTATATTATTGATATTGGACCGGAGGGCGGAGACCGGGGCGGTACAGTAATCGCAAAAGGAACCCCGGAGGAGGTTGCGGCGAATCCTGCTTCTTATACAGGGCGGTATGTCGAAAAATACCTCTAAAAAACGCTTTCCATTTTCAGGGGAATTGTTTATAATGAGATGGAAAACGGAAGGTAACAGAACCGCCATCGAAGTTTGAAAGGGGATAAATATGGCATCAGCAGATATCGGAATTGATTTGGGAACATCCAGTATTCTGGTTTATACAAAGGGAAAAGGGATTGTGCTCAAGGAGCCGTCCGTGGTGGCTTATGATAAAGATGCAGATAAGGTAAAAGCTATCGGAGAAGAAGCACGGCAGATGATTGGAAGAACACCGGGAAATATTATGGCGATCCGACCACTGCGACAGGGTGTGATTTCTGATTATATGATTACAGAGAAAATGCTGAAACATTTTATACAGAAAGCAATGGGAAGAAAAGCTTTCCGAAAACCAAGAATCAGTATCTGTGTCCCCAGCGGAGTGACAGAAGTGGAAAAAAAAGCGGTAGAGGAAGCTACTTACCAGGCGGGAGCCAGGGAGGTAAATATCATAGAAGAGCCGATAGCTGCTGCTATCGGAGCAGGAATTGATATTACCAAACCTTTTGGAAACCTGATTGTGGATATCGGAGGGGGAACTACAGATATTGCAGTGATCTCTCTGGGAGGTATTGTGGTATCCGCATCCATCAAGGTGGCGGGGAATGATTTTGATGAAGCGATTATCCGCCATGTGAGAAAGGCTCATAATCTGTTTATTGGAGAACAGACCGCAGAGGCTGTGAAAATTAAAATCGGAACGGCCTGCAAGCGTCCGCAGATTGAGACTATGGAGGTAAAAGGAAGAAATGTGATCACAGGTCTTCCTAAAACGGTAACCCTGACTTCAGAAGAGGTAAGAGAGGCTTTGCAGGAGAGTACAACGACGATTGTGGAAGCTGTTCATGGTGTTCTGGAAAAGACTCCGCCGGAACTGGCAGCAGATATTGTGGAAAGAGGGATTGTACTTACCGGTGGCGGTTCTCTTTTAGATGGTTTGGAAGAGGTTATTACGGAACATACAGGTATTAATACCATGACCGCAGAAAATCCTGCCTGTGCAGTAGCGGAGGGAACGGGAATGTATGTGGAAATGATGGCAAAGTTAGGAAAATAAGATCGATATGCAGGATACACTCGAGGGATATGTGGAACATATCATTTTTCGAAATGAAGATAACGGCTACACAGTGATGAATCTGATGTCAGACGGAACAGAGATTACCTGTGTAGGTATATTTGAATATATTGGCGAGGGAGAACTTCTGGAGCTTCAGGGGACTTATGTGGAACATGCCACTTACGGACAGCAGTTTAAAGTAGAATCCTATGAAACGAAGATTCCGGAAGATACCATTGCCATAGAAAGATATTTAGGCTCCGGTGCGGTAAAAGGCATTGGAGCTGCTTTAGCTGCCAGAATTGTAAGGAAGTTTGGAGAAGATACCATGCGGATTCTGGATGAAGAACCGGAGAGACTGGCGGAGGTCAAAGGAATCAGTGAGAAAAAAGCAAGAGAGATTGCAGAACAGGTGGCGGAAAAGTCTGAGATGCGAAGCGCTATGATGTTTCTCCAACAGTATGGGATTTCTGTGGCTCTGGGAGTAAAAATTTATGGAAAGTATGGCTCTCGGGTATATAGTGTGCTACGAGAGAATCCTTATCAACTGGCAGATGATATTCAGGGAATAGGGTTTAAGATCGCCGATGAGATTGCAGGAAGAATTGGAATTCATACGGATTCCGATTATCGGATCAAAAGCGGTCTGTTTTATGTACTCTCTCTGGCAGCGGGGGAGGGACATGTATATCTCCCCCAGGAGATACTTCTGGCCAGAGCTTCCGAGTTATTGGGTGTGGAAGCTTCCATGATGGAAAAACATATTATGGATTTGGCCATGGATCGAAAAGTGGTTGTGAAAGAAGTACAGCAGGAGGGAGAAAGCCAAAGAATCATTTATGCCAGTCAGTATTATTATCTGGAACTGGATACGGCGCGCCGTCTGGAAGAATTGAATATTCAGAATGATGAAGATGAGTATAAAATACGAAAACGGTTGGAATTTATTGAAAAAAAGAATGAATTAGAGCTGGAGATTGAGCAAAAAAATGCAGTGGTAGAGGCAGTAAAGAATGGTGTTTTGGTGATCACAGGAGGTCCCGGTACAGGAAAGACTACAACAATTAATGCGTTGATTCAGTATTTTGAACTGGAAGGGATGGATATTTATCTGGCGGCGCCTACAGGAAGAGCTGCCAAGAGAATGACGGAAACTACAGGATATGAAGCATCCACGATTCACCGGCTTTTGGAATTATCGGGAAAGATGGAAGAAACCTCTGCAGCGGCTCACTTTGAGAGGAACGAAGAAAATCCTCTGGAAGCGGATGTGATCATTATTGATGAGATGTCCATGGTAGATATATCGCTCATGCATGCTCTGCTTATGGCAATTCAGGTGGGAACCCGGCTGGTTCTGGTGGGAGATGTGAATCAGTTGCCCAGTGTGGGACCGGGAAGAGTTTTAAAAGATATTATTGATTCTCAGTGCTTTTGCGTGGTGCAGTTAAATAAAATTTTCCGCCAGGCAACGGAAAGTGATATTGTGGTAAACGCCCATAAAATTAATGCAGGGCAGGATGTACAGATTGACAATAAAAGTAAAGATTTTTTCTTTTTGAAACGGTATGATGCAGATGTGATCGTGGCGTCTATTGTCTATCTGGTACAGAAGAAGCTTCCTCCCTATGTGGATGCGAAGCCATTGGATATTCAGGTGCTTACTCCCATGCGGAAAGGATTGCTGGGGGTGGAACGACTGAATGAAGTATTACAGAAGTATCTGAATCCGCCAGATAAGAAGAAAAGAGAAAAAGAGTATGGTTCCGGTTTGTTCCGCGAGGGAGATAAGGTGATGCAGATTCGGAACAATTATCAGTTGGAGTGGGAGATACGTGGAAAGTACGGCATACCTGTGGAAAAGGGTGTGGGCGTATTTAACGGTGATATGGGAATGATTCAGGAGATTAACTCTTATGCAGAGACAGTGACAGTTGTGTTTGAAGAATGCAGATATGTAGAGTATACATTCAAACAACTGGAAGAACTGGAACTGGCTTATGCAGTTACTATCCATAAATCTCAGGGAAGCGAATATCCTGCAGTGGTTCTTCCTCTTCTGGGAGGACCTAAGATGTTGATGAGCAGAAATCTTCTCTATACGGCGGTGACCAGAGCGAAAAGATGTGTTACGGTAGTGGGAAGCGAAGTGACTTTTCATGAGATGATACATAACAAACAGGAGAAGAGCCGTTACACCAGTCTGAAATTGAGAATCCGGGAAGTGGCACAGCCAAGGGAGGTCTGATCGAAAGTTGACAGGGCAAGACAGAGAAGGAAAAGTGAGAAAGCTGGCTGAAGTATTGCTGGATTGGATATATCCAAGAAGGTGTGCATTTTGCGACGGGATTTTGGGAAGGAAGGAAATGTATCTTTGCCGATCCTGTCGAAAATGTATTCCCTCCCCAGTAGGGGAACCAAAATGCAAAAAGTGTGGGAAACCTTTGGAAAGCAGGGAGGCAGAATATTGCTGTGACTGCAGCACACATTCGCAAAGTTATGACCGCGGATTAGGATTATTTTTATATGAGGGAGTTTTAAAGGATTCTCTTATGAAAGTAAAGTTTCATGGAAGAAAAGAATATGGGGAATTTCTGGGGAAGTTGATGGTCAGATATGGGAAAGATCTGATCTGTCAGGTTCAGCCGGAAGTAATTATTCCCGTTCCTGTTCATAAAAGAAAGCGTAATGTCAGAGGATATAATCAGGCAGAACTTCTGGCAGACGAAATAAGCAGTGGGTTTTCCATACCCCTTCGAACCGATCTGGTACTGCGAAAAAAATTCACAAAAGCACAAAAAGAATTAAGCAGAAAAGACAGAAAAAAGAATCTGGAACAGGCTTTTTATGTAGATAAAAAAGTGGGAAAATATAAGAAAGTACTGTTGGTGGATGATATTTATACCACAGGAAGCACCATAAATATTATTGCAGCCAAATTAAAACAGCAGGGTGTAAAAGAGGTCTTTTTTTTGACTTTATGTATCGGAAAAGGGATGTGAAGAGAGGGGAAAAATCTCTTTCAATAGTAAAAAAGTTATGGTACAATATAATATGTATGAGTATAGAGATGTAAAGCAGGTGATAGAATGTTAGATGAAAAGAAAATCCGTTTGATGACAGAACTTGCAAAATATGAGAAAAAGCATGGAAAAGAAGATTTGAGGATTTCCAGATATTATCGGAGCGATTATCTGGGTTTGGCTCTTTTTAAGAATTTTTTCCTGGCCAGTATCGGATATCTGGTGGTTCTCGGACTGATTTGTTCTTATTTTCTGGATGAACTGTTAGATAATATTCACCGGATGAATATTTTATTGATGGGAGTGGCTGTGATAGGAGGATATATTATCACACTGACGGTTTATTCTGTGGTAACCTATACGATACATTCTCTAAGATATTCCAGATCACAAAGAGCTGTAAAAGAATATCAGCAAAAGCTGAAAGAACTGGAAGAGTATTATGAAAAAGAAGATTTATTAAAAAATCAAAAACAGGAAAGCAGGAGGAATCATTTATGACCTTGCTCTTGGAATTACGGGAAAAAATAAAACAGGCATATGGAAGATACAGTACGTTCCTTCTTCCGGTTTTGAAGTTTCTTCTGGCATTTGTCTTATTTAAAGGAATCAATGCCAGTATGGGATTTGTGAAAGAATTGGATAGTATTTTTCTTTTGTTGATTCTTTCGTTGATCTGTTCGATTATGCCCTTGAATTTAATGGTGTTTTTTGGAATTTTTTTACTGATTGGACAGTGTTTCGGTGTGGGGATCGAAGTGGCTGGTTTTGCGGTAGCGCTGATTCTTGTATTGATGATTCTGTACATTCGCTTTACCCCCCGGGATGCGGTGATTTTGCTGCTTACACCAGTAGCGTTTAAGTTGGGGATTCCCTGTGTGGTCCCTATCGGATATGGATTGACAAAGAGTCCTGCTTCTGCCATTTCTTCAGGCTGTGGTGTGGTGGTCTATTACTTTATCCAACTGGTTCAGCAGAATTCATCTATGTTGAAGGGAGCAGATGCAAAGGAAAGTATACAGAATTTGAAAGTGCTTTTGGATGGGATGCTCAAAAATCAGGAGATGATGATAAATATCATTGCTTTTGTGATAGTATTGCTGCTGGTGAATGTGATTCGTCGGATGTCAGTGGATTATGCATGGCAGATTGCTATTTTTGCAGGGGCAATCGCTTATATTGTGATTATTGTAACCGGCGGGATTTTTATGGATGTGAAAAGTCCGGTGATTCCTTTGATTGCAGGAGTGGCAGGAGCAGTGATCATCGCAGAAATATTAGAGTTTTTCCTGTTTCATGTGGATTACAGCAGGACGGAGAATCTTCAGTTTGAAGATGACGAGTATTATTATTATGTGAAGGCGGTACCTAAGATGAGTATTGCCAGAAAAGATGTAACAATTAAAACAATAAAAGAAACAGAGGATTCCGGTTTTTTGGAGGGCAACGTAACAGAAGTTCCCGCTTCGTATCAGAAACAGGAAGCAGGTCCGGTTCCTCAGGAAACGATTGCATTTACCGGTATTCAAAAGCAGTTGCTGCGAGAAGAACAGGCCGGAGAAGTACCGGGTGAAAAAACAGGAGAGATTCCTCCGGTTCATGTGGATTATGAATCCAAGCTGGAAGAATCCTTGAAGGATTTGTAATAGTGAGAAGATAAAAAGGAAGGGAGTGAAAGTGTGAAATCAATGAATTTTTTTGAATATCTGAGTGTCAAATTGAAGCTTTCTCAGATTTCTTTGCCAGTTTCTTTTGGAATCATCGATATTGTACAGATTTTGTTAATTGCTATTTTCGTATATTATCTGATGGTTTGGGTGAAGAGTACAAGAGCATATATGCTGTTAAAGGGAGTTTTGTTGGTCATTCTTTTTCTGATACTGGCATCCGTTTTCCACATGGATACGATTTTGTGGATTTGTAAACAACTGAGTGTTGTGGCAATTACGGGAGTTATTGTTATTTTTCAGCCGGAGCTGCGTAGGGTATTGGAACAGTTGGGAGAAAAGAAGATGCTTTCCACACTTATTCCCTTTGATACAGGAAAAACAGTGGATGACAGAATCAGTGACAGAACGATTGGGGAACTGATTCATGCTGTTTATGCGATGGGAGAAGTGAAAACGGGAGCATTGATTGTTGTGGAACAGAATATTGTTCTGAAAGAATATGAGAAAACGGGAATTGCCATTGACTCAGCGATCAGCAGTCAGCTTCTGATTAATATTTTTGAACATAATACCCCCCTTCACGACGGTGCGGTAATCGTGAGAAATGACAGGATTGTAGCAGCGACCTGTTATCTTCCCTTATCTGATAATTTGGATCTGAATAAAAGTCTGGGAACCAGACATCGTGCAGGTGTGGGAATCAGCGAGGTCAGCGATGCACTGACGATTATTGTTTCCGAGGAAACGGGAAAAGTATCGTATACGATGGGAGGTAAAATCTATACCGGAGTAACGCCGGGAGTTTTACGGGAAGAGCTGAATAAACTGAAAGCAAAATCAGGTTCCAAAGAAGAAAACGGTAAATTTAAAATCTGGAAAGGACGGGGCAGACATGAAGAAAAAACTAACTAACAATCTTTCCCTGAAAATTGTTTCTGTCCTGGCAGCTATTTTAATCTGGCTGTTTGCTTCCAGCGCCAGTGATCCGGTGATTCGTGCGGATTATACTGTGAAGGTGGAAGTCACCAATGATGACTACATTACAGATTCCAACAAAACGTATCAGATAGATGATGATGATCGGGAAGTAACTGTTTATGTGAATGGAAAGACTTCTCTGGTGAGCAACAGAGAGAGCGATATAGTGGCTGTGGCAGATATGCATCAGATTGTGGAGATGAATGAGGATGCGGATGTGGTCTATGTACCTGTACAGATCAAGCCGACCAGGGGAATAACCATGAAAAATGTGGATATCTACCCTAAAACAATCCCTGTATCTATAGAAGATGTGGAGACAAAGGAATTTGTGGTAACGGTAAATACCACAGGAGTTCCTGCCAATGGATATGTGATTGGAGAATGTGAACCGGCAATGGAGAAAATCAGTATCCGTGGACCGGAAAGCACGATCAATAAAATTAAGAGCGTGGTGGCTACGATCAATGTGACCGGTTTGAGTAATGACAGTAAGCGATCTGCCAAGATCAGTCTTCTGGATCAGAATGGAGAGACTGTGGTTACAGAAGAAGCAAAAGAATATCTGAATCTGATTGGTTTAAAAGATGACGGAACCATGGATGTGGATGTGGATCTGTGGCGAGTGATGGACAACATCAAAGTTAAGGCAAGTTACAGTGGAACACCGGCACAGGGATATGAAGTGGATAAGATTACTACCACACCGGAAACCATAGCCGTCGCAGGAAGTGAAGAAGCGCTGGTGCGATTGGCGGATAACGGAAATACGATTGAAATACCTGCAAGTCTGATCAATGTGGAAGGAAGCAGTCAGGATCTGGAGGCTAATATTAAGCTAAATTCCCTTCTGAAAGAAGAGGACGGATATAAAATTCCTGAAAATATGACCCAGTCTCTATTGGTTCGAGTAAGTATCTTACCCTATGGAAGTAAAGAATTTGAAATAGATACGGGAGATATTATTATCAGTGGTTTAGGTGATAACCTAAAGGTAATGTTCAATCAGGGAAGTGTGATTGTCAGAGTGAAAGGAACAGAGGCAGAACTGGAAGAATTGAATGTAAAGGACATAAAGGCTTCTGTTGATCTGACAGACAAAGTGGCAGGAGAATATTCCGTTCCGGTATCTGTTGAACTTCCGGCAGGTTATGAGCAGGTGGAGAATACGTTGGTGACTGTTCAGCTTGCAAAGACGGAAAATACAAATGGTTAAAGGGGTATCGTATGGTAAAGCAAAAATTAAGAATTAAAAACCCTACAGGGTTACATTTGAGACCGGCGGGGTTTTTATGCAAGGAAGCGATGTTGTTTCAGTCAGCAGTTACTTTCGAGTTTGCAGGAGGAATTTCCAATGCAAAAAGTGTTTTGAGTATTCTGGGGGCCTGTGTAAAGTACAATGATGAGATTGTTCTGATGTGCGAGGGGGAAGATGAAGAACAGGCTTTGGAACATCTTGTGAAACTTGTAGAGGATGGATTGGGAGAATAAAAAAGAATCTGCCATAGCAAATATGCTATGGCAGATTCTTTTTTCTAAGCATCAAAGGAAATCAGAATCGGTTCTGTTGTTTTCAAAATCTCATAAGTGATGGGATCTTGAAAATCCAGACAAACCTCCAAAGAATTGATTGTTTCAATCTGATATTTTTCCAAATCATTTTGGAAAATGGTCAGTGTTCCCACCGCTTTTTTTCCGGCAGGTATCTTTACAGAAAACAGGATATCTAAGGTACTGTCATTGATAATTGCGTTGGTTGCAGATAATACGATATCGTTGGCGCTGTCATTGGTAATGGCAACTTTCCAGGCTTTTCCCCAGGTTGGATCATCCGTGAGACCTAAAGAAGTCATGGTTATTCCGTCCTGTTGATAAACGACAGGACCGTTTTCCGGGGCGGGTTCAGAGACAATAGGATTCTCAAAAGTAATGGTGAGAAGATCTGATGTATATTTCGTTTCAAAAGTTTCACTATCCAGAAAGAGTACTTTTGTCTGAATCTGTGATACTTTTTCAATGCCGTTTTCAGCCAGATCCTGTTCTGAAAATTCTATGCTGGATTCCAGATAGGAGTTGGCATTCAGATTCTCGCTGAAAGAAGATTCTATGACAGAATTATTTACAGAGGTATCTGTCAATTGAAGAATATAATTTTGGTCAGAAGAATTTTCCATTCGCACAGGCATGGAATGAAGAGATTCATCCCATGGAGAAACATATAAGGAAACACCTTCCTGATGAAGAAGAAGGGAACTTTGTGTGGTGACTGTAATGGAAAGTCCGGTTTCTGCATCGGATGCTGGGACTTCTTCCGGAGTCGGTGACACATCCTGAAGGGAATCTTCCTGGGGAGTGGATTCTGGCGCAGGAGTGTCTTGGGGGATTTGTTCGGCAGGGGAAGATTCAGGCTGGTCGGTACTTGCCTGAGAATCTTCAAGATTTGCCTGAGGAGAAGAAAGAGACTCCTCTCCTGTTTTCTGGCACGCTGTCAAAGAACAGGACAGTAACGTGGAAACTAAGAGGACAACAATTGATTTTTTCATATGAAACTCCTTTTTGATGAAACTTTTTATACTACTATGTTTTGACCTTATCATCATTATAAGAGGTGTCAGATAAAAAGTAAAACAGATTTGTGAAAAAATGTCGTGTTTTAAGGGAAAGCATGATATAATTAAGACGCAAAAACGGATGAACAGTTGCCACAGGCAGCAAAACAATAAAAAGGATGGATATACTATGTTAGAAAAATGTTCCTATGCAAAGAAATGCGGAGGATGTAAATATCAGGGAATTCCTTATGAAAAGCAGTTGCAGGAAAAAGAAAGAAATATAAAAAAACTTTTAAAATCGTATGGAAAAGTGCATACCATTGCCGGGATGGAGAATCCTTATCATTATCGGAACAAAGTACATGCTGTGTTGAAACATATGCGAAATGGGGATGTGATTTCCGGTATTTATGAAGAGGGAACTCACAAAGTGGTTCCGGTGGAAGGGTGTCAGATTGAAGATCAGGAAGCCGACAGAGTGATTCAGACGATTCGAAAACTGGCAAAATCATTCAAAATTAAAATATATAATGAAGACAGCGGGTATGGTCTCCTGCGTCATGTGCTGATTCGAACAGGACGAAAAACAGGAGAAATGCTGGTGGTGTTGGTAGCAGCTTCCCCGGTTTTTCCTTCAAAGAATAATTTTGTAAAAGCTCTTAGAAAAGAACATCCGTCTATTACCACAGTAGTATTGAATGTGAATGATCGGAATACCAATATGGTGTTAGGAGACAGAAATATTGTCCTTTATGGCAAAGGATATATTGAAGATGTATTATGCGGATGCCGTTTTCGAATTTCTCCCAATTCCTTTTACCAGGTAAATCCTCAGCAGACGGAATATCTGTATGGGAAGGCTATAGAATTGGCAGGTCTTACAGGAAAAGAAAGGGTGATAGACGCCTATTGCGGAATTGGGACGATTGGTTTGATTGCTGCTTCCAAAGCAAAAGAAGTGATTGGAGTGGAATTAAATAAAGATGCCGTGCGAGATGCAGTGGTGAACAGTAAAATCAATAATATTCGCAATGTGAGATTCTACCAGAAGGATGCCGGAGAATTTTTGGTAGGTATGGCAACTCAGGGAGAACGGGCTGACGTTGTATTTATGGATCCTCCCCGATCAGGAAGCAGTGAGGATTTTATGAGTTCAGTGGTGCAGATGGGACCGGATAAAGTGGTATATATCTCCTGTAATCCACAGACACTGGCTCGTGATCTGGAGTATTTTACAAAGAATGGATATCAGGCAGAAGGAATCTGGCCAGTAGATTTATTTCCGTTTACCAGTCATTGTGAAGTAATCACCCTTCTTGAGAAGAAGAATAGAAAACAAGGGAGAAGATAAATGGAAAATGAAGTACGTAACATGAGTAAAAAGACGATTATTTATGCTATAGTTGGAGTTTTGCTGTGTGTGATCGCAATTTTGGGTATCCTGATGGCAGTAGCTTTTGGAAAAACAAACAGTCTGGCAAAGAAAAATCAGGAGTATGCCAAACAGGTGGGAGAACTGAAAAAAACTGTGACAGAAAAAGAGCAGTCGCTGGAAGAAAAGGAATCTTCTATAGCAGAACTGACAAAGAAGAATGAGGAATTGAACCAGAGTATTGCCGGATATGAAACTCAGCTTGCCTCGGTGGAAGAATTAAATAATAAGATTAATGAGCTGATGAACAGTTATAATGAATTACTGGGAGAGCATGAAAAATCGAAAGCAGAAGTGGAATCTTTGAAGGCTCAGGTGGAGACGATTACCGCAGAGAAAGAAGAACTTTCCAAAAAAATGAAAAATATGGAAAGTGATATTGCGGAGGGAATCGTATACTGGGTAGAAAATGGAAACGCATACCATTCTTCACCAAAATGTCCTATGATCAATGGGGCGGGTGAAATTAAAAGCGGAACGATTGCAGCCAGCGGAAAAAATGCGGCATGTATTTTCTGCGGTTAAGGTGTTTGAACAAAAAAATGCTGAGACAGAAGTCTCAGCGATTTTTTTTGTCCAGATTTTCTTTCACCAGTTTGGCTACTGTGCCAGACAGCAGGAAGAGGGCAATCAAGTTGGGAATAGCCATTAAACCATTGAAGGTGTCTGCGATACTCCATAACAATCCCAGATCCATGGTTGCGCCAAGAACAGCTACCAGGGCATAAACTACCATAAAAGGCTTATTGATCTTGGAACCAAAGAGAAATTCAATACAACGAGTGCCGTATAGCCCCCATCCTAAGGTGGTGGAGAAAGCGAAACAGCAAAGGGCAACAGCGGTAAAAACAGAAGCCCAGTTTCCGTATGTAGCGGTAAACCCTTGTATGGTCAGTTCAGCTCCGGCATCAATGCCGTAGTTTATAGGAATACCGCTGCACAAGATCACCAATGCTGTGGTGGTACAGATTACAATGGTGTCGGCAAATACTTCAAAAATTCCGAAAAATCCCTGTTTGATGGGGTCTTTTGTATCAGCGGCTGCGTGAGCAATAGAAGCGGTACCAAGTCCGGCTTCGTTGGAGAAAATACCCCGGGAAACACCTTTTTTCATGCTGAGAAACATACTTCCCACCACGCCGCCTGTGACGGCAGAAGGAGAAAAAGCGCCTTCAAAGATGGATTTGAATACTCCCGGTACCTGCTCGATATTCAGAAAAATAACACCGAGAGCAAGCAGAAGGTATAAAAGCGCCATAAACGGAACAAGTTTTTCTGTTACCCGTCCGATTCGTTTGATCCCTCCCAATAAAACAAGAGCGATCAAAAGGGCGATCAGGATTCCCAGAATCAGATTTACAGTAGAAAGCTGATCTTTGGAGACAACATGAAAATTCAGCAAAGCGGAATCAATGGCTGTGGTGATGGTATTGATCTGAGTGGCGTTTCCTGTACCGAAAACAGTGAAAATACCGAGAATGGAGAAAACAACAGCCAGCCAATGCCATTTGGAGCTTAGACCATTTTTGATATAGTACATAGGTCCCCCTACCCAGTCGCCGTCTTTGTTTTTTTCACGGAAATGGACAGCCAGGGTGACCTCGGAAAATTTGGTACACATTCCCAAAAGGGAAGAAACCCACATCCAGAAAACGGCTCCTGGTCCGCCAATGGCAATGGCGCCGGCTACACCGGCAATATTTCCTGTTCCTACAGTTGCGGCAAGAGCAGTGCAGACTGCCTGGAAAGGGGTGATTGCCCCGTCAGAAGCTTCTTTTTTGTGGAAAATTCGTCCAATGGTTACTTTGAATGTGTAGCCGAACTTTCTAAATTGCAGAAAGCGGGTGCGAAAACTGAGCAGCAGTCCCACACCTATGATGCAGATCATGGCAGGAATCCCCCAGACAAAACTGTTGATTGTATCATTCATTGATTTGATTGTTTCTAACATCATATGATTTCATCCTTTTCATACATTTACTAGTTATGATAGCATGAATAAAGAAAAAAGTATAGAAAGTTTTTGAGAAAGCTTCATTATGTACAAAGGAAAAAGGGAATGCTATAATAGAAACAAAGCTAATTTTATGAAAATTCAGGGAGGCCGGGTATGAAATTTACATTAAAAGATGATGGGAAACGGATATTTCTGGTAACTTTGGGGGCATTTATCTATGCATTCAATATGAAAAGTTTTGTGAAGGCAGGTAATATGATTCCGGGAGGACTTTCTGGTATCACGGTGTTGATTCAGCAGATTGGAATAGGATTTTTGGGAATTGTGTTACCCTATTCGGTGATCAATCTGCTTTTAAACGCTATCCCTATTTTGGTGGGAATCCGTTTTATTGGCAAAAAATTTACGCTGTATAGCTGTTATATGATTGTGTTGTCCAGTATTTTGACAGATGTGATTCCCGTGACACCGATTACATATGACTGGCCTTTGATTGCTGTTTTTGGGGGACTGATTAACGGCTTTGCTGTCAGTCTTTGTCTGATGGCGAAAGCCAGCAGCGGAGGTCTTGATTTTATTACTATTTTTCTGTCAAATAAAAAGAATATCGACGCCTGGAATTATGTTCTGATTTTGAATGGAGTTATGATTTCCATCGCCGGTTTCCTCTTTGGATGGAACAGAGCGCTGTATTCTATTATCTATCAGTTTGCCAGTACGCAGATCGTGCATATGATGTACAGGAAGCACCGGCAGCATACGTTGCTGATCATTACGAATCATGCAAAAGAGGTATACGAAACAATTTCTGCCTGCACGAACCACGGAGCCACCGTTTTTAAGGGAATGGGAACTTATGAAAATGAGGAACGGGATATGGTTTATTCGGTAGTGTCCAGTGATGAGGTGAAAATGGTTTTAAAAAATGTAAAAGAGGCAGATCCACAGGCGTTTATTAATACGATCCGTACAGATTCTGTAGAAGGAAGATTCCGGGTGAGACAGGAAGATTAAGGTGACAAATTCCCGGTTTTTCGTTATAATGAATTTATGTGTCTTTGGACATAAATATGACAACTAAAAGGTGGTTTACAGAATATGAAAAATGAATTGTTTTCCATAGGTCCATTTACTGTATATGGATATGGTCTGATGATTGCGATTGGAATTATTGCAGCGTATTTGTCCGGAGAGTATCGGGCAAAAAAATACAATCTGGATGCAGATAGAATTTTCAGTATTGTAATCTGGGCAGTGTTGGGAGGATTTTTTGGGGCTAAACTTTTGTATATTTTAACCCAGTTAAAAGAAATTATGGCAAATCCCGGTCTTTTGATGGATCTGACAGACGGATTTGTAGTGTATGGAGGAATCATCGGAGGAATCTTTTCTGCCATGCTCTATTGTAAAATCCGAAAACTGCCATTTTTGAAATATTTTGATCTGTTGATTCCGTCGGTGGCTCTGGCACAGGGATTTGGAAGAATCGGCTGTTTTCTGGCTGGATGCTGCTATGGACAGGAGACCAGTTGTCCTATTGGAATCGTGTTCCAAAATTCTGCCTATGCGCCTAACGGGATTAGCCTGATTCCTACTCAGTTAATATCCAGTGGATTGAATTTTCTCCACTTTCTGCTGCTGATCTGGTTTGCAAAACGGAAAAAGGGAGATGGTCAGGTGGCAGGACTGTATTTGATCTGTTACAGTGTAGGCAGATTTATCCTGGAATTTTTCAGGGGCGATCTTATCCGGGGAAGTGTGGGAACGTTGTCTACTTCTCAGTTTATCTCCATTTTTATCTGTATTGCGGGAGTAATACTGGTGATCGTAAGAAATGGAAAATACCAGGCCAAAGAGGGAGGAGAGCAGGATGGAGGAATCTTATAAAAGTTTTGCCCAGGTCTATGACCTTTTCATGGATAACATCGATTATCCCGCCTGGTGTGAATATTTGACCGGACTTTTGAGAGAATATGGAGTAAAGGATGGTCTTGTATTGGAACTGGGTTGCGGAACAGGAAGTATGACCCAGCTTCTTTCTGAGAAGGGTTACGATATGATAGGGGTGGATAACTCTTTAGAGATGCTGGAGATTGCCATGGAGAAAAAAGAAGAAACAGGGCAGGATATTTTATATCTTCAGCAGGATATGCGGGAATTTGAATTGTATGGAACGGTTCAGGCAGTGGTAAGCTGTTGTGATTCTATGAATTATATTTTGGAAGAAGAGGAGCTTCTTGCGGTTTTTCGTCTGGTGAATAACTATCTGGATCCGGGAGGAGTATTTATATTTGATATGAATACGCCATACAAATACGAAACAGTGATCGGTGACAGTACGATAGCGGAAAACAGAGACGAGGGAAGTTTTATCTGGGAAAATTATTTCGATGAAGAAACCCGGATCAATGAGTATGCATTGACACTGTTTATTCAGGAAAAAGAGGAATTATACCGAAAATACGAAGAGTTTCACTATCAGAAAGCGTATGAGATCAAAGATGTGATACGGCTGCTGGAAGAGGCAGGAATGGAGTTTGTGGCAGTTTATGATGCATTTACCCATGAAATTCCAGGAGAAGACAGTGAAAGAGTACATTTGATTGCCAGAGAAAAGGGCAAGAAATTACAGGAGGATAAAAATGAGTGATTATATTGTAAGAGCAACCGCAGCAGATTCACAGATTCGTGCATTTGCAGCAACAACAAAAGATATTGTTGAATGTGCCAGAAAGGCTCATAATACCAGTCCGGTGGCTTCGGCAGCATTGGGAAGACTTCTCACAGGAGGAGCCATGATGGGAGCTATGATGAAGGGGGACAAGGATGTACTGACTCTTCAGATCAAGTGCAGCGGTCCCATCGGCGGCATTACTGTGACTGCAGATTCCAAAGGAAATGTGAAAGGTTATGTAAACAATCCTCAGGTGCTGTTACCTGCAAATGAAAAAGGAAAACTGGATGTGGGAAAAGCTGTGGATCTGGGTGTCCTCAGCGTAATAAAAGATCTGGGACTGAAAGAACCCTATGTAGGACAGACAGAATTGAAAACAGGGGAGATAGCAGACGATCTTACATATTACTTTGCCAGCAGCGAGCAGGTTCCTTCTGCTGTGGGACTGGGCGTTTTGATGGAGAAAGATAACACCGTGCGCCAGGCGGGAGGATTTATTATTCAGCTTATGCCTTTTGCCAGCGAAGAGGTGATCAGCCAGTTGGAGAAGAATCTGGCAGAGGTTTCTTCCGTGACTGAATTACTGGATCAGGGATACACCCCGGAGATGATACTGGAAAAATTGCTGGGAAATCTGGGACTGGAAATCACAGAGAAGACAGAGACAAGATTTTACTGCAACTGTGATAAAGTGCGAGTGGGAAAAGTATTGATCAGTCTGGGCGAAAAAGAATTGCAGTCTATGATTGATGAAGGAAAAGATATTGAATTGAATTGTCATTTTTGTAATACCAATTATGTGTTCAATGTTGAGGAATTGAAAGAACTTCTGGAACTGGCCAGGAGATAGGAAGAGAGGATAGAATCATGAAACATGGATTTATCAAGGCGGCAGCGGGAACGCCTCATATTCAGGTGGCGGACTGCATCCATAATACAGAGGAAATCCTTCGTATTGTGAAGGAAATGAGCACCCACGGCGCAAAAATCATGGGATTTCCGGAATTGTGTATTACCGGGTATACCTGTCAGGATCTGTTCTGGCAAAACGTACTTTTAGACAGCGCCAGAAAAAGATTATTATGGCTGGCAGAAGAAACCCGGGAAATTGACGGTTTGATCGTAGTAGGACTACCTTTGGAAGTGGAAGGGAAATTGTATAATACGGCGGCAGTACTGAACCGGGGAAAAATCCTTGGTCTGATTCCTAAAACAAATCTTCCCAATTATGCGGAATATTATGAAGCACGCCATTTCACACCGGCAGATGGAGGGATTCGAAAAGTATCTTTGGGGGAGCAGGAAGAGATTCCTTTTGGAACACAGCTTTTATTCTCCTGTCCTCAGATGATGGGAATGGCTGTGGCAGTGGAAATCTGCGAAGATCTGTGGGTACCGGAGCCTCCCAGTATCCGTCATGCGCTTGCGGGAGCCAATGTGATCGTTAATCTTTCAGCAGGGGATGAAGTGACAGGAAAGGCTGTTTATCGAAGAAATCTGGTGAAAGGCCAGTCTGCCCGTCTGGTGTGCGGATATATTTATGCCACGGCAGGTGAGGGAGAATCTTCTACGGATCTGGTTTTTGGCGGTCAGAATCTTATCGGAGAAAACGGGTGGCTGCTGGCGGAAGCAGACCGTTTTACCAATGAGACAATTTATGGAGATCTTGATATCCGGCATCTGATTACAGAGAGAAGAAAAATGACTACATTTCCGGAGGCAAAGACGGAGGGATACCTGAAGATATCATTTGAATTGAGGGAAGAAGAGACTGTTTTAGAACGAGAGTTTCCGAAAACTCCCTTTGTACCGGAAAATGTAAAAGAACGGAATGAAAGATGCGACGAGATTTTGACGATTCAGGCTATGGGACTGAAAAAACGTCTGGCACATACCCATTGTACCAGTGCGGTATTGGGCATATCCGGGGGATTAGATTCTACGCTGGCGCTGTTGGTTACAGCCAGAGCTTTTGATTATCTGAATATCCCCAGAAAAAATATTACAGCAGTGACCATGCCCTGTTTTGGAACAACAGACAGAACGTATAACAATGCCTGTGAACTTACCCGGAAACTGGGAGCAACTTTGCGGGAAGTGGATATTAAAGAAGCAGTAACCCTTCATTTTCGTGATATTGGTCACGATATGGAGAATCATGATGTGACGTATGAAAACAGTCAGGCGAGAGAACGTACCCAGGTGATTATGGACATTGCCAACCAGACCGGAGGTATGGTGATCGGAACCGGCGATTTGTCAGAACTGGCTCTTGGGTGGGCAACATACAACGGAGATCATATGTCTATGTACAGTGTCAATGGTTCGGTTCCCAAGACTCTGGTGCGCCATCTGGTAAAATATTACGCTGAAACCTGTGAAGATAAAGAATTATCTCATATTCTTCTGGATGTTTTGGATACGCCGGTGAGTCCAGAGCTGCTTCCGCCGAAGGAGGGAAAAATTGCTCAGAAGACAGAGGATTTGGTAGGACCTTATGAACTTCACGATTTCTTCCTGTATTATATGCTCCGTATGGGATATGAGCCGGATAAAATTTTCCGGATTGCCAGAAAGACATTTCAGGGAAAATATGAGAAGGAAGAGATATATAAATGGCTGAGGAATTTTTACTGGAGATTTTTCAGTCAGCAATTTAAACGTTCCTGTCTTCCTGATGGACCGAAGGTGGGAACCGTAGCGGTATCACCAAGGGGAGATCTGCGGATGCCCAGTGACGCTTGTGTGAGAATCTGGATGGAGCAGGTGGACAAATTAGAATCTTGAGATAAGAATAGTGAATGAAACAAGAAAAGTGATTTGGGAGGTTTTTATTGTATGAGAGAGATTATGGAGCAGGCGTGTTTTCCACAGGATGCTGTGGAAGACTTGCTGGAAAAGGAAGAACTGCTGAAGAATAAGGGATGTTGGGAAGTCCTTATGCAATTGGCAGAAGAAACGATGAAGGGGTATCCGGAGAAGAATTTGCTGAATGATAATTTGGAAAAAGCGGCAGAA
>JAXEUM010000012.1:0-12615 GCA_034114925.1 Oliverpabstia sp.
CGTTTTTACAGTGAAGAACGTCCACAGGACAGATATAGCTGTAAAACCCCATCAGAAGTGCGCCACGAAGCATTGTCATCTGATGTACCCACAGAATACCCGATTCCTGAAAACAAATGAATAAGCAAATATAAAGAGAAATGGTGTGCATAGAAAAATGCCTGCACTTCAAAAGGAAATGCAGGCATCATCCACATCCAATTTTAGATATTTTACCTGTCTACTTGACAAGGGGCATATCATATCAATAGCGGGTGGATTATTGTTTCGCCCATCTCCATTTTTCGGATCAACGAAAAACTCCAATGGGCGAAACAGACTAAAGTCCATATAAAAAAGCAGAAAGCATAGTTTTATAAACGACTACGATTTCTGCTTTTTGCTAAAGTTAATGACATTGTGTAATTACTACGGTTTCGACTACTAAGGAACATGGGGATAGAGCCGCAATAGTCAAAGAAATTGGGAGAAATCCTTAGTAGTAAATGACTACTAAGCGACGGGAAATATACAACGCTTTGAACAGAGAAAGCCACAATCAATGGTAGCAGTGTTGTGGATTGTGGTTTCTATTTATGACATGCGCGTGCAGAAATGTATTGTAAATGTTGCACGCGGATAGTATAATTTTTATGGGAGGTAGACCTATGAATAAAACAATTTCGATGAGTATTCGTGTAAGCGAAGAAGAGCTAGATAAATTAAAACAAGCAGCGAGGCTTGAAGCGTACGCATCATATAGTGAATTTATAAGGAGAACGGCATTAATTGAAGCTGAGAAAGTAATAAAGAATAAATCTACGGATGAGGTGCGAAATGATAAATAAAAATAATTTAGTGGATGTGTTGAAATACCTAAATTTTATCAAAAAGGGCAATAGTTATGTTAAACACTATTCTGAGTATTCTTGTGATATGATGGTGGATTTAAGAAATGAAAAATTAGTTTTCCCAATACAAATAGAAGGCAGAGAGAGAAATGATGGATTTGATAAGCCAGAGAATTTTGTTGTTTTTGAATGTGTTGACAGTTTGTTAGCTAAAGGATATAGACCAGAACATATTGAATTGGAAAAAGTTTGGTCATTAGGTCATGATGCAAAAAGCGGTAGAGCAGATATCTGTGTATATGATGAGAATCATGAAAAGATGTTATTTATTATTGAGTGTAAAACATTTGGTAAGGAATATTCAAAGGCATATGTGGATACAAATGCTGACGGCGGTCAGTTGTTCTCATATTGGCAGCAAGAAAATGCAACGAAATGGCTGGCTTTATATGCATCAGGTTTTGATGGAAATAAATTGATGCGTAATTGCCAAGTGATAAATTGTTCGGATGACCCTAATATTATTCAGTTGGCCAAAAAAGATAAAAGTGTAAAATTATATGCCAATGCACATACTGCACTAGAAAAGCATGAAGTTTGGAAGGAAACATATGCTGGTCAGTGGCTTGATAATCTGATTTTAGGAAGTGATTCGGTTGCATATAAAATAGGAGTAAAACCATTATATAAGAGAGATTTAAAGGATTTTACCCCAGAAGATAAAATTGTAAATAAATTTGAAGAAATATTAAGACATAACAATGTTAGTGATAAGGAGAATGCCTTTAATAGATTAGTTGCATTATTCATTTGTAAACTCGTTGATGAGATACAGAAAACGGATGATGACATTGTTGATTTCCAATATAAAGTTGGAACTGATACATATGAAACTCTTCAGGATCGTCTTCAGAAACTTCATAAAGAAGGGATGGAAAAATTTATGAAGGAAGAAATATTTTATGTTTCTGATGATTATGCTGAAAAGTTGGTTCATCAATATACAGGACAAAAGCGAGAGAAAATGATAGAGGATTTAAAAGGTACATTGCGTATCTTAAAATTCTACACTAATAATGATTTTGCATTTAAGGATGTTCATAATGAGGAGCTTTTTTACCAGAATGGACGTATTCTTGTTGAAGTCGTTCAGTTATTTCAGGGTTATAGGATAATTGGTTCAAATAACCTTCAATTCTTGGGGGATTTATTTGAAAAATTATTAAATAAAGGTTTTAAGCAAAATGAAGGACAATTCTTTACTCCTGTACCAATTGCTCGTTTCATTTGGAATAGTTTGCCAGTGAAAGAAAAAATGATTTTAGATGGAAAGATTATGATTCCCAAGATAATAGATTATTCTTGCGGAGCAGGGCACTTTTTAACAGAGGGAGTGGAGATTATTAAGGATATACTTGATGCTGTTCCAGATAAAGAGGATATAGATGCAAACTGGATTGAGCATAGTATATATGGAATTGAGAAGGATTATCGTCTGGCGAGAGTATCAAAAATATCACTCTTTATGCATGGTGCAGGAAGTGGAAATATAGTTTTTGGAGATGGTTTGGATAATTATACTGATAAGGGAATATCAAATGCTCAATTTGAATTTCTTGTTGCAAATCCACCATACTCTGTTTCTGCATTCAAACAACACATGAAATTAAATGATAATGAGTTGATGATTGTAGATAAAATATCAAATGATGGATCGGAAATAGAGACTTTATTTATTGAAAGAACGGCACAACTTGTAAAACCTGGTGGAGTAGCAGCTGTTATTCTTCCTGCTAGTATTTTACTTAATGAAACTTCAAATAGTTATATTTCAGCTAGAGAATCATTATTAAAGAATTTTGAAATTAAATCTATTGTAAGGTTAGCAAGTAAAACATTCGGAGAGACTCAAACAAATACAATAATTCTATTCCTAAAGAAATATGATGAGCCACCCAAAAGAAGTGATATGTTACAGGATAGCGTAGATGCAATTTTTAATGTTGAAGATATAGGCGATTGGGAAGATATGGATATTATCTGTGGCTATATCGATAAAATAGGCATAGCTAGAGATGAGTATTACGATTTCATTACAGAAAAAATTGAATATGGGGATTTTGACAAGAATTCATATTTTAAGATGTATGAAAAAGAGTTTGCTAAGCAGAGTTTTGTTAAAAATAAAGTAAAACAAAAAGGATTTAAAAATCTTTCAGACACTGAAAAGAAGCAATGGTTTACGCAGGCTTTCTATAAGTGGGCAAAGAATATTGAGCGTGAAAAAGTATATTATTTTGGGCTAGTATACACACAAACAACACTGGTTGTAACCGCTCCAAAAGATAAAAAGAAACAAGTAAAATTTCTTGGTTATGATTGGAGTAAACGTAAAGGCCAAGAGGGTATTCAACCATTAAAAAATGGGGGATGTTTATATTCTGAAACAGATAGAAATGCAGAGGATAAAATAGCGCATTTAATTAAAGCTTCATATAAAAATGAAATGATTTCAGTAAAGTCATTAGATACATATTATACCTATACGAGCTTACATGAGATGTTTGATTTTGATAAATTCAATTTTTCAAAGGCAATAAACACAAATGTAAATCGAAAGATAAAAATTGATAGTAAATATACTGTAAAAAGATTAGGGGCTTGTTGTGAGAAACCGTCGTATGGAGCTACTGTAAGCGCTGTTGATGGGGATAAGGAAAAAGACTATAGGTATATTAGAATAACAGATATTTCAGATGACGGATTCTTAAATGATAATTGGATGACTGCTGAGGTGATTGAAGAACAGTATGTATTACGAGATGGAGATTTCTTATTCGCAAGAACAGGAGCTACAGCTGGAAAAACATATTTATACAAGGATTCTGATGGTAAAGCGATATATGCAGGTTATTTAATACGCTTTAGAACTAAAGATGCTCTTTTGCCGGAATATTTAGATATCTATACAAGAACTCATTATTATCTTGACTGGGTAGAGGAATATAAGAAAGTAAATGAAAGGCCAAGCTTAAACGCAAATATTTTCAGTGATGTTCTATTACCTATACCACCTGTGGATATTCAACAACAAATTGTAGATGGATGTAAGCCTTTTGATGACGAATATTTGAAACTCTTTAGACAACAGCAACAAATTGAAATGAAAATTCATCAAATATTTAATGAGGCACAAAAAAGCGCGAAGTTTGAGTATAAACTATCTACTGAGTCTGATTTTGAAATAGGAATTGGAAAACGTGTGGTTCAGTCAGAATTAGATGAGAAGGGTAAGATGCTTGTGTATAGTGCTAATGTGAACGAACCGGTTGGGAAAATTACACGAGAGAGCATTTTAGACAATTTTGATGAACCTTCAGTACTGTGGGGAATTGACGGAGATTGGATGGTAAATTATGTAGAGTCTAAAATACCATTTTATCCTACTGATCATTGTGGATACATTCGTGTGAAGAATAAACAAATAAATCCGGAGTATTTTTCGATGGTGCTGGATGAAGAAGGAATTAAGACTGAATTTGATAGAACAAACAGAGCTTCTATAGAACGAATAAGTGCTTTAATTGTTAAAGTTCCGGATATTACAGTTCAGGATGATGTTGTCTCAAAATATCGCAAGTATAAAAAAGAATTGTTATCAATAAAGGAAAAGAAAATGAAGGTGTTGTCAGAAAAAGAACATGTGTTTGATGGATTGATAAAATAACCAGGGGGATATTAATCTCTAGAACGATTGATACAGAAGACCGATGCCCCCTCAAACGCAAATTTTCGCGAAATTGCATAGGGGGTATTCCTAGAATTTTATGATTTGAAGAATAGAGATGAACTAACAGCAATGTGGTTCAATGGAATTATTTTGAAATGAATAGTCTTTTCAGTTGTTCCGTAGAATAATATAGACTAGGTGTTCGAATGGGGGATTACATGATATACTAACAACATCATGTTGCGTCCCCTTGGAGGTAAAATATGATTTCAAAGAGACGTGATGATAAAGGAAGAGTTCTCCAGCAAGGAGAATGGCAGGAATCAAGTGGGCGTTATCGTTATAAATACACGGATTCACTTGGAAAGCGAAAAATATTATATAGTTGGAGATTAACAGAAGCAGATAAGATGCCTGAAGGAAAGCGAGCAGATCTTTCGCTCAGAGAAAAAGAACGAAAAGTTCAGTCTTTGCAGATGCAGGGAATCACGGGGAGTAAGATAACTGTGCTTGAGCTTGTAGAATGTTACCTTTCCCTGAAAACCGGAGTAAAGCATAACACATTAGCAAATTACAAATTTGTGGTTAATGTACTGAAAAAGGAAGAATTCTCCTATAAAAAAGTGGATGAGGTAAAGTTGGCTGATGCAAAGATATTTCTGATCAAGCTGCAAAGAGACGGCAGAGGATATAGCTCCATCCATTCCATCAGAGGTGTTTTGAGACCAGCCTTTCAGATGGCAGTAGACGATGATCTGATTCTAAAAAATCCATTTGGATTTGAACTGGGAACTGTTCTAGTGAATGACAGTCAGAAAAGAGAGGCTGTTTCTCTAGAGGATGAAGCGAAATTTCTTGAATTTGTAAAGAATGATTCTCATTACAATCAGTATTATGATGCATTTTTATTCTGTTTAAGACAGGCCTTAGAATATCAGAATTTTGTGGACTGACTGTGAAAGATTTAGATTTAAAAAATGAGATTATAAATGTGAATCATCAGTTACAGAGAACTCGGGATATGAAGTATGTCATTGTATCTACAAAAACTACAAGTGGAACAAGATTACTTCCAATGGAAACAGAGGTAAAGGAGGCTTTTCTTCGTATCTTAAAGAATCGAAGAAAGCCCAAAAAAGAGCCGATGATTGATGGATACGGAGATTTTCTGTTTCTGGATAAGAATGGAAGACCGATGGTTGCACTTCACTGGGAAAAGTACATGCAGCATGCAAGAGAAAAGTATAATCGGGAACATTTGTTACAGTTACCGCTGATTACTCCTCATGTATGCAGATATACATATTGCACGAATATGGCGAATTCCGGAATGAATCCGAAGACATTGCAATATTTGATGGGACACTCAGATATATCTGTGATGCTTAATATTTACACGCATACCGGTTATGATGCTGCGAAGAAAGAACTTGCCAGATTAAAAGAAGCAAGGGATGAACTGGATAAGAACCGGTTTATAACTCAAAAACATGCACAAACAACTCGTGCAAGCCTTATTTCATAAGGATTTTCGGACTGGGAAAATAACTCATTTATACCCCAAACACCCGAAAAAACATGAGGAAATACAAGAAATTATAAGAAAAAGAACCTTTCAAGAGAAAAATGCACAAAGGCTGAAAAGTCAGTATTTATAAGGCTTTGAGAGGATATAAGGAGATAAAATGGAGAAAATAAAGGTACTTTTCATATGTCACGGCAGTGTTTAAGGGACGAAAGCCTTGATTTTATGGGGTGCTTGGATGAAGATGTGGAATTTACACCTTTGGAAGATCGAATCGGTAGTTAAGACGTATGGAAACTATAAGAGATATGTCTTGAAAATTAGAAATTGATGAATGCCAACATAAAATCAAGAAGCAAATGCATGTAGCTGATTTTTTACAAAAGAAATTTTGACAGTAATATCGAAAGCCGTATAATGATATTAACAGAACCCACCACACCTTTGATTTTTTCTGCGTAATCCAGTGGGACTTTTTCGTTTAGGGGTTGTTTTATGTATCGGTATCCAAAACAAATATTAATAATAGAATAGCAAGAGCAATCTTATGTAGATGTAGTAATGAAGATTACATCTCGAGAAGATGTAGAGAAGGCGTTAAAGACAATTGGATTTTATCGTTTGAGAGGCTACTCGTTTCACCTATATGATAATATTGATAAGAAGTATTCAGATGTTAGAGTGTATTATGAGTAAGGATATTGAGACCGCTCTTGAATGTTATAAAAACGTGGACTGAGCTTATCAAAGAGAAACATACTTGATGTTTTGAGGGATTGTAAGACATGGCAATCCCTTAGTTATGCGTATTGCATTATTGTGAAATTAGAAGATGGGATAGACACTATTGAAAACTAAAAGATATTGGAAAATAAGAAAGATACTATTAAATTGGATTTTTAAACTTAAAAAGATATGCTTTACTTTGGACAGTCGAAGACAGTCATCTAAGGAATATTGGTCGTTTAACAGACTTCTTTTGGAGAGATTTGTTTCTGGTGTTATTAAGGGAATAATATTAGCAACAATTCTTGGTTTGTTGGATAGGCTGTTACTTAGAATTGGCGTGATACTGGTTATAAATAGTAATATTTTGTCAGATGTACTTATTGGAGAATTGGGCGTTGCAGGTGTTATTTTAGGATTGTATTGCTCTAATATTTCAAGTATATATTCTACAAGATATGCTAATGCTCCAGAAAAAATAGCTATTGCCTTTCAATATGATAGGTTGACGGTAAAGTGTTTAAATGCCATTAGTAGTTGTATAATATATGGAACAATTATGCTTGTTGAATTATTAATGGGATATGACGTTGGTTGGGTATCTGCCGGTACATTAATTATATGGTCAATATTGGTTGTTATTTCTTTTGGAATAACTGGAAATAGAATATACCAGTTGTCAGATGTATTTAGAGTATCAGATGATGCTTATATTGCATTAAGAAGAGTGATTACCAAAAGTCTTAATCGAGAATTGTATGCATCAGATGCAAATTATCAAAATCACTTTTGTAAGATTGCATCAGATAGAATTGAATTACTAAAAGTTATTCAAAAGTATGGATGTAATCCTGATTCGGCAGATAGCTCATCTGTTCTTAGTTTTATGTGTACGAATCTAGGCCTTATTGAACAGTATTGGTTTATTAAGAGGCATATTTCGAGAGATTCATTGTGGTTTAGGAGAAAAGGAGCATATCAGAAGTGGCATTTTGCTAATGACACGGAAACCTCAATGGCGTTAAGAACAGGAACCTCATTAAGACCAAAGGAAGAACCTGATTTTTATTGGTTCGAAGATGAATTAATGTCAATAAATCATGCATGTGTAAATTATTTGATTAAAAGGAATGACTGGGGTACTTTATATAGTTATTTTTCAGTCTTTGAGTCAGTTTGCAAATCTGCAATAGAACAAAAAGAAGCAAATTACTATGTAGGACAAATTGATTGGCTAAAAAGTGTTATTCAAAGTTTTGTAGATAACACTAATATAGAAGAGAATGTTGCCTTTGCAGGAATTGTCGAACATATTTCTCTTTTATATTTGGATATAATATTGGAGTCAAGTAAGTATTTTAGTAATCTTGATATTAATGCAATAAGCAAATCGGTTATAAAAGGAATTGACACCGGAAAGAGATACAATTCTATAAAGGCAATTAGGGGAAGAAATTATATAGAAATATATAAGAAGATGATAACTGAGGTTTATGCAGAAGGACATCGTATCACTCCTGATTGGTTAATTAAGCAGTATGTGGCAAAAGAGGAGTTTGTTTATGTAAATACCTTATTTGATATGGTTAAGGAAGGTGTTGAACAGGCATATTCATTGAGTAGTTTTTTTGTTGAGAAAAATATGCATTATGAAGCGTGCATTATGCTTACAAGATTCTATGAATATGAGTCTAAGTTGTCAAACTTCTTTAAATTTGCAAATCAGGTAGAAAAGAATTTAAATAAATATCATTTGGATTCTGCAGATAAATGGGATGACAGTAGATTGGCAGGAGTAGAAGAAAAATTTTTGGAATGTAAAAAAGAACTTCCAGAAATGTTGCTAAAATGTTCAAGTGCTTTTGCAATTAAAAATTGGGATAGAAGAGAAGAATATCCTGACTTTTTAGGTGATTGCTATAACCATATTGCAGAAGATGCGGTTGAGGCTATTGTCAACTCAGATAAAAAGCAATTTGAAAAAGATTTTGAGAATCTGACAAAGATAATGTTTTTATACCAGGAGTATATCAGATCAGATTTTATAAAGAATAAAGATTTATATAGAGTAGAATATGCATATTATATGTTTACGTCTCCGATTGTTGAATGGGCACAAATTGGAGGACTTGGAATATTGTGGGGAGAATTTTTTAAAGATGTAGAATGGTGTAGTATTGTAAAAAAAGCCTTAAAACTTGTATTTAATGTAAAAGAGGATGAGGAGAAATCAACAGAGGTTGCGGCTCAATTAATCGAATTTGCATCACAGAGAAATAAATTTCTTTTTGGCATAGGGGCAAGAAATATGCTTGCAACAAATTGGAATCAATTTGTTGCAAATGCAATAAGAGAGTCTGCTACTATTGAAACGGAATATGTTATGTTCGGACAAGCGATAAAGACTGATAGTAAAATTATTAAAGCATTTTGCTCAAATTTTTTAGACATGGGATTTACGACAGATCCATCCGAAGTATTTTGGGTTATATGTATTAATCCGCTACTCCCTGAGGAAAAGAGATTTCACACTAGATTTTCGTGGGAGGATGATTTGAATGAATAATATGTTAAGAATAAAACGGAAGATGGAAAAAGTATATAAACGTCCCATTGATAACCTTTATTCGCATAGTTTTTACAGTGATTTGTTTTCAGATTATGAGTATTCGTTAAGTGAAGGGAAAATTAATGGAAGAGATTTCTACATAATCATTCCAGATGATAAAGAGATTGTAGAATTATTTGGAAACGGTAGGCATTATGATTTTTCATATGAGTTTAGTCAATCTATTGATAGAGTTCTTTATAGCATGGCTGTTTATGGAAAGGCATATATTTTCGTAAAGCCAGATTATATTAACGAAGCTGATGAGAATGGAAAAGAAATTAAAAAACCAAGTGCCATTCATATAGGAGAAGTAAAAGGAATTCCAAAGAAAGGTAAGTTTTACTCAAGGACTTATTCAAATGAAATTTCTGAATTTAATATTGAAGAAGGTAAATTAATTACTTTTGAATTAAAGGATTTTGGATATAAAAGAAATTACTTTAAAAACCTTGTAAAACATTTGGGGAAATATGATATTACATCTAATTCTCTAGAATTAATAAACACTGGGCTTGCATATGATTTTAGTGTACATGCAGATAAAAACAGAAAAAGGTTCTTAAAAAAGGTGAGAAACATTGGTTGGAGTTTTGGAACGGATGGTTTATCGGATAGTTATATTTTGTATAAGGAAATCAAAATGAAGCTATTTAAAATGCAGATACTTCAAAATGTACTTATGAAAATTAATCAAGTGATAGCAACAGAATATATTCCCAATAAAGAATTTGAAATAAAAGCGTTAACCAGTAATGTTGACTATGTAGGAGCGTGGACTAAATTCCAATCTGGAGAATTAACAGTTTCGCAATTGAGTAATATAGTATGGAAAGGAATTACTGATTAAGTGAATATGTTTACTGTAGAATGCAGGCTCCTCTTGCGGAAGTATCCTAATTGCAAGTCTTATCCCACTAAAACAGAGCCTTCCATTAATGACTTTAGGTACAAGCTAAAATGAGAAATTCCAAATGCACATAAGCATGATGTAAGAGAATTTGCCATAAGTTTCCTTGGTTACCTTACAACAAACCACTCTAGAAATGTCAAGGTCTGGAACGACTTAACATGTAAACGCTCAAAAGGTTCTTTCCAGTATTAGTTGATTTCAAAGTATTAAATTGATATGATATGTATATAGTTGGAGGTAGCAAACAAATGAAAGATTTTATTACTGCATTAGATCCGAATTATCAACTTGACAAATATCATATCAAAAATAATGTTGCTGTATTTTATATTAGCTCCAAGATGAGTGAAGTAAAATGACCTTATTGTGGTACTCTTTCATCAAAGGTACATTCATCTTATGAAAGAGAAATTCAAGATCTTCCTATGCAAAATAGAAAGGTAATACTTCTTGTGAAAACTAGAAAAATGTTTTGTTCTAATTGCAAATGTGAAAAGAAAACATTTTCTGAGTGCCATCCATTTGTAGAAAATAATGGAAAGAAAACCAGAAGACTTGTTCAGAATATATTATTTACATCAGCACAGCTTAGTTCTGTGAATGCAGCAAAGATTCTAAAATCAAACAGTATAGAAGTTGGAAAAAGCAGTATCTGTTCTTTGCTTAAAAAAATGCCATCAATTATGGATAAGTCTTCTGTAAAAAAAGTTTGTGTTGATGACTTCGCGTTGCGCAAACGGTTTTTGTATGGAACAGTGATGGTTGATTTGGAAAGTCAGAAGATAATCGATTTGATTCCAACTCGAAATACTAATGAAGTAAAAGAGTGGTTATCAAAATATTCTAATATTGAAGTTATTTCTAGAGATAGTGCACAGCTGTATGCAAATGTAGCAGAAAGATCGCATCCTGGTATAATCCAAGTAAGTGACAGATTCCACATAATAAAGGGACTGACTGAGGCTATAACAAAGTATATGATAAGAACATTTCCTGCACGTATAGAAATTCCAGCAGTAAGCGCTGAAGCGGATGAAATTTTAAAATTACATAACATAAATAATCGCAAAGAACGTGTTAGTTTTGCTCACCAAAAACGTTCGGAAAATATGACAGTCAATGAAATCGCATTATTATTGCACTCCTCCGTAAAAACAGTTTAAAAATATTTGATGCTCGATCCTGATGAAATTGAAAATAGGACAATTGTAAAGGAAAAGAAAAATCTATTAGCTATGAAACAGAAACAAAATGAAGTTAATGAGGCAAGAGCATTAGCTAAAAAAGGTGTGTCTATAGAAGAAATAGCCAAGACTATGCATCATACCTATAAAACGATACAAAGATATTTATCTCCAGATTATTCTGTTGAAGATGGACATTACAATGCTCGTATTCCAGGAAAGCTTGCACCATATGAAGCTGAAGTAATTAAGTTAAGAAGCGAAGGAATGACTTATCCCAATATTCATAAAATTATTACCGAAAAAGGTTATAAAGGTTCAGTTGCATCCTTAAGGATGTTCATTCAAAAAGAACGTATTCGAAATGAAGCACATTTAAGTCAACAAGAGACCTGCTCGGATTATCAATCGAAAGAATACATTCAGAGAAGATCTTTGATACAATTAATCTATAAGGGATTAAGTGATGTCAAGACAATTACCAAAACACAATATGAGCAAGTTCTTAAAACGTACCCAGTGATTACAGAATTATATGCTGCAATAAAAGAATTCTATGAGCTACAGACCTATGTTAACGGCATAAGAATTGATATTAATGCGGTAAAAAACGGGATAAAATTAAAGTATAATAATGGACTTGCCGAAGGAAGTGTCAACAAAATTAAAGTAATTAAGAGAATTATGTATGGACAAAATAGTTTTGATTTATTAAAAGCAAAAGTGCTTTTACACGAGCAATTTCGCTGTGAATTCAACTAACAATGGAAAGAACCTTTTGAGCGTTTACCATTGAAGAAGCAGCATCCTATTTTCGTATTGGAGAAGGAAAGCTGCGTAAGCTAGTCAGCAATAATCCAAATGCAGAGTATTTACTTTGGAATGGAAACCGTGTACAGATAAAACGAACAAGATTTGAAAAATTTATTGATACACTCAGTGCGATATAAAATGAAACTTAAAAGAAGGAGGTGTTCGAATTAGGGGTTACATGATATACTAACAATATCATGTTGCGTCCCCTTGGAGGTAAGATATGATTTCAAAGAGACGTGATGATAAAGGCAGAGTTCTCCAGCAAGGAGAATGGCAGGAAGCA
>JAXEUM010000013.1:0-23733 GCA_034114925.1 Oliverpabstia sp.
ATCCGGCAAATCTGCTGATGTACGGAAAAGCAAATCCGGTAGATGCATTGGATGTGTTTGGCGAGTATGTGATGGGAATTCATGCAAAAGATGGTATGTATCCTACCGATGGGCATTCATTGGGAGCAGAGATGCCATTAGGAAAAGGAAAAGTCAATTATCCGGTATTTATTGAAAAATTAAAAGAAGTGGGTTATAAGGGAGATTTGACTATCGAGCGCGAAATTTCAGGAGAAGAGCAGAAAAAAGATATTATTATGGCAAAAGAAATTCTGGATAAATTGATTTAAAACGTGGATAGATTGACAAAAGTGGAACGTATGAAACAATTTTAAGAACAAAAACCGGCAAACCAATGCAAATTTTAAAAGCATTTTGCCGGTTTTTAAAGTTTTGGAAGAAAAGTATTTTTAAAGAGGTAATAGAAAATGAACCAAAAAGTTTTATATGAAGAATTATGTCCACAGGAATTTTTGGAAAGAATAAAAAAATGTCCGGTGGCATATCTTCCATTGGGAACATTAGAGTGGCATGGACCACACCTTCCTTTGGGAGCTGATGGTATCCAGTCGCAGGAATTATTTATCAAAGTAGCTGAAAAAATCGGCGGTATTGTATTGCCTAAATTGTTTCTTGGACCAGATCGTTATTTTCATGATCCAAATCAGGAATTGTATGGAATGGATATTTATACGGGGGGAACGATTATTCCTTATGAAATGCAACAGCTTCCAGGAAGTGCTTATTGGATGCCAGATGAACAATATCAGGAATTAATCAGAAGAATTGCTGCAAATCTTACCAGAGCAGGCTTTAAAATCCTGGTGGGACATGGTCATGGTCCATCTATCTGGCAGTTTGAAAAAATGAAAACAGAGTTGAAAGAGAAGTATAATCTTATTTGTGTAACAGCTTTTGATTTTCTTCAAGATGAAGTATTTGGTTATCAATGCGATCATGCAGCGGCAAATGAGACTTGGATCACTCAAAATGTTCGTCCGGATCTGGTACAGATGGAGAGGATTTTATCGGGAAAAGAGATTCCTGTGGGAATGGCAGGGAAAGATCCAAGAACATTTGGTGATGAGAATTATGGAAGAGAAGTTGTAGAAAAAAATGTGGAAGCTATGTGCAAAGGACTTATGGAAATTTTGGCTCGTTGTTTTCATGGCTATACGGAAGAAGAATAAAAAATGAGCTGTACTTCTTAAATTTTGAGAAGTACAGCTCATTTTTTACGGGAAAGTATTATACGTAATGAGTGTAAAAGAAATACAGGCATATTTTCGTACAGATTGTAACCAGCAGTATAACCAGTGATGTGTAGAAGGCAGGCATATTAAGCAAAGCAGTGGTCATCGTGACAAATAATTCCATTATCAGTAAAAGGTCTACGGCCAGACCGCCGCTTTTGTCATGAATATACTGATTTCTTTCATCCTGTTCATTTTGTAGCTGTTCTTTTAACAGTATTCGATTTTTGAGTAATTTTTTATTATGAACAATTCTTGCAATCATGTATATGATACCGCCGAAAAATATGCAGTCGCTGATAAAATTGGCCAGATTGGTCATGATTCTTGAATCACCCCCCAGTTCCCCCATAATTACCATATAGATCAACATGAGGACAAGAAGAACATAGGTCATTTTTATACGCAGATGGATTTTTTGGGTATAATTTAATTGCTTATATTTTCTCATATTTTTCATCCTCCATTTCTTTGTTTTCTTTCAGACAACACAAATCTTCTACGGTAACTCCAAATATTTGAGCGATGCGATAAGCTAACATAAGGGAAGGATTATATTGTCCTTTTTCGATGGAAATAATGGTTCTTGAAGAAACATGAACCAGATCAGCCAGTTGCTGCTGTGTCATTCTAAATTCTGTACGAAGTTCTTTTACCCGGGTTTTCATTGTTATAAACCACCTTTCAATGTGAAGGAAACTTCTTGTGAAGTTAACTTCATATTATAATGAAAGAATGTATTTGTCAAGGATTATATGGTTTGATGGTTGGTGTAACAGTTCAGTTTTCGCTGAATCCACGGGTATTGGGCATATAGGATTCACTTCGATATCCTATGCCCATTTTTTCTCTTTTGTATGTTGCTTTTTGTTCCTGATTGGGCATATGTAGGAATTACTCTTCTTATATACCCACAAAATCGCCTCAATACGGGATGGTTTTTATCTGCGCATCTGTTATATGCCCAAAACACGGGAAAACTCATTTTGTTTCTGATCTTTTTGGGTATATACGAAAAATCCCTATCTCATATGCCCAAATCTTATCAAATCTCTCAATAAATATCTGAAAAGTACTATCCGTAATACATTCCAGGGTTGTTCATTGCAACAGTTCAGCCCGCACCATTCGTAAAACCGCACTGCGTGCTTATCGTGGCTGACGCCACTGTTTTACTCATAAACGGGCGCTCAACTCATACAGATGTCCGCTTACAAAAATATGTAAGCATATTTTATGTTTCACGTACACTGTATGGCTGAACTGTTACGGAAAAATTCATTCCGCTATAAAATTAAGGAAGAATCATATTGACAACTGCTCTTAGTATTAGTATTATTACTAATAAGTAGAGATGAATTAATAAAGACTACTTATAAGTATAACTAATGAATATTTATGAGCAAAGGAGACAAACAATGGCTAGAGTAGGAATTGTTATGGGTAGTGACTCTGATATGCCTGTTATGAGCAAAGCGGCAAGTATGTTGGAGAAATTAGGCGTGGATTATGAGATGACCATTATTTCTGCACACAGAGAACCGGATGTATTTTTTGAATATGCAAAATCAGCAGAAGCAAAGGGGTTCAAAGTTATTATTGCAGGAGCAGGTATGGCTGCACATCTTCCAGGTATGTGTGCGGCAATTTTCCCAATGCCCGTGATCGGTATTCCGATGCATACCACTTCTCTGGGAGGAAGAGATTCTCTGTACTCTATCGTGCAGATGCCTTCTGGTATTCCGGTTGCAACAGTGGCAATTAACGGAGGAGTCAATGCAGCAATTCTTGCAGCAAAGATTCTGGCTACATCAGATGAGGAATTGCTTGGACGACTGAAAGCTTATTCAGAAGAAATGAAAGAAGAAGTTGTTGCAAAAGATGCAAAACTTCAAGAAGTAGGACATAAAAATTACGTGAAATAAAAAAACAGTCACATAAGTTAAGAGTACGGAGGATAATCATGGATTACAAGAAAGCTGGAGTAGATATTGAAGCGGGATATAAGTCTGTAGAATTGATGAAAGAGCATGTGAAAAAAACTATGCGGGAAGAAGTGTTAGGCGGTTTAGGCGGATTTTCCGGTGCGTTTTCTCTGGAAAAGATTAAAAAGATGGACGAGCCGGTACTTTTGTCCGGTACAGACGGATGTGGAACAAAGGTAAAACTGGCTATGATTATGGATAAACATGATACCATTGGTATTGATGCAGTGGCTATGTGTGTCAATGATATTGCGTGTGCAGGAGGAGAACCTTTGTTTTTCCTGGATTACATTGCCTGTGGAAAGAATTATCCGGAAAAGATTGCAGACATTGTAAAAGGTGTGGCTGAGGGATGTCTTCAGTCTGAGGCAGCCCTGATCGGCGGTGAAACAGCAGAACATCCGGGATTGATGCCAGAAGATGATTATGATTTGGCAGGCTTTGCTGTTGGTGTCTGTGATAAGAAAGATATGATTACAGGAGAAAATCTGAAAGCAGGAGATGTTCTTATTGGTATGGCTTCCTCTGGTGTACACAGCAATGGATTTTCTTTGGTAAGAAAAGTGTTTGAGATGACAAAAGAATCTCTGGATACTTATTATGATGAATTAGGAAAAACTTTGGGAGAGACACTGTTGGCTCCTACAAGAATCTATGTAAAAGCGCTCAAGAGTATTAAAGAAGCTGGTGTGACAGTAAAAGCCTGCAGTCATATCACAGGAGGCGGTTTCTATGAAAATGTTCCCCGTATGTTGAAAGATGGCGTGCATGCAGTTGTGGAAAAAGACAGTTATCCGGTTCCTCCTATTTTCAAATTAATGGCTGAAAAAGGAAATATTGAAGAGACTATGATGTACAATACTTTTAATATGGGTATTGGTATGATCGTAGCTGTAGATCCTTCTGATGTGGAGAAGACTATGGAAGCAATCAAAGCAGCAGGAGATGTACCATATGTGATCGGTAAGATTGAAGAGGGTGAAAAGGGAGTGACCTTATGTTAAAAATGGCAGTTCTGGTTTCCGGAGGAGGAACAAATCTTCAGGCTATTATGGATAAGATTGATGACGGAAGTATCACGAATGCAGAGATTTCCGTGGTGATCAGTAATAATCCCAATGCTTATGCTCTGGAAAGAGCAAAGAAACATGGGATTGAAGCAAGATGCATTTCTCCTAAGAATTTTGAAAACAGGGCAGCATTTAACGAAGCGTTATTGGCTGCAATCCAGTCTTACGAAGTGGATCTTGTAGTATTGGCAGGATGTCTGGTGGTGATTCCGGAGATTATGGTGAAAGCATATCCTAACAGAATTATCAATATTCATCCGGCTCTGATTCCGGCATTTTGCGGAACAGGTTATTATGGATTAAAAGTGCATGAAGCGGTATTGGAAAGAGGAGCGAAAGTGACGGGAGCTACGGTACATTTTGTAGACGAAGGTACAGATACCGGTCCCATCATTCTGCAAAA
This sequence comes from Oliverpabstia sp., assembly GCA_034114925.1. GTDB lineage: Bacteria > Bacillota > Clostridia > Lachnospirales > Lachnospiraceae > Oliverpabstia. Next base: position 4,712 of record JAXEUM010000013.1, read on the forward strand.
AGCGGTGGAAGTTCAAGAAGGAGATACTCCGGAAGTATTGCAGCGTCGTGTTATGGAGGAGGCAGAATGGGAAATAATGCCAAAAGCCATCGATCTGATTGCCAATAATAAGATTCATGTAGTAGACGGATTGGTAAAATCAAAATAAAAACGACGTACAGGACATCCCGGGGATTTTGATTTCCGGGATGTAGTTGATGATAACAGGAGGTAACAAATGAAAGTTTTAATCGTGGGAAGCGGCGGAAGAGAACATGCAATTGCATGGAAAGTGGCGCAGAGCAGTAAGGTGGATAAAATTTACTGTGCGCCGGGAAATGCAGGAATTGAAGAATATGCCCAGTGTGTGCCGATTGGCGCGATGGAATTTGATAAACTGGCAGCTTTTGCGAAAGAAGAACAGATTGATCTTACTGTGATCGGTATGGATGATCCACTGGTAGGCGGAATCGTAGATGTATTTGAGGCTGAGGGACTTCGAGTATTCGGCCCACGGAAAAATGCAGCAATTTTGGAAGGTTCCAAAGCATTTTCCAAAGATCTTATGAAAAAATATAATATTCCTACAGCAGCTTATGAGAATTTTACAGATCCGAAGGCAGCGCTGGAATATCTGGAAACTGCAAAATTTCCTATCGTATTAAAAGCAGATGGATTGGCACTGGGAAAAGGTGTGCTGATTTGTAACACACTGGAAGAAGCAAAAGCCGGTGTGCAGGAAATTATGGAGGATAAGAAGTTCGGAAGCGCGGGAAATACCATGGTTGTAGAAGAATTCATGACTGGCCGTGAAGTTTCTGTTCTTACTTATGTGGATGGAAAAACGATTAAGCCTATGACTTCCGCACAGGATCACAAACGTGCGATGGATGGAGATCAGGGATTAAATACCGGAGGAATGGGAACATTTTCTCCAAGTCCTTTCTATACAGAAAAAGTGGATGCATTCTGTAAACAGCACATTTATCAGGCTACGGTGGATGCCATGGCAGCAGAAGGAAGAGAATTTAAAGGAATTATTTTCTTCGGTTTGATGTTGACAGAGGAAGGTCCCAAGGTACTGGAATATAATGCCCGTTTTGGTGATCCGGAGGCTCAGGTGGTTCTTCCGAGAATGAAGACGGATATTGTGGATGTTTTTGAGGCTTGTATCGACGGAACTCTGGATCAGGTAGATCTTCAGTTTGAAGATAATGCGGCAGTATGCGTGGTGCTGGCGTCTGATGGATATCCGGTATCTTATGAAAAGGGATATCCGATCCACGGATTAGAGAAGTTTAAAGATAAAGATGGTTACTATGTATTCCATGCGGGAACTGCAAAAAAAGAAGGTCAGATCGTGACGAACGGAGGCCGTGTACTTGGAGTGGTTGCCAAGGGAGAAGATTTGAAAAAGGCCAGAGCCAATGCATATGAAGCGATTGATCTGGTAGAATTTGATAATAAATATTATCGTCACGATATTGGCAAAGCCATTGACGAGGCATAAAAATCAATTGATAGTTACGAATTGAACAAGAAGAAATCTGCCATAAGTTATCCTGATATAGGACAGACTTTTGAGAAGATTTCTTCTTTTTTGTTCTTCTGTTATTGTTGTCTGGATTAGAATTTTCATAAAAACTATTGCATACGGAGAACATTTAGAAAAATACATATAAATATTTGTATAAAAACATTTCTGACCAGAAAGAGGAAATTTGAGGAGAATACGGAATATAATTAGCAACAGAGAGTGTACAGGAAGGGAAGGTGTTTTTGTGAATATCAGAGAACGTGCAGAAGAAAAAGAATATCAAAATCTCAGTCCGTATGCGTCCCACAGCAGGGAATCCAAAGGAAGACAACGGTCAGAAGTGGAATGTGACATCCGGACAGTTTATCAGAGAGACCGTGACAGGATTATTCATTCCAAAGCTTTTAGGAGATTGAAGGATAAGACACAGGTGTTTCTGGCAGCACAGGGAGATCACTATCGAACCAGACTGACCCATACGCTGGAGGTATCGCAGACAGCGAGAACCATTGCAAAAGCGCTGGAACTGAATGAAGATCTGGTGGAAGCCATTGCTCTTGGGCATGATCTGGGACATACGCCTTTTGGTCATGCAGGAGAGGCGGCGCTGAATGAAATCTGTCCTTTGGGATTTTCTCATTTTAAGCAAAGTATCCGGGTGGTGGAACTTTTGGAAAAAAATGGAGAGGGGTTGAATCTTTCCTGGGAGGTGAGAGACGGGATAGTAAATCATCGTACGGCAGGAACGCCTCATACGCTGGAAGGACAGGTGGTACGGCTGTGTGACAAAATCTCATACATACATCACGACATGGATGATGCGGAACGGGCGGGGATTTTCAGTGAAGATGATATTCCCATTACGATTCGGGTGATTTTAGGAGATTCCTGTCGTGAAAGGCTTAATTCGTTAATTCATGATATTATTACAACCAGTTACGGAAGAGATAAAGTGGAGATGTCTCCGGAAGTGGAGGAGGCTATGATGTCGCTGAGAAAGTTAATGTTTGCCAGTGTGTACAGGAATCCTATTGCAAAAAAAGAGGAAAAGAAAGCGGAAAGAATGCTGCAGGAGATGTATCTGCATTATGCAAAGCATCCCCATGCAATGTCATCGGAATATCGGGAACTGATTCAAAGGGGAGAACCGTTGGAGAGGGTGGTGTGCGATTATATCTCAGGAATGACAGATCAGTACTCTATGGCAAAGTATAAAGAACTTTTTGTACCGTCGGGATGGGCTGTATATTAGAAAGACAGAACAATACAAAGAAAATTTCATGAAAAAAAGGAAAAGAAGATTTTTCAGGGAATAATAAAAATGAGAACGTGAAAATATGGAGGAATCATGCGTTATTCAGAGGATTTAATCGAAGAGATACGGATGAAGAACGACATTGTGGATGTGATTTCCGGCTATGTAAAGCTGCAGAGAAAGGGCAGTTCCTATTTTGGCCTGTGTCCTTTCCACAATGAGAAATCGCCGTCCTTTTCCGTAAGTCCCTCAAAGCAGATGTACTATTGTTTCGGATGCGGTGCGGGAGGAAATGTATTCACATTTCTCATGGAATATGAGAATTTCACTTTTGTGGAAGCTCTCCGGGTGTTGGCAGAGAGAGCAGGAGTGGAATTGCCCCAGTTGGAATATTCAAAAGAAGCGAAGGCACAGGCAGACTTGAAAGCTACGCTTCTGGAAGTGAATAAACTGGCGGCAAAATATTATTATTATCAGCTTCGTCGAGAAGGCGGAGTAACAGCGATGGCTTATCTGAAGGGCAGAGAGCTGAGCGATGAGACCATCAATCAATTTGGCCTTGGATATTCGGACAAGTTCAGCGACGATCTGTATCGTTATCTGAAGAGTAAGAATTATTCGGATGAGATTCTCAGAGAATCCGGCCTGTTCAATGTGGATGAACGCAGGGGAATGTATGACAAATTCTGGAACCGGGTAATATTTCCCATTATGGATGTGAATAACCGGGTAATAGGATTTGGAGGAAGGGTTATGGGCGATGCAAAACCCAAGTACCTGAATTCACCTGAGACAAAGATTTTTGACAAGAGCCGGAACCTTTACGGATTGAATCTGGCAAGGATTTCCAGAAAAAAGAATCTGATCATCTGTGAAGGGTACATGGATGTGATCGCCATGCATCAGGCAGGGTTCAATAATGCGGTAGCATCTCTGGGAACAGCTTTGACTTCTCAGCAGGCCAGTCTTTTGAAACGGTATACAGATGAGGTGCTGATCATTTATGACAGTGATGAAGCAGGAACAAAAGCAGCTTTGCGGGCGATTCCTATGTTGAAAACAGCGGGATTATCCACAAAGGTCATCAATCTGAAACCGTATAAGGACCCGGATGAATTTATAAAAAATCTGGGAAAAGAAGCCTTTCAGGAACGGCTGGATCATGGGATGAACAGTTTTCTTTTTGAGTTGAAAGCTTTGGAAGGAAACTATGATATGGAAGATCCCCAGGGAAAGACAGACTTTTATAAAGAAATTGCCAGAAAACTCCTTCGATTTGAAGATGAGCTGGAGAGAGGAAATTATATTCAGGCAGTGGCCGCAACATATGGGATCAGTACAGAAGATTTGAGAAAAATGGTGAATCGTCTGGCATTACGGGGAGCAGGTATACCGGAACCGGTAAAACCCAAGTCTGGTTTAAACCGCACCAGAGAAAAACAGGATGGTTTTGAGATGTCCCAGAGATTAATGCTTACCTGGATGACCTCTTATCCTGAATTATTTGGGGAAATCGCAAAGTATATCAGCCCGGAAGATTTTACAAAACCTCTGTATCATACAGTGGCTAAGATGTTGTTTGAACAGTATGAGACAGGACAGCTCAATCCTGCCCGATTACTGAATTATTTTACAGATAATGAAGAACAAAAAGAGGTGGCGGCAGTATTTAATGCCACAATTCCTCTTGAAACAGATGAAGAAAGGAAAAAAGCGCTTTTGGATGTGGTATGCAGAATGAAAGAGGACAGCATTGCTCATCGGACAGCTTCTTTGGAACCTACAGATATGCAGGGACTTATGAAGCTGATGCAGTCAAAAAAAGAACTGGAAGATCTGAAAGCAGGTAAGCTGCATCTGCATATTTCTTTCAAATAAGGAAAACATATTCATAAGTGTAAGAGTGAAGCTATGGAAGGTGGAAAACAGATGGAAATGGATAAAGCCCAGTTTGCAGAAAAACTGAAGGCACTTTTGGAGTTAGGAAAGAAAAAGAAAAATGTGCTGGAATATCAGGAAATCAACGATTTCTTTCAGGGAATCGCTCTGACAACTGAGCAGATGGATTTGATTTTTGAGTATCTGGAGGCAAATGGCATTGATGTTCTCCGGATTACAGAGGACGATGCTTTGCTGGAATCAGATGATATTCCTCTGGAAGATGATGAAGTAGATATGGAGAATATCGACTTGTCCGTTCCGGAAGGAGTAAGTATTGAAGATCCGGTACGTATGTACCTGAAGGAAATCGGAAAGGTCCCTCTTTTGAGTGCAGAAGAAGAAATTGAGCTGGCAAAACGGATGGAAAACGGAGATGAGGCTGCCAAGAAACGTCTGGCAGAAGCGAACCTGCGTCTGGTAGTCAGCATTGCTAAACGATATGTGGGGCGTGGAATGTTGTTTCTTGATCTGATTCAGGAAGGAAATCTGGGTCTGATTAAAGCGGTAGAGAAATTTGATTACACAAAAGGTTACAAATTCAGTACGTATGCGACCTGGTGGATTCGTCAGGCTATTACAAGAGCGATAGCGGATCAGGCGAGAACGATTCGTATTCCGGTGCATATGGTGGAAACGATCAACAAACTGATTCGAGTTTCCCGTCAGTTGCTGCAGGAGTTGGGACGGGAACCTACGCCGGAAGAAATTGCAGAAGAAATGAATATGCCCGTGGAACGTGTCCGTGAGATTTTGAAGATATCACAGGAGCCGGTATCTCTGGAAACACCTATCGGTGAAGAAGAAGACAGTCATCTGGGAGATTTTATTCAGGATGATAATGTACCTGTTCCGGCAGATGCAGCGGCATTTACTTTACTGAAAGAACAGTTGGTAGAGGTTTTGAGTACGCTGACAGAAAGAGAGCAGAAGGTACTTCGTCTCAGATTTGGTCTGGATGATGGAAGAGCCAGAACACTGGAGGAAGTAGGTAAGGTGTTTAATGTTACCAGAGAGCGTATTCGCCAGATTGAAGCGAAAGCATTGAGAAAATTGCGTCACCCCAGCCGCAGCCGCAAATTAAAGGATTATCTGGATTGATTCATTTATCAAAGCGACTTTCGGCAAATGCATCTTTTGTGACCCCGGGGAACCGTCTGGCAGATGTGGGAACCGATCACGGTTATATTCCCATTGCTTTGGTGCAGGAGGGGAAGATACCTTCTGCTCTGGCTATGGATGTGAATCCAGGTCCCCTTGAGAGGGCGAAAGAACATATTCAGGAATTCCATTTGGAATCCTACATACATACCCGCCTCTCTGACGGCGTGCAGTCTCTGCATCCCGGGGAGGCGGATTCTGTCTTAATTGCCGGGATGGGAGGAGCTTTGACGGTAAAAATATTGCAGGAGGGAGAGGAAGTTCTGAAAACAGTGAAAGAATTGATTCTCCAGCCGCAATCAGAAATCGATAAAGTTCGCCGGTATCTGGAACAGGCAGGATACAGGATCACAAAAGAAGACATGGTATGGGAAGAAGGAAAATACTATCCGGTCATGAGAGCAGAAGCTGGGGAAATGCATTATGACTGCGAGATTTTTTATCATTATGGGAAATTGCTTTTGGAAAACGCTCATCCGATTCTGAGAAAATATCTCCAACAGCGAAAAGAATTATGTGAGCAGATTCTTGAAAAACTGAATCGGGATGGAAAAGCAGAGGAGAGAACCAGAGAAAGAATCCGGGAAATTAAGGAGGAGATGCAGCGTATTCACAGGGCGCTGACAGATTATTATGATGAGATGTAGAGAGATATTGGAGAAAACAGAGCAGCGTTGGAATCCCTCTTTCGCTCTGGAATGGGATAATGTGGGACTCCTTGTAGGCAGAGAAGAAAAAGAAGTGAAGAAAATTTTCGTAGCTTTGGATGTGACAGAAGAAACATTAGGTGAAGCGCTGGATTTTGGAGCAGATTTGATGGTTACGCATCATCCGTTACTCTTTTCGCCGGTAAAAAGGATTACTTCCTGTGATTTTATGGGAAGAAGACTCATAAAGATGATACAGAGTGATCTTTGCTGTTATGCCATGCATACCAATTTTGACGTAAAAGGAATGGCAGCATTGAATCAGGAGCTGTTGGGACTGGAAAATCCCCGGGTTCTGGAAATCACCGGAGAAGATGAGGAACACAGACCAGAGGGAATTGGAAGAATCGGAACACTGGAAAAAATGTCATTGAGGGATTTTGCCGAGAAGGTAAAAAAAGATTTTCAGATTCCTGATGTGAGAATCTATGGAAATCCGGAGCAGATAGTGGAATGTGTGGCAGTGAGCAGCGGTTCGGGAAAAAGTATGATCAAAACGGCAATCACTCAGAAAGCAGATGTTTTGGTAACTGGAGATATTGATTATCACAGTGGGATTGACGCAGTTGCTCAGGGATTGGCTGTGGTGGATGCAGGGCATTACGGCACAGAATACTGTTTTATCAAATATATGACCGGAGAACTGAAAAAAATGTTTCCGGAATTGGAAGTTATGGGAGCCGGTGTGCATCATCCCTATCGGGTGGTGTAGAGTTTCCGGGAAGGGAGGCAGCAGTTATGGACAATAGAATGTATCGGGTGACAGTCGCAGGCCAGACAAGGCAATATCCAGGGGGAACGCCTTTTGGTGAGATTGTAAAAGATTTTCAAGGACAGGAAAAATATCCTGTGGTGCTGGTGTTGGTGGGAAACAAACTTCGGGAGTTGCATAAGCGGCTTCATGAAGACTGTGAGATTTCGCTGATTACTACGGGAGATGATATTGGTCATAAGACTTACAAAAGAAGTATGAATCTGTTGCTGTTAAAGGCAGTTTATCATGTGGCAGGTCATGAAAATATAAAAAAAATCGTACTGCATTTTACGGCGGGGGAAGGATTTTACTATACAATTGATGGAAATGTACAGATAAACGAAGAATTTCTCCAAAAAGTAGACGAGTACATGAGAGAAATGGTAGAAAAAAAGATTCCTGTGATGAAGCGGAGTATTTCCACATCATCGGCTATTGAATTATTTCATCGATACGGTATGTATGATAAAGAAAAATTATTCAAATACAGGAGAGTATCCAGAGTAAATATTTACAGTCTGGAAGAATTTGAAGATTATTTTTATGGATATATGGTATGGCATACGGGATATCTGAAATATTTTAAATTATATCCGTATGATGAAGGATTTGTGATGCAGATGCCGAAGAAAGACGATCCGGAAAATGTACCGGAATTTATTCCTTCTCCCAAGATTTTTCAGGTGCAGAAAGAAGCAGAAAAATGGGGAGAAATGATGGAGGTCTCTGTGGTAGGGGAGATTAATGAGAAAATTTCCCGGGGAAATGTAAAAGAGATGATTTTGATTTCAGAGGCTTTGCAGGAAGGAAAGATTTCCAGAATTGCAGAACAGATCAGTCAGCAAAGAGATGTAAAATTTGTGATGATTGCCGGTCCGTCTTCTTCAGGAAAGACAACGTTTTCTCACCGTCTGTCCATTCAGCTTGCAGCCCATGGGTTGAAACCTCACCCTATAGCTGTGGATAATTATTTTGTAAATCGGGAAGATACGCCGAAAGATGAAAATGGAAATTATAATTTTGAATGTCTGGAAGCCATCGATATTGAACTTTTTAATCGGGACATGAATGCGCTTTTGCGGGGAGAACGGGTGGAAATTCCACGATTTAATTTCAAATTGGGCAAAAGAGAATACAAAGGGGATTTTTTGCAGATGGAACCCCATGACATTCTGGTAATCGAAGGAATTCACAGTCTAAATGACAAGATGAGCTATTCTCTTCCCAAAGAAAGCAAATTTAAAATTTATATCAGCGCTCTGACGCAGTTAAATGTGGATGAACACAACAGAATCCCTACCACGGATGGGCGTCTGATCCGGAGGATGGTGCGGGATAATCGCACGAGAGGAACCAGTGCAAGAGAAACCATAGCGATGTGGCCGTCGGTACGCCGGGGAGAGAATGAAAATATCTTCCCTTATCAGGAAGAGGCAGACGTCATGTTTAATTCTGCTTTGATTTATGAACTGGCTGTATTGAAATTATATGCAGAACCTCTGTTATTCCAGATAGAAAAAGATGCTCCGGAATATCAGGAGGCAAAACGGCTTTTGAAGTTTTTGGATTATTTTGTGGGAATCCCCAGCGAAGATATCCCCTATAATTCTATTTTGAGGGAATTTGTAGGGGGAAGCTGTTTTGATGTGTAGTTCGACAACAAGTATTTGACGAATCTGCATTTCCTGCGGTAAAATCCCATCTTTGGCAGTTGAAAAATGAAAAAGCGGCTACAAACCCAGTAAATATGGGCTCTGTAGCCGTTTTGTTATTCGTAACGATATGTGCTATTTTTTTTGTGTTTGGTCTTTTTAATTATAGTCCTCATTGCAGATGTCTCTGGAAGAGATAAAACAGGGAAAATGGAATGTGTAAATATGAATTAAAATAAAAATCTAAGCAATTTTATGTCACAAATTTTTTTCACAGGTGTTTTATAGATAGAAACACAGGAGAGGGGGAATCGCAGTGCATCAGGATGAATGGAAAATCATATACGAAACTTATTCTCGATCACTGTATCTGTATGCACTGTCCCTCACTGAGAACAGGCAGGATGCAGAAGATCTTCTGCAGGAGACTTTTGTGAAAGCCTATCTGTCATACAGGGAGACCGGGAGCATCAAGTACTGGCTGGTTACAGTACTCAGAAATGAATTTTATAATCTTCAGCGTAAGAGAAAATGGGAAATTCCAGGGGAAGAAGAGTTTTCAGATTCCAGGGCATCAGAAGAAAATATTCTGGAGCAGATTATCCAGAAAGAAGAGAGGAGACATCTGTTTTTGGAAATACAGAAACTGCCGGTTTCCATGAAAGAAGTGTTGATCGAGAGCATTTATTTTCAGATGAAGGATGAAGAGATAGGGAAATTACATGGATTTACCAATGAAAATGTGAGAAAAATCCGTTCCCGTGCGAAGCAAAAGCTTTTGGAAAATATGAAGGAGGGAAAGTAAATGAGCGAATGGAATGAGAACAAACTGGATGAGGAATTGAATGAATTGCTCCACGACCTTCCGGCGCAGGATGATCTGGAAAAGAGAATTAGCCAGAGTATTAATCGCAGAATCCGCCGGGCAGTATTTCGCACGTTAGCAGGAATTCTTGGAGTTTTTCTTGTGGCATTGCTTATTATCAATCCACTGATGAATCTGATGTTTTTCAATCCTTACCAGATGAATAAAGGATCAGAACAGAAGATGCTGGGAGTATTGCGAGATTATTTTGAAACTACAGGACCGTATCGAGAGGTTCTGGGATTGAAGGTGGAAAAAAAAGGATTTTCCAAATACCAGTTGGAAATGCAAATTGTGGACACTACTCAGCCTGTAAATTTTGGCGTGACAAATGTATGGGGAAAAGTAGCTTTTGGAAAATACAGAAATATTACAGACAAGGATTTTCTCACGGCACAACAGATGGGAAGATTTAGCTGGGAGTATGAAAGTCAGGAAGAAATTCTGGAACAAATAAGAGAACTGCCAAAATCAGCAAAAATATATCTTGCAGTCAGCGATTTTTCTATAAAATCTCTGGAACAACTGAAAAATGCAGGCGTTACCCTAGAATGGTTACAGATTTATCAGCCTGAGGTGGCGTTTCAGGGAGGACTCAGTATGCAACTGCTGGGGGGATTTTCTGAGGATGATATCAGAGAGCAGATGACGGAAGAAGAATTGTTGGATGTATATCGTGCAAATCTGAACAATATGCTGGAATATGAAGAAGTCTGGTCTGAATTTGGACTTTATGATGGGGAAATGTCTTATCCCACAAATCCGATTGCTGTTTTGAAGGAAACCTGTGAAAATGCAGAAAAATTGCAAACAATTCAAACAGAACGATATTGTGTGAGTGGAAAGCGGGATGAAGTACTTCAGTTTTTGGAGAAAAATACATTGGAAACGGTATTCGTGGAAAATGTCAGATTGTGGTGAGTTTGCTTTTGCAAATTTACGGGAGGTTGAAGAAGAAAAGATATAAAAATGATGTGTCAAACTCCTGGTTCGACAACAAGTATTTGACGAATCTGTATTTCCTGTGGTAGAATACATCGGTAAGTAGAATAAATGGTCGCGGCTGACATATACCGAAAGGTGTCAGGTGAGGAAAGTCCGGGCTTCATAGGGCAGGATTACGGATAACGTCCGGTGGAGGTGACTCCAAGGCCAGTGCAACAGAAATATACCGCGTTAGCAATGAGCTGTGCAGACTGGAAGGAGCAAGTGTGTTGTAAGTTTACTTACAGAAGTACTTGCTGCTGACAGGATATGCGGCGAATGCCGCGTATTGAGAATTGCGTTACAATTCTCAATACCTGCTCGGCAGACGAGTCTGTAGAGTTCATTGCTAACGTAAGGGTGGAAGGGCAGTGTAAGAGACTACCGCCTTACTGGTAACAGTGAGGGCATATGTAAACCCCATCCGAAGCAAGACCGAATAAAAGCAATGTGGCTGCCCGTCACGCTTTTAGGTGGGTCGCTTAAGCCTGTTGGCAACAGCAGGATTAGATAGATGACCATTCACGACATAACCCGGCTTATCGTTCTGCTTACAAGATAAAAAATACAGACTGCCATGAAGGTGGGTGCAAAATTATGAATTGCGTACTCTCTTCAGGCAGTCTTTTTATTTTGCCCAATTCTATTTTACTTTTGTGTTGACATTTGAGAAATAGAATTGGATAATTTTATATATCAAACAGCAAGGAGTATAAGACAATGAAAGATATTATTCTAGCATCTCAGTCTCCCAGAAGGAGAGAATTGCTTACCCAGATTGGTCTGGAATTTGAAGTGATTCCCAGTACGGTAGAAGAGGTGATTACCAGTATAAATCCGGTGGAAGTAGTGAAAGAATTGGCACAGCAGAAAGCGAGGGATGTGGAGCAGATTGTACGGCTGCAACAGAAAAGACATCCCGGGCTGGTGATAGGAGCAGATACCATTGTGGTCTATGATGGAAAAATGTTGGGAAAACCGACAGACAAAGAGGATGCGGTTCGAATGCTGACTATGCTCCAGGGGAAATGTCATAGTGTATATACAGGGGTAACCCTCATAACCGAGAAAAAAGAAATTGTATTTGCAGAAGAAACAATGGTATATATGTATCCTATGGCAGAGGAAGAGATTACGTGGTATGTGAATACAGGAGAGCCTATGGACAAGGCGGGCGCTTACGGTATACAGGGATTTTGTGCCAGATTTATCGAGAAAATACAAGGAGATTATAACAATGTAGTAGGTCTTCCCGTAGGCAGAATTTATCAGGAGCTGAAGAAAGAAGGTGTATTCTGATGGAAGATTCTTTGACTAGATGTCAATACCCGGGGTATGAGCATCAGGTACAGTATTATGAGACAGACCAGATGGGATGTGTTCATCATTCCAATTATATCCGCTGGTTTGAAGAAATAAGAAGCAATTACCTGGAATATCTGGGAATGGGGTATGCACAGATGGAAAAAGAGGGAATTATAAGTCCTGTTCTTACCATAGAGGCTGCTTACAAATCCATGACCCGGTATGGGGAAAGAGTGAAACTGCAAGTGAAAATAAAAGAATATAATGGAATTAGGATTCGTCTGGAATATACAGTGACCGATAAAGAATCAGGAGAGATCCGATGCACAGGAGAAAGCAGCCACTGTTTCCTTACCAGAGAGGGAAAACCAGTTTCATTGAAAAGGGCAAAGCCTGCGTGGAATCTGATACTTTGCCGGGAGATGGAAGAGAAAATTTAACAGATATACATGAAAAAAGAGGAGAAGAAACATATGGGAATTAAGTTTGACGAACAGAAAAAACAGTTTACTTTGACGACAAAGACTACTTCTTATCAGATGATGGTGGATGCTTATGGCTTTTTGCTTCATATTTACTATGGAGACAGGACAGAAGAAGACATGAGTTATCTGTTAGATTACCGGGACAGCGGTTTTTCCGGAAATCCCTATGATGTGGGAGATCGAAGAGAGTATTCTCTGGATACCCTGCCACAGGAGTATCCATCCAATGGCATCGGTGATTACCGTGTAAACAGTGTGAGTGTGATAAATGAGGATGGAACGGATGCAGTAGATTTTCGATATGAAGGATACCAGATTCTACAGGGGAAATATAGTATTCCCGGTATGCCTGCACTCTATGGAAAAGAAGGAGAGACACTGATTATTCGAGTAAAAGATCAGGTGACAGGACTGGCAGCAGATTTGTATTACAGCGTATGGGAAGAGGAAGATATTCTTACCCGATGTGTGAGATTTATAAATGAAGGTTCTGAGAGAATTGTTCTCAAAAAAGCGTCTTCTATGAATTTAGATCTGCTTCAGGGAGATTGGGAGCTGGTACATTTTCATGGAAGACATTGCATGGAACGGCAGATGGAGCGCGTACCGGTTATGCATGGTCGTATGGCTGTGGAAAGTGTGCGGGGAGCTTCCAGTCACCATCACAATCCTTTTGTTATCCTTTGTGGAAAAGAGACCACAGAAGATTGGGGAGAATGTTATGGTGTTTCTCTGATTTACAGTGGAAATTTTGCAATAGAGACAGAAAAAGACCAGATGAACCATATTCGGCTGACGGCAGGTATCGGCACGGAAAGATTTGCTTGGACCTTGGAGGCAGGAGAAGAATTCTTTACACCGGAAGCAGTATTTACTTACAGCAATCGGGGATTTGGCAAAATGAGTTCCAGTTTCCACCATATTTTCCGGGAACATTTGTGCAGAGGAAAATATAAACATGAACGCCGTCCGGTGCTGATCAATAACTGGGAGGCAACGTATTTTGATTTTGACAAAGAGAAAATTCTTGATATTGCAAAAGGTGCAGCGCAGTTAGGGGTAGAACTGATGGTTCTGGATGACGGCTGGTTTGGAAAACGAGACGGAGATACCAGTGGTCTGGGAGATTGGTTTGTCAATACAGAAAAACTGAAAGGTGGATTAAAACCGGTTGCCGACGGAGTAAATGCTCTGGGAATGAAATTCGGTCTCTGGTTTGAGCCGGAATGTATCTCTGAGGACAGTGATCTTTACCGGGAACATCCGGATTGGGCGCTGCAGATTCCGGGAAGAAAGCCGAACCGAAGTCGTTTTCAGTTAATTTTAGATATGTCCAGAGAAGATGTGAGAAATTATCTCTTTGAGCGAATGACAGATATCCTGGACAGCGCCAATATTGAGTATGTAAAATGGGATATGAATCGAAATATCAGTGATGTGTATAGTGCGAAACTTCCGAGAGAACGTCAGGGTGAGGTTTGTCATCGATATATGTTGAGACTTTACGATCTTCTGGAGCGCCTTTTGGAACGGTATCCGAATCTTCTTCTGGAAGGATGCAGTGGAGGCGGCGGACGGTTTGATCCGGGGATGTTGTACTATTCTCCTCAGATCTGGTGCAGTGATGATACAGATGCTCTGGAAAGAATTAAAATTCAATATGGAACTTCTTTCGCATATCCTATTGCTACTGTGGGCGCTCATGTATCTGCCGTTCCCAATCATCAGACAGGAAGAAAGACACCTCTGGCATCAAGAGGCGTAGTGGCTATGGCAGGAAGTTTTGGTTATGAGCTGGATTTGAATTTACTGACAGAGGAAGAGAAAGAAGAGGTAAAAGAACAGATTAAAACCTTTAAAAAATATTATGCCCTTACCCATGAAGGAGAGTATTATCGTCTGACGAACCCTATGGAGAACCATTTGTATGCCGCCTGGGAATTTGTGTCTGAGGATCAGAGCGAAGCTCTCATTCATGGAATGCAGATGATGGCACAGCCAAACAGTCCTTCCCAGCATATCCCGGTAAAAGGACTGTCGCCTGAAAAAATGTATCAGGTGAATGGAGGAATGGTAAGATCCGGAAAATCCCTTATGGCAGGCGGTTTAAATTTGCCGCGGCAGGAAGGAGATTATCAGGCTGTAGAATTTTATTTGAAAGCAGTGGAGTGATATGCGGCACGAATACAGTTATCAAAAAGAATTTCTTGACATTTCATATGATTTTGTGTAGTCTATATAAAAGAAAGGTATAACTGCATAATTATAACGGTCTTTGAACAATACTTTTGTTCAAAGTTAAAAAGGAAATCCGTGAGAATCGGATACAGTCACCTCTACTGTGAAATGGACGAGGAAATAAAACCATTGGGGTAATCCTGAGAAGGTATTTCCGAGGATGAAGTTGAGTCAGAATACTTGCCGTTACTTCGTTTTTTGTTTCCGGGATGAGGATATTTTGCGGTTTGTACCAGAATTTTATATGGTAAAGTGATAAACACAGCTCTTTTGTCCGACAGGATGAAAGAGCTTTTTTTCTGAAAGCAAAAGACGGTTATGTAGAATAATAAGAAGAGGAGAAAAAGTATGAAACACGAAAAACATCATGTGGGTAGCAGGATTCTCAGTATTCTTCTGGCAATGGTACTGATGGTATCTGGTATGGCAATGCCGGTACAGGCATCTGCATTGCCGTCTGATGGAGAAAACTTTGTTTATGAACAACAGGATTCGGAACCAGAAGAATCGTTGACAGAACCAGGAGAGCATGCTTTCCAGAACACAGAAAGTGCAATAACAGAGGAACAAACACAGGGAGCTTTACCGGATAACCAAGAAGAAGCTTCAGAGGAAGCAGAAGAGACACCGTATGTTTATTTCCTGTATGATGATGGAAGAACACAGCAGATGGATGAAAGCAATACGTTCACCTTGAGTGTTTTGGATAGTGGAAGGTTCGTACTTGCAGGTACGGATAAAATTCCGGATTGGAATGTTTCAGGGAGACTGGAAGAAAGCGATGGTTCTTATGGAACACATTATTGGATAGCCAATGATGGAAAATATTGTCCAGCAGATCTTCGGCTAGTGGAAGGATATGTGTGTAATAAGGATAATCCGGGCGAAGTTTTTCAAGAGTTCAAAATCAATAATGTTTCCGGAAATATTGAAGAACTGAAAGCTTTTGTGGGAAATCAGGAAGTTTCTTTGGACAAACCGTTTGTTATGCAGGGGTCTAGTTCAGGAGAAGTATATCTGAAAGCAAAAGCAAAGGGAAGTGAGGAATTTAAGACAATTCCTGCAGGTGCATGGAGTCATGAATGTACCAGTGGTCGTGGATTCATTAAAAATGGTACACAAGGAAGCATTTTCATGCTGACGGAAGATGGAGAAGCAACATTTAGATTATCTATGTATGAAGATCCAGATAATTTAAGTGTAGATTTTAAAGCTATTTCCAACAAGGTTCCAGTTGAAGGAATACAAGTAAAGGTACCTGGTGTATGGTATATAGATTCCTGGAACTCATTGGCTGATTATTATGTTGGTATTACACGGGGACAGGGAGAGAATAATTTTAATTATTCTTTCACACCTGGAAATGCCACCAACCAGAATTTAATCTGGGAAGCAAAAACACCGGAAATTGCAGAATATATGGAAGCTTTTGGAAATGGCATTGTACCGAAGAAAGCGGGTTTGGCAAGATTCCATGTCTACAGTGAAGAAAATCCGGAAGCTTATCAGGATGTAAGCGTAGAGTTTAAGTATAAGTATCCTTTGGAAAAAGTTCAGTCTGAAAAAGAGGTTTATGAGCTGGAAGAGGGAACAAATACGAAGGTAAAGATTACGGTCACACCAGAAAATGCCACTGAACAGAGATTTGATTGGACATACAATCAGGAAGGCATTGTGGAAATGAAAAGTTCGGTTTCCATGGAACCTGGTGATGTAAATGCACCAAAGATTACAACGCATACGATTCAGGCACAAAAGGCGGGAATCGTTACGGTAACAGGAACTCCCATAGATGAAACAGAAGCTTGTAAACCGATACAATTTACGGTTCGAGTTTCAAAAAATGGAGTAGTTCCAGGGGAAGGCGATTATCTGAAGATGACAAAAGAAGATATTCAGCATGGGATAGCATATCTTCAGAACCAGCCTATGAATAAATACGGAAATGAATGGAATATTTTTTCAACACTTCGTGCAGGAGGTGCAGTCAGTCAGGAAAAACTGGATGCGTATTATGCCAATGTATCAGAAAAGTTAAAAAATGGGACGGAGAAGCTTAGAGCTACTGATGTGGCAAGAGTAAGTATCACCTTGGCAGCTATGGGAAAAGATCTGACTGATATTGAAGGTGTAGATCTGATGAAAGCCCTCTATAGTGATGACTTGGCATCTAAAATTGGAAACGATTCATCAAATGCAGCAATCTGGGCGCTGATCGCATTGGATTGCCAGAAGGCAGAAATTCCAGAGGGCGCTGTATGGACTCGGGAAAAATTAATCAAGAAGATTCTTGATTTCCAGACTGTAGAAGGCGGATTTGGACTGTTTGATAACAAAACAAGCAGTATTGATATGACAGGCATGGCATTACAAGCGTTGGCTCCTTATCGAGAAAAAGAGAACGTAAGTGCAGCTTTTGATAAAGCATTAACTCATTTAAAAGGAAAAATGACATTAGATGCAGGATTTAATGATGCAGGAAGTGAAAATAGCCAGTCTACGGCACAGGTGTTGACGGCTCTTACGGCAGCAGGGATAGATCCTTTGGCAAAGGAAAATGGATTTATAAACAATGACAAAAATATGGTGACGAATCTGGATAGTTATAAGGCGGACAGCGGATTTATGTGGCAGCGTGGACAGACCGGAAATGGTATGGCAACGCAACAAGTTGTCTATGCCTTAGAGGCTTACAGACGTTTTGTTGAAAATGAAAACCGGCTGTATGATATAACTGATGTGGAAATTAAAGCGGATGAGAGTGATCGGCAAGCTGCGAATGCAGTTATTGAAAAAATTCATGCAATCGGAGATACCATTACGCTTGAAAGTAAGGATGAGATTCAAGAGGCAAGAAAAGCATATAATGCTTTGACGGACAAACAGAAAAAGTTAGTAGGAGAAGATGTTCTTGCGAAACTGGAGGCAGCAGAAGAAGAACTGAAAAATTTGGAAAATACTACAGTAGTAGGGCATGTAGTGGTTTCTGTGGAAAGATTTACAATTGGTCAGGGCTATATCCATGAGCCAGTGGTAGTGCCTTTTGTAACTAATGACAATGCGGTATCCATTCTGAAAAAGGTTATTGGAGAGGAAAATTGGGTAGGAAATGACGGAGATTCAGCGTATCTGGAAGCAATTGTAGGAGGAGATCTTGGCAGTGATAAGGTAAAAGTACCAGATTATATTGCACAAATCGGAGGACCTACGACAGAACAGGCCAAGGAATACGGTCATAGCGGAGCCTGGGATACGCCGAATACTCTTGGTCAATTTGACTACAATAATATGTCCGGATGGATGTATCATGTAAATGGCGAGGAAGTTGGTTATGGAATGGCCAGTTATAAGCCGAAGGATGGAGATGTGCTGAGATATCAGTTTACTCTTTGGGGGTATGGAACAGACTTGACGGGATATAATTATGGCAATCCAAATCCAGTTATTAATATTTGCAAAAAAGATGAGATTACGAGAGTGATGGCACAGCTCAATGAAGAACAGGATACGCTGAAACAGATGCCGGCAGTGATAGCTGCGTATAATAAGGCGATAGAGTTAGTTTCAGCAGTGATCACTCCGAAAGAAGAAATTGATGCGGCAACTGCAGATCTGAAAGAATTGCTGGAAAATAATGGTGTTTACCAAGATGTAGAAAATGTTCAGAATCTGATTGATGCGATTGGAAACGTGACACTGGATAGTCTTGGAAAAATCCAAGCTGCAGAAGCGGCTTATAAAAATCTTTCAGAAGAAAGAAAATCATATGTTACGAATCACCAGACGCTGACAGATGCAAGAGTAGCTTATGACAGATTGAAAGAAGAAGCAGATAAGGAACAGGCAGATCGGGCTGCAGCAGCGGGAGTAACACAACTGATTGAAGAGATTGGAAACGTAACACTGGAAAGTCTGTCCAAAATCGAGGCTGCAGAGAATGCGTATACAGCACTGACATCAGATCAGAAAAAATATGTTACCGAAGAAACTATTGAGAAACTGACGGCAGCAAGAGAAAAATATGAACAGTTAAAGAAAGAGTCAGACGATAAAGCGGCTGTTGCTAGAGTGACACAACTGATTGAAGAGATTGGAAACGTAACACTGGAAAGTCTATCCAAAATCGAGGCTGCAGAGAATGCGTATACAGCACTGACATCAG
>JAXEUM010000014.1:0-8894 GCA_034114925.1 Oliverpabstia sp.
TTTTATGACAAGCCCGCAAAATACCTGCTTCAATTTTTGATCTGTCATACTGTTCTCTGTTTTGATCTTTTTTAATCACAATCAAGGGAATGGTCTCCACCTTTTCATACGTTGTAAACCGCTTCCCACACTCATCACACATTCTTCTGCGACGGATTGCAGTATTATCATCAACCGGTCTGGAATCTACTACACGGGTATTATCTTGATTACAATACGGACATTTCATGATTGGTACCCCATCTTTCTTTTATTCTTGCAAGTCAAATATTCTTCCCTTTTTATTTATATTCTATAATATCCTTACTATAATATACTTCTGCGGATACCGTCAAGAATATTGTCACGATATTTGAATCGAAAATCCAGCATTTATGTAAGTTTTTGTTATAAATCTTTTATGGTTTTCGCCTTGAAGTTATGCTATAATTTCTCCATAGGATTCTTCTGTAGAACAGGAGGAACTTGTCAGATTCCTGAAGTTTGTAACGGCTGATCTGGAAGAAAGCGAAGGAGATTTCCAGGATGGACTGGTCCGACAGTTCCAGGAAACTATCCGTAGGATCAAGACAGACCGCCAGATGGGAGAGCGCTATATGATTTTCGAAGAGATGTTAAAAGAAGAAAAGCAAGAAGGCAGACTGGAAGCAACCCGGGAAGCTGTATTGGAACTCCTGGAAGAACTGGGAGAGATCCCGGAGGAGTTGCAGGATAAAATCGGAAGGCTGGAAGATGTTGTAAAACTAAAGAGTTTACACAAGATGGCTGCCAGGGCTGACTCTATATCTGCTTTTGAAAAAGAAACAGAAGATTATTTCAATTCAGAAAAATAAAATCCGGTGATATTTTTAAATGCCGGAACATATCTGCCCCATGCCGATACGGCATGGGGATCATTAAAACTTGTTTAAAAAGTGTCTTACTGATTCAGTAACTAATCCAATTATAGAAGAATTAAAAACAGAGGAATCCTACTATGTAGAAATATGTAACACGAAACAATTCGTCAGACATCTTTTGCCCCCAACAGCAATAGAATAGCATAAAAGCGACACAACAAGGGGTATTCTCATGCGTATCTTAGAATTAAAGCAAAAAGAAGTGATCAACTCCTGCACCTGCAAAAGTCTGGGGTGTCCCGTTGATGTAGAATTTGATTCCTGCAGCGGACAGATCACCCAGTTAATTGTTCCCGGTCCCGGAAAATTCTGTAGTTTTTTAGGCCGGGACAGCGAGTATTGTATTCCCTGGAAATGTATCCGGCAGATAGGCGAAGATATTATTCTTGTGGAAGTTCAAGAAGAACATTGCCTAAAAAAATTGTGAGAAAAAATCTCTTACTCCATTGCTAATACTCCATTCTCCATGATATACTTATAAAAACACGCTATTACCCTAGAATGGAGGTCTACTTATGCTGGTACAATTTTCAGTAACAAATTATAAAAATTTTAAAGATTCTGCTGTTCTTGATCTTACCGAAGGAAAAATTTCTGAGCATTCTCACCATTTAATAAAAAATGCGTATGACCGTCTGGGTATCCTTCCGGTAGCGATGCTTTACGGTCCCAATGGCAGCGGAAAATCAAATTTTCTCAAATCACTCTGGCACCTTCGTTCCCTTGTATTAGAAGGTTCCTCATCCTTTCAGGAGGATTATTTTTTCCACTTCGATTCCCTTTGCAAAAAATCACCGGTAGAATATGAGATTATCTTCCGTGTTCAGGAAAAAGAGTATGATTATCAGTTAAAAATGACTTCTTCCGAAGTCGTCGAAGAAAATCTATTTTCCAGAAATATCCAGGATTCCACCTATGATGTTATCTTTGATCGGGACAGCGAAGGTGTCTTTCTCTGTCCGGCTCTGGAAAATCTGAATGTTTCCCAACTTACAGACAGAGAACCTCTTCTTTATTTTTTGAGTCTGTCTAAAAAACAACAGGCGCTGCTTCCGGTATACAATTTTTTCAGGAATATGATATTCCTTTCCGGACATCAGACGAAGCGAGAACTGATTACCTCAGTTTTAAAATCAAAACCTCTGAAACAGGAACTTCTATCAGTTCTTCAGAAGATGGACGTTTCTTTGAGTGATATAAAACTTTCCTCCAAAGGAATTATTTTCACCCACACGTATCAAGAGAAATCGCTTTCCCTTTCCTGGGATTCTGAAGCTAGTGGTATCCGTCAACTGTTGGCAGTCACTTGCGGTCTGTTAGAAGCAGGGCAGAAAAACTCTCTGATCCTGGCTGATACCCCGGAGCTTTATCTGCATCCCCTTGTTCTTGACCGACTGTATCATATGTACACCGATCAGAAAGAACTTCGTGGAAATGCTCAGCTTCTAGTCGTCACTCAGGAAAATTCCACAATGAATAACAGTATCTTCCGCCGGGATGAACTCTGGATTCTGGCTCCCGAACCAGACGGCTCCACCAATTTATATCCTCTTTCCCTCTATCTGAAAAAAGGCGGGGAAAAGGTTAGAAAAGATGAAACGTATTCCAAGCAATATCTGGAAGGACGGTATGGAGGAATCCCTGTCATCGAAAAATAAGCGTAAAAGTTCCTCCTTCATAAGATATTGGGACATTTAAGACAACGAATTCTATTGAAAAACACTTGCACATTTTCTTTTCCTCTGCTATAATGCCAGACGGATCACACAACAAAATAAGACAGTTCGTGACCATCCTGTCTATAAACAAAACTAGGGATTTTAAGGGCGTATCTCGTTTACGTCCTTTTGGAGGCTGTCGCATTTTACATGATTCATGTTCCTGCGACAGCCATTTTTTGTCCCTTCATCAAACACTAAAGGAGGACATTGTGATGCCTAATGAATTACTATTAATTTTTTCTCTGCTTCTATTATTTGGAGGGGTTTTGTTTTTTTACTACCTCTTCGGTTCCACTGGCCTTTACTGCTGGACGGTATTTGCCACCATTGCGGCAAATATTGAAGTTCTCATTGTAGTCAATGCCTTTGGCATGGAGCAGACGCTGGGAAATGTTATGTTTGCCAGCACGTTTCTTGTAACTGATATTCTCAGCGAAATAGCCGGAAAAAAAGAAGCCAACCGGGCGGTCCGGTTGGGTATCTTTACTTCTGTTTTCTTTATTCTGGTATCTCAGCTTTGGCTGCAGTTTACTCCCGCCAAAACAGACTTTATCATGCCCAGTATCGAGGCAGTATTTTCCAATACTCCCCGCCTTATGCTGGCAAGTTTTCTGGTCTATGCCATCTGCCAACAGTTCGATGTATGGGCATACCATAAATGGTGGGAATTCACCACAAAAAAATGCGGAGATTCCTCCCGTTTTCTCTGGGTTCGCAACAATGGCTCTACCCTGATTTCTCAGTTTTTAAATACTCTCTTATTTACACTGGGGGCTTTCTGGGGAATTCATGACACACCCACTTTAATTTCCATTATTGCATCCAGCTATGTGATTTTTATTATTACCAGTCTGCTGGATACCCCATTTATCTATCTGGCAAGAAAAATCAGGCCAAGAAATATTTGATTTTTCGTAGCTGTTCAATACCCTCATTTTCTTTCTAATCCCGGAGATAGTTTCTCATGGTGCGTAAAGCGTTTTTTTCCAGACGGCTTACCTGCGCCTGAGAAATTCCTATCTCCTGAGCCACTTCCATTTGAGTTTTCCCCTCATAAAACCGCAAATCTATGATATTCTTTTCTCTGGGAGTAAGTTTCCCCATTGCCTGTTCCAGAGCCAGATTTTCCACCCAGTTTTCTTCTCTGTTCTTTTTATCGCTGACCTGATCCATGACATAAAGGGTATCTCCCCCTTCTGTATACACCGGTTCATACAGACTCATAGGACTTTGTATCGCGTCCAGCGCATAAACAATTTCTTCTTTATTAATTCCTATCTCTTCAGCAATCTCTGTAATACTGGGTTCTCTGAGATTTTTCTTTACATAGTTTTCCTTTGCATAGATAGCTTTATATGCTGTATCTCTCAAAGACCTGCTTACTCGAATAGAATTATTGTCCCTGAGATACCTGCGAATTTCACCAATAATCATGGGAACTGCATATGTGGAAAACTTCACCTGCAATGTGGTATCAAAGTTATCAATCGCTTTCATCAATCCGATACAGCCGATCTGAAACAGATCATCCGCATTCTCGCTGCTGCTGGAAAAACGTTTGATCACACTGAGTACCAGCCGAAGGTTTCCCTTAATATACAGTTCCCTTGCTTCTTTGTCTCCATTTTTAATTCTCTCAAAGAGTAATTCTTTTTCTTCATTCGTAAGTACGGGTAATTTTGATGTATTTACACCACATATTTCCACTTTATTAAGTGCCATATAAGAATCCTCCTGAAATCTTTAACATTTGCTTTCAGTAAAATGATTCTCATATGACACTTTATCTATTCATTTTCTTTGGAAATTTAAAAAGTTTTTAGCCTTGACATTTACATATCTCTTGTAATATTTTTGAGCCATTTATAACTCTTATAATGTTTATAAATAAATGGCATCTTAACAAATTCATCCAGACAGATAATGAAATATACCCACATTGGAGGCAGTTTTAAAACAAACGCACTGATAAATCCCAGAGGAACAGAAAATCCCCACATATCGATCAAATCACAGATAAATCCATAACGGGAATCTCCTCCCGAACGAAAAACACCGCAAATCACCGTTGTGTTCATCGCCTGTCCCAGAACATAATAAGAATTGATCAGCAACATCACCGTAAGGTAACTGGCTGCCTTAGGCGTAAGCTCCACCAGATTCATCATCAAAGGACGCACCAGAAGAACCAGGATTCCACCCAAAATACCACTGACAAAAGTTACGTGACACAGGCGGGAGGCATCTTTTTTGGCTACCTCCATTCTTCCATCTCCAATCAGTTTTCCCAGATAAATCGCACCTCCGTTGGCAATTCCGAAACAAACCACCGTCCCCAGATTTCTCGCAACCACAACCACAGAGTTTGCAGCCACCATATCGCTTCCCAGATGCCCCATAATCACAGAATACATGGAAAACGCCACACCCCACACAACTTCATTTCCAAATGCAGGAAGAGCATATTTCAAATAATCCTGAAACAACACTTTGTTTTTTTCAAACACTGTTCCGATTCGGAATCGTACTGTCTTAAACCGGGTGGCATCCACCAGACAGATTCCCAGCTCCACACCTCTTGCTATTACTGTAGCAAATGCAGCGCCGGCGATTCCCATAGCAGGCATACCAAATAAACCGAAAATAAATACCGCATTTAATACAATATTTAATATCAGCGCCGATCCAAAGGTGCACATGGAAAATACTACTCTTTCTATACTCCGCATGATACAAAGATAAACCTGAGAAATTCCCATAAATAAATAGGATACTCCTAAAATCCGCAGATAGGTCATTCCCCCTTCGATCAGCGCCGGTTCATTGGTAAAGACCATCATCACATATCTGGGAAAGAAACAAGCCAGTACAAAGAATATTGCTGACACCCCTACGGAGAACCGTAAGGCTATCCCCATGATTTTTTCAATCGTCTTCGTATCCTGTTTTCCCCAATACTGTGCCGAAAGCATAGTAGCGCCGGAAGCCACTCCGGAATATACCAAAGATAATATGAATTGCACCTGATTAGCTAAAGATACTGCTGACAGCGCATCCTGCCCCACTTTTCCCACCATGATCACATCCGCTGAATTTACGGCAGTACTGATAAGATTCTGAACAGCAATCGGCAGTACAAGCTTAAACAGGGAAGAATAAAATATCTTCTTATCTGTTTCCTGTTTTCCCATAAAAAATCCTCCGCTTTGTATAAAATAATCCATTTGATACATGACCCCATGTACTTTGATTATAATACATTCAGCGGAGAATTTCTTCTGTTAAATTACTTTATTTTTTATCTTGTTGTGAATGGCACATACAAGCGCCGGAACAACCGCTGCAGCTTCCGCCGCAGAGTACGGAACGACCTGCTTTCTTTTCTTTTATCATATTTCTTATGATCCTTGTCACCACACTCAGAACAACCAATAATACGATACTAGTCGAAATATATCCCATTGCATTCCTGCTCCTTTCTTTTTCAAGCTGTTTTTATCTTTACTCTTCCAGAATCTTTATACGGGCGGAATAACAGATACAACATTCCTGTCAGAACTAAAACTGCCACTGCCGTTCCCACACGAAAACCGCCGCCGCTAAAGAAAATCCCAAACTGGTAAATACACAGAGAAACCAGATAAGCAAATACACTCTGATATCCCACGGCAATCCAGAACCACCGGATATTATTCATCTCTCTTTTGATTGCTCCCATTGCCGCAAAACAGGGTGCGCACAGCAGATTAAATACCAAAAAGGAATATCCTGCAAGTGCTGTCATGCTTCCTGCCAGTGTGGTCCATATTTCTTCTCCATTTTCTGCCACTTCCGCAAATCCATAAAGAATTCCAAAAGTTCCCACCACATTTTCTTTTGCTACCAGTCCTGTGATGGCTGCCACCGCCGATTTCCAGTCTCCCCATCCTAAAGGAAGGAATAACCATGCAATTCCACGACCTATTGCCGCTAAAAGACCATCACTCAAATCATCTACCATTCCAAATGTTCCGTTTACAAAACCAAAATTGGAGGTAAACCAGATAAAGATTGTGGATAACAGAATAATCGTTCCCGCCTTTTTTATGAAGGACCAGCCTCTCTCCCACATACTGCGTAACACATTCCCTGGAGTAGGCAAATGATAAGCCGGAAGTTCCATAACAAAGGGAGCCGGATCTCCTGCAAATATTTTCGTTTTTTTCAAAATGATACCAGACACAATGATTGCCGCCATTCCCACAAAATAGGCGCTGGGAGCAACCCACCAGGCTCCTCCAAACAATGCTCCTGAAATCAGAGCTATGATTGGAAGTTTTGCACTGCATGGAATAAATGTGGTGGTAATAATTGTCATTTTTCTGTCTCTATCACTTTCAATGGTTCGGGAAGCCATAATTCCCGGCACACCACACCCTGTTCCAATCAACATCGGGATGAAAGATTTTCCGGAAAGCCCAAACTTTCTGAAAATACGATCCATAATAAAGGCAATTCGTGCCATGTATCCACAACTTTCCAAAAAAGCTAAAAAGAAAAATAATACCAACATCTGCGGAACAAAACCAAGTACTGCTCCCACACCTGCCACAATACCATCCACAAGCAATCCCTGCAACCAGGGAGCGCATCCTACTGATTCCAATGCTGAACTAAGCGCCACAGGAATTCCCGGTACATCTGCTATGCCAAAAAAGCTCCATCCATCTCCAAAAAGATTGTCATTTACCCAATCGGTAGCCCAACCTCCTACCGTTGTAATAGATACATAATAAACCAAAATCATTACAGCAGCAAAAATGGGAAGTCCAAGCCATCGGTTCGTCACAATCCGATCAATCTTATCCGATGTACTGAGCAATCCTTTCCCTGCTTTTTTATAACAACTGTCAATGACAGAAGATATATACTCATATCTTTCATTGGTTATAATACCTTCTCCATCATCATCAAATTGTTTTTCTGCCAAGAGAATCAGATCTTCCACCGAAGGGATTACTTTCATGTTTTCTGTAATTTTATTATCTCGTTCAAAAAGCTTTATTGCGAAAAATCGTCTCTGCTCTTTTGGGATTTCCACGCCGGAAAGTCTATCTTCTATTTCTTTCAGAATTTTTTCCAATTCTTTGGAAAATGTATGTACCGGAACACTGGCTTTTCTTTCCCCCGCTTCCACCGCTTTCGCCGCCGCTTCTTTGATGCCTTTTCCCTTTAAGGCAGATATAAAAACAGCCGGACAGCCTAATACTTTGGAAAGTTTCTCCAGATGAATCTCATCTCCGTTTTTTTCCACCAGATCTGCCATATTCACTGCCATTACCACCGGAATTCCCAGTTCCATCAATTGGGTAGACAGATATAAGTTTCTTTCCAGATTTGTGCCGTCCACGATATTTAAAATCACATCCGGACGTTCATTTATGAGATAATTTCTCGCAACCACTTCTTCCAGCGTATAGGGCGAAAGAGAATAAATTCCCGGAAGATCCACAATCGTAATACCCTTATAACCTTTCAGCTTTCCTTCTTTTTTTTCCACTGTAACTCCGGGCCAGTTTCCCACAAATTGATTCGAACCTGTCAACGCATTAAACAGTGTTGTTTTTCCACAATTGGGATTTCCCGCAAGGGCAATTCTTAAAGACATGATGATTTCCTCCTCATATATGATTTCATTTTATTCCACATCAATTAACTGAGCATCTGCTTTTCGCAAAGACAGCTCATATCCCCGCACAGTAACTTCTATAGGATCGCCCAAAGGCGCTACTTTTCTTACCAGAACTTCCGTTCCTCTCGTGATTCCCATATCCATGATTCTGCGTCGAATTGCTCCTTCTCCATGGAGTTTTTTCACCGTTGCTTTCTGTCCTGTCTTTATATCACGCAAAGTTGTCATTTTTCATTCTCCTGTTCCTTAAATCATGATTTTGTTTGCCATTTCACGGCTAATCGCCACCCGCGACTCTTTTATATTTACAATTACATTTCCCTGAATCTGGGATATAACCGTTACCGGAGTTCCTACTACAAAACCAAGGTTCTCCAGGAAGCGACGTACCTCCTCTTTTCCTCCTACTCTCCGGATTCGATTATTTTCTCCTGTTTTCGCCATTGTAAGGGGCATCATATTTCCTCCTAGTATAATAATGGTGTAGTCAGTAAGACTACTTGGTTAATAAGTTTCTATATACCAGATAACAGAAGAAGGAGTTCTTCCTTCATCAGATGTTATCCTAAATAATTATCATGTCTGACGGTTCCTGATAGACAC
>JAXEUM010000015.1:0-3066 GCA_034114925.1 Oliverpabstia sp.
CGAGTTACCATCCTTGATGATATCTGTGCCACTGCCAAAGGTTATGAATCTCTGGCTTATATGAGCCTGAAAAGGAGGGGATAAGCCATGCAGAACCATATCCGCAACACAAACCTGCGATTTAATCTGGACAAAGACCAGCAGCGGAAAGCCTGGGAATATTTACAGACGATGGACAGGCAGAATTTTAAATCTTACAGCCAGGTAATCTCCCTTGCACTGGTCGATTATTTTGACCGCTACTACCGCACTCAGGCTGATCCCTATCTGGAAACAAGGGAACGGGAAGAACTTTTTGTGAAACAGATTGTAGAAGCAGTGGAACACAGCCTGAAACAGTCATTGCCGATTTTTCTGTCCGGGCTGACTGCAGGCATGTTGGAAAGGGAATCCCCCATCAGGGTGCCCTTTCCAGCTCCTGAAAAAGAACAGCCGGATGGTGATATAGACTGGGATTTCCTTGGAGAATAAACCATTGTGATTGGAGGTGAACACATGACGGACTTTCTGACAGCAGACACAAGCCTGCCATCTTATATGATGTTTCCCCGTTTTCTTCTGGACATGGAAATAAACGAAACTGCCAAAATGCTTTATATGATCCTGCTCGACCGTGCAAGGCTTTCCCAGAAAAATGAGGGCTGGTCAGATACAAATGGTCATGTGTTCCTCTACTTTACGATTGAAGCACTGGCAGAAGTTCTCCACAAAAGCCAGATGACGGTAAAAACTGCTCTGGCAGTACTGGAAAAACAAGAGCTTATCTTCCGAAAACGGCAGGGACCCGGACACCCTAATCGGATCTATGTAAAAATCCCGAAAGAAACCCTCAGCAATACAGACAGAATTCTTTCCTCAAGACAGACAGAAAACTGTCCTATTGACAGACAGGATTCTTTCCCTGATACAGACAGAAGACTGTCCAGTAATAAGAAAGAGATAAAAAAGAACCATTTAACAATAAGAGGGAGTAAAGAGCCACGCTCACCCTATGGAACATTTCAAAATGTTTTTCTGTCAGAGACGGAGCTGGAAGATATCCGGCAGACAATCCCTGACTTGCAGGACTATATGGAACGCTTATCCGGTTATATGGCTTCTACCGGAAAGCAATACCAAAACCATGCAGCTACCATCATCCGTTGGGCAAGACAGGATCATCCTGTTTCCCGGCAACGAAATTATGAAAGTGAGGAATACGAAACATTATGACAACATTTACAGAAAAACCAACAGCTATCACACCAAACAGAGAGCTTCAGTCTGATGAATATTTTAACGAAACAGATCACCTGATCTACTGTTCCAAATGCAATACGCCAAGACAGTGCAGGCATGAATTACAGGGAAAGGTTCTTATTCCTTCCATCCGCTGTAAGTGCCAGCAGAAGATCTTTGAACAGGAGGAAGCCCAGAGAAAACTTCATGAAAAGCAAATGGAAATAGAGCATCTCAAAACCAGCGGCTTACAGGACAAATCACTTTATGACTACACCTTTGCCAAAGATAACGGCATCAATCCGGAAATGAAACTTGCACACAATTATGTAAGTAACTGGGAAGAGATGAAAGCAAACGCTTCCGGACTTCTCATCTGGGGCGATGTCGGTACTGGAAAATCTTTCTTTGCAGGTTGCATTGCCAATGCCCTTCTGGAAAAAGGCGTCCCGGTACTGATGACCAACTTTTCCCGGATTCTTAATACCCTTACCGGAATGCATTTTGAAGACAGGAATCAGTTCATCCACAGCTTAAACCGCTACAGCCTTCTGATCATTGATGACCTCGGAATTGAACGGAACTCTGACTTTGCACTGGAACAGGTTTTCAATGTGATTGACAGCCGTTACCGCAGTAAAAAGCCCCTGATCATAACAACCAATCTCACTTTATCAGAGCTGAATAACGCCGCTGATATCGCACACAAGCGAATTTATGACCGGATTCTGGAGAGATGTGTTCCCATCCGTATCAATAACCGGAATATCCGTCAGGACAATGCAACAGCTAATTTAAAAAAAACGAAAAAAATTCTGTTAGATAATCACACTTCAAACCAGAGTTGAAACAAAGCAGCATCGCACAATAACTATTTTTCACTGACAGTAGTACTACTTTCTTTTCTTATTTATCACCAGAGACATGCCACTGTCAGTTATCTAAAACTATAGTACTAAACCACAAGATTTTAAAACTAAATCGCCCGGATACGGGCATAAAAAGGAGGTGCCAGATATGGCAAATAAAAGAATTATGACACCAGAAGAAAAAGTGCTTTTACAGGCAAAACACAGACTGGAAGAAATCGAAGCAAGAAACCGTAAAAAGGAACGTAATGCCAGAACACGCAGATTGATTCAAGAAGGAGCGATTCTGGAAAGCATTGCTCCACATATTAAAGAAATGGATTTAGATACCCTAAAGCGGGAGCTGATGATCCGGCTAAGGGGAATGTAAACGCACAAGTTCTACTCCCGAAGGGCGCACTTACTCACCACCCGATAAATCGGGCGGTGGTATCCCCTACGGGGCTCGTGCGCTCTGCCGAGGGCTATCCGCTGTTGCAGGCAACATCGAAAGGAGGTGCCAGATATGGCAATTTATCATATGCAAGCCAAGGTCGTCAGCCGTGGTTCCGGGCGGTCTGCTGTCGCTGCATCTGCTTATATGAGCTGTAGCCGCATATACAATGATTACGATGGCATCCAGCATGACTACACCCGAAAACATGGACTGATCTATCAGGAAGTAATGCTTCCCCCTATGGCTCCGCCTGAATGGAAAAACCGGGAGCAACTCTGGAATGCTGTAGAAGCTGCTGAAAAAACAAAAGACAGCCGACTGGCAAGAGAATTTGTTGTCGCACTCCCTATTGAGTTGGATAAAGACAGCAATATTTCTCTTCTTCAGAATTTTATCCAAAAGAATTTTGTAGATATGGGAATGTGTGCCGATTTCGCCATTCACGATACAGATGGTCACAATCCCCATGCACACATTCTACTTACTGTCCGTCCATTAAACGAAAACGGAACATGGCAATACAAAACAGAAAAAGAATACCTT
>JAXEUM010000016.1:0-4244 GCA_034114925.1 Oliverpabstia sp.
CGTGTAGCCATCATCGGCAGATGATGTTCAAAGGGGATTGGGGATGCTTCCCCAACAAGCAAATTTGCGAAGATTGCACCGAAGGGAAAATCGAGAAAATGAGTGAACCTGTACAGGTTTACACTGCTTGCCAATTTGTGAACTTCAAAAGTTTCTTAAAATAATTGTTTCCCTCTGTCCAAAATTAGTACCCTCAATCGTTATTATAGTTAAACCATAAATAAGGAGAGGGTTCCAATGTTTTGTTAATATGGGTTCATAGATATTCCACACCATATGAATGAAAGGAGAACACGTTATGAAAAAGATTATTTGCTTGATGCTCGCCGTAATTATGGCTTTCTCCATGAGCGTTTCTGCGTTTGCGGCAGAAATTGATGCAAACGATGAAGTGTCGCTGATTGACAATTCCATTGAAGAAATTGATGCATTACTCATTGCCAGTTCCATGTTGAATGCTCCTGACATTGCAAATGATATTCTTGTATCGGGCGCAACTGAGAATGATGTGCTTCCGCTTTACAATGCATTTGGTGAGATCGTTGCCTATTACGTGTCTTTCGAGCCGACAGGCTATGCTGTTGTAAACAACAACATCGAAAATCCATCCGTGATTGAGTTTGGTGAGGGTGTAAATCAGCTTATTGATGACATTTTGAAAGTTGAAAGCAACCCACATATTATTTATAATAACCCCACAGAGGTTTACTCTGCCAATGTAAAAGCCAGAACTGTTAATGCAAGTTCTGACTTGTATGACTATTATCCTGTTTTGGAAGAAGCCAATTATGCCGCCGTTGCTCAATTGGCACAGCTTAGACAATTTGTTCAGTCTGATGCCAGTGTGTGTAGCGATGGTGATTACGGTTTTATTGATTGGGGAGATATGCCCTCCGGTACATATGATTGGGATATGGTTGCAAATGCAGCATCCACAGATTGGGCAACCACAGGTGAATTTAGTTCGATTGCAAAAAACCACTGTGGTGCCACTGCGGTTACAAATTTTGCATTGTACTTTGCAAATTGCGGTTATTCAAATCTGAAAATCAATTCTTCTGTCTATGATACATTTGTTGCTGTTCACAAGATTGTTGGCAATGGTCCGGTTATGACTATTGCCGATGAAGCAAAAGAATATTTCACTGATCGTGGTTATACGTTAAAGACTAGTTCTGTTGGTAGTTTCTCTGGTATTCAGACTGCAATCGGAAATGATCGTCCTTGTGGTATCCTATTAGCAAATGCTATTGTTGATTGGCATTGGGTGATTTGTGTAGGTTATCGAGCATATAATTCTGGCGGTAGTTATATGAGAGTTGTAGATGGTTGGAATGATACGACACTTAAATTCTATCTTTGCAATTCTGGTTCTACTTGGATTTCCGCAACACAGTATTGGGTGGCTTGACCGACCGAATATTTTACTGCTTAGAGATAAGGAATTATGAAAAAAGGAGGTGAGGAGTGATGAAAAAATTTTTTAGCATGCTTGTAATGGTGTTACTGATGATTTCATTAGCAGGTTGTTCAAAAAGTATGAATTACGTCATAGGGAATGAACCATCATTCGTTGGAACAGTTGAGGTAGTAACGGATGAATATGTTCTGGTCAATGTCAATGACGATGATGCAATATATTCTGACCATCCAAATATCCAAGTATCGTTAGATGTGGAACTTAAGGACAGTTATTTGGATTTATCGAGTGGCGACGAAATTGTTGTATATTACGACGGAAGCATAATCGATGAAAAAGCGGAAACTGTGTATGCGATTACATTAAGAACACCTGCGAATCGTGAAACACAGTAGTGCTTATAGTAGAAGATAGAATAAAGCTGGCAGTTTCAAAACTGCCAGCTTTATTTTTGTCAATTTTTAGATTATTTCCAGGATAGGATTATCAGCGTTCGTTCCACGTTATTCGTGGCTCACAGAAAGGCAAACCATATTCCGTCTGGTAAGTTACTTTGTTTCCTACATATTGGAACCTCCCATTCTCTAATGGACGTACAGTAACTTCATGCGCAAATAGACAGTCCGTCTTCAGATCTGTTGACAACATGGCAACTGTTAAGGTAAGAGTTCCATCAGAATTGATTTTATATTCAGTTATAACTCACCAAAATCTAAAATAAAATTACAAACAATTTTCTATTCAAAAGTGTTTGAATTTATCCCAACAAATTCACGGTTTTTAAAATACCCGATTTCTAATTCTAGAGGCAGGTTTTTTCTAATACAATCGTATCCATTGCCTAAAAACGAACAATTATGTGCATCTGACCCTAACACAACTTTTTTTCCGCCTAACTCAATATATTTTTTTATAATATTATATGATGGCAATGGTTCTGTACAGTCATTAGAAATTGAAGAGGTATTAATCTCTAATAAAATCTCTTTCTTTATCATTAGCTCAAGGATTGAATTAATTGTTTTTTCAGGAATTTCCCAACTATCAAAATACCTTCGAGGAAAATCTAAGTGGGCCATGGCTTGAAAAGAGTACGAAGAGATACTTTGAAGCATTAAATCGTAATATTCAAAAATTGCTTGATTCTCTGGTAAGTTTTTTGCACCAGGAAAAACGGAGTTATTACAATGATGTAGCAATCAGTTGAACCATATAAAGAAAGCAGAACAAAAAAAGGTTGATGATCACTTTGGATGGTTGTAGGGGTTACTTCAATGTTTAAGCCTTTGATATCGCCCTTTTTTTGTATATGTAAATTGTTTCTTTCCCATTTTATAGATACTCCCATTGCCAATAGAATATCTATCTCAGGTTTTAAAGTTAGCGAAATTGTTTTCTTGTTTAAATCTAAAAATGTCAAATTTGTATTATTTATTAAAGCTAACGTGGAATATGTTATAATTTCACTTATGCATTGAGTTAGATTAAATTCAATATACTGATTGGAAGAAGCCATAACATTTCCACTGCAGACAATAGAATTATCAGAGATGTCAATTTTTTTACCTATTAAGCGCAAAAAATCAATCATATCATAGACATCCGTTTTTAAATATGGATTTTTTATGATAAATTTTTGTTTGTTAACAGATAAAAGTAATGCCGTTTTAGTGGCCCCTCCTACAAGCGGTCCACTCAAATCTTCGCTAGAGTATGAAAAATTTTTTATATCTAACTCGGTTATATCGCTATTGTCACCAAAATTACCTATTATTCTATTAGATTCTATACTTATTTTGTGATTAAAACATTCAATCACTGAAGCAATATGAGAAAATGGTCTATTATGTGAATCTATCGAATCACCAATTTGACAACCTCCAGAACCATAATATTCAAATTTTCCTAATGCAATTAATAGCGCCGGGCACAAATACATAGAACCATGAATACACTTTCCTAAAAAGAAAGGAATGTTGGCATTACATATGGTACTTGCGTCAATAAACAAACGTTTGTTATATATTTTTGCAGTACCACCTAGTTCATTTATTATTGCGATAAAAACATATGTATCACTTACTATAGGTGGATTAACAATAACAGTCTTCATTTTGAGTGCAATAGTTAATGCTATTATTTGAACCATTGAATGTTTGTATCCATCCAAACTTAAGGAGGCATTAACTGGACTATTTTTGCTCACACTTATATTAATATTTTTATTTTCTCCTTTAAACAAAGTCTCTGTCCGAGATAAGTGTTGGTATGCATAACTGACCTGTTTATTCATTTTCTATGAATGCCCTGGGTAAACGAAAAGGAACAAGGTATATTTCATCCTTGTTCCTATCGGTCAGTATGTGCTATTCAGTTCAACAAATTGGAATTTGTTGCTCCGTCAAACTGAAAGTTTCTGTCGCTTTGTAAAATTGGAATTTGTAGTTATCTATACTCATTTGGAATTTCGATATGAAATGTCTCACACAATAACTTCACATCATGCACATCATTCTCATCAAATTCGTATCCCAGATGGAACATTACTTGACTATATGGTTCAATACAGGAAACCTCTATCTCCTCAATTTTTCCTTTGCCCGAAAAAGTTTCTATCGGAAAACAATCCCCCTCATAAAGAATTTCACCTTCGCCCGTATATTCAAAACAATGCAAATCAACAATTCTGTTTTTCGCATCTTCCCATACAGTATGGTTCAATGTTGTATATTCCATCTTAATCTCATAAAAGTCATTAGCTTTCATCATCTCTATAAAGTTCTGATAATCTTTCTTTTCTACAAAAATATCAATATCGTTATGG
>JAXEUM010000017.1:0-17377 GCA_034114925.1 Oliverpabstia sp.
TACATTGAAGGGAGTTTGTATGAATCTGGGATTTCAGGGAATGTATCTTTTGGTAAATGATATGACAGAATTGCTGCGAGAAAATGCCCTGGAAGAAGGAAAAAAGAGAATTCCACAACTCCAAGAGGTTTATGAGAACCATATTAGAGCCATTGAAAAGTACAGGAGGGAAGAGGCGTGAATAGGGTGGAAATGAAAATGCTGAATCTGCTTCAGGGAGGACTTGCCCGTTATGAAGAAGAAAAGGGTAACTTTTGTTTTTATCACTGTCCTGACAGAGTTAAAGTTCTTTTAGGATATAAAGTTTCCTATTTTGATGAACATTTCATGGATGATGCTCTCGGACTTTTGCGGGATGACGATAGACCGAAAGTGGAAGCGGCTATTGAATCAGCAAAAGAAAAACATATGGGAATTAAAATTTACTCTCCAGTGAAAGAAAAAAACAATAACGGAAAATGGTTTGAAATGGTATGCTGGGAAGAGGGAGAAGATTATTACCTTCTTTTGAGTGGGATGTCGCAGGAAACCCAATTATTTCAATGCATTGCGGATGAAAATGCAGATAATATTTATGTGATCGGAAAAGAAAATTATGAACTTTTGTATGCAAATGATTTGAAACACGCTTTATGGAACGAAGAAGGTACAGAGGCGGCAAAATGTTACGAATATATCTATGGGAGAACTCAGCCCTGTGCGCATTGTACGTTAAACAATCACAAGATACAGGATATACCACAGGAGACAAGTTTTGAAGAAGAAGGCCGATGCTTTACAACGCATTTTAAAGAGATCGAGTGGAATGGAACTCCAGCGTATGTGAAATATGTCCGAGATATCACGGAAGAAGTAAAAGTAAAAAGAGAAAAGGAACGTTTGGAAAAATATTTTGAAACGGTTTTGAAGTATCTTCCCGGAGGAGTAGCGGTAGTGCATCATGAATTAAATGGGGCGTTGACTCCGGAGTATTTGTCTGATGGATTTGCTGAAATGGTGAATATGCCTATGGAAGAAGCATGGGAAATGTACAAATCCAATGCTCTGTCAGGAGTACATCCGGATGATCGGGAATATGTAAAACAAAATCTGGATCGATGTATTCGTGAGAAATGTGAACGGGAAGCATTGCAATATCGACTGAAGACGGGAACGGGAGACTATATTTGGGTAAATACCAAATTTTCTGTGATTCAATGCGAGGGTGGAGATGCAATGGTTTATGCAGATTATCATGATATCACAGAAGAAAAAGAAATGCAGGAAAAATTAAGACAGCAATACAGAGACCAGATTTTCCAGCATTATTTGGTATCAGATGCAAACACATTGATTCTTGGACATTGCAATATTACAAAAAATAGAATTATAGAAATAGAAGATCGAACAAATTCCCAACTTTTGGAAAGATTTGGTTATGTGAGAGAAGATTTTTTCAGAGGAATTGGAACTTTAGTTGTAGATGAAAAAGAACGTCAACAATTTTATGAAAGATATTTAAACGAACCGTCTGCCCGGGCTTTTGAAAATGGGGTGACAGAAGTATTAATGCCATGTTATGTAAATTTGCCGAATAACGCAGAAGGAAGATATGTTTTATTTAAGGTTAATCTTGTAGAAACACCGGATACTGGTGATATAACAGGGATTTTAACAGTTACAGATATAACCGAAAAAACGATTCAGGAAAAAATTATTAAAGTGTTGTCGTCTTTAAATTATGATTTGGTTGTAGATGTGGATTTGCTTCACGACAGATATGAGGTAGTAAGCGGAGGTGACATCAATATAGAAGATACCCAGGGAAGACAGAGTGCCAGGGTGAGACGAGTGGTGGAAGAACTTGTGATAGATACGGAAAAAGAATATGTAAAAGAGATGTTGGATCCGGTAAAAATGCAGGAGAGATTAAAAAAGAAAGATTCTTATTCTTTCCGGTATTCCATAAAAACAGGAGATGATACGATTCTTACAAAAAATATGCTGGTGTGTGCCATTGATCTGAGAATGGGGCGAATTGGTCTGGTACGGACGGATGTAACAGATATGCTGGCAGCAGAAAGAAAAGTAAAATATGATTTGGAAAGAGCTTTGTCAGAAGCAGAAAAAGCCAGTAGAGTAAAAAGTGAATTTCTGTCTTCTATGAGCCATGATATCCGTACACCGATGAATGCTATCGTGGGAATGACTGCTCTGGCCAGTGCAAATGTTTCCAATCCGGAAAAGATTCAGGATTATTTGAAAAAAATATCTGTTTCTTCGCAGCACCTGTTAAGTTTGATTAATGATATTTTGGATATGAGTCAGATTGAACAGTCAAAGATTCATATGAATCTCCAATTACTCCATATGGATGAAGTGATTGATCAAATATTTTCCATTATGACTTCTCAGGCGAAGGAGAAAAGTCTTCAATTTGTGGTGGAAAAAGAAGGAATTACCCATCCATGCTTTAGGGGAGATATGCTGCGGATTAAACAGATATTAATTAATCTTCTAAGTAATGCTTTTAAATTCACAGCAGAAGGTGGAAAAGTAGTTTTCAGAACAGAAGAAATTCCAGCAAACAGTAATAGAAATGTTCGATATTGTTTTGTTGTCAGTGATACAGGCATCGGGATGACGCCGGAGTTTATGAAGCATCTGTTTGAACCATTTTGCCGCAGTGAAAAGGTGAACAAAGTAGAAGGAACAGGATTGGGTCTAAGCATCACTAAGGGTCTGGTAGATTTGATGAATGGAAAAATTCAGGTGGAAAGTCAGGTGAACCAGGGTACTACTTTCCGGATTGAACTGGAGTTTGAGCAGGTGGAAGAACGGATAGATCACATAACCGGCGTAAAAGAAAGTATGCAGGAAGAATCACTGGAAGGCAGACATTTTCTTTTGGTGGAAGATAATATGATTAATTCAGAGATTCTTGGCGAGCTTCTTCAAATGCGGGGGGCAACCTATGTTTTGAAAGAAAATGGTCAAGAAGCGGTAGAAGAGTTTAAAAATACCAGTCCGGGGACATACGACGCTATTTTGATGGATATTCAGATGCCGATAATGAATGGGCATGATGCGACTCGGGAAATTCGCAAACTTTCTCGTCCGGATGCAAAAACAATTGTAATAGTAGCTATGACAGCCAATGCATTTGCAGAAGATGTGCAAAAAGCTCTCAGCGCAGGTATGAACGGCCATGTTGCGAAGCCGGTAGATATGAAATTATTATGTAATACCCTGGCGGGCTTGATGGATAGATAAAGATGTTGACGATGAGATAGCAAAAAGGTATAATATTTATGTATGTCTTGATGAAGGATGTTAAGAACGGATCATAAAAGTATAAAGTCATCTATGTGAAAGCTCAAGATGTTTTATGAACTTGACATCGTATCATTGAAAAGTAAAAGAAGGGAGTACAAAATATATGAAGAAGGGTTTTGCCAAGTATATGGCGGGAATTCTGGCAGCACAGATGATTCTTTCCAGTGGCGGACAGGTTGTGTACGCCACACAGACAGAGAGTCCGATTTCTGTGGAATCGCAGAATCAAAGTGATGGTTTGTCAGAAGAAAAGCCACTTACTACAGAGGAAGTGACAGAACCAGATATGACAGAAGAGAGCAGTTCGGAAGGTGAACAACAAAATGTAGTGGAATCATTGGAAGAAAATCAAACTCTGGAAGGAGAAGATTTGGAAGGAGCAGGTTCCGTAGAAAGTGAGACATTAGCTCCACCTGAAGAACTAACAGAGGTGTTGGAGGAAGAGGAAACAGTAACAGATTCAGAAGAAAAGGTTACAGTAAAAGGAGAAATAGAAGTTCACCTTGTTTCAGGAATAGAGGTAAGGGATAATCAAAAATTTCTTGTAACACTCCAAGGACCTGTTTCAAGAGAAGAAGAGGTAATTCTTTCTTATGAAGAAGGAAAGGAAGCACCTCGTCAAATAGTTCGTTTTGAGGCTTTGGAACCAGGAAGTTATCAGATTAAGATTTCCGGACAGAATTATGTATCGTATACACAAAGCGTAGAAGTAAGCAATATGGGATACCGTATTCAGGTATATACAGGAGAAGTAGCTGGATTTGGAGAAAATGCTCATCCTGGAATATTGGTATATGCAGATGTAACTGGAGATGGAATCTTAAACCAGGAAGATGTGACAAAACTGGTGGATGTGATAGATCAGAAAAGTAACGAAAGCATTTGTGATCTCAATGGAGATACTATTGTAGATCTAGCAGATCTCCAATACTTTACTGTTTATTACCAGAAAAATCAGGTAGATGCTACAGTAGAAACTTATATTCCTAAGGAAGCATTACAGGTTTCAAAAGAAGAGAGTACACAGGTTGTAGAAGGAACGCTGGAAGATATTATATCAGGAGAAGGTTCGGTAAGCCTGACTCCGGCTGGTGGACAAAGTATTTCAGCAGAACATCCGGTGGAAGTCAGTTTTGATTTTTCACATACAGAAGAGCCGGTGATTATGGAAGGAATGGTGATTGAATCACCTTCCGGAAGTGAGAATTGGATTGAGAACGGTGTTCTTTTGATTGAGTATCTTGATGAAAACGGTGAAGTGAAGACGATGGAGCGTTTGATTACTTCATCAACATTAAGAACTGATATTGCGAAACAATCAGATGGAACACTGGTTATTGATTTGGGTGGTCAGATTGCAGTGAAAAAAGTAACATTAAAAATTACGTCTACTGCCAATAAAGGGAATCTGGCAGAAATTTCCAAAGTGGAATTTCTGAATAATATGGAAAATCATATACCTGCTCCGGAAATGAATATTCCAACAGGTGTAACTGCAAACGCAGGGAACAGAGAAATCACTTTATCATGGGAAAAAGGGAAAAATGTTACAGGATATGAGGTGGCTATTTCAGATGGAAACAGTACAGAATATCACAGAACAACGTCAACTTCTATTCACATTGTTTCTTTCAAAAATGATAAGCTGAACAATAAACAGGCATATACTTTAAAAGTTCAGTCTTTAAATGGAGAGTGGAAGAGTGGTTTTGGAGAAGCTGTGACAGCCATTCCCAAAGTGGATACAGTGCCGGCTCCACCGGATAATCTCAGTGTTGAGGAATTATATCGAGCTTTAGAGATTCGCTGGAAAGAATCGAAAGATCAGGCAGCAGATACATATAATCTTTATTATAAAGAAGACTCAGCAGAGAATTTTGAGAAAATAGAAGGGATTACCGGAACATATTATAAATTGTCCGATTTAAAAGACAACACGAAATATCAGTTTTATGTAACGGGTGTGAATGATCTGGGAGAAGGTGGAAAATCTCTTATAGCGGCGGGAACAACTGCGAAAGTGGAAGCAGTGGCATTTCCACAATATAAAATTTTTACGGAAGCAAATG
The DNA here is from genome assembly GCA_034114925.1 of Oliverpabstia sp. Classification (GTDB taxonomy): domain Bacteria; phylum Bacillota; class Clostridia; order Lachnospirales; family Lachnospiraceae; genus Oliverpabstia. Next base: position 5,385 of record JAXEUM010000017.1, read on the forward strand.
AAAATCAAGAGTTACTGACACATATAAAGGATGCCAGACGGGGAGCTGGAAACATGATTGACAGCCCGCTGGACGAAGGTATGTCTGCAAAAGGAATTGTAGATAATAATTTTGCATCATATTACCATTTGGAAGATTGGGATGACGCTGTCAATTATCATAAAAAAGAATGGGGTCTGACAGTGGAACTGGATCAGGCGTGTACTATGGACCGCATTACATTTGCAGCGCCGGATGACAGTTATAAATATGCTCAGGCGGCAGTGTATTATCTGAATGAAGCGGGAGAAGAAGTGACGGCTCCGGGAGTAACGCTTCTAAGAAAAACAAGCGAAAATGGAAGAGCTTATTATCTGATTAAAATGAAAGAGCCAATCACTTCTCATTGTGTGAGAATAGGTGTTTCCACTTCAAATAACGTTCGTAATATAGGAATTGCAGAAGTACGAATTTATGAATATGATTCTCTGGAAAAGGATATTCAGGATTTATATGCAGATGATCTTCATCTGGAATTAAAAGATACTGTAGATGAAGCAGTATTTACCAGTTTGCAGGAAAGACTTGACCAAAAGGATCATGAAGAATATCATCCGGATCGGGATATTCTTCAGAAAGAGTTGGATGCAGCGAAAAGGCTTTTTGAAGAACAGCAGAATCTGAAGGATACTATTCAGATACATCCTCAGATTTCAAAATCCAAGGATTCACATCTGAAATTTTCAGGATTGAATGCATGGCAGCCATTAGGAGTCAGTGCAGCAGCAGGAGAAGAACTGGTAATTTATGTGGGTAATCCGGCTATGACTACCGGAGCCAATACTTCTTTGCGACTGGTGTTCTCTCAGGTTCATGCAGAATCCAATGCAGCAGCTACGGTGATGAACAGTAACCTGAAGATTGGAAGAAATGAAATTACAGTACCTAAGTTCATGAATACAGAAGCGGAAAAAGGCGGCGCCATATATGTAGAATATACAGGAAAAAATGACAATGATTCTTATGGTATTCGAATCAGCGGCGGCTCTAAGATTCCTGTGTTGGATTTATACCATGTAACAGATGAAGCGGAACGACAGGAAAGAATTACTGCTTATGTTCAGGAATTAGAAAAACATACAGCAGCTTTGGAAAGTGAGCATGGAGAAAAACATCAAAACAGTGGAAATCAGAATGTGGCATATGAATACGCAGAACGTACCTGTATATTAAATACAACGGATATTCTTCTGGATCAGATGATGATTTCCATACCGGCCAGTCAGGTACTTTCCGCTTTAAACAGCAGCTCTGATAAGGTAACGATGCTGAAAGATTCCATGAAAGCTATGGATGACATGATGATTTTATTTTATCAGCACAAAGGTTTAACGAATTCTTTTGCAGAAGGAACGGATGCTTCGGTAATTAATAATAACAGACTTCCGGCTCAGCATTTGAATATTCGCTATATGAAGATGTTTGCAGGAGCATTTATGTATGCGGCGGGAAATCATATTGGAATTGAATGGGAACAGACGCCGGGAATGGCTCACGGAAAACCGATCCAGACAGATGCAGATGGTAAAAAAACTGGCGGTCAGTATTTTGGATGGGGAATTGCCCATGAGATTGGTCATAACATTAATGAACCGGCGTATGCGATTGCAGAAATTACAAACAATTATTTTTCCGTACTTGCTCAGGCAGATGAAACAAATGAAGGAGTTCGTTTTAAATATGAAGATGTTTATGATAAAGTAACCTCTTCGACAGTTGGAAGAGCTGAGAATGTATTCACTCAACTGGGAATGTACTGGCAGCTTCACCTAGCATATGATCAGGGGTACAATTATAAAACATATGCTACTTATCAGGAAATATTCAATAATATATTCTTTGCGCGGGTAGACAGTTATGCAAGAAATCCACAGTCAGCTCCGGCTCCGGATGGAATAGGACTGACACTTTCTGATGATGTGGATCAGAAGTTTATGCGACTTGCCAGCGCGGCGGCACAGAAAGACCTTACAGACTTCTTCCAACGCTGGGGAATGATTCCTAACGATACGACGAAATCTTATATGGGACAGTTTGAAACGGAAAAACGTGCAATTTACTATGGAAATGATGAGGCAAGAGTCTACAGAATAGAAAACAGTGAAGACACAACAATTTCAGGGAAAAATATTGTATCTTCTCAGATTTCAGGAGAAGGCAGTCAGGTAACGTTGAGAATGACATCTCAGGCAGATCCGGCACTTTTAATTGGATATGAGATCGTTCGTGTTACGATGGAACAGGGACAGCCGAAAAAAGAGGTTGTTGGATTTACCACAACGGATAGTTTTGTAGATCAGGCAGCTCATTTGGGAAGTAGAGCTGTATCTTATGAGGTAACTGCTATTGATAAGTTTACAAACCGTTCGGAAGCTGTGAAAACAGAAACAATAAAACTTACAGGTGACGGACTTCAGGATAAAACATCCTGGTCAGTACATACCAATATGACTTCAGAAGAAGATATCACTCCGGATGCAGACGAAAATGATCCGTGTGCACCAGAAAAAGAATCAGCAGCCAGTCGTATTATCGATGGAAGCGGCAGTACAGTATACCACGGACAGGCTTCCGATGGAGATCCTTATCTGATTTTGGATATGAAGAAAAATACAGAGGTTACTGCTTTACGCTACACGCAGGGAGACTCAGGAAACCCAATTGGAACTTATAGAATAGAAGTGAGCAGCGATGGAAAAACCTATACGAAAGTAAAAGAAGGTACATTTGAGCTGAAAGATGGGAAAAGTACAGTATTTTTGACGAATAAGGATATTGCAGGAAACGATGCTGCAGATCCATGGGTAGCTACCTATAATGCATCCTATGTAAAAATCACAGCGGTGGGACAAAGAGGAAAAATTTTGTCTGTAGGTGAAATAGATATTTTAGGTCCATCGGGCGATAACGTGGAACTTTTGAAGGAAGGAATTGGAAAATTAAAAACAGATTATATCTATCAGGCGGCAACAGAGGGTCAGGAAGAACAGAAAATTCCGGCAGGTTCTATTGTGTTTACAGGAACGTATAAAGGAAATCCAGCGTACAATGTGGTTCTTTTGTATGATGAAAAAGGAAATATTGTAGGCGGCGTTGATCAGGAGGGAGCAGTGCTGGCAAATCAGATTATTCTTGCACCGGATCCGGGCAATGCATTATTGGGAGAAACTTCAGAAGGAACATGGATTTACTGGATAGAACCAGAAAATATGACCGGAGATTTTGCAGTACCGTCTCAGGTTCGGGCAGAATTGTATCGCGTAGATAATGCTTTGACAAATGAAGGGCAAAGATTGGTAAGTGATACATTGTTTGTTACAGTTCCGGGAGAACTTCCTGATCTGGAAATCCAAAAATAAAAAGATAGAAATAATGAGTTTGAATGAGAGATAAGGAGATCAAGTATGATAAAAAAACTGATTCGTGGAATCGGAGTAGTGCTTGCCTGTCTTTTCCTTTTCCCATTTTCTGCACTGGCAGCAGATAAATCTGTGACACTTTCAGAAGTGGAGGGAGGCGTACAGGCATCCATAGAACTTCCTTCGGAAGAAAATGAAAATTCGGTGACTTCTTTGCAAATAGGATTTCTGGTGGAAGTTATTCAGGGAGAAGCAAAACAGGTAAACGCAGAATTTCATTTTGATGAGGCAATAAAGAGTTCTGTAAAAGAATATCGTTATCACGAAGATACAGGAATTTTGACAATTTATCTTTCTGGAACAGAAAATCTGTTTTCAGAGCAGAAAATAAAATTGGGAAAGATAACATTGGCTACAGAAAATCCATTAGGATTAAAGGCAAAAATTTCTGTAATAAAAGATAGTTATAAATTTGTGAATGAGGGCGATATAACAGTAAACACGGAAATGATTAATGCTCCTGGAATTACAGACATTGTGATAGGCAATGGAGGAGTAGAAGAAGAGCCAACACCAACTCCAGAAGCAGGAGAGCCAACACCAACTCCAGAAGCGGGAGAACCAACGCCAACTCCTGGAGTAGGAGAACCAATGCCAACTCCTGAAGCGGGAAAACCAATACCAACCCCGGAAACGGATAATTCAACACACACTCCGGGAGGTCAGACGGTAACGCCTACTTTAAAGCCACAGGGAGAAAATCCAGGAAATCAATCACAAAGTGGAGTGGCAAATACGGGAGATACTATGCAGCCGATGTTCTATCTTTCTGTAACAGTGGCAGCAGCATTAATCTTAATTTCTTTATTGGCTGTTCAGAGAAGAAAAAGAAAACAGTAAAGAAGAGTAGATTTTTTTGCTGATTTGATGAATACTATGATATAAAAAACCTTGGAATTTTAAAATTCTGAGGTTTTTTTAACATTCTTATCCAAGTATATTGCGATAATATCTCCCAGCATTTATAATAGAATCGAAAGTTATGATAGTATAATTTAGGATGTAGACTAATTTTACATAAGGAAAATATAATAATTAAAGAGGTATCTGAATGGAGTTTCGCAAACAAAATGGTAAATTTAAAAATAAAAAATCATTCCAAATCATTATGGCAATGATACTATTGTCTTTTTTTGGAATGTTTATTTTTTTTACTGTGTATTTTAACAGGGTATATGATCTGATGCTGGAAAAAGATATGGAACAGATTGAATGGACCTCTCATTTTGTTACAAAACTGATTCATGAAGAAATCCAACATACTATGGAAAATTTGCATGCCAGTGAAGATTTCTTTTGTGATTATGAAGAGTATGAACAAAAAAAAGTAGTGAATGCACTGAAGGATTTGCAAAATAGATTAGGATTTGAGGAAGCAGGTCTTACAGATCTGGAAGGAAATACTATTAATAACGAGGGAGATACCAGTATAATGGAAAACCCCTTGTTTATCCAAAATATGGAAAATAATAAAAGTTATATTTCTAATATCATGGAATTATCCGATCGTATGTTATTGGCGGTACCTGTACATAAAGATGGGAAAGTCGTAGGAGGGATATGGGGAATCTATGCCGTATCTACGATAGCGCAGGAAATTGAATTGACGGATAGTTTGCATCGGTATTTTCAGATTGTGGACGATAATGGAGAGTATATTAGTAAATCGGGAAATGTTTATGCATTTGCAGAAAATATGAATTTATGGGATGAAATTAAGCGTTATGATTTTTCTGATGGCGTAACAGTGGAAATGATAAAAAAGAATGTGGAAGAAGGAAAAAAGGGGTATTTTCACTTTACTTATCAGGGAAAAGGCAGATATGTGACTTATGAACCACTGGGAATTAATAACTGGTATGTATTTTCTGTTTTGGTGGAAGATTTTCTGGGGGATTATGTAAAAGAGGTAGAAAAAATCTTTAACAGTCTTTTGGTATGTCTGGGAATCTGTATTGTCATTGTGTTGGGAACGATTGGAACTTTTATTTATCGCACGATGAAGACGATCAAAGAACAAAATGAAAACTTACTGGTGAAAAATTCGCTTCTTTCTATGATTTTGAAAAAAACCAGAGATATTCCTTTTGAAGTTAATACTCAGGAGAGGAAGGTTTATCTGTACCACAGTAATCGAAACAAAGAAGAGATTGATCATGAGATTATCGAAGATATTTCGCCTGAAAACTTACGGAAAGAAGGATTGATTAAAGAAGCAGGGTACGAGGAATATAAAGTTTTTTATGAAAAAATGATGGCAAAAGAGGAAGTGGAACCGATCATTCTGGAAATGAAAATCGATGCAACGTGGACTTGGATCAGACTCCATGCATTTTCGGTGAATGAAGATCATGTTGTAGGATTTTTGGAGGATTACAATGAGCAGATTGACAACAACAAAAAAATGAGTGAAATGAAAAAGAAAAATCAGACAGATGCTCTGACTCAATTATATAACAGAGATTATTTTACCAGAAAAGTAGGGAATATTTTGAAAGAAGAAAGAAAGGATGGTACGCAAAAGGCGCTGCTTTTGCTTGATCTGGATTATTTTAAAGAGGTGAATGACACTCTGGGACATATTGCGGGAGATGAGGTTTTGCAGGAAACAGGGAGAAGACTGCGTTCTATCACCAGAAATACAGATTTGGTTGCCCGCTTAGGCGGCGATGAATTTGTGGTATTTATTCAAAATGTTTCGAATTTGGAAGCTGTATGTAAATGTGCGGGAAAAATTAATGAAGCATTAATCATGAGATGTGGGGAAGGAGATCATAGAATTACAGTAACAGCATCCATTGGAATTGCGGTGGTGGATGGTGAAACAACTTTTAAAGAGTTATATGAAAGAGCAGATAAAGCTCTCTATCAGGTAAAGAAAAAAGGAAGAAACGGATACCAGATAGAAGGGGGAGAAATATTTTGTCCAGGTCCATAAAGACCTGGACAGCTTTGTTTTACAGATTTTTTACAGATGCATTTTCTTTCGGGGAAACATGATATTTGTTTTTGTAAGCCTGATAAAAGGTAGTATAATTGCGAAATCCACTTTTATAACAGGCTTCTGTCATGGAAAATCCCTGAGAAATATAGTGATTTGCCAGAAACAAACGTTTCTCGGTAATATATTTTCCGATGGTATAACCGGTTTCTGATTTAAACAGGTGCATGATGTAGGAGCGATTCAAAAAACAATGATTAGCAATCATATCTACAGAGAGATCTTCGCTGATATGATCGTTGATAAAATTCATAATATCCAGTATTACAGGATTGATATTTCCCTCAGAAAGATAGCTGTCCTTTTCATACAGAAGGCATCGGTTAAGACAGATTAAAAATTCAATCAGTTTGATTTTCTGGTATAAAGAAGTTGACGAATCCGTTTGCTGAAAAGATGTTTTTAGTTCCTTGGCTATTTCTGTCAGTTTTTTTTGAGACATTTCAGGAAGCCGGATCAGATTGGAATGTTGTCGCCTGGCTTCCTCGTAACAGTAAAACAGATCGCAGTTTTCTTTTTGGCAGGAAGCAAAAAATTCGTCAGAAATATAAACAATAATTCTTTTATAAGGAACATTTTCTTTGATAGCGGGACGATGGATTTCTCCGGCTCTTATGAGAAGAATATCATCAGGGCAAAGTTCATACTCCTTGCCTTCTACAAAATAGCTGACGTTGCCGTTGAGAAATATCAGAAGTTTATGAAAATCATGATAATGGTAGTCAATTCGGGTGGATGTACTTTCCGTGAGATAAAAAATCTTAAATGCACTGTTTAGATATCCACTCTTTTTATAGGAATCAGCCATAAATTCACCTCCTGTTTTCAGTATACCGCACTATTTTGAATAAATACAGCATAAAATAGAATTTTATTTAAAATAGTATTTGATATACTATAGAAAACAAGGGGAAAGGAAGTTACGAAGATGGCAAAAGAATTGGTTTTTCATAAATATCAAGGGTCAGACAGTGACTATCTTGTTTACGATATTAATAAAAATCATATGGAATTGGATGACAGCATGGTTAGAAAAATTCGTAACCGTAGTTTTGGTGCAGATCTGGCTGGCATTCTTATCGGACCCTTTGTAGAAAACGGCGATATGACCATGAAGGTGTATGGCGTGCAGAATGCAGATGAAAAAATGGGTGTGAAAGCTTTTTCTCGCTATTTAAAGGATGCAGGGTATATTAAAAATGAGAACTGTGTGCTGCATACGCCGTTTGGTTATGTGTCTGTAAACACAGAAGAAAATGAAGAAATGTTTTATCAGACAAAAATTTATTGTTGGTGTTAATAGAATGGTTCTTGCTTGAAAATAAACAGCAATCTCGACTATTGCCTCTTTTTGTGATATAATTTAGCATTATGAAATCACAGAAGGAGGCATTTTTATATGGGTGAGCAGGAGCCTGAAAAAATGAAAAAACATATTTGTGCGGGTCTTCTGGCCCATGTGGATGCAGGAAAGACAACGCTTTCGGAGGCGCTTCTTTATACCAGTGGAACAATTCGCAAACTGGGGCGGGTGGATCATCAGGATGCTTTTCTGGATACTTTTGAATTGGAACGGAGCAGGGGAATTACTATCTTTTCAAAACAGGCAGTGATGAAGCTGGAAGATCTTCAGATCACACTGTTGGATACGCCGGGTCATGTGGATTTTTCGGCAGAGATGGAGCGAACGCTCCAGGTTTTAGATTATGGAATTTTAGTAATCAGTGGTGCGGACGGAGTACAAGGGCATACACAGACTTTATGGCAGCTTTTGAAAAGGTATCATATCCCTGTATTTTTATTTATTAACAAAATGGATCAGCCGGGGACAGATCGCCAGTTGTTGATGGAAGAACTGAAAAAACGACTGGATGGTAATTGTATTGACTTTTCTTCACCACGGGAAGAAGAGTGGCAGGAGCAGATTGCCATGGCAGAGGAAGAACTTCTGGAACAGTATCTGGAGGAAGGAAATGTGGATGAGAGGCAGATTCCCCGATTGATTCAGGAAAGAAAGATATTTCCCTGTTTTTTTGGTTCGGCTTTGAAAATGACAGGGGTGGAAGAATTTATTCAGGGAATTCGAGAAAATGTGGTTTATCCTGTCTATCCCGAAGGTTTTGGGGCAAAAGTTTATAAGATTGGACGGGATAATCAAAATGCGAGACTGACGTATATGAAAATAACGGGGGGAAGTCTGAGGGTAAAAACGATGCTTTCCAATCAGGCAGAAACCCAGCCGGAAATGGTGAAAGAGGGGAAAGGCTGGGAAGAAAAAGTGGATCAGATCCGGATATATTCCGGGGAAAAATATGAATTGGTAAATGAGGCGCCAGCAGGAACAATCTGTGCAGTGACCGGTCTTACCCAAACGTATCCGGGACAGGGACTGGGAGAAGAAAAGGCTTCGGAACTTCCCATGCTGGAGCCGGTACTTACATACCAGATTCGCCTTCCTCAGGAATGCGATGTGCATCAGATGCTTTTGAAATTGCGTCAGCTAGAGGAGGAAGAACCTCTTTTACATATCGTATGGAAAGAAGAACTGGGAGAAATTCATGCACAGGTTATGGGCGAGGTGCAGATTGAGATTTTGAAAAGTCTGATAAAAGAGCGATTTGGAGTCTCTGTGGAGTTTGACGCAGGAAATATTGTTTACAAAGAGACAATCAAAGCGCCAGTGGAAGGAGTAGGGCATTTTGAACCCCTTCGCCATTATGCGGAAGTCCATTTGCTGTTGGAGCCGGGAGAGAGGGGAAGCGGTATGCAGTTCGCAGCGGACTGCAGCGAGGATATTCTCGACAGAAACTGGCAAAGGCTGATTCTTACACATCTGGAAGAAAAAGAACATAAAGGTGTGTTGACAGGTTCTGCTATCACAGACATGAAAATTACGCTGGTGACAGGACGGGCGCACATAAAGCATACGGAAGGGGGAGATTTTCGGCAGGCAACTTACCGGGCGGTTCGTCAGGGATTGCGAAAAGCGGAGAGTATCCTTCTGGAACCTTATTATGAATTTCGACTGGAAGTGCCTTCCGGGATGGTGGGACGAGCCATGACAGATATACAGAGGATGTGTGGTGAATTTACACCGCCTTTGCAAGAGGGAGAGATGACAGTGCTTACCGGGACGGCTCCTGTGGTTACCATGAGAGATTACCAGACTCAGGTGATTTCTTATACCAGCGGTACCGGCAGATTATTCTGTCGTCTGAAAGGATATTTCCCCTGTCACAACGCAGAAGAAGTGGTGGCAGCGGCAGACTATGATCCGGAAGGAGATATGGAAAACCCTACAGGTTCCGTATTTTGTGCTCATGGAGCAGGATTTGTAGTGAACTGGGATCAGGTGGAAGCGTATATGCATCTGGAAAGCTGTTTTACTTCGGAGAAAATAAAGCAGCCGGAAGAGAAGAAATCTATTTCACGGCATACAGGTGATTGGAAGGCAGAAACGGAAGCTTACTGGAAAAATGAGAAAGAATTAACAGAGATTTTTGAAAGAACGTATGGTCCCATTCGATCTAAAAATGAGGAAGAATTAACGGGAAGAGAAAGAAGAGGATGGAAGCGAAGCCGTCGGGAGAGCATTTCGTCAGAAAATTCCGGTTATCGTTCCGTTACCCGATATAAGGATAATTCGCCGGAAAAACAATATCTGCTGGTGGATGGCTACAATATTATTTTTGCCTGGGAGGATCTGAAAGAACTGGCAGAGGTCAATATTGATGGGGCAAGGACAAAATTGATGGACATTTTGTGTAATTACCAGGGATACAAAAAATGTACTGTGATTCTGGTGTTTGATGCTTACAAAGTTCAGGGAAATCCGGGAAATACAGAAAAATATCACAATATCCATGTAGTATATACGAAAGAGGCAGAAACCGCAGATCAGTATATAGAAAAAACAGTTCATGAAATTGGAAAAAAATATCATGTGACGGTGGCAACTTCCGACAGGCTGGAGCAGGTGATTATTCTGGGACAGGGAGGCGCCAGAATGTCTGCCAGAGAATTACGGGAAGAAATTGCCCTGGTATCTGGTCAGATTCACCAGGAGGTGGTGACTCGAAGAAAAAGCGGAAAAACATATCTTTTTGATGGGGTGGATGAGAGGGCCGCACAGTATATAGAAAATGTCCGATTGGGGAAAAGTGCAGAAGACAGAGGAGAAGAATAGCATATGAAATTTTATATGGCGCCTCTGGAAGAGGTTACAGGATATATTTACCGGAAAGCTTATCATGATTTTTTCTGTCCCATGGACAAATATTTTGCACCCTTTATTGCAGCAAAACCAAACAGAGGAAGACTTTTTAATTATAAAGAAAAAAATGATATTTTACCGGAAAACAATGAAGGATTGTATCTGGTACCGCAGATTCTTACCAATAGCAGTGAAGATTTTGTTCGAACGGCAAAAGGACTGAAAGAATATGGGTATGAAGAAATCAATCTGAATCTGGGATGTCCTTCCAAACCTGTGGTAAACGGAGGAAGAGGTTCTGGTTTTTTGGAAAGAAAAGATGATTTGCGTCGCTTTTTTGACAGGATTTTTCAACTGGATATGAAAATATCAATCAAAACACGGGCAGGACGATGGGAACCGGAGGAAATAGGTCCCCTGGCGGATTTGTTTCTGGAATATCCCATAGAGGAGTGGATTCTTCATCCTCGTGTACAGACAGATTATTACAGGGGAAGTCCCCGGATGGATACTTTTTCTAAAGCATATGAGAGGGTTTATCAGGGAAAAGAAAAAGGAGAATGTTTTTTCTGCTATAACGGAGATATTTTTTCGGTGAAAGATTATGAAAGAATTCTTGCAGAATTTCCACGAATAGACGGAGTAATGCTGGGCAGGGGAGTTCTGGCGTCACCGGGACTTTTAGATAATATAAAAGGAAATCCAGGTCCTGATCTGAAAAAGTGGAAAGATTTTCTGAAACGATTGGAAGAGGATTTTTGCAGGATTTCTGTCAATGAAGAAAAAGCGTTATATAAACTCAAAGAACTCTGGTGTTATTTTCGATATTCCTTTCCTGAAACAGATGTTTGGGAGAAGGGAATAAAACGGGCAGAAAGTATGGAAGAATACAGAAGAGTGGTGGAAAAAATGCTGGAAGAATACGAAAAGAATCCTGAAGGTACATTTCCCCACGGACGAGAGACACCGGGAGGGAGATTTGGAGGTCTGTAGATGAAAGACTGGAAAGCGTTATATGAACGGGCATGGGAGATTGCTTCCCGGGCGCATCAGGGTCAGAAGGATAAAGGCGGCCATCCCTATATCGGTCATCCGATGGCTGTGGCGGATATGGTTTTGAAACCGGAAGAGAAAGTGGTAGCTTTGCTCCATGATGTGGTAGAGGACACTTCCGTAACTTTGCAGGAGCTGGAAAAAGAATTTCCGGAAGAGGTGGTAAAGGCGGTAGATCTTCTGACAAAAAAGAAAGGGGCGGACTTTTCTATGGAAAAATATCTGAAGGATATCCGGGAAAATGAAATTGCCCGCCAGGTAAAATTAG
>JAXEUM010000018.1:0-4671 GCA_034114925.1 Oliverpabstia sp.
TAATGGACAAAGAGAAAAGGGAGGTGGGAGCACCGCTATGAAGAAACAAAAACTGAATTATCGTTTTCATAATCCGAATACTGCGGAAGTGACCGCCGATTACATATTAAAAGTATTTATTGAGGTGAATGCGAAGAAAGTGGAACGAGTTATGCAGGAGGTAGCTGAGAAGAGTGCGGAAGAGGACAAGCAGGAGAAAAAATAAATTATCCAAGCATATTCAAGGTTTATTCGAGAGGGAAATCGAGAACTGGCTCAGATGTTGCGAAATGTATATCATCAATAGTTTGTTTTCAACTGTGAAAAATAGAAAAAGTAAAATTTCAAAACAATATATGAGAGAAAAACTCATATATTGTTTACAAAAATGAAAAATGGAGTATAATAAAGAGTAAAGAAGAAAAATCTGAAATGGAGGTAACGGTATGTTATGTCAATTTACAGTTAAGAATTATAAGAGCATACGAGAAGAGATGACGTTTGATATGCAGGCGGCGGCTATTTCGGAGCATGAAGATAAAGTGATAATGGATAAAAATGGGGAGCAGTTTTTGCCGGTTTCTGCAATATATGGTCCAAACGGTGGTGGAAAATCAAATGTCTTGGAAGCATTGCATACTGTGGCAGCAAAAGTGTTACGCCCGCTGTATGCAACAGGAGATAACGAGGAACGTGTTTTTCTTCAGAAAAAATTACTGATTGAGCCCTTTGCGTTTTCAGAAGAAATGAAAAGTGAACCGACAGAATTTGAAGTTTTCTTCCGAACAGAACTGGCAGAGTATAGATATATTCTTCATGTGAAAAGAGAGATTGTTGTATATGAATGCCTGGATCGTGTGAAATTGGAGACTGGAAGACGTTCAGCTCTTTTTGAGCGAAATGCAGAAGAAACAATATTAAAGGGTGTGTTTGCAAAATTAAAGATTAGTGACGAACTTTCTGAAACATTACCATTATTATCTTATTTAGGAATTACCTATAAGAAAAATGAGGTGGTAAAAGACGTTTTAGAATGGTTTGAATACGGCATTGATTTTCTAAACTATGGGAATCCGATTGAAGAACTCCGTATGGCAGTATCAAATTCAGAGGATGTAAAGCAGTTAATGTTGGATATGATTCAGGAAATGGATTTGGATATTGTGGATTTCCGAGTTGTGAAAGATGAAAACGATCGAATTGATGTGTATACAAAACATATGGTAGAGGGATATGAAGCAGAACTAAATTTGTTTGATGAATCCAGCGGTACAAAGAAATTGTTTGGGTTAATGCCATTTATTGCTGACAGCTTATTATCAGGAGCAACACTGGTAATTGATGAACTAGATGCAAAAATCCATCCGGTGTTATTACGTCATATAATTATGATGTTCAATGACATGAGTATCAATAAGAAAAAGGCACAGCTGATTTTTACATCTCATGATTTATCTACAATGAATAGTGAGGTATTTCGCAGGGATGAAATCTGGTTTGTGGCGAAAGGAAATGCACAGAATTCTCAATTATATTCTCTTGTAGAGTTTAAAAATGAGAAGGGCGAGTCTGTTCGTAAAGATGCCAAATTTGATAAACAGTATCTTGAAGGTAAGTATGGCGCAGATCCATACCTCAGAAGAATTATAGATTGGGGGAAGGTTAATGCCTAAGAAAGCCAGAACAGAAGCGTGGAGAAAGAAGCGCCGCCAAGAGCATTTGGAAATGAAAAAATACAGATATTACATTTTCTGTGAAGGTCAGGAAACGGAACCGAATTATTTCCAAGGGTTCAAAAAATGGATTGAAGAAAATCCGATTTACAAAGACATGGTTTTGATTGAAATAGAGCCTTGTCAGGCGGAGACCATGCGTGTAATCGGAATGGCAGAAGAATATGTGAAAAAGAACCGACTTCAAAAAGGGCAGATATGGTGCGTGTATGATAAAGATAGTTTTCCAGCGCAGCATTTTAATGGCGTGGTTGAACGTGCTGAGAAATTGAATAAACAGAATCCAGAGTTACAATATCATGCGGCATGGAGTAATGAGTGCATAGAGTTTTGGTTTCTTCTGCATTTTGCATATTATACTTCAAACAATCACAGATCTGAGTATAAGAAGTTCCTTAATGAGAAATTTCAAGAACTTGGGATTGGTAAGTATGAGAAAAACATGGATAACATTTTTGAACTGTTAATGGAGTATGGAAGTCCCAAATTGGCGATACGATATGCGAAGCGAATTATAAAAGAGGAACAAGGGAAAACACCGACAGAGATAGCACCGGGAACGAAGGTTTATGAGTTGGTGGAGGAATTGGCAAAGTATTTGCCGGAAAAGATAAAAAACAATTTTAAATAAAATATTATTAAAGTTACCAATCATAATATTAATAGAATTTATGGAGGTGACTAAATGATAGTAATGGGAGAAAGACAAATGAAAAAAACGGTAAATTTAGATGCGATGATAGTGAGAGAAGATTTCCATGTTGATTCAGGATATGTGGTTTCAAATCGTTTTAAACAATTAAAAGCCAATGATTTGAGAGTTGATTCTGCTATGAGATTTATGCTTCGGAAACCAGATTTTCAAAGAGAGACTAGAGATTGGAATGTGACTCAAATTACAAATTTTATAGATAGTATATTAGAACGACATTTTATTCCATCAATAATTCTATGGCAAAATTCTGTTGGAGCAATATTTGTTATAGATGGTGCACACAGATTGAGTGCGTTTATGGCATGGATTAATGATGATTATGGAGATGGGGAAATTTCAACAGAGTTTTATAATCAAAGAATTAGTGATGAACAAGTGAATTTGGCAAATAAAGCTAGAACTCAGATAGAAAAGAAAATCGGTAGATATGGTATGTATCAAGATGCATTGAAAAATCCGCAAAAATATCCAGAAAATGTACGAAAAAAAGCAATGGGATTAGAATCTTTTGCTTTTGATATTCAATGGATAGAAGGCGATGTTTCTGTTGCTGAAAAATCTTTTTTTAATATAAATCAAAAGGCAGTACCTATTAATACAACAGAATTAAAAATATTAGAAGCTAGAAATAAACCATTAGGAATTGCAGCGAGAGCAATTGCTTATTCTGGAAGTGGTTATAAATATTGGAAGGGATTCAAATTAGAAGTACAAGAAGAAATAGAAAGTGTTGCAAAAGCAATAAATGATTTACTATTTTTACCAAAAACAAAAAGACCTATTACGACATTAGATGTTGCTGTTGCTGGAAAAAATCAGATGGATTTGCAATTGATATGTGATTTGTTGGTTTATTCAAACGACACGATATCTGATGAAAAGGACTATGATGGAAAAGAAACTTTAGAAGTATTGAAAAATACAAAGAAGATATTAGAAATCATTAATTCAAAAGAACCGGGTTCGTTAGGTTTGCATCCAATTATATATTTCTATTCTAAGAAGGGGAATTTTAAGCCGGCAAACTTTTATGCAACGGTACTTTTTGTAAGAGAATTAAAACAAAAAAAGCAGTTTGATAAATTTACTTCTGTGAGAGCGGATTTTGAAGAATTTATATATAAAAATGATTATATTTTTGAACAAATAAATAGGAATTTTCGCTCTACGAAAAAAAGTGCTATACCATTGAAAGAGTTGTTTGTTTTTATAATGGATTCACTTTCTGATAAGTGTAATGAGTCTGAAATACGACAGACAATTAAGAAAAAATATAATAAAATTAATTTAGTGAATGATGATGAGGAAGTTGGGGAAAGTTTTAATGTAAATAGAAAAAGTGAAACATATATTTCAACAGCCTTAAAATCAGTTGTGAGATGTGGCATATGTGGAGGAGTTGTTCATGTTAATTCAACTTCTGTGGATCATATTGTTAGAAAACGTGATGGAGGATTAGGATGTGTAGAAAATGGTCAGATTACACATCCATATTGTAATACAGGATACAAAAATTAATATTGGAATGAAAAAATGGGAATGAAAGATGAAACATTCTCATTTTTTCTGTTTACGGATCTTTATTTTGATATATAATATAGATGTAACAGAAAATAAATTTAATACAGAGAGGTAACACTATGAAGATTGCAGCCTATTGCCGTGTTTCCACCGATAAAGCCGACCAGTTGAACAGTTTAGAAGCCCAAAAAGAATTTTTCTCCGAATACACCCAGCGTACCGGAGATGTTTTAGTAAAATTATATGCAGATGAAGGTATTTCCGGAACGAAAATCAAAAATCGCAAGGAATTTCTTCGCATGATGTCCGATGCGGAAAAAGGAATGTTTGATATGGTTGTTGTAAAGGATATTTCTCGCTTTGCCAGAAATACCGTAGATCTTTTACAGAATGTTCGCAAGCTGAAAGCGTTAGGTATTGAAACACAGTTCCTTACAGCGAATATGACAAGTATGGGAAATAGTGAGTTTGTTCTCACCATCTTTGGAGCATTGGCTCAGGAAGAAAGTGCCAATACATCTAAGCGAGTGAAATTTGGTAAAAAACTGAATGCAGAAAAAGGACGAGTTCCTAACATTGTGTACGGGTACGATAAAACAATCGGAGATTATTTCAATCTTGAGATCAACAAAGAAGAATCGAAGGTTGTAAAGCAAATTTATAAGTGGTACACAGAAGAAGGTTACGGTGCCGCCAAGATTTCCAATATGTTGAATGAAAAGG
>JAXEUM010000019.1:0-2013 GCA_034114925.1 Oliverpabstia sp.
TCTTTTATATCTTTTCCAAGTATTGCAATGTTTCCACCGTCAGTTGAAATCAATCCCAATATTGCTTTAAATGTCGTGCTTTTTCCTGCTCCATTTTGTCCGATTAGACCAGTCACGCAGCCAGACAAAAGTTCTAATGAACAATCAAGAGAAAAATTAGTATAATGCTTTTTTAAATGTTCGATTTTTAACATATATCACCCCTCCAATATTAACTCAAATAAACTTTTTATATCTTCATCACAAATACCGCAACGTCTGCCTTTTTGAATAGCCTGCTCTAAATCCGCTTCCAGCTCCTTTTTTTGTTCTTCCAGAAGAAGTTCTGTATTTGTAGCCGCTACATATGTTCCTTTACCATGTACTGTTACAGTAAAGCCCTCGCTTTCCAAATTATCGTATGCTTTCTTAACTGTTAAAGCACTTATTTTTAATTCTTTAGCCAAGGCACGGACAGATGGAAGATTGTCATTTTCCTTTAATTCCCCATTGCGTATGAGCATTTTAATCTGGTCTACAATCTGCTCATAGATAGGAACCATTAAGGAAGTATTGATTATAATTTTCATTCTTTATATCCTTCCTCCTTTTTCTCAAAACAGTATATAACAGTTTTAAACTGTTGTCAAGTGTTCTATAGTGTTTATATAGAGTTTTTTGAGAGAAAAGAAAAACGTGCAAATCTATATAGAAATGCACGTTAAAAATAATACTATATTGTTAAATAGATATACGAATGTTCTTTCAAAATCACAAGCAGATTAACATGGATTATTCTTAATATCCTTTCATGCTTCTTTCTATTCTTTATGCCTCTATCTCCTGCATCGTTTTTCTGAGTTCCTCTCCCGGATCCTGCGTTTGCCATTCTGTATGGTAATTTAAGCAGGCACAGACATAATCCACCTGATTTTTCAGTATACGCTTTCTATAGTGTACATGTCCCATCACTGCGCATGACACACCATTTCTTTCATACATCTCTCCCAATTCTCTGCTGCCCAGAAATGCATTAAAATAGTCCCAGTTCACTCGTTCCAAAGGTACTTTCAACTCCGGAAGCGCTATCATGTGCGTAACGGAGATCGTCCTTTTTCCTTTGTGTTCTTTTATGATCTCTTCCAGTTCTTCACACATTGCTTTTGCAAGTTGTCTGTCATCACGATTCCACCGGACCCAAATACTATCCTGCCATACACGACCATTGCGGCTTTTTTTCTGGAAATCTTCTATTGAATAAGCTTCATCTCCAAATGAATAATCATACCATCCAATATTTCCCAGCAGAATACTGTTTCCAACCTGTACTGATTTTCCACACAGGCACTCCTCATATTTTTTATATTCTTCATATATTTGCCATGAGTCCATATACTCCTGTTCCTGGTCCCACATGTCATGATTGCCGGGTACGAACCAGAATGGTACCGGAAGCCTTTTTTTCATTTGTTCCAGGTGTCGAAGCGTGCTCTTTGGACCATTGGAAATATCTCCTGCCAGGAGCAATCCTTCCAGCTTTCTTCTTTCTGCTTCTTTTGCCAATAATTCTACTACTGGATATTGTTCGTTAACATCTAAATGAATATCTGAAATTACACCTAATTTCATGTCTGTTTTACACCTTTGCTACATTGTGACAGCACACAACATGCCCTTCCTTTACTTTTCTTGGAGCTGGATATTCTTTTCTGCACCGTTCCTGTGCCTCTTTGCATCTGGTATGAAATGGACATCCTTCGGGAACATTTGCAGGGCTTGGAACTTCACCTTCCAGTACAATTCTTTCTTTTCGTACTCCTTCTACTTCCGGAATTGCAGAAAGCAGTGCTTTTGTATACGGATGCGCCGGATGACTACATACTTCCTGTGCATCTCCCAGTTCTACCAGATGCCCCAGATACATCACCCCAATCTCATCACTCATATACTGTACTACATTCAAATCATGGGAAATGAACAAATAGGTCAATCCCTTCTCTTTTTGCAGTTTCTGTAAAAGGTTCAGGATCTGTG
>JAXEUM010000020.1:0-51618 GCA_034114925.1 Oliverpabstia sp.
GTGATATTTATTTCCCTCCAGTACTGTTTGCAGTTCTTTACGGATCACTGGATCATCTTCAATAATTAAAATTTCTGTATTCATAACAATCCTCCTAAACTGCATTATAACATAATATAACTAAAATTGGAGCAAGTTTCCCTGCTCCAATTCGTTTTATTCCATTATTCTGATTTGTTCAACAAACGATTGCTTTTTCAAATTTTCCGTTGTGCATCTGCCGACTTTACTTTCCATCGTTTCGTATAACACGCAATCCCATATTTCAAAATTTTATCCACTCCGTTTCCCCGAAGTTCTTCGTCATACTTCCTTTTCCCTATCTGTTTCAAAGCTTGTTCACAAGCCTGATTGAGAATTTTCTCATTGACATATGTCCCTTCTATCAAAATCACCATTTCACTGTTTTCCATTTCGATCAGGATACTGCCGTATCTTTCGTCAACTTTCGAATCCAATTCCCATAATTAGCTTTCAAAAATGCAGGTACGCATTTAAAAATCTGGTCAGCATTTAAACAGCAAAACACCACCACCGGAGATGCTTTTACCACAAAAGCCATAAAAAAAGATAATGGAAGTACAATCATCCATATACTGATCAAATCCAGCTTTACCACAAACATGGCATTTCCTCCACCACGGATAATCCCCGTGTTCGTTGGCATCTGATAGGACATTCCCAACACAACCACACAAAAAATAAGTAAAAAAGTATTCGTCATTTTCATTGTTTCCGGTTGTAAATCGTAAAGAGACAAAAACGGTGTTCGCAGGAAAAACAATAATCCGGCAGATAAGACACCCATTCCCAAAAATAATTTCTGCAATCTTTTTGCATACGTTTTTACCAGTACAAAATCACCTGTTCCAACTGTTTTTCCAATGATAACCGAAGCTGCCGAAGACGCGCCCACAGCAATTGATTTCACCAGAAGAAATAAGGTAGATGCCGCACTGTTTGCCGCAATCGCTGCAGATGTCATATGTCCCAGTATCACTGTCTGTAATGCCGTATTGACACCCCAAAGTCCTTGGGTAAACACCATAGGCGCCGTCACACGAAAATAATCTTTGCATAGTTCTTTGTCCAGTTTGCAATAATCTGCAAAACGTATATGCAGTTTGTTTTCTTTTTTCCAAATGTAGAATAGCAGGATTGTTATTTCAAGTACACGGGAAGTAAGCGTTCCAACGGCTGCTCCTTCAATCCCCAGTTCCGGCATACCACAATATCCGAAAATAAACAAATAATTCATTCCGCAATTCACAAAAAAGGTTAAAACAGATAATCGAAATGCAATTTTAACAACCTCAGCGCTGCGAAGAGTCGCCAGCAACATCTGTGTTACCGCAAAAAGAACATATGTAAAGCGAATCACCTGCAGATATCTGGCTCCCTCCCGGATGATTCTCTCATCTGTGGTAAAAATATTCACTGCCTCACTGGGAAACAGGCTGACCAGTACAAACAAAAGTACAGAGACAGAGATTGCCGCATACATGGCAACTGCAGAAATTCGCTTCATAGTTTTTGTCTGTTTTCTTCCCCAATACTGACTGCAAAAAATCACCAAACCGTCTCCCAGTCCGTTTAACACCTGCTGAAAAACGAACTGGATCTGATTGACTGCCGCGGCGCCTGACAATGCGGTTTCACTGTAAGCTCCCAGCATTACATTATCTGTCAGATTTACACTTAACGTAATCACGTTTTGCAGCACAAGCGCCATATACAAGGAAAAGAAACTTTTATAAAATGATCCTTTTTCTGTTTTCATTCGTTTATTCCTTATCTTTGTACTTTCTCAAAAATATCCAGTATTTTTTCTATTTCATCTGGCCGGACGGTAAGATCACAAAGAGGTTCGTGTTTGCGCTCCGGCTCCAGCGCCAGTAAACGCAGCTTTTTCTCTTCCAGATCGCAATCCTTCTTTAAGATATTTTCTATCAGTTTGTCCTTACTCTGCTTGCAATAAACCATTAAAGTTGGAAATTGACGTTTCACTGTGATGGCGCCACAGATATCCATTGGCATGACCACGGACAGTCCTTTGTTCAACAGGTTTCTCACATCCTTTTCCATTGTCCCATATCCATATCCGCCATACATGGTAGTTTCCAGAAATTGCGCTTTAGAAAATTCTTCTGCCGTGATATAGCGGTGACGTTTCAGATTGTCCGGATTTGTGGTATAACTGACCGGATGGGCAAACTCCGGATAGGTAAGCAGCTTTTCCATAATCATATGTTTACCGCTTCCGCTTGGACCGACCAGGGCAATGATCGCCGGATGTTTCAGACTGTGAACACTTTCCACCATAGACAACTTAATCTGATGTACCAATTGCAAAAAATCATCGTATCCGTTTACTGAAAGTACTCCTGTCGCATCCTGATTCCACGGTTTTCTGAAAAGAACCGGGAAATTACTGTTGCTCTTAAATATATTGTGATTGGCGTCATCCAGAGTAATATCAAAATGTACCAGATGCTTCTGACTTCCCATAATGATATTCTCATTGGGAAAATCCGGGAACGCTTTTTTGATCTGACCTACCCGTACACCCATAAATTCCGGAGCAACGGCGGTGATAATAAATACTTCCCCTTCCTTTTGCAGCCTCTTCATAAATGTCTTGGCTTCCGCTGTCACATACTGGCGTTTATACAACTCCATATCTGTGTAGTACTGTTTTATCACGGATGCTTTCCCTGTATTTTCCCATGAGGTAATATCGTGGAGTTTCAAATCCATTCCCAGGTCGCGGTTCGCAAGTTCAATCGCCCTGGTATTCAGATCGCATAAAACGTCATCCCAGTCCACCCCAATTGTAATTTTTCGTAAACCCATATTGCTTCCTCCTGTTTTAAAGTATTTTATAACAAAAAAACGGAAGAAACAAGGAGAAACCTTACTCTGTTTTCAAGTTTTATTCCAGAGTTTCAAATATACCTAACATACTGTTTATTGAATCAATCTGCTCCTGAGATAATTCCCAGGTAAGACAATGCAGATTGCTCTCCAATTGCCGTACGTCAGACACACCATTGATTACTGATGTAATTTCTTCTTTTTGCCGCATCCAATTTAAAACGACTTCATTTATCGGATGTCCTATTTCTTCTCCAAAAGCTCTTAATTTTGCAGCTCCTTCCTGATATACGGAAAAATCCTTTCCTGTCAGCTTAGGATTGGAACTCCTCACATCCCTCTCGGAAACGGAAAAATGATCTGCAAACTTTCCTGCCAGAAGTCCCTGCATCAAAGGACTGTAAGGAAGAAATGCCTGTCCGTATTTTTTCACATTCGGAAAGACTTCTTTTTCTGTTCTGTAGTCTAAAGGTATATTGTGATACGAAGCCGCATTACGTTCCAATATATTATAAAGTCCCTGCTGACAATCTACGGAAATATACTGCATCATTTTTTCCACTTCATTCTGTCCGTAATTACTCATTCCTACATATCGGATTTTTCCTGCCTTTTTCATAATTTCCAGCGCCTCTGCTGTTTCCTCCAGTGGTGTTGCCGGATCTGGCCAGTGAAGCTGATAAATATCTACATAATCTGTCTGAAGTCGTTTCAGTGTATCATCAATTTCTTTCAGCATCGACTGTTTTGAAAGGTTATTTTCTGTGACCTGTGGTTTTTCCCATACCAGACCACATTTTGATGCAATCAGAACCTTGTGACGACTGCCATTTTCTTTCAGGGCCTTTCCCAGAACTTCTTCTGAAGTTCCCCATCCATATACGGGAGCAACATCGAAAAAATTCACTCCCATATCAATCGCTGCGTGAATAATTTCCACTGCATTTTTTTGATTGGAAGTATCCCAATCCCCTCCCATATTCCAACATCCTACACCAAGCGCTGAGATTTCTTCCTGGATTTTTCCTGTTTGTTTGTAAATCATATAGTTTTTCCTCCATATATAATCTTTTCTTTTCTGTAACCGGTTACATATTGTTTTAAAAATATGAGAAATACCAATTTGTATTTCTCATATTTCAATCTATTGCTTTTTTCTCTGAACCTTTTAAACTTACCGTATAAGGTATTCTGAGAATCTCCTGGCCATTCTTGGGAAATTGCATCCGTTTCTCCAGCAACTGCATGGCTTTTCGCCCCATCTCATAGTTGTCTCTGCAAATATAGCTCAGAGGCACGCCAAAAATATCGGCATATTCTATTCTGTCATTTCCTATAAAAGCGATATCTTTTCCTGTTTCTATTTTTGCTTCCCTGGCTGCCCTCAAAAATCCAAGAGTCATTTGATTATTACAAGAATAAATCGCATCTGGAAGTTTTTCCGTTTCCAGAAATTTCTTAGAAACCTTATATGCTTCCTCCATGGTAAAATTTCCCGGTAAAATATGCTCCTTGCGTACAGTAAGTCCACATGCACGAGCGCCATCCTGAAATCCTTCCAATCTGTCTCGGGCAATTTTCAAATGCAAATTTCCTGCCAAAACGCCTGCTGTTTTATTTCCTGCATTTTTCAGTTCCATCGCAGCCTGAAAGGAGCTTTCATAATTTTCATATAAAACTGCATCCCATGGCATCTTGGGAAAATCTCTGTCAACTATGACAATTGGTAAATGCATTTCCAGTAATTGATGAAACAATTGCTTTCCTTCCTGCGTTTCCTGATAATCAGTAGATGGACCAAGAATAATCCCTTTTACTCTTTGCCGTTGTAAAAGCTGAAGAACTTTCTCTTCTTTCTTTATGCTGTTTTGCGTGTCAAAAAGTACTAATGAAAGATCCATTTCGTCTGCCAACTGACTAATTCCGTGTACGATATCTGCATAAAATGAATTGCCTATTTCCGGTACCACGATACCTATCGTACGGGATTCCTGTCTGGATAAAGTAACGGCTGCTGCAGAAGGAATATAGTGATACGCTTCCATAATCTCCGTAATCTTCTTCCGTGTCTGTGCAGATACATAACCGCTATTATTAAGTACTCTTGATACTGTTGCTTTTGATACGCCTGCCAAATCAGCCACTTCTTTTATTGTAATCATGTATCTCCCTGTTTTTCTTATATGTAACCGGTTCCCTATTTCTTTTTCATCATATTACAAATTTAATAAAATGTCAATTATTTATTCACTTCAATCTGACACATTTTCATAGTTTCCAATGCTGCTTCATGTGTTTGAGGCGTAACCCCTGCACAGCATCCGGCATCTACAGTAATCCGAATATCCGGATACATCGCTTTCAAAATAAGCGCATTAGATACCACACAAATATCTGTACAAAGCCCTACCAATTCAATCTCGCCCTCAAACTCATATGTGTTCCAGTCCAACGTGCCAAAGGTCTCTTTATCCACATAGAAACATCCGGGAAAATCTAATCCCTCTACAATTTCCCATCCCCATGTATCTTTTATACAGTGTTTTACCGGAAGCTTTTTTCCTTCCGATGTTTCCAGATAATTTTCATAATGGGTATCTCTTGTAAAAATCACCTGCTCCCTGCGATTCCTGTATTCCTGAATTTTTCTTCTGACCGGTTCAAGAATCGCTTCTGCATCTTTTGTTCCCAGACTTCCCGTCACAAAATCATTTTGTACATCCACCACAATTAATGTTCTTTTCATGATAATCTCCTTTCCATTTCTTTTCCCATAACCGATAATAAAGTTCCTGTTTTATCACTGCTGTGACTCCAGTAAAAGATTCCTCCAAATCCTTCTGCCTTTACATATTCACATTTACATCGTATCGACTCTTCGTCGTCATAACTGTAAAATGTGTGACCGTCATATAAATACGGAGCTTTTGCTTCTTCATCCCAATAACGCACAAATCCATTTTTATTTATATACTTCTCAACCAGCTCATGGTAATCCGGTCCATAATCTGCTCCTGATTTTGTTGCCTGCAAAAAACCATGGTATCTGTTTGGAACATCATACCATACCCGCGAATAAAATGCAGCGCCCAACAACAGTTTTTCTCTGGGAAATCCCGCCTTCTCAAATAAACGCAGCGCCTGATCGCAACTATTTTGGAGAATATCCCCCATAGAGGAATA
Organism: Oliverpabstia sp.; assembly: GCA_034114925.1. GTDB lineage: Bacteria > Bacillota > Clostridia > Lachnospirales > Lachnospiraceae > Oliverpabstia. The sequence continues at coordinate 6,058 of JAXEUM010000020.1, forward strand.
CAACGCTGTATGATGACCGGTCAATGCATGCAGATTACTCTTCAAATCATACGTCATTAAACAGACATAATCTAAAATCTCTGCCATTTTTTTCGCTTCAATAGCTTTTACATAGAACAAATCTGCTCCTGCGGCAATAGAAAGAGTTGCCTGTAAATCCTGTATTTCTTCTTTTACCTTCTTACAAAGCAGGGTATAATTGTATTTGTCCTCCGGGTTACAATCTGCTCCGTTTGTGGAAACACAGGGATATTCCCAATCAAAATCAATTCCATCAAATCCTTCTTCTTCAATCAGTTTTTTGCAGGAAATGGCTACTTTCTCTCTCAATTCTTCTGAAGCGCTGCATCGGGTAAAAGATTCCGGTGAATCCCGTACCACAGACAAAACTATTTTTATATCCGGATTCCATTTTCGAATCTGAGAAATCTGTTTTAAAAAAGGATGATGATTGACGGTAATTGTTCCTTCCCGTGAGAGAAAACCAAAAGCCACATGAATATGCGTCAGAATCTTTGCCTGTTCTTCCGTTACAACAGAATCTTCATTGATATACCCTAAAACTATTTTTTTGTCCATTTTACTCCTCCTCTCTTTTCACTTGAACAATACCATCTCCGCTTACAGACTCAAAAAAGACTTTGATTCCTTCTTTTTCTTTCAATTCTAAAAACTCCTGACTGCTTACCCGGATCGCATGATTTACTTTGATATCTCCAAAGACACTTTTCCCACATACGTAGCAAGTCTTTCCCTGCTCATCCAGAAATACCTTTCCATCCCCATTGACAGTCTTTATATAAATATTTTCCGCTTTCAGATGTTTTCCTGTAATATCGCCGTTCACAGTATGACACATCAACGTTTTCCCGCCGATTTTTTTATATTTCATATCTCCGTTGACGGTTTTCAGAGTAATATTTTTCCCTTTTATTTTTTTCAGATTGATATCTCCATTGGTTGATTCTATATAGATTTCTTCCATTTCATCAGGAATTTCCAGAATGATTTCTGCCATACTCCCCAAAAAACTTTCCACCAATCCAGAAAGAATACCACTTTTTCCAGGTTTTACTCTGCCGTAATATGAAGTACCCTCCCGTTTATACTCCAGATATTTCATATCATTGGAATCTTCCGTATACACATGAAAATGGGCATCTTTGGAAGGAATTACTTTTATGTCTGCAGATTTACACTGGAAATGTATTGTTGTAAGTTTTTCCAAAGAATCATTTTTCTCCTTTTGATTCCATTCACTTCCCTCTTCCCAGATAACACTTTCTATTTCCTCAAAAGGTCTTCCTATTTCATTTGTGACATTCTTTGTATCTTCCAACAATTCCTGAATTTCACAGACAATCTCCTCAGGATTTCCAAGAAGCTCGCAAATTTCTTCTTCTGTCTGCCCATGCTCCATTGCATCCTGAAAATGTTCCTCATAGTCCTGGATGATCTCCTCTACATAAACTTTATCATATGGCTTTAATGCTTGTACAATATGATTAATATATTCTTCTTTTTTCATGATATATACCTCCCTGATGAATCAGTCGCCCCACGGCCTCCACAAATGCTTCCCACTCTGTTTTCAATTCTGTCTGGTATTCTTTTCCTTTTACGGTAAGATGATAATATTTCCTGGCCGGTCCTCCCTCTGATTCCACCAGATACGTTTCCACATATTCTTCATCTTTCAGCTTTTTTAATATGGGATACAAAGTACCGGCTGCAATAGACATTTCACCTGAAATCTCCTCCGTAAGCTCGTAACCATATTTATCTCCTTTGGCTAACAGAGAAAGCACACACAATTCAAGAGCGCCTTTTTTAAACTGTGCATTCAAAATCATCCCTCCCATTTTTTATTTACTATATTTTAACACCATCTATTATATATTGCAATATAGTAAATAATATTTTATAGTATATTAAAATAAAAAGCTGCTGCTTCACAATTTTTCAATCGCTAAAGCAACAGCTCTTTTTCCTTACACTACATTCCATTTATTGAATCGCTTTATAGATCTCCTCCGCCGCAGCCATTCTTTCTACTTCTTCCTGCTCGATATTGGCACATCTTTCATATTCTCTGAGGAATGCTGAAGCAGCCGCCTGCGGACTATCCGCATTTTTCACTCTGGACAGCAAATTGGGATTATAAACAGACAGATACGCAAGTAAACTATCCAACTGTCCGGTAATACTTCCTATACTTTTTCCTACATCAATGGTATAGTGGCACAAATATTCTTTAATCACCGGATCAGTAAAACCACATAATCCATAACCATATCGTCCTCCGGAATACAGACCAAATCTGGAACTTACAATCACTTCTTCTCTGCTGATCGCGCCACTGTCAACCATGGCTGTATATTGGGCGCTGGATATCCCAGAGTTGTGAATGGAGCCAAACTCCAGTGAGGAGGCTTCAAAAGCGGGATACGATTCGTTTGCAATATTTGCCATGATTCCGGCAATTCCGGCCTTTGTAAATCCCAAAGACAACAGGTAATTCTTTATAATATCTGCATTACTGCCGCCTTCTTCGTCCACTTCCACCACAAAACGACGAATAGAACGTATCTTTTCTTCATCTGCTTTTCTCTCATGGATAATGCCGGATTTTTTATCTTTTGCTTCTACAATTTTTCCCTTTCCGTCATACAAAGCCACATGATTTTTATAACAGATGACATCTCCGGCCTGTGCATCTTCCAGACTTTCGATTTCTTCTCCCAGCTTCTCCCATTCTTCTATCTTTGTTACTTTTCCATCATAAGCGCCGCAACGTGATAAAATCTCATACACAAAATGGGATGCATCTATTCCCTTCTCCAGAGAAGTTCCTCCCAATTGAAATGGCTTCTCCAGAAAATAATCTGCAAAGGTAATAATTCCTTCTCCGGTACTTTGCTGTACGTCATAGACAGTTTTTACAGAATAATCAAAGGCTTTATTGTCCTGTGGACGAATCAGTGGTTCGGCTGTTTCCAGTTTTTCTTCTCCTGTCTTTTTCACATATCTGGCTGCCTTCTTACCTAATTGGAGATATTGTCTTTTTACAAATCCACGTACATCTCCTGATTCTATGTATACCCAATCTTTATCTCCATCTTCAATTACATAACAAATACCTTTTCGGGGAAGTTTCCCCACAACCCGCGCATTCAGAGATGTTCCCTCTCTGATATTTAAAAATGTATCAACTTTTGCATAAGCATACACTTTTTCGATTTTTCCAAATCCCTTCCTGTAATTTATTACATAATCCGCAGGTTGTATAAAATATTTGCTGTAATCAATATGGTTGATCCAATTACTTTGAGAACTATTCTCCTGTTCGCTCTGAGAAACCTCTGTACCATCACCGGAAGGAATCTCCTGTTCCGGAGTTGGCTCGGGCGTTGCTTGTGGACTTGGCTGGGGTGTTACTTCCGGAGTTGGCTCGGGCGTTGTCTCTGGAGTTGGTTCTGGCGTTGCCTCCGGGGTTGGTTCTGGCGTTACTTCCGGAGTCGGCTCAGGGGTCGCTTCTGGGGTTGGCTCGGGCGTTATTTCCGGAGTTGGTTCTGGCGTTACCTCCGGAGTCGGCTTTGGGGTTACCTCTGGAGTCGGCTCGGGGGGTGCTTCCGGACTTGGCTGGGGCGTTGCTTCCAGGATCTCTTCCGAATTTGCGGAAGGTATCTCTCCAGATATCATCTCACTCATGGTACCGATGTTTGTGGCAGATGTGATTTCTCCTGCCTGTACAGGCGGTACTGAACCGAAAATCATTCCGGCTGCCACCATTGTTGTCGTTACCTGTGTACTGATTTTCTTCAATGACTTCATATATATCCTTTCTGTTATATTCTATATATTTTGGTAATTCCTGTATTCTATTTTACAATTACATTTTTTTTCCGTCAACGGTTTTTAACTGTAAAAATCCTCTAAAGTAAGGCTTATGTGAGATGCTTTCATAATTTCTTTTAATTGACTGGTATTTCTTGCCCCACATACAGGAAATACCTGAAATGGCTGCTGCAGCAGCCAGGATATGGACAATGCCTGTAAACTGTATCCGGTTTCCCTTTGCAATTCCAACAGCTTTTCATATTTTTTCAGATTTTCCTCATTCCAAAATGCTTTTTTCATCGCTTCCGATAAAAGCTCCGGTTTTTCGATCTGCAATACTTCTCCATTTTTCACCTGCATTCCTGCCCTTTTCATCTTCTCAAACCATCCGGAAGCAGTGGCAGAAAAAGGAATCACCGGAGTTCCTGTCTCTTTATGCCACAGATATTCCTCTTCATGAAGCTCCACTAATGTAGGATCTGGATTCATATTGCCATGGGGATTGATGGACGCCATACTCCATTGGTTGGAAACCCCACAGATTCCGCAAAGTTTTCGAGATTGCACATATTTTTCAGCTTTTTTCAAACGATAAAGCTGATAATTGGAAAATCCATAGTAACGAATTTTACCTTCTTTTTTCAATTTTTCCATAATATCAACAATTTCTTCTATCGATTTATTCTGATCATCTCGATGAAGCCAGTAAAAATCAATCACATCCACACCCAGAGTTTCCAGGCTGTTCTCCAGATCTTTTCTTATTTCCCGTTCATTTACCCGGGAAATATGTTCTTCTCCGCCAAATAAATAATGGGCGCCTTTTGTGGCAATGACCATATTCTTATACGCTCCCCGGGACTTTAACCACTCTCCTATGATCTGTTCGCTGCAATTTCTCAATCCCGGCTCCCAACGGCAGTAAACATTAGCCGTATCCAGAAAATTCCCACCTTCTCTTACAAAATCATCCAACAATTCAAAGGATTGCTGCCGATTTAAATGTTCTCCAAACGACGCGGTCCCCAGACAAATATCACTCAACTGTAAATCTGTATTTTTCAATATCTTATATTTCATAAATCCATCCTCCCTCAAGTTTTCCTGCTATCATTTTAATGCAGAGTACTTACATTTTCAACAGAAAACTTCTTGATGGTTCCGAACAGGTATTGTATACTGGGTAATGAAATATTGTAGTAGATGGGAGTGACTTTCATGAAATTTATCTATCCAGCAGTCTTTCGAAAAGCACCGAAAGGAAGTTACACCGGATTTTTCCCGGATTTGGAATCTTGCCAGGTTACAGGAGATACCCTTGACGAAGCTATGGATAATGCCAATGATGCGGCATATAACTGGATCAGCGTGGAATTGGAGGAAGAGGACTGTGAACTTCCTACTGTATCTGATGAATCGGATCTGGACCTGGAAGAGGGAGACATTGTTCGAAATATTCTTGTAAATATTCGTTTTATGGAAGGCTGGGACGAATAAAAAGACGTTGAATTCAAAAGAATCCTTCATAGAAAGCAGCTCTTAAGATTACTGCTTTCTATGAAGGATTCTTTTTTAGATTTAGTGGCCAAAAACGACAGCCACAATTTTTAGTGTACTTCCGCGCCAAATGGCATCAAAGCTAACTGTGCCAGCTTAAAATGCTGAAGACCAAAAGGTATTCCCACAATAGTAATACACAACACGCATCCCAGCAGGGCAGAAGATAACGCCATAGGCAACCCTGAGACAAGAAGCCAGATGATATTCAACAGAAAAGAGCCTGCTCCTCCGTGGTAAGTAATTTCTTTACCAAACGGAAAGAAACTCAGAGATGCAAATTTAAAACATTGCAATCCCACAGGGATTCCCACGATGGTGATACACCACAGACAACCGGCAAGTAACCATTCCAACCCACTGATGGCGCCGCCACAGATAAACCATAATACATTTCCCAGACATCCCATATTTTCGTATCCTCCATAAATCCTTATCAAAGTAATTTCTTTATAAAGGTATACCATGTCTCTTCTGGTAAGTCAAAGCTATTTTCCTTAAGTATTTCTTAGAAAATATTAAATAATTATCAGAACTTTTTCCAGGTATCTTTTACAAACAATAGCAATAAGGGGAAAATCTCCAGACGGCCTGCCAGCATATCAAAGATTAGTACAACTTTTGCAGGATAGGAAAATAATCCAAAATTTGCAGACGGCCCCACCAGTTCCAATCCCGGTCCGATATTGTTGAAGGTAGCCGCCACAGCAGTAAAGTTTGTAATCAGATCTGTACCTTCAAAGGCCAGTATCAGCAGAGAGAATCCGAAAATCAACGTATACACTACCATAAATACATTTACATTTCGAACCACTTCGTGCTCTATCGGCTTTCCGTCAATCTGAATCTTTCTTACCTGACGGGGATGAAGATACTGTTTAATCTCTTTGCCCATCGATTTCAAAAGGATAATAAATCGGGAAACTTTGATACCGCCTCCGGTACTTCCCGCGCAGGCGCCGACAAACATCAGCATGATCAATACCGTCCGGGAAACCTCCGGCCACACATTGAAGTCCGTACTGGCAAAACCGGTAGTTGTGATGATAGAGGCAACCTGAAAAGCAGATTGCTGCAGCGCTTCCCCAAAGCTGGCATATACCAGACGGATATCCCATGCAATTAATAAAACAGCCGTTACAATCGTGATAAAATACCATTTCAGCTCTTCGCTTTTCAATGCCTGTTTCCATTTTTTTGCCAACAATAAAAAATAAATATTGAAATTGACACCAAACAGAATCATAAATACAGTTACAACCACCTGAATATAGGTAGAATAACTTCCCAAACTATCATTTTTAATACCGAAGCCACCTGTACCTGCGGTACCAAATGTGGTTGTTACAGCATCAAAAAGAGGCATTCCCCCAAACAACAGAAAACTAATTTCCACAACTGTCATAAAAATGTATATACCATATAAAATTTTGGCTGTAGACCGTACTGTAGGCGTCAGTCTGCTGACAGATGGTCCCGGACTTTCTGCCTTCATAAGATTCATATGGGAACCTCCGGCAAGTTTAAGAAGAGACAGAAGAAATACCAGAACCCCCATTCCTCCTATCCAGTGTGTAAAACTCCTCCAAAATAAAATGCATCGAGGCAGAGATTCCACTTCGCTCAAAATACTTGCTCCCGTGGTTGTAAATCCTGAAACCGTCTCAAACATGGCGTCTATGGGATGAGGAATACAGCCGCTGAATACAAAAGGTAACGATCCCATAAAACTCATGAGGATCCAACTCAAAGCAACCGTTACAAAGCCTTCTCTCACATAAAAATGTTGTTTCTTGGGACGATGAACCGTAACCAACGGAATTCCAATAAGCAGACAAAGAAAAATCGTAAGTAAAAAGGAGGTAATACTCTTTTCACGATAAAACATTCCTACCAAAACTGGCATCACCATAAAAGCAGCTTCAATATTAAATACCCATCCGATAATATAAGCAATAATTCTATAGTTCATGTCGGTCCTCCTTAGCGTTCCAGAATATCCTGAATATCGTCCAGACCTCTTTGGTTCGTAACTACAATGACTGTATCGCCTACTTTCATACAGTCATTACCTTTTGGAATAACAACCGTCCCTTTTCTGTAAATACAGCTGATCAGAAGATTATCTTTTAATTTTAGCTCTTTTAAAGGAATTCCCACAAGCGCTGCATTATCTCTTACAATAAATTCCAATGCTTCTGCTTTATTATCCAGAATATGATATAAAGTCTCTACATTACTGCCAATAGAGTTTTCTGTAGCGCGGGTAAACTGAAGAATATAATCTGTCGTTATGTATTTTGGATAGATGATACTTCCCAAATCCAATTGATCCAGAATATGGTCAAAGGAAATTCTATTCACTTTTGTAACTAACTTCGCTTTGGAATTATCTCTGGCAAATAATGTTAAAAGAATATTTTCTTCGTCCATATTCGTCAGTGTGACAAAAGCTTCCGCATTTTCCAGATTTTCTTCCATTAACAAACGCTTATTCGTTCCATCACCATGTACGATCATTGCATCAGGTAAAATTTCTGCCAACTCCTGACATCTTTCCTGAGATTTTTCAATTATCACAACTTTGATTTTAGATTCCATCAAAAGACGGGCAAGATAAATAGCTATCGTTCCTCCGCCTACAATCATACAATTCTTTACCTGATCTGTTTTCAGACCGATATTCTTAAAAAATATTGCTGCATTTTTAGGAGAAGCAATCATGGATACCAGGTCTCCGTTCTGCAACACAAAATCTCCATTGGGAATATAAACCTCATCTCCACGTTCAATACCGGATACCAGAATATCACAATGTACTCTTTGCGGAAGTTCTGAAATAGCGATCTGGTCCAACTCAAACTCCGGCTTTAATCGGAATTTCAATAATTCGATTTTCCCTTTCGCAAAAGTATCAATCTTAATTGCTGATGGAAAACGAAGCAATCTTGCAATCTCCAATGCGGCTGCCATTTCCGGATTGATAATCATAGAAATCCCAAGACTTTCTTTGATAAATTCCAATTCCTGATTGTATACAGGATTTCTTACTCTTGCCACTGTCTGGCATTTTCCTACCTTTTTGCCAATCAGACAACATAGTAAATTTAATTCATCAGAATTAGTCACTGCGATCAATAAATCCGTATTTTCAATGTCCGCTTCCATCAGGGTACTGATACTGGAACCATTTCCCACTACCTGCAATGCATCCAGATCTTCAGCTACTTCCTGAAGCCGTTTTGCAGAAGAATCAATAATTGTCACTTCATGTTTTTCTTCTGTCAGTTCTTCCGCTAAAGCAAATCCTACTTTGCCACAGCCAATAATTATGATTTTCATATTTCCTCCAAAAATCGTATGTATTTTACATCATTAAATGATGGCATTAAAAAATCTTTATGCTGCGTAAAGACAGCATAAAGATATTATATCATTGCTTTATAAATACACAAGAGGTTTTTCAAAAAGTTCTTCCTACCTTCTGGCCAGTTCACCGGTAATGTCTTCCCAGGTCACTCCTTTTTCAGCCATCAATACCATAACATGGTATAAAAAATCTGAAATTTCATATTTTATCTCTTCTTTATCAGGATTTTTTGCTGCAATCACAATTTCTGTACACTCTTCTCCCACCTTCTTCAAAATTTTATCAATTCCTTTCTCAAAAAGGTAATTTGTGTAAGAACCTTCTTTGGGATGCTTCTTTCGATCCATGATAACGTCATAGACTTCCTGAAATACCCGAAGCGGGTTTGTATCATCATATGGTTTTTTCACCAGTTCTTTATAAAAGCAGCTTTTATTTCCTGTATGACAGGCAGCTCCCACCTGGGACACTTTTGCCAGAAGTGTATCATTGTCACAGTCCAGCGAGATTGATTTTACATATTGATAATGACCGCTGGTAAGTCCTTTGACCCAAAGTTCATTTCTGCTCCTGCTCCAGTATGTCATTTTTCCTGTCTCCAGGGTAGTATAAAAAGCCTCTTTATTCATATACGCCAGCATTAATACCTGATCTGTTTTGTAATCCTGAACAATTACGGGAATCATCCCGTCACTGTTGAGGCGAAAATCCTCCCAGGATACTGCGCTTTCAAACGTATTTACCCGTATTCCCTGCTGTTTGCACTCTTTTTTCAGCTCCATCCTGTCCAGCTTCAACTGACTGATTGTTCTGCCGCTGATTCCGTCAATCTGATCTTCTTTTAAAAGCTGAAAAATCTCTTCTTTTCCCAGCGTATTGGTGTGAAGAAGTACAGGAAGTTTTGTCTTGCTCCTGATCTCCTCCTGCAAACCTTCCAGACAGAGAATCCCTCCCGCATATTCTTCTATTAATTCCTGATGATTTTCATATTCTGCCATCATAAAAATACTGACAAGAATCTTTTCTTTTCCAAATTTGGAAGAAACCTCTTCAAGAATCGCCACATTACTCTCCTTGGAAAAATTCAGGACTGCTTTGTGACATCCGGCATACAGAAGCTTTTTCACATCCTCCATCCGTTTGACATTTCCTGCCCCGATAACCGGAACCTCCGCTGCCTGCGCTATTTTTTTGATCCATCCGATAGCTTCGTCATGTTCCGCGTCATTGGAGGAAAAATCAAATACCAGCAGTTCGTCGGCGCCTGTATTTCCGTATTCTTTCGCCAGTTTCAGAAGATCCCCATCTTCAAATAATGTTTTTTGTCCGAAACCGGTCACTGCCTTTCCTGCATTCATATAAATGCAGGGAATCACCATTTTATAATCCATATACATCCTTCTTTCCTACAGACTGCCCTTCGTAGATAACACACCCTGTATTCGCTCATCCTGCTGTGTTGCTTCATCAAGAGCTTTTCCAAAACTTTTAAACACACCCTCCATGATATGATGGTTGTTTGTTCCATCTAAAAGCTTCAAATGAAGATTCATTCCCGCTGCGTAACTTACTGCATAGAAAAATTCTCTCGCCATTTCCGTATCCATATCTCCTGTTTTGGGAACTGTAAAATCCACATCAAAATTCAGATAAGGACGCCCGGAGAGATCTACGGCACAAAGAACTAAAGTCTCATCCATCGGAAGAATCCTGTCCCCAAATCGACAAATTCCTTTTTTATCTCCCAGCGCTTCCCGAATCGCGGTTCCCAATACAATTCCTGTATCTTCAATGGTGTGATGGCTGTCTACATACAGATCTCCTTCCACCTTTATCGTCAGATCAAAGAAGCCGTGACGGGCAAATCCATCCAACATATGATCAAAAAAACCAATCCCTGTATCCAAAGATGTCTGTCCGGAACCGTCCAGATTCAGCTCCAGATAAATCTTTGTTTCCTTTGTATCTCTTTTTACAGAAACCACTCTCTCTTTTTCGCTCAGCTTTTTGATTTCCATGATCAATTCTCTCCTTTCTCGAAACGAACGGCAATGGAATTGGCATGTGCCGTCAATTGTTCCGATCTGGCAAACTGTTCGATATCTTTGTGAACAGGCTCCAGCGCCTGCCGGGAATAATAAATAATACTGGATTTTTTCACAAAATCATCCACGGACAAAGGAGAAAAGAATTTCGCGGTTCCGTTGGTGGGTAAAATATGGTTAGGTCCTGCAAAATAATCTCCCAGCGGCTCACAACTATATTCACCGATAAAGATTGCGCCTGCATTTCGTATCTTTGTCATAACCTCAAAGGGATTGGCAGTCACAATCTCCAGATGTTCTGAAGCAATTTCATTGGCTGTATCAATCGCTTCCTCCAAAGAGGAAGCCACAAGAATGTATCCGAACTGCTCCAGAGATTTTTGAATAATTTCTTTTCTCTCCAGATTCTCGACAAATTCATCTACTTCCCTGCTGACTTTCTTGGCCAGTTCTCTGCTGGTAGTGATTAAAATTGCAGACGCCAGTTCGTCATGTTCTGCCTGAGATAATAAATCTGCAGCCACATATCTGGGATTTGCGGTCTCATCTGCCAGTACCAGAATCTCACTGGGACCTGCCACAGAATCAATACTTACATGGCCATAGACAGCTTTTTTTGCTAAAGCCACATAGATGTTACCGGGACCTACGATTTTATCTACTTTGGGAATGCTCTCTGTTCCAAAAGCAAGGGCGGCGATTGCCTGCGCCCCGCCTACTTTATAGATTTCGTCTGCCCCTGCTTCTTTCGCCGCAACCAAAACAGAAGGATTTACCTTTCCCTGGGCATTGCAGGGAGTGGTCATAATAATTTTTTCCACACCAGCCACTTTTGCCGGCATAATATTCATCAATACAGAGGAGGGATATACTGCTTTTCCTCCCGGAACGTATACACCCACCCGGGAGAGAGGGGTAATCTTCTGCCCCAACATAGTTCCCTGTTCCGTACTTTGAAACCAACTGTTTTGCTTTTGCAGCGCATGATACTTTTCAATATTTACAAGCGCTTTCCGGATTACCTGCAAAAGTGCTGAATCGACATTTTCATAAGCCTCCTGAATCTCTTCCTCCGTTACCCGAATATTGGAAGCATCCAGTTGTGCATGGTCAAACTGCTTTGTATAAGAAAATAAAGCCTCATCCTTTTTTTCTTTTACCTGTGCGATGATTTCCTGTACCCTGCTTTCATATTCTCCGTATTGACTGGGACTCCTTTTTAACATATTTTCCAGAATATTTTCTGTGGTTTCTTTCGTCAATGTTACAATTCTCATAAATCATCCCTCCCGTATCACCTTTTTTAACTTCTGGATCAACTCGGAAATTCTTTCACTTTCCATTTTCATACTTACCTGGTTGACTACCATCCGCGCTGACAGAGGGCAAACCTCTTCTAATACGGAAAGTCCGTTTTCTTTCAAAGTAGAACCTGTTTCCACAATATCGCAGATCACCTCTGCAAGTCCTACAATAGGCGCCAATTCTATAGAACCATTTAACTTGATAATTTCTACGGTCTGATGTTTCCTGTTATAAAAATAGTCTTTCGCAATGTTGGGATATTTCGTCGCTACGCGGATGAGATGATGATGCTCCAGAAGTTCTCTTGCCGATTCCGGTCCACAGATACACATCCTGCATTTTCCAAATCCAAGATCCATCACCTCATAAAGATTTCTCCCCTCTTCCATGATGGTATCCCGCCCCACCACGCCGATATCCGCCGCCCCATATTCCACATACGTGGGAACATCTGGACCTTTTGCAAGAAAGAACTTTAATTTTAATTCTTCATTTACAAAAATCAGCTTTCTGGTATTTTTATCTTTCATTTCTTCACAGGTAATCCCCACCTGTTCCAACAGTTCCAGTGTTTTATTTGCCAGACGGCCTTTTGTCAGAGCAATTGTCAGATACCTCATATCTATCCCTCCTGCCTGCCGAAACTTTTCCAGTTACACACTCTTCTTTCATCTGTATACAGGTTCATGATCTGAATCTCTTCCTCTGAATGGGGACAGATGATATCGGTAAACTGATGTCGTTTCCCATAGGAAATGTAATCCTCCAGGGTTTTTTCTCTTGTCATGCACATACACTGTGTCTCCATCTGATGCGCTCTCTGTTCCCGGGCAATGGTAATTGCCAGAGAACGCCCTTCTTGTGGATAAAGAATCAAAATTTTTCCTTTCATCACAGGAATCTCTATATTCTGCCTTTCCAGTGCATTTAATACCTGTTCCATCACCAGACCAAAACCTATGGCCGGAGCCGGACTTCCGAAATGTTCCAGCAAATGATTATACCGTCCTCCTTTGACCAGCGGCTCGCCTGTTCCATAGGTATAACCCTGAAAAATAATTCCTGTATAATAATTATACTGGCTTAACATTCCCAGATCAAAGGAGATATATTTCTCACATCCATACTGCCGAACCACCTGATAAATCTCTTCCAGTCGCTCTATCGCCCGGAGCGCATGAGGATTGTCCGTCATTTTTTTTGCTTTTTCCAACACATCAAGGGAACCGAACAGACGGGGGAGCATGGAAAATACAGTTACCAGCTTTTCCGGAAGATTCAGACCGCTTAGCAGTTCTTCCACTCCAAAATAATTTTTATTGGAAATCAGTTCCCGGAGAGTTGCCACTGTCTCTTCTGATAAACCTGCTTCCTGAATCAGAGATTTGAAAAAATCCACCTGACCGATACTAATCTGAAATTCTGTAAGTCCGGTCTCTTTCAGAAGCTCCACTGCCAGAGCAATCACTTCTCCGTCTGCATCCACAGAAGGATCACCGATCAGCTCCACCCCCATCTGGGTAGATTCCTTTAACCTTCCCTGATAACTGGAATTATTGATATAAGTATTTCCCCGGTAGCATAACCGAACCGGAAGATCCTCCGGATGAAAATACATGGAAACTGCCCGGGCAATCGACGGAGTAAAATCCGGTCTCAGAACTAAAGTATTTCCGTCCCGATCAAAAAATTTATATAATTCTCTGGAAGGTATGGTTCCCACCTGACTGCCAAAAACATCAAAAAATTCAAAACCCGGTGTCTCTATATTTTCATATCCATACGCATGAAAAACCTTCTGCAGTTTTTCCTGTAGATACAATTTACGTTCACACTCTGCTCCATATACATCTCTCACTCCTTCCGGAGTATGAAATAGCTGTTTCATCCTGTCCCCTCCGCTTTATCATGGTAATACGCTACTAAATCAATAAGCAAATTATACTGACAAACCCCTGAAATGTCAATCCCTCTCTTCCAGATCTCTTCTGATTCCTTCCAGATAGGGAACAAGAATTCCTGAATGAGCAGGAAGAAAATACTGTGGTTTTAATTCTTCGTATCGGAAACGTTTCAATCCTCCCTTAGCTCCCCGTTCCCAAAATACCAGAAGATCTCTCAATGGAAGGTAATAGAATTCATTGCGGGAAGAAAAAAATATGATAAGAAATGCAATTCCCTGCTGCTTTTCAAATTCTTTCATAAATTGAATCTGATGTTCATGAATATTTGCCAGCGGAAATGCATTTTCCCGGCACTCCTTGGCATCGAAACAGACAGGAATTCCCTGTACGGCTCCAATGTAATCCACGGTACTTTTCTGTTCAAAATAAGCCAGGGTAATCTGTCGGCTTTCTTTTGCAATACGAATGGGAGTAATGGGCGTAGGTATTTTCTGAATCAAAGCCAGACCTTTCTCCCGATACTGTTCATTACTTCTGTTGATCAACTCCTCCAGGGTGGAACCCCTAAGACCTCTGGAATTCCAGGTTGCCATATCCTACTTCCTTTCTATGATATTGAAATCAAAAGATGCCTGACGAATTGTTTCGTGCTGCGCACTTCCACAATTCTGGCATCTTTCTATTGAATTGTTCCGATTTTATTAAACGGATAATAACGAAACACCGCTTTTGCTAAAACATTCTCTCTGGTTACAAAAGTATTTTCCCAAAAACGGGAATCATGTGATTTGTTTCTGTTATCACCCAACATAAAGTAACATCCTTCCGGAACCTGATAAGGTCCAAAATCACCTCTGGAAGTTTCTTTTAGATATGGTTCATCAAGGGGTTGTTCTGAGTGATTCAGATACAACAAGCCATCCCTGATCTCTATCGTATCTCCCGGAAGTCCCATCACCCGCTTGATATATAATTCTGACTCATCATCCGGATATTTAAAAATCGCAATATCGCCCCTCTCAGGCTCTCCAAAACGATATGCCAGACGGTTTCCAAAAACTCTGTCTCCTGTCATAATCGTATTTTCCATAGATCCGGAAGGGATTTGTGCATTAATCAGGATAAAGTTTTTAATCAGAAACACTACTACCAGAACTACCAGAACCATAATCACATCTTCCACTAACTCTCTTCCCAGACTGTTTTTCTTTTTGGAAGTTTTTTTAGAAGTCTTGTCATTTGTCTCCTGTATATTTTCTTTTATATCACTCATACATTTCCTTCTTTCTGCATCGTATACTCTCTGTCAACGTTCACACGTTTACAGGGAAAGTTCTTTTCTCACTTTGTCTGATACATGGATGGAAAACAGCACTTTTTTCAAGTCATCTGCTAAAGGCGCATGAAAAATCTTTCCTGCCAGACTTTCCGGACATTCTCCGTTTTCCGGAAACTGAATTTCCCAGGCATGAAGAAACTGTCTGTTCAATCCTGTAGCCTTTTTCAATTCTCTGTTCCAGGTTCCGTCTCCATATTTTTCATCTCCCGCTAGAGGATATCCCATACTGGCCAGATGGCAGCGAATCTGATGAGATTTTCCTGTGATCAGCTCCACCTTCAGAAGCGTTTCCTTTCCATCCGTCCATAACGGCTCATAAGCAGTCTCTATCTGCGAGGCCCCTTTCATTTCCTGGTTATGTACCTGCACCCGGTTGCTTTTCTTATTTTTTACCAGCCATGCTTTCTGTGTCACCTTTTCCCTTACCTCTCCTTTTACCAGGCAGATGTAAAATTTTTTCATGGTGCGTTCCTTCAAAACACGGGATAGTATCTGAAGTCCCGGCAGACTTTTTCCTGCCAGAATCATACCGCTGGTATTTCTGTCCAGACGGTTGCAGACAGAAGGATGAAAAGTCTCCAGTTCCTTTTCTGTGATTTTTTTCTGTTTCAACAGATAGCCAATGATATATTCCACCATGGAGCTGTCTTCCGGTGATGATTTCTGGGATAAAATCCCCGCCGGTTTATTGATAAACAGAAAGTCTTCATCCTCATAAATAATATCCAGGGGTATTTCCGGAAAAGGCAAAACACTTTCTTCTTTTGTTTTTCCGCCTCCACGAAACTTCTCTATTGTCTCTTCCGACAGATAAAGAAGAATCTGATCCCCCTGCTGCAAAATTTCTTTTCCCTCTGCTTTTTTATTATTTAAAAGAATATTCTTTTTTCGCAGCATTTTATATAAAAAACCGGAACCAGCTTCCCGGAAATATTTTTTCAGATACTTATCCATTCGCTGGCCCGCATCATTTTTACCAATTTCAAGTTTTCTCATCTTACATTACACCCTGCTTATAATGAAATTGCCAGAATTACATGTTTGATCAGTTCCGCCCTACTCAAATCAGGATAACGGGAATCTGGTTCGAAAACAATGTCTTTTTCCAGTTCCTCCTGATGTTCATTCAGATAATCCAGTCTCTCCAGATACGGTTTCAACTCTGTCATCACTTTCACATCTGTCTTGTAACCATTTTGTTTTAGGATTTTTTTTACATGCTGTTCCACAAACTGGGGAGAGCCTTCCATGCGGGAAGAGTATCCCACCACCTTGTTTCCACACACCGCAAAGCTTTCCACGAAAGTACTTTTTTCATATGTGGTCAGATACATCTCATAAGCCATCACCAGATTCCCTGCATGAGCGCGAATTTTTTCATATGCAGCAGCATCCATGGGTTTTTGCATCCACATCATGATTGTACTCACCAACGATCTGCAAGCAGGAAGACAACCTACCAGTGCAATAACCGTAATAATATTATTTTTGGTCTTTGTTACCAGAACGCCTCCCACAAAAGCTGCCAGAGGAATGGCAAATAAAATCAGTGTGGTCAACAGCCTTTTTATCTTTTCTCTGCGAATATAACCAAAATCACCTTTTTTTGCTTTCATATTTTATCCTTTCATGTTTCTTTTTTCACGAAAGCTATTTTACCAAATTCTGCTCTCTTTACCAATAGCTTTTGAAATTTTTTCGAAAAAGTTTACTTTTTCGACAGTTTCTTTTTATGAACATTGCGGATTGTCCGTTTTTTCCCTCTGTTTTGCTCCTTTTTCCCTGTTTCTGACTTTGGAGCAGCATTTCCATAAACCTTTTTTCCTTCCGAATAACGCAGCGGACGCAGAAGGCATCGGGGACCAAATCCTATAAGATCTTCTCGTCCTGCTTTTTTCAATGCTTCCTCCACCAAACTGCGATTTTCCGGATTTTTATACTGAATCAACGCTCTTTGCATGGCTTTTTCATGAGGATTTTTAGGAACGTATACCTTTTCCATAGTCAAAGGATCCACTCCTGTATAATACATACAGGTGGATATGGTAGAAGGCGTGGGATAAAAATCCTGAACCTGTTCCGGCATAAATCCCAGATCACGAATATATTCTGCCAGTTCTACTGCTTCCTTCAACCCGCATCCCGGATGGGAAGACATAAAATAAGGAACTGCATACTGTTCTTTTCCACTCTTTTTACAGCAGGACTGGTATTTTTTCAAAAATTCCTGATAAACTTCATGGGACGGTTTCCCCATTCTTTTCAGCACCGCATCCGAAACGTGTTCCGGAGCCACTCGTAGCTGTCCGCTTACATGGTAATCTGTCAATTCCTGAAGAAACGGGGTTTTTTTATCTGCTAACACATAATCAAAACGAATTCCCGATCGGATAAATACCTTTTTTACCCCAGGTACTTTTCTGATTTTCCGAAGAAGTGAAAGATAATCTCCGTGATCCGCTTCCAGATTGAGACAGGGTTTGGGGAAAAGACACTGTCTGTTGGCACATGCCCCCTTGGTCAGTTGCTTTTTACAGGCGGGTTGACGAAAATCTGCGGTAGGTCCACCCACATCATGAATATATCCTTTAAAATGGGGATCCTTTGTCATTTCCTTGGCTTCTTTTAATAGGGATTCATGGCTTCTTACCTGAACGATTCTTCCCTGATGGAAGGTTAAGGCACAGAAATTACAGCTTCCAAAACATCCTCTGTTACTGGCAAGACTAAATCGAATTTCTTCAATCGCAGGAATACCCCCGTCTTTTTCGTACATGGGGTGATACGTCCTCATATAAGGAAGATCATAGACATCATCCATTTCCTGTTTGGAAAGCACATATGCCGGAGGATTTTGAACAATATATCCCTGATTTCCATAATCCTCCACCAGCGTTCCTCCCTGAAAAGGATCTGTATTTTTGTATTGAATCGCAAAACTTCTGGCATATTCCATTCGATCTTTTTGAATTTCTTCAAAAGAAGGAAGACAAACAGGTTCCGGAATCTGTTCCAGTGTTTTACTTTTATAAACCGTTCCCCGTATAAAGGTAATATCTTTTACATCGATTCCTGCCTGCAAAGCATCTGCAATCTCCACAATAGAACGCTCTCCCATTCCGTAAGAAATCAAATCTGCTCCGGAATCTAAAAGAACACTTCTTTTTATCTGATCTGACCAGTAATCATAATGCCCCAACCTTCGGAGACTGGCTTCAATTCCGCCCAGAATAACAGGCGTTTTTTTATAACTTCTCCGAATCAGATTTCCATAAACGATCACCGCCCGATCCGGGCGTAACCCCATCTTTCCTCCCGGAGAAAATGAATCTTTCTGTCGGTGTTTTTTTGATACCGTATAGTGATTCACCATGGAATCCATATTTCCCGCTGACACAAGAAATCCAAGTCTGGGTTCCCCGAACACCTGGATACTCTCATCCTTTTTCCAATCCGGCTGCGCTATGATTCCCACAGAATACCCTCTGCTTTCCAACACCCTGCTGATAATTGCCGGACCAAAAGAGGAATGATCCACGTAAGCATCTCCGATCACGTAAACGAAATCCACTTGTTCTATTCCTCTTTGTCTGCATTCTTCCAAAGTTACAGGTAAAAATTGTCTGCTCATGGTTTCAACACCTCATACGTTTCTTTTAGAATGTCGTAATAATCCTGAATATAATAATCAGCCAGTCGCCGTTTTTCTTCTCTCTGATCCTGGCTGAATACATCCTCCACCGCACAGGTTTTCATTCCTGCCCGTTTGCCTGCCAAAATCCCCATGGGAATATCTTCGAATACCAGACATTCCCGGGGCGATACCCCCAGTTCCTTTGCCACAAGAAGATAAATATCCGGATGGGGTTTTCCCCTCTCCACATCGCAGCAGGTATGGACAGAATCCAAATATTCGGATACTTTCTGCGCCTTAAGCACCGCATGAACCAATTCTATCCCATTAGAACTGGCAATCCCGGTACGAATATTCTGTGACTTTAAATATTCCAGAAATTCCCTTGCCCCCGGCTTTACTTTCACATGGTGACAATACTTATCTCTTGCCATATCCATCCATTCTTTTTTTATTTCTTCCAATGTGTCTGAAAGCTGAAATCTATCTTTAAAATATGTGGCAGTCTCTGTAAGACTCATCCCTTCAATATCTTTTTGCAGCCGGGGCGGAAGTTCAAAACCGCGCTTTCCCAGATATTCAATATCTATGTCTTTCCACATCCACATGGAATCCACTAGCGTACCGTCAAGATCGAATAAAACCGCTTTAATATTATGTAACATCCCTTTATCCCTTTTTCGTTGTATTTTCGTAACTGTCCATTCCTTTCCAGTTACATATTTTTCTCTTTTCCCACTTCCAGAGAATCCAGTTCCTGCTCCGTCAGTTCCCGAAACTCTCCTCTGGCCAGATTTTCGGGAAGCTGCAGGGGACCCATGGAAATTCTTTTCAGATACACTACCTTCTCCCCTCTGGCTTCAAACATTCGCTTTACCTGGTGAAACCGTCCCTCTTGAATGGTAAGAAGAATTTCCGATTCCTCTGCGGAAGTTAAAATTTCCAATTGCGCCGGAAGTGTCAGTTTCTCATCTCCAATATCAACTCCCTGGGCAAAGGCTTCCTGATCCTCCTGTGAAACTTTCCCTTCCACTCTGGCATAATATGTCTTGTCCACATGTTTTTTAGGAGACAAAAGGCGGTGGGATAAATCCCCGTCGTTAGTAAGCAGCAGTAACCCTTCCGTATCTTTGTCCAGTCTTCCCACAGGAAACAGTCCTTTCCGTAATTCCTCCGGCAAAAGAGAAAGTACCGTTTTTTCCCGGGAATCTTCTGTTGCAGACACATAACCGGAAGGTTTATGCAGCAGAAAATATTTATTTTTCATATAATTCAGAATTTTCCCCTGCACTGCCACCTGATCCTGTGATACGTTTACTTTTTGTTCCGGTTTTTTTACAGTTTCTCCATTTACAGAAACCTGACTTTTCCGTATCATCTGTTTTACCTGCGTGCGAGTTCCCACTCCCAGATCTGCCAGATATTTATCCAAACGTAAAAAATCACTCATACGAACTCCTACTGCCAGCGCCAGCCGGCGTAATATTTATTTTTCAGGCTGTTTCCTGCCAATTTTCCCCATCCCAGAGGATATCCCTCCAGGCAGACCAACTGCCAGCCTTTTCCTTTTTTTACAGAAAGATCAGACACATCCAAAGTTTCTCCCTTCAGATAGCGAATCACCCGGTCATCTTCTCTGGACAAGGAAATACAGGAGGTATAAGAATCTTCTGCCAGCGTCATAGCCAAAGCCTGTGACGGCTCAAATCTCTTCTTTTTACACTCTCCCAGATAAAGTCCCGTCCGAAGATATCGAAGTTTTTTCGGCATTCCGTCTTCTTTTCCCATGGCATATAACCGTTCGCTCTGCAACCGGAAAATAAGGTTCTTATTTTCCCATAAACGAGGACAATTTTTCAAAAACTCTACAGCTTCCTCAGGAATCTTATCCGAACTTTCTTTCTTTATTTTTCTTGAAGATTCCATCCCTTCCTTTTCAAGAAGAGCAACAAAATGTCCTTCTCCTTTCATTCGATGAGGAAAGATGCGAACACAATCGGTCAATCCCTTTCTGCCTTCGGCAAATCCTTTATAGGGTTCACAGGAAATCAAATGCATATCCGGGCGCTGGGAAAGCAGCCACTGAATCGTCCCCTCATTTTCCATTTCACTGAAGGTACAGGTGGAATACACCATTCTACCACCGGGGCGAAGCATATCTGCTGCCTGAAGAATCAGTTTGCGTTGAATCCTGCTATAATATTCCGGTCCCTGCTCTTCCCAGTCTGCCATCATCCGGGGTTCTTTTCGAAACATTCCTTCCCCGGAGCAGGGGGCGTCTACCAGAATCTTATCAAAAAACTCCGGAAACTCCTGTACCAGCCGACAGGGATCTTCGCTTGTTACATAAATATTCGGCAAACCCATAAGTTCCAGATTTTTTAACAGCGCCTTTGCTCTGCTGTTACTGATATCATTTGCCACCAAAAAACCTTTCCCTTTTAATCTTGCTCCCAATTCTGTGGCCTTTCCTCCCGGCGCCGCACAAAGATCCAGCACAAAATCTCCAGGAACCGGAGCCAGCCGGTCTGCCGGCGTCATGGCACTGGGTTCCTGAAGATAATAAAGTCCTGCATAATAATAAGGATCTTTCGAGGGTACTGCGTTTTCATAAGTAAATCCATTCTCTATCCATTCCACCGGCGTCAATGGGAAAGGAGCTTTTTCCAAAAACTTTTCCGGCGTTATTTTATACCTGTTTACCCGCAGTCCACTCTGGGGAACTTCCTCATAGCTTTCCATAAAAGCCGGAAATTCCTCTCTCAGAAGATTCCTCATCTCTTTTTCAAATTCTATCGGTAAATTCATTCTGTCTTATCCTTTGTCTTCATATTCTTTCACTCTTCCATCTCACTGGTGACCGCCTGAGCCCGGTAGCCTTCCGCAATAATATCCAGTTGTTGATGAAAACGCTTTAATTGCTGTAAATCATTGGAAGCATAAATCCGGTAAAACTCCGTCTGAATCTTTTCTACTTCCCGTTTATTTGATTTCTGATAAAGATTCTCAATATTACTGAGAATATCCATTACAAGATTCCTTTGAATCAAGGAAGAGTTCTGGGCATTCATAATCTCACTTCTCACCGAAGACATCTCATGATCCAGTGCAATAATCGCATCCGCTGCCTTAGAAAGACGTTCCTTCACATGAGGCGGAATATTGGTCTTATATTTATATTGCAATGAATGCTCAATCGTAGCCCAAAAATTCATTGCCATTGTTCTGATCTGAATTTCTGCCTGCAGCTTTTTCGGACCGTTAATTGTTTCCACCTGATAATAAATTACCAGATGATAACTGCGATAACCGCTTTCCTTCATATGGGTAATATAATCTTTTGCACATTTAATTTCCATATCCGAACGATGTGCGATCAGATCAGCAACTCTTTGTATATCTTCCACGAACTGGCAGATGATCCGTACCCCCGCAATATCCTCCACCTGCTCTTCCAGTTCTTCAAAAGGAATTTCTTTTCGTTTCATCTTTTCCAGAATACTGGTCACACTTTTTACTCTGCCCGTAACCTGCTCAATGGGAGAATATAATCCTCTCTCCCTGTGTTCTCTGATCAGATGGTTGAATTTTTCCACCAGCTCTTTCACGGCCAGCTCATATGGGCTTAATATCTCGCGCCATAATTGTATTTCCATACTCTTTCCCTCTCCTTATTCTGTCATCAAATTCAAGTCGGTAATTCTTACCTGTAAATTATAACATAAATCTCTCAATATTGATACTGCTGTATTTGATTCTCCAAAAGTACCAACAGAGAATAGGGGTTGATGCTCATTTCTTCTTTGTTCCTGTCTTCTATGTAAATTCCCAGATGAAGATGTACGGGAAACCGTCCTCTGGTTCCTTCCGGTCCATATCCCGTATCTCCCATCAATCCGAGAAATTCACCCGGATAAATTTTATCTCCCACACGGAATTTTTTTCCGTAAGAGGACAGATGGGCATAATAAAAATAACATCCTCCAGGACTTCTTATCCCCACCCGGTATCCACCCAGCGGTAGCCATCCCACCTGTTCCACGATTCCCGCACTCATACTTATCACCGGATAATAACCACTTTCCTCTTTTTTTCCAAAAATATCAATGCCTTCATGGATTCGTTTTCCCCCATAGTGCCGGGGAGTTCCATATCCGTTTTCAAAGAAGAATTCTTTTTTTCCGGATGGCGCAGCTACAGGAAAATATACCAGATCTCCGATAATTTTTTTATAAGAAGCAGCCAACTTGGCAAAAGTCTCTGGCTTTTTTTCCTGATAGAAGGAAAGATTTCTTTTCAAGCGGACAGAAGAAAAGTTCATCTCTCTATCCAGCGAAAAATCATATTCCACCATCAGAGCTGCCAGACATTCGAAAAAATCCACTTGCTCTTTTTTCGAAAATCTCTGAAGCCTTTCCCAATTATCCTGACTGATTTTCATCTGGCGAAATTCTTCTGTCTCCTCCATATGTTCCTGAAGTTTCCTGCATATAGAATATTCCACAACACGAGAAAACAGGATTTCCTGAAAAAACACAAGACATAGTAAAAGCAGGCACAATCTGAAGAATTTTTTCAATCCATCACCCCAATCCTTTATAGCTTATGCTTCTTTTTTCATTTTAAGAACAACTTTTTTATCAAAATCAAATATTTTTATGGTATAATGATTGCACATAGAACTGACAAAGGAGGTGCTTTCATTTGGGCAAAACGTCGTATATCCTTCTAGCACGATAGAAGGAAAATAAAATTGCATACTCCTTCTATCGTTTTCCCCATATGCAGTTTTGACTGCAGGAAAAATATAGGAGGTTTCCATGAAAAAATACTATAAAAAAAATCAATCCTGGTATATTGGCTCTTTGCTCACAATTTTATTCAGTACAATCTTTGCTGTGATCTTACAGTTTTTCAAAGGAGATGTATTAGATTATGCGATCCAGGGAGCAGGAAAAGAAACTCTTCGCTATGGAGCTTTACTGATTCTGTTCATTATTCTGGAAATAGTATTCTATTTTGGATATCGGTTATTTAACGGGAAGTTTACTGCAAATTGCACCAATCAGTTGAAAGAAGATATTTTCACCAGTATCCTACAGCGCAGTTACGTAAACTACAAGGAACATACGCAGGGAGAATATCTGGCAAAGTATACCACCATCGCCGATACCATCCGCGGAAGACAATTTGAGATGATGCCCATGTTTTGGGAAATTCTATTTAAGATTATTCTTGTAAGCGCTGCTTTGTTTTTACTGGATTGGAGAATTGCCCTGATCACGATCAGTCTTTTGACAACTCCTCTCTATATTCCCAAACTGATTGAAAAGCGGTTACAGCGGGCGCAAAAAGAATATACCCGCGCTGTGGAGGATAGCTTAAGCCGAGTGAATGACTGGCTTGCCGGATTTGAAATTATTAAAAATTATTCCATCGAAAGACAAGTAAAAAAACAGTTTCAGACAGTGAATGATGAAGTAAAAAATAAGTTTCTCTACGACAATCAAACAGGAGCCATAGCACAATTAATTACCACATTAATTTCTTATGTATCGTATTTTGTGGTTTTATCTTTCTCTGCCTGGCTGGTTTTAAAAGGAGAGTTTTCTGCCGGAGATTTTTTTGTTGCCATTGGCATGATTGACCAGCTTTCCTATCCTTTGATTTCATTGGCGGGAATCACCAGACAATTACTATCTGTCCGTCCTATTTGTCAGGAGATGGAGGAATTTCTCTGTGACTCCCCTGAAGGTTTATCCGAAAATGAACATTCGGATTTTCACAGTGCTATCGTTTTTCGCGATATTTCTTTTCACTATGACAAGCAGTCTCCTGTTTTGGAGGATTTTCACGCTGTTTTGGAAAAAGGAAAGAAATACCTCTGGAAAGGGCTCAGCGGATGCGGAAAAACCACAGCAGTCAATTTGCTTCTTGGCTACTACGCCCCTACCCGGGGTACTATAGAAATAGACGGGGTTGCTCTGAAACCTTTTCAGAACATTTATTCCTGCGTTACTGTGGTACGTCAGGAAGCGGTATTATTTCATGATACCCTGTATCAAAATCTTGCCATGTACCAGGATATCCCCCCATCCCAAGTCATACAGGTATTAAATATGGTGGGACTTGAAAAATTTGCTTCTCCTGATATTTTAAACACCATCGTGACAGAAGGGGGAACTAATTTTTCCGGAGGTGAGAAAAAAAGAATTTGCCTGGCAAGGGCGTTACTGAGAAATACAGATGTCCTGATTCTGGATGAACCTCTGGCAAACCTGGATCCTGCTACAGCTCAGAAAATAGAAGATCTGTTGCTTTCCATTCCAGGAAAAACAATTTTAATCGTATCTCACCAGTTTAGCGAAGAAAAATTAGTACAATTTGAACGGATTACAGATTTCAGATAATCAACGAAAGAACGCCTGTCGATAAATGACAATTTTAGAGACTGGCAACCATAAGAAAAATGGAGCTGTCGCTTTCAACATTTTCGGATGAATTGATATGCGACAACTCCATTTTTTAGTTACTTATGACGCTTTGATGCTCTCCAAAACTTTCACCAGATATTCCCACATCCTTGCTGTAGAAGAAATGGAAAGTTTTTCTTCTGTAGTATGAATATCCTGCATGGACGGTCCAAATGAAACACAATCCAGTCCCGGAATCTTATCATAGAACAAACCACATTCCAGTCCTGCATGAATCGCTTTCACATTCGGTTCTTTTCCAAAGAGATCACGATACACCCCTGCCATCAATTCTCGCAATGTGGAATCTTTTTTATACTCCCAGGCGGGATAGTCTCCCACAACCGTATATTCTCCTCCTAAAAATTCTGTAAGATACTGTATTTTTTCTGATACAAACTGTTTAGCGCTGCCCACAGAGCTTCGTATACCGCAGGAAGAAACTAAAAATCCCTCTTCTATTCTCAAAACTCCGATATTATTGGAAGTTTCCACAAGACCTTCAATTTCTCCACTCATTTTTTCGATTCCATAGGGAACATGCATCAGGAAGAATACTGTTTTTTCTTTACTCATCATATCTAATGCTGAAATAGTTTTTGTTCCCTGTGATACAGTATGCACTGTCATATGATCGTCTGTGCCGCTATATTCTTTTCTCAGATTTTCCTGATAGGAAGAAGCAAATTCCTCCACTGTCTTCCGATCTTCTTCTTCGAGAACCAACACAGCTCTACATTTTCTGGTTATGGCGTTATCCTTTGTTCCGCCCTCCAGCTCAGCCAGTGTAAACGTAACTTTCTGCCCCAGCTCATAGAGGAAACGTCCCATTAATTTATTGGCATTTGCTCTATTTTTATCAATCTCAGCTCCGGAATGTCCTCCAACAAGACCGTCAATCACAACCTCAAGGACTTCTCCTTCCACTTCCTGGAAAGATAAAGGAATCTCACTGAGTCCCGTCTGACCTCCTGCACAACTGATCCAGAGATATCCTTCTTCTTCCGAATCCAGATTGATCATATATTTTCCCTGCAGAACAGAGGCATCCAGATCTTTTGCTCCCAAAAGTCCTATCTCTTCATCTGTGGTAATCACACACTCCAGGGCAGGATGCTTCAGCGTATCATCATCAAGAATCGCCATCATATAAGCAACGGCAATTCCATCATCTCCCCCCAAAGTAGTCTGATCTGCGGTAATATAATCTCCTTCGATCATCAATTTCAAACCATCTTTTTCAAAGTCATGGGATGATTCCGGTGTTTTCTCAGCCACCATATCACAATGTCCCTGAAGAATGGTTACGGGTGCAGATTCATACCCTTCCGACGCCTGCTTGTAAATAACCACATTATTATACTCATCCTGATAAACCTTCAGATTTCTTTCTTTTGCAAATGTTACCAGATAATCACTGATTTCTTTTGTATTTCCTGAACCATGGGGAATTTTACACAATTCTTCAAAATACTCAAATACTTTTTCCGGTTTTAAACCACTTAACACTGCCATTTTTTATCGACCTCCATTCAAATTCATTTTGTCATACCTAAAACAAAAAATCAAGACATATATAATATAAAGTAACAGCTCAAACAGGAGGATTTCTATGAAACATTTCTGTTTCTTCACTGTCATTTTAACCGCGCTGGCATACCTTTTTTTCTTCCCTCAAAAAGCCTTTCTTGCTTCTGTGAACGGACTGAATCTGTGGTTTCATACGGTACTGCCTTCTTTACTCCCATTTTTAATTCTTTCTGATTTTCTCATACATACAGGCTTGATTCCCCGGCTGCTCAATCATTTTCGTTCTTTTTTCCAAAAATTTCTGGGACTGTCTCCTTACGGAGGCTATGTTCTGTGTTTAGGTTTATTCTGTGGATACCCTATGGGCGCAAAACTAACTGCTGATTTATACCGTGAAAATAAAATTTCCAAAAATGAGGCTCAGTATCTTCTCACATTTTCCAACAATGCCAGTCCCATGTTCATTACTTCTTATATTTTACTGAACACTCTAAAACTGCAAGGTTATACTCTGGCTACTTTCTGTATTTTGTATACCTCTTCTTTTCTGACCTCTTTTCTTTTCCGAATCCTGTATCATCGGTTTCAGATTGAAGATTCTGCAAAAGAAGAGGAAATTTCCGCCCGTGTTTCTCTTACCCGGCTGATTGACAGCTCTATCATGAACGGATTTGAAACAATCACCCGGCTGGGAGGATACATTATCCTTTTTTCTATCGGAGCTTCTATGATACTTCAATTGACTGCTTCTTTTTCAGGATTGTCACTGTTTCTTCCGGGTATTGTGGAAATCACCACAGGAATCCATGAAATCGCAGCCTCTTCTTTGGATATACACGTAAAATATCTCTCCATTCTCACTATTACTTCCTTTGGAGGAATTTCTGCCCTTGCACAAACAAAGGGAATGCTAAACGGCACTCCCTTATCCATTACAAATTATTTTATTGGAAAACTGATCAATGCTTTCTGGACTTTACTTCTTGGTCTCTTATTCCTCATCGTCCAGAGTATCGTCTGAGTCAAAACTAATATCATCTGTCTCAGTTTCGGAAGATACAGGTACCTGCGGAGATAACTCGCTTCTGTTTCTTGTAACAACATCATAACAGCTCTGAACAGAAGTAAGGAAAGCTCTGTATTTTTCCCCGGAATCATTGATCGCTGTGGACATAATCTGTTCCAGATTTGCCAGCATATCATCCGTATAGGAAATCGCACTCAGACGGATACTATTCGCATCCATGGTTGCTTCATCAAGAATCTGCTGCGCCTGTTTGTTGGCATTGGCAATTGTTTCGTTTGCCTGAGCGTATGCCTGCTGCATAACCTCGTGCTGGCTGACCATTTCTTTTGTTTTTGCCTGGGCTTCAGCAATCAGACTGTCTGCTTTTGCCTGGGCATCTGCCAGAATCGCATCTTTATTACTGATAATCTTCTGGTATCTCTTAATCTCATCCGGAGTTTTCAACCGAAGTTCTCTTAAAAGTTCTTCCAGTTCTTCTTTATTAACAACAATCTTTGTGGTAGACAATGGCTGATACTTACAGCTTTCCACAAACTCTTCAATTTCTTCAATAATCTGTTCAATTCTGCTGCTCATAATGATTCTCTCCTTATTTTAACAAAATTTTCTATGTACTTCATCAACAACAAATTCCGGTACAAACTTAGTGATATCTCCACCGAAAGCTGCCACTTCCTTTACTGTAGTGGAACTGAGATATGCATATTCCAGACTGGTTGTAAGAAACATGGTGTCGATATCTGGAGCCAACACCCTGTTCGTCTGTGCCATCTGAAGTTCATATTCAAAATCTGTAATTGCCCGCAATCCTCGGATAATCACCTTGGCACCGCACTGTCTGGCAAATTCTACAGACAAACCGCTAAATGATCTAATCTCCACATTCGGCAGATTTTTTGTCGCTTGCTTTAATATCTTAACACGTTCTTCCACAGAAAACAACGGACTTTTTGTAGAATTGTGCAAAACGCCGACAATTACTTTATCAAAAAGCTCAGCTCCCCTGGAAATAACATCTAAATGTCCATTGGTAACCGGATCAAATGATCCCGGATAAACTGCTGTTGTCATACTTTTCCTCCCTTTTTCAAAAACAGATGACGATTTGTCTTATAACGTTTTTCTTTTATAACCTCATATCCCATCTGTTCCACCTCTGTCATACTACAGGTAAGGGATGCTTCCACCACAATGAGCGTATCTTCATCTATCAACGAAGTATCCTTTAAAACTTCCAGCACCTGAAGCTCCAGTCCTTTATTATACGGCGGATCCATAAAAACACAATGAAACGGCGCTTCTCCGTCCATTCTTTTTACTGCTGATACCGCATCAGATATCATCACACGTGCCTGTCCATCCAAACGGGTAAACTTAAGATTCTCCCGGATACAGTCTGCTGCTTTTTTTTGCTGTTCTACAAACACACACAAATCAGCACCCCGGCTTAACGCCTCGATGCCGATTCCCCCACTTCCTGCAAACAGATCAAGAAAACGGCAATCAGCCAGATATGGCTGAAGCATATTAAACAATGTTTCTTTGATTCTGTCCGTCGTAGGACGTGTTTCCATTCCTTCAATTGTCTTCAAACGTAAACTTCTTGCTTTTCCTGCTATTACTCTCATAAATTATCTTATCTGCTCTCTCCATTCCAGATCCCCACGTTCCAGTCCGAGAATCAGAGACTCCGCCGTAGCAATATTCGTAGCCACAGGAATATTGTATCGGTCACAGCAACTGGCAATCTCGTAAACGTTGGGTTCTTTTCCATTTGTCATGTTCGGATTGTGAAATAAAACCACAAGATCCATAGCATTTCTCTCAATCATTGCTGTAAATTGTTTGTCCCCGCCAACAGATCCTGCAAGAAACTTGTGTACATGCAGATTTGTCACTTCTTCAATTCTGCGGCCTGTAGTACCTGTTGCATAAATCTCATGTTTTGCTAAAATCCCCTTATACGCAATACAAAAATCCTCAATCAGACTCTTTTTGCTGTTGTGTGCAATTATCCCAATATTCATGCTAAAACCGCCTTCTCCTGAAAATTTAGCTTTATTATATCAAATTTTCAAGTATACTTCAATTGTTTTTGTTGTTTTTTGCTAATTTTTCATAACGTCCTGATTATTTGGGCAGTATTCTCATAACCAGAAACTGCCAGTGTATTTTTAAATTTAATTCATATACTATCAGCGTAACAACAAGTTACAAAAAACAACCGATGCAAGGAGGAAATCAAAATGTCTAAGAATTCTAGTAACTCAACAGCAGTACCTGAAGCAAAAGGAGCATTAGATCGTTTTAAATTTGAGGTTGCCAATGAACTGGGAGTTCCTCTCACAGATGGCTATAATGGAAACCTGACCTCCAAACAGAACGGATCTGTAGGTGGTTACATGGTGAAAAAAATGATTGAAAATCAGGAACGTCAGATGTCTCAGGGTTCCGGTATGGGAAGCAACATGTAACAAAAACACCACTGTTACAGCAGGAGGGCGCTGGAAATCAAATCGATTCCGGCGCTCTCTTGCGTACATATTCCATAAAAAATGCCGGACATCTGAGGTTTCATCATCCCCGATATCCGGTATTTTTTATGCACATATTTTATTATAATTCAAAACTTCCAGTCACATCACCGTTGATCACATAATAAGCTGCACATTCTTCTGGTTTTACATAGATTTTTACATCTACAAGATCTTTTACTTTATTGCCCAACTCTTTTGTCCAAATTTCTTTTACTTTATCCAAAATCTCTTTATCCAGAATCTCTCTTCCGGCAAACTGCAGATAAATTTCCTGAGTTTTAGCCGGTGCTTTCTTTGCCGGAGCCTTTGCAGCTGTCTTAGCAGGCGCTGCTGCTTTTGCATCTGTTTTGGCTGCTGCCTTAACCGGTGCTTTTTCCTCTGCCTTAGCAGGTGCTGCCGGTTTTACTGCCTCTACCTTTACTTCTGCTTTTTTTTCAACAGCAGGTTTTGTTGTTGCCTTAGTAACTACTTTTTTGGCTGCCATATTTTCATTTCCTCCTCAATTCGAACAGTCCTTTACATTACCTGAGTAGTTTACTCCAATTTGGCGAATTTTGCAAGTTATTCCACGCTTTTCATGGATTCTACCATATCTAGCTTACGTAATTTAAAATGCATAAACAAATTTACCAAGAAAGAAAACAGAAAAGTCAGTAAAATACTGTATAAAAAACTGGCAACTTTAATATTTCGCCCAAACATCATCAAATCAATTTCCGCAGTCAATATTACAAAGCGATGGAGAATCAGTCCAAATACAACTCCCAACATAGACCCGATCACGGTAAGAACCACATTTTCCCGAAATACATACTGAGACACTTCCAATTCATAAAATCCCAGTACTTTCAGCGTAGCCAATTCCCGTCGCCGTTCACTGATATTAATATTGTTCAGATTATAAAGTACAACAAAAGCCAACATTCCTGCTGCAATCACAATTACATAGATAACTGAGTCCAGACTCTTTAACATATCAGAAATCCTGTCATTTACCGAACTCAGGAAAGATACATTCAGCACTCCCGGATATTTCATATATCTTGTCTGGAAAGCTTCCTCAAATTCTTCTGTGTTTTCCCTGTTAATAGTAAAGATTTCTGTATATTCCGGAACTTCTCCATATAGTTTTTC
Source organism: Oliverpabstia sp. (assembly GCA_034114925.1). GTDB lineage: Bacteria > Bacillota > Clostridia > Lachnospirales > Lachnospiraceae > Oliverpabstia. Next base: position 37,753 of record JAXEUM010000020.1, read on the forward strand.
ATATACTTCCGGAGACATATACACATAATGGAAGAAATAATTCTCAACAATATGGCTGACTGTCACATCCATTCTTTGTGTATCACCATCTTTCAGATAAATCGTATCTCCTTCTTCCACCTCCAAAAGCTTTGCCAGTTTTTCTGTGATAATGACCCCTTCTCCATCCATTTCGTAAACTTCTTTTGTAATCCGGTTTTTCAGATTTACAAATTTTTTGAATTTTTCCAGATCAGACGCCACCACCATATAAGAACTCCGTTCCACATCACCATGTCCCACATCCACAGAAGATTCCAGCGCTTCCATATAATCTTCTACTTCAGGATCCTTTTGTATGGTATTCCATACCTCTTTTCTTTCTTCTTCGCTACTGTCCATGTCAAGACTGACAGCTCCGGAATAAATACGAATATCTCCAAACTGTTTTTCACCTATAGCCATGACGGAATCCCTTAAACCAAATCCCACCATAAGAAGTCCCATACAGCCGCCAATTCCCAACACCGTCATAAAAAATCTCTTTTTGTAACGAAACAGGTTTCTGGCTGTCGCTTTATTGGAGAAACTGAGATGTTTCCAAATAAAACTAATTCTTTCCAGCAAAATTCGTTTTCCTGATTTTGGAGCTTCCGGTCTCATCAGGGAAGCAGGAACTGCCTTCAGTTCTCTCCAACTGGCCAATCCAGCCGCCAGCACGGTAACTCCCACTGCAAGAGCTGTCGATGAAATCGAATAACTTGCATACAAAGGCGCCCGGATCACCGGAAGATTATTATACAAAATTCCATACGCTTTAATAATGATTACCGGAAGAGTCAACTGACCGCCCACTAATCCGATCACACTTCCCAGAAAACTGGCAAGAAATGCGTAGCAGAGATATTTTCCTGCGATGGCTCTCCTGCTGTATCCCAACGCTTTCAGAGTACCTATCTGGGTTCTGTTCTCTTCCACCATACGGGTCATGGTGGTAAGACAAATCAATGCGGCTACCAGGAAGAAAATAGCAGGAAATACTTTTCCGATTGCTTCTATCCTCTGAGAATCCTGTTCATATTCCACATAGGTTTGTATGGAATCTCTCCCCAGAACATACCAGGTGGGAACCTCCAAATCATCCAATTCTTTCTGAGCCTCCTGAATTTCCTGTTCTCCATCCTGGATTTCTTCCAGGGCATCGGAAGACTCCCGGGCAAATTCTTCTTTGGCTTCCTGAAGTTCATCTTCTTTTTCTTTCAGCGTTTTTTTTGCTTTTTTAATTTTTTTTTGTCCATCCTTCAGGGTTTCTTTTCCTTTTTCCAGTTCTTTTTCGCCCTGAATAAGTTGGGATTCCTTAGATTCCAGAATCTTGCGGGCCTCTTTTATCTGCGCTTCCCCTTGTGCCAGTTGTTGTTCTCCTGCCTGCAATTCCTGTTTAACGGCAAGAATCTGACTTTGTCCCTGTTCCAGTTTCTCTCTGGAAGAAGAAATTTCTGCTTTTCCTGCTTCCAACTCCTGTTTTTTTGTTATCAGTTCCTGTTTTCCCTGCTCCAGTGCAGTTTTTCCTGCTTCCAGTTCTTTTTTAGATTGCATCAGAAGAATTTCCTGCTCTGCCAGCTCAGTTTCTCCCTGCGCCAGAGCTTTTACTCCTTCATCATAAATCCGAATCAGTTCTTCTGCTTGGAGGATTCCCTCGCTCAGTTTCTGATACGTCTTCTCCAGTTCACCGACAGTCGCCGCAAGTACCCCTGCTTTTTCCTCTATCTCTTTGATTTGTGCTTCTAAACTTGCCAATAGAACAGGATCCTGCTCCTCCGCCGGAAGCTTCAACATTTCTTCATATTGTTGTTTCAGACCAACCAGGCTATTTGACAATTCATTATACTTCTGTTCAAGAAAAACCAACTGATTTTTTAATTCCACAGACTGGTTCTTCATGCTCTCCAGTTCTTTGCGTCCTGCTTCTACCATCGGCGCATTTGCTTCCAGTTTTTGTTTTTCTTCTTTTAATTTCTCCTTCCCTTGAGATAAAGCTGCTTCTCCCTGAGAAATTTTTTCTTCTCCCTGAGAAATTTCCTGTTCTTTTTGTGCCAACAACTGCTCTGCTTCTTTTAACTGTTTCTCTCCGGAAGAAAGTTCCTCTTCTCCTTCTTTTAACTGAGCAAATCCGTCTGTCAGTTCCTGCTCTTTCGCCGCCAGTTCCTTCTTTCCGGACTCTAATTCTGCTGTTTTCTGTTTTAACAAAGCAGCATTACTCTCCAGTTCCTTTCTGGCTGCCGCCAATTGCTGTTTTCCGTCCTCCAGCTTTCCACTTTCTTTTTTCAGAGTTTTTTCTCCGTCTTTTAGTTCTTTTTCCTTCTCTGAGAGTTCCTTCTTCCCATCTTCTAACTTTTCTTCCCCATCACAGGTCTGATCATTTGCATCCTGTAATTTTTTCTTTGCATCAGCGATTTCCTGTTTGGCCTCGTCGATATCTTCCTGTCCATCTCCGCGAATCTGGGCATACCGAATCTGGCATCGTCCATCCGCCATCTCTTCCAGACGTTTCTGCACCCGGTCTACAGTTTCTTCATACTGCTCGCTATAACAAATCTCCTCCGTCGTTCCCTCCACCGACAGATAAATTTCCGTATATGCTTCCATGGAAAAGGCTTCTTCTGTCACCAGCGCAAATCCGCCTACCGTACCATTTCCAATCGTACTGGTTCCCCGGTCAAGACTCAGATAAAAAGGACTGGTTCCCTGTCCTACTATGGTAAATTTTGATCCTGACAGAATATCTTCCAGCGGATTTTCCTTTTCATCTCCGGAAAAAAGTTCCACAGTATCTCCTATTTTATAACCAAATTTCCGGGAGAAATCCCGATCCATAAAGATTTCATCCTTTTTTTGAGGAAGGCGTCCTTCTTCTACAGTCACCTGATTCAGCTCAGGAGTCAACATCATCAAATGAAGTACCGGCTGGGAATCTGCCAGTCTGCAAAGTACATCTGTACTATACGAGGGATTTACATCCTTTACTCCCTCTATTGTCTTCAATTCTTTTACATCTTCCTCCGTCAGTCCCAGTGTTCCCAACACCCGAATGTCCATCAGATTCGCCTGGTCATAATAGATATCTGCCGATAATTCCATATCCGGACTGGCAGCACGGATACCGGAAAAAAAGGCAACTCCCAGCAAAACAATAACCAGTATAGATAAGAAGCGATTGCGGCTGTTCTTTATTTCCACAAAAAAATCTTTTATCAAAATATGTTTCTTTTTCATTCTATCACCACTCTATCGTTTCCACTGACACAGGATGTTCATTGACCACAGAAGATTTTACCCGACCATTTTTAATCTTAATCACCCGGTCTGCCATAGGTGTGATTGCTGTATTATGCGTAATGACAATCACAGTCATACCTTTTTCCCGACAAGTGTCCTGCAAAAGCTTTAAAATCGCCTTTCCCGTTAGGTAATCCAAAGCTCCTGTAGGTTCGTCACAGAGAAGTAATTTAGGATTTTTTGCCAATGCTCTTGCAATCGCTACTCTTTGCTGTTCTCCCCCGGAAAGCTGCGCAGGAAAGTTATACATACGCTCTCCCAAACCTACTTCTTCCAATACGGTCCTGGCGTCCAGAGGATTCTGGCAGATCTGTGTGGCCAGTTCCACATTTTCCAACGCAGTCAGATTCTGCACCAGATTATAGAACTGAAACACAAACCCAATATCGTTTCTCCGGTATGTAGTAAGTTGACGGTTTTTATAATCACTGATATCTTCTCCGTCTACCACAACAGTACCGCCGTCGCAGGTATCCATTCCTCCCAAAATATTTAAAACTGTGGTTTTTCCTGCGCCACTGGGACCTACTACTACCGCAAATTCTCCCTTTTCAATAGAAAATGAAATTCCGTCAGCAGCTCGAATCTCAACTTCGCCCATATGATAAACTTTTGTCACATCTTTCATCGTTACAATCGTTCCCATACCCATCCCTCCCAAATCTTTGCCATTACAATCCCAGATTATCAATCTGACGACTGGTATATTGTTGTAATTTTTCTTTCAATCTCTGATTTTGCGGAAGCTCCAGATCAAAATCAAGAGATAAAATCTCACCTGCTGCTTCACTGGCACGTTTCATCACAGAAGCGTCCCGAAATATATCTGCGATTCCAAATTCAAGAACACCACTTTGCTTCACTCCAAATAAATCTCCCGGTCCCCGAAGTTTTAAATCTTCCTGCGCTATATAGAATCCATCGTTGGACTGATTTAAAATCTGAAGTCGTTTTGATTTTTCTGCCTGATCTTTTCCATGAACAAAAATACAGTATGACTGAAATTCTCCTCTTCCCACTCGTCCTCTCAACTGGTGAAGCTGCGCCAGTCCAAATCGTTCCGCATTCTCTACCATCATCACCGTAGCATTTGGTACATTCACTCCCACTTCTACCACCGTAGTAGATACCAGAACCTGTATTTTTCCTGCGGCAAAATCTTCCATAATCTGATTTTTCTCCTTCGGTTTTAACTGACCATGCAAAATTCCTACCGTGATGGATGTGGGAAGAACATTTCGAAGAGTTTCGGCATAATCAATTACATTTTCCCCTTCCATCCCTTCGCTTTCTTCCACCATGGGACAGATCACATAAACCTGCCGCCCTTCTTTGACCTGATTTTCAATAAATCGGTATGCCTTGGGGCGATAACTGGTATCCACCACGCAGTTTTTTATAGGCAATCGTCTGGCGGGGAGCTGATCTATCACAGAAATATCCAGATCACCATATAATATGATTCCCAGAGTTCTCGGAATCGGCGTGGCGCTCATAACAAGCACGTTCGGTTTCTCTCCTTTAGAAGAAAATATTTCTCTTTGCCGAACTCCGAATCGGTGCTGTTCATCCGTAATTACCAGAGAAAGACTTTCGTATTCCACCTTTTCCTGGATCAATGCATGAGTCCCCACAATCATTCTCGCTTCTCCGGAAGCAATCTTTTCATAAATCTGTCGTTTTTCTTTTGCCGTATTAGAGCCGGTAAGAAGAACAGGGCGATATTCCTCCAGAAGTTGATTCTCCTTCAATAATCCGGTTAGCGCCTCGTAATGCTGACGGGCAAGCACCTCTGTGGGAACCATCAATGCACTTTGATACCCATTTTCCGCCGCCATGATCATAGCAAGAAAAGCAATAATCGTCTTACCGCTTCCCACATCTCCCTGCACCAACCGAGCCATCAGCCGTTCTCCCTTTAAATCCCGTTCTATCTCATACCATACATTTTGCTGTGCTTTCGTAAGCTGATAGGGAAGCGACTCTATCACCTCTTCCGTCTTCCATACTTCTTTCATCCGGTAATGGTTTTCTTCTGTCTCTGTCCTCTCCTTTAAATGCTGCAAAGCAAGAATAAAAAGAAGAAATTCATCAAATGCCAGTCTGTTTCTGGCTGCGAGATAATTTTCCTGATTTTCGGGAAAATGAATCTGCGAAACAGCAAAATTATATTCTGCCAAATGTTCTTTGATACGGATCTCTTCCGGAAGATAATCCTTTGCCAACTCCAACTGCTCCAGAACTTCCCGTACCATCTTGGTCACAAGATTATTAGTCAACCCCGCAGTAAGGGCGTATATGGGCTGCATACTGTTTAATTTTTGCTGATACGCTGCAGGAGTATAGATTTCCGGCTGTTCCATCACTCTTTGGTTATTTCTGACTGCCATCTTTCCCCGAAACACCATGGTCATTCCTCTTTTCAGAGTGTTTCTTAAAAATGGCATATTAAACCAGGTAAGTCTGCATTTTCCGGTCACATCGGCAATCACAGTAGAAATCACTGTCAGATTCCTGACCCGCTTTACGTCTATATTTCCAGTAATTGTTCCGATAATCGCACCCTTTTCCTGATCCTTCAGAGTCCCTATACTTTCTGCTTCTTTGAAAATGTCGTAATCTCTGGGATAATACCGGAGCAAATCTCCCACCTGTACTACGCCGATTTTCTGAAATAGTTTTTCTGTTTTCTCTCCTACCCCTTTCAGCACACGGATAGATTCTGTCTCTTTCATGTCTTATTACTCCAAAACCAAAAGGGTGCCGTAAAACCTGATCAACCACCGGCTCCACAACACCCTCCTCCTGTTATTCTATTTCACTGCCACTTCTCTTTATTCTACTGAGATAATACAGTAGTATATCGGCTGTCCACCACAGTTTACTTCTACGTCGCAGAAATCATACAGCTCTTCCAGTTCTTCACCTAACTGCTCTGCTTCTTCCTGAGAGAAATCTTCTCCATAATAAATACTGATCAGTTCAGAATCCTCTGTTACCATAGCATCCACAGATTCTTTAGCGACAGATACCACATCTCTTCCTACGGAAAGCATACCGTAATCACCGATACCCATGATATCTCCCTGATGAATCTCCTTATCATCAATGTGTGTGTCTCTCACTGCATAAGTGATCTGTCCTGTTTTTACCCGCTGAATCTCCTCCAACATGGTTTTTTCATTTTCTTCAGCAGTTTTTTCCGGAACAAAATTAATCACTGCTGTGATACCCTGTGGTACAGTCTTTGTAGGAATCACTATAATATTCTTATCTTTTGTCAATGCTTTTGCCTGATTTGCTGCCAGAATAATATTCTTATTATTCGGGAAAACAAAAATCGTGTCAGCATTTACCCTGTCAATGGCATTGAGCATATCCTCCGTGCTTGGATTCATAGTTTGACCGCCTTCGATCAGATAATCCACGCCCAAATCCCGGAAAATCTCACCAAATCCTTCACCGATAGATACTGATATAAATCCTACTTCTTTTCGTGTTTTCTCTGCATCTTCTTTCGCCTGCTGTGCAGCAACCTTTTCTGCATCTTTGATCAGTTTTTCCTGATGTTCCTCTCTCATGTTGTCAATTTTAATTCTTGACAAAGAACCGTAGGTCAAAGCTCGCTGAATCGCAAGTCCCGGATCATTGGTATGTACGTGGATCTTTACAATCTCATCATCTGCCACGCACACAATAGAATCACCGATAGAACTTAAGAAACTCTTAAATTCCACTTCATCTTTTTCACCAAAATTCTTATCTAATACAACAATAAACTCTGTACAGTATCCAAACTTAATATCCGCTTCTGCTTGAGGAGAAATCTTTACCACTTTTGCCCCGTCTCCTGCCTCAAAGGTAAGATCGATCTCTTTTCCCATAAATGCATCAAAAGCGCCTTCCAGAACCACCATCAGACCCTGTCCGCCAGAATCCACTACCCCTGCTTCTTTTAATACAGGAAGCATCTCCGGTGTTCTTTGAAGTACCCGGTTACCTTCTTCCAGAACATCCTCAAAAAATGTCTGAAGATCTTCTGCTTCTTCTGCCAGTTCCAGCGCTTTATCAGCAATACCTCTGGCAACCGTCAGAATCGTACCTTCTTTCGGCTTCATAACAGCCTTATAAGCAGTCTCCACACCTTTATCAATAGCGCGGGCAATCGTCACTGCATCCAATTCCTCATGCTCACGGATTCTCTTGGTAAACCCACGAAGAAGCTGTGAAAGAATAACACCCGAATTACCTCTTGCTCCTCTCAGAGAACCGGAAGAAATGGCTTTCGCCAGTGTTTCCAAAGTAAGATTGGAAATATCATTCACTTCCTTTACCGCTGACATGATAGTGAGCGTCATATTTGTTCCTGTATCCCCGTCAGGAACAGGAAATACATTCAGTTCATTGATCCATTCTTTTTTTACTTCCAGATTCTTAGCCCCTGCCAGAAACATCTTGGCAAGCAGTTTGGCATCTATTGTATTCATAGCTTACTAAAGCTCCTCCTTCATTAATCTATCACCCGGACACCTTCTACCAGAATATTGATCTTCTCAATCTCAATACCGGTCAAGGCTTCAACTTTGTACTTAACATTGGCTATCAGGTTATCAGCAACAGCCTGGATACTCACACCATAAGCCACGATCACATGAAAATCCAGTGAGATCCTGTTATCCTTCAAAGTAACATTGATTCCATGCTTCAGGCTGTCTTTTCTCAAAAGTTTTACTAATCCGTCTTTCATATTCACAGCAGCCATACCCACAATACCGAAACACTCTACTGCAACGCTGCCTGCAAATGTGGCAATCACATCTGAATTAATCGTAATCTCTCCCAATGTGGTATTTAAATGCCCTTTCATAGGTTATCCTCCATTTCTATTTGTATCTCTTCGGCATCCAAAGATACCTTTTTATAATTCATTTTCATCTGATATGAACTATACTGTATGTATTATAACCTGTTTTGCAGGAAAAAGAAATAATAATTTGAAAAATTTATATTTTTACTTGCAAAAAGATTTCTCTTCTGTTAAAATAACTAATGTTGCTAATCTATATACATTCTGACAGAAATCGACTGTCGGTTGCAGGATATGAATTTCCTGTAGTGATTATAGAGATATGTGAAAAATATTGGTTAAGGAGGTGCAGTTATGGCAAAGTGTGCGATCTGTGAAAAAGGTGCTCATTTCGGAAACAACGTGAGCCATTCCCATAGAAGATCTAACAAAATGTGGAAATCCAATGTAAAATCTGTAAAGGTTAAGGTTGACGGTGGAGCAAAGAAGATGTATGTATGTACTTCTTGTCTGAAATCCGGTAAAGTTGAAAGAGCATAATATTTGCATTCCTTAACATTGATGATTGAACTAAAAAGGGAGCTGCTGCAAAATGGATGAGTAATCATCTGTGGAGCAGCGGCTCCGTTTTTATGCCCAAAATAAAAATGGCGAAGTGCTTATCGTAACACTTCGCCGAAAGCCTAACCGGTTTGAGCATAAGAATGCTTGGTTAGGTCTGCTTTACTATTTTATGCAGTTCTGCTGCGTTTATACACTTAAATGTGTTTTCCAATCCGCTGGAAGATTCATTGCTGTAAGACTGACTACACCAATATTATTTTGAATCAATTTATCGAAAGCATCTACAAATACTGCCCACTCCTCATCGAATGAACGCAGATACTTCATCGCCAGTAAGATTTGATACAAACCATTATGTGCTGGCAGTGGTGTGACCTTATCTGCATCCAGAATTTCCGGTGTCGTATGTATTGTGCGATTGTAAATTCTGGAATTATGAGCACACATATTACGCAATACGGAAACGCCCTGTATCCATGAAGCAAGCATTTTCTGTGATGGATTTACCAAATTTCCTTTTTTCGATTTATATTGGTAATTAGTCGCCAAGATAGAATACGAACTTCCAGTACCTGTTTTCAAATTCTTAATTATCTTCGATAGCGTACCAAATGAAAGAACTTCAACAGCTGCCCATACAGGCACCTCTCCATCATGATTGTCAAAATTATGTTTGATAAACACATCATTAGAGCGAGCAATTTCTGACGCTACTGTAGACATATTCTGCCAATACAGTTTTTTCTTTTTAAAAATCGATGAATCCTGCAAAACAAGTGGTTCTCCGTGTATAAGCAATGCTTCCACTAATCGTACTCTCAAAGCCACTTCAATCTTGGAAATCATTGAAAAAATCAAAGCAGATAATTCCTGATCAAATTGATACAATTTTAAAATATCTTCAAACTTTGTTCCCGAAACATACTTCTTTGTAGCATTATCATATAGGTGGAACGAGTATCCACGCAAACGATAAAATCCGACTGACTTTAATGCCTTTTCTACGTCCGCACGAGAAGTAATTACCATTCCTGCATCAATATATGATTGTACCTGCTGTGCTATTGTTAATATTTGTTTTGGATATTGATACATAAAACACCCCATAAATGAAAAAGTCCCACCGGGTTGCGCATGAAAAATCAGAGGCGTGGTGGGTTCTGTTATTATCATTATACAACTTTTATTGCGGTTGTCAAGATTTCTTCATCGTATTTTGACCCCTTTCACAACGTATTTTATCATAACTTGACTTCATCTGTCATAAAAGTGTCGTAAATTCAGATTGGATTTCAAAATCCTTAATTTTAAAAGGGGTTCAACAATGTTTTCGTCACCTGCATCTGATCCAGTGCTTCTACTGACAATGCTTTCAATTCTTCCTCATTTAATCCCGTCTCTGACTTTAGCTCCATAATAATTCCGGGATGTTTTCCGGCTCTTGGAATCAGACATACATCATATCTTCCGTAATCGTCTGCTGCAGCTTCTTAAGATCATTTGCGTAAAGACTTTCCGCAATCTTATTTTCAGTAGTCCTTGTGATTGCTCCAATCTGCAGCAGATGTGATAAAATTTCACTCTTATAAATGTCTGAAATTTCTCGATTAGTAATCGATATCTCACATAAATATGCCCCATCTGCCTGCAATTCCTTCGCTGGTGTTTTTAGATATCCTGCAACAAGCAGAAAACTATAGATATTCGCTGGATCTTCAGAAAGTGATCTATATACCATATTCTGACTAAGTATATTTCTTTCACCGCAAATTATACACCACAATCCGCAATTTATCAATTTATTTCTATTTATTACGGATATATATCGCGTTATTCTTAAGATGTCCTCCCGTTTTCCATTTCGCGATTTTGCACACGTGACCCCAGCGCCGTTTCCCATGTGCTGTACCTGTAGAAATTCACTCACCGGATGCACGAAAACATCTCCAATAAAACAGGCACCCGCCAACTCTATGGAAGATGCCCCCAATAATTATACTTGATACTTTCCATTATAATTCTGTATAGGAAATCTGATACTCGTAAATCCTCATACGTTTATCCTGATGCACTTTTTCAACTAATTCCTTTGTCGGAGAATTAAGGCAGATTATTCCATAAACTTTTTTATCCTTATACTCCGCGCTGTGTTCAAACCAATCCAAATAATTTGCAGTCTGTCTGTATGCATCACCATAACCTGAATCCTTCTTCAGTTCAACAACATACAAATTACCCTCGTTATCTTCACACAAGAGATCCAACCGACCAACGGGTATAATAAACTGCCGACCATAAAGACCTTTTCTCTTGTACATTTTCAGATTTAGTCCAAATACGTTCACACCGGATTCAATTCTTGCTGTCAATTCATCTTCTAATATTTTTTCATTAGAAAACTGTTGCCTCTCAACCCCAAGGTCTACACAATTTTCCTGAGCATTCTCATCGTCTGTACTTTCTACTACAACATCTTTTTCAACGTTCTCCTGTATCCTGGCATTTGTATTATCAAGTTTTTCCACTCTGCGCCTAAACTCTTTAGAAATCTTATATTTTCCCGAATTTACAAATGCCTTCGCATCCTTGTTCCTGCCAAGTGCTATCAGCACTCTCACATAGTTGTTTGATGCGTACACATAATTTTGATCTATTTCCAGACATTGTTCAAAGAATACTTTCGCTTCTGTAAGCTTTTTCTGGGTATATAAGCAGAATCCCAAATTGTTAATAGTATCAATATTATATGGATTTTCCTCTAAGGATTTTCGATAATACTCTTCTTCCAATCTGCGATTTTTTAATTTACCATAGCTCCACGCAAACATAAAATATACATCATATTTCCTGAAGAAATAGCTACTGTCCTCAATTAATTCCAGATATGCAATCGCATTATTCCACATTTTCATTGAATAGTAAGTATACGCAATAAGTTCCTTTATCAAAATAATACCCGGATATTTCTGCATTGCGTCAAGCAACATATCTAAAGTCTCTTCATCTGTCTTGCACTGATAATACAGATCTATAACTTCACACAAATCTGGTAATCCCTTTTGACATGGGAATTTTTTTAATATCTGTCCTAAAGACGTCCAAAATCCAGGAAATGCTTCTTTAAAAGGTTCAAAACAGGTATCCACAAATCCATACTCATCCATAACATCCGCTGGCTTTGTTATTGTATCATTCGCTTTTTGATAACTTTCTTCCAACCAATTTTCAAGCAACATCAAACACTTTTTATCATCATATTTAAAAAAAGCATTTACTGCTTTCATATATGTATACCCAGAGGAGATTAACTGAATATTTTTACACAGCAGACTTATCAGATCACTCTTCTCAAAATTTAATCTGTTATATTTGGTATAGCCTACGGATATCATATAAAGAATTTCATTACATAATAAACCTCTAAGATCATCTATATATTCGCTCTCTATTGTTTCCAATTTATCAGATACTTCTAAAACCGATTGGCAATCAGCAAATTCTTTTTGATATAAAGATTCCAATTCTTCATCTGTCAGCATAATAAAATCCTCCAACTTTTTCTTCTCATTTTTGCACCAAACCGGCTTACCATTCCTTTACAACATTTTCTTCCATTCTCCCGAATAGTAACATATCATTCCCAAAAGCATGGACACGATCCAAGTAAATGGCGATACAAATTTAAGTCCATTCACTCCCCACAACTGCGGTAACAAAAGTGCAAAAACTGTCCTTGAAATCACCTCGCATACTCCCATCCAGATTGTAGCTCGAATATCTCCAACACTCCGCAAAAAATTCTGAAACAGAATCAATATCCCCAATGCTACGAAAAACACTGCATAAATCCGTAAAAATTCACCTCCAACAACGATTGCATCCTTGCTATTTGTAAAAATATACATACATTTTTCAGCTAACATAAATATGATCGGTGAAACAATTCCATATCCGGCCATGTTCAAAAATGCGGTATATTTTACCGACTGGACTACTCGATCTATTTTTCCCGCCCCCATGTTCTGACCGGCAAATGTAGACAAAGCACTTCCAAGAGAATCTCCTACCTGCATACAAATCAGTTCATATTTAGATACAATACCATATGCCAATACAATTGTCGCTCCATATGTATTTAACACTCCTTGTAACACCATATTCGATACCGTAATAATACTATCCTGAACTGCTGCGGGAATTCCTATGACTAAAATATGTTTTAACACGGATATATCCAGTTTCATCTCTGCAATTTTCATATGAAATACAGTGTATTTTTTCCACGTGTAAACAAAACAAATCAGACCGGACAAAATCTGACTGATTACAGTAGCTACTGCCACACCTTCAATTCCCATTTTAAAACATAAAACAAAAATCAAATCCAAAATCACATTTAAAACACCTGAAAAAATCAAACATAACAGTGGTATAAAGGAATTACCAAAGGCTCGCAGCAGACTCGCCAACCAATCATAAAATATGCTGCCAGACTATAAATCAAGTGAAACAAACTGCTGAACATAATTGGAAATGCAAACCGGAGTAAGTGCGACGTTATAGGACCGTTCGTCATAACTCTTGGTATATTCGTTCTATTCATTTCATTAACTTTCCTCTTTTTTAATCTTCATTTGTCATACTTATTTTTTGAATGAACTCTTCGAGTATTCTTTTTTTCACGTAATGTTCAACTCTCATATGATCAAAATTATTTTGATCATATGAATAATCCGAAGCGAAGTATCATTTCATGTTATTCTAAAGTAATCCAATATCTTTGTTCTGTATTGCCATTTTGTGTTGTTTCATTTTCTAATGCACCACCGTTTTTTATAATGGACTTTGCAGAACCTATATTATCTTTATCACATATCATTAATACCTTTTTAATTCCCAGCTTTTTACATTCTTCCAAAGCAAGTCCGATCATTTGTGTAGCATATCCTTTTCTTCTTTCGGATGGCCTGATTCCATCGCCAATATGACCTCCGTGTGCCAAGAGATACTCATTTAAGTAGTGCCTGATATTTACAGCTCCCACAATTTTATTACGTTCTTCATCCAAACAGAAAAAAGTGGAGTCTGGAACCAATCCATCTTTTGCTTCCCTTGTTTCCAAATCTTCCAGATATTGCTCAAAATCATCATAATTATTTTTAAATAAAACCCATGGTGTA
>JAXEUM010000021.1:0-14312 GCA_034114925.1 Oliverpabstia sp.
ATCCGATAAAAATCTGGTGGTTGTACACGGAGAGGATTATGAGATCGAGACAGGAATGAAAAAATTTGGCGCCATGTTGGGAGATTATGTGGAGGTGGGATGTAATTCCGTATTAAACCCAGGTACTGTGGTGGGAAGAAATTCTAATATCTATCCTTTGTCTTGTGTTCGTGGCGTTGTTCCTGCTAACAGTATATTCAAAAGTCGACAGGAAATTGTAAGGAAAATTTGATTATAATTCAATTGTAGAGAATTAAATGGTATTTTATAATGAAAGCATCAGTTTTTTCTGATGCTTTTATTTATGAAAAAAATTTTATTGTGGGAGGAAATAAAATGCTAGAACTTTTTCAGGTGAGTAAATATTATGGAAAAACACTGGCTGCTGACAAAGTAAGCTTTCAGGTGCCGGATGGAACGATAGGCGTTCTTTTAGGTCCCAATGGAGCAGGAAAATCTACGATTATTAAAAGTATTGCAGGACTTTTGAAGTTTCAGGGACAGATTCAGATTCAGGGAATGGATTCCCGTCAACGGGAGGCAAGAAAGATTTTTGCCTATGTTCCGGAGATTCCTGCCATGTATCAGGCGCTGACCGTGGCGGAACATATGGAGTTTGTCAGGAGAGCATATCGGCTGCAGACGACAGACGAAGAGGTTCGTGAGATTCTGGAGAGGTTTGAACTTTGGGATAAAAAAGATAAACTGGGAGATGAACTGTCAAAGGGAATGATGCAGAAGGTAAGTATCTGCTGCGCTTTGCTGATTCATCCCAAGGTGATGCTTCTTGACGAGCCTATGGTGGGGTTAGATCCTAAAGCGATCAAAGAATTGAAAGTGGTGATACAGGAACTGAAGGAAAGAGGAACTACCGTGTTGATCAGTACTCATATGCTGGATATGGTGCAGGAATTGTGGGATATGGTATTTGTAATGGAGAAGGGATCGCTGATCGCAGCCTATAATCGCCAGGAGGTACAGGATCAGAATCTGGACAAACTGTTTTTCCGGGTGACAGAAGGCAGCGAAGAGACGCACAAGGGGGAATAACATGAGAACGTATGGGTATTTATATGGAAAAATGCTGAAGAACAGAATCCGTAAGCTGTTTTCTAAACCTGCATCCGTAATTTATGTAATATTTTTTACAGCATATTTTGGTTGGCTTGCCTATATGTTGAACGGAGTGATGATGGAAGGGAGTTTTGGAACAAAAGAAAATCTGGTGCGTATTCTTGCCATGATTACGATCTATTTCACACCGGCGAACTATGTAAGCTATGCCAGAAGAAAAGGACTGCTTTTTCTTCCGGGAGACGTACATTTTCTCTTTAGCTCCCCGGCAAGTCCCAAGATGAATCTTATTTATGTATATGGGAAAACGTTGTTATCTGTTCTGGTTATGGGGATTCTTATGCTGGGTGCGGGAATTTTCTGGTTTCATGTGGAATGGTGGAGAATGCTCCTCTACGGATTTGTATTTTCTGCTGTGGACAGTATTTTGCAGGGTTCTATCGTTATTTTACTGTATGGCAATGAAAAAATGGGAACGAGAGGAAATAGATTTTTCAGCATATTCATGTATGGGTTGCTGGCCTGCTTCGTATTGGTGGGGGCATATATTTTCTGGAAAAACGGTATGCACTGGAGATCTGTTCTGGAATTTTTTGACAGGGAATGGATTACAATGATTCCATTGATCGGCTGGGAACTGGCTGTGATGCGGCTGTTGATTTTGGGACCTACCACGATCAATGTGGTGTGTTCGATCCTTTATGTGCTGTCCTTTATCCTTCTGGTATTTCTGGCATGGAAAATGCCCTGTACAGGACAGTACTATGAAGATGCCATGAAGTTTGCAGATGATTATCAGGAAGCAAGGAAAAAAAGCCAGAAAGGAGAAGTGGCGGTAGTAGGAAAAAAGAAGAAATATCGAAACGCTCAGGTGGTTTATAAAGGAAACGGAGCCAAAGCGATTTTCTATCGTCAGTTGCTGGAATATAAAAAAGAAAGATTTTTTATCTTTGGATTTGTCACTCTTTTGTATCTGGCAGGAGGAATCTTTATTGGTTATCTGGGGATCAAGCAGGATTTCGCCTCCAAGGGAATCATGAAATATTATCTGATTCCCGGAGTTATGGCATACCTGAGCTTTATTATGAGCAGCTACAAATCAAAATGGGAAAAAGAACTGGAAAATCCCTATGTATTTCTCATACCGGAATCCCCTTTCTGGAAAATGTTCTATGCAACCTGTATCGATCATATCCGGGCGGGAATTCATGGATTTTTGCTGGCATTTCCAGCTATCATAGGACTGGGGGTAGAACTTTGGTATCTTCCTGTCTATGTATTTGTGATGATCGGATTGAATGCGTTAAATATTTATTCTTCCACCGTGTGTACTGTGATTTTTGGACGAGCAATGAGTGGAAACATGATCCGTTTTTTGAGAATGTTTATGGTTTTGTTTATTATTTTGTTGGCTATTCCTGGAACGGTGATCGCTACCATTTGGCTGGGAATCTGGGCAGGTATGACGGTTTTGGTAGTATATACCCTGATTTTTTCCGGACTTCTTGCCTGGGCAGGCTCCCGGTGCTTTGCCCGAATGGAAGGATAAAAAGCAGGAGCCTGTTATTTTCATAAGACAAAGGTAATAGCTGCAAAGAGTAAAAGGTGAAGTGGGTAAAAAAGATAAAAAAAGTATTTCAAAGATATCCCCCGTTTGCCGTTATACATCTGGATGGGAAAGAAAGCAAGGCAGGCAGGAGGTTCCCAGATTAGGCTGATACAGCCTGCTAGGGTACGAAGACTGGGGTTATAGCGAAATAAATAAAGCACGGTGATTAGAAGAACCCCTTTGTAATCGTAGTCGGTATTCAGGATAAAAGCCGCAAAACACCCCAGTGTGAATGCTAGGGCAGATAATAAGAAAGCATGGTGGGTTTCTTCCGCCTTTTCTATAGCCCAAATAACAAGAAAGCCAATGAATAAAGTGAAAAATACATTTTGATGGCCGCTGTCAAAAGAAGAATGAAAGAGAGCAAGGTCAAAGGGAATCTCAGAAATCAGAGAAAACAGAAATAATCGGAAAGCATACCTTGTTCTGTTTGATGTGTAAAGAAATCCTTCCACCAGAAGAAAACAAAAAATAGGGAATGCAATACGTCCTATAAAGCGCATTGCCTGGTAAACCTGATGAAGAATCCAGGGAGTGGTATGGGGAATCAGAGGAACAGCTGGAAGAATATATCCATAATATAAAACACTGGCAGCAAAATGGTCGATTGCCATAGCGCAAATGGCAATTATTTTTAAAGAACTGCCGGAAAGACAGCGCAAATGGTTGATCGATGTGGTCATGAAACCTCCTAAAACAATAAAGTGTTGATATAATGATGATTGACAGTGACGAAAATATTAGTTTTCAGTATAGCACAGATAATGAAGTTGTCAATCTGATGAAGATGAAGTAAAATGTGTGTAAGAAAGTTAAAATAAGTTAATAGGAGAAGTTTGTCTATGATTGTAGTATATGCTAAGTGTGTGGTTAGTGAGCAACATAAGGAAGAGTTTTTAGAATTGGCAAAGAAATTGGTGGAGGAAACAAGAAAAGAATCAGAAAACATCAGTTATCAGTTAATTGCCAGTAGAGAATCAAAGAATATTTATGCTTTTCTGGAACAGTGGCCTTCTCAAGAGGCTTTGGATATACATATGAAAACAGCTCATTTTCAACATTTGATAGCTGAAATATCAAAAAATATAGAGGGGAAATTGGAAATCACAACCCATGAAATTGTAAAATAAAGAAAAAATGATAAAAAAAACATTTTTTTCTGGACTAATTTGACAGTTTATGCGAGAATAGATATAGTATGTAGGCATATTATGAATATGTCTGCATGAGATACCTATCTCAGAAAAAGTATTTCAAGATTGAAAGGAGTCTTAACATGATTTATTCACATGAAGTAGAAATGATGTGTCCGGTTTCACAGGGCGTTAATCACGGCGCAGCTCCAATTCCGGAAGAAGCAAAATGGGTACAGTCCAAGGAAATTAAAGATATTTCCGGTTTGACACACGGTGTAGGCTGGTGTGCACCGCAGCAGGGAGCATGTAAGC
Source organism: Oliverpabstia sp. (assembly GCA_034114925.1). Lineage (GTDB taxonomy): Bacteria > Bacillota > Clostridia > Lachnospirales > Lachnospiraceae > Oliverpabstia. Next base: position 4,132 of record JAXEUM010000021.1, read on the forward strand.
TGACATTGAATGTAAAAGATGGTATTATCCAGGAAGCTTTGGTGGAGACCCTTGGATGTTCCGGTATGACTCACTCTGCAGCTATGGCTTCTGAGATTCTGCCAGGAAGAACACTGCTGGAAGCTCTGAATACAGACCTGGTTTGTGATGCTATCAACACAGCTATGAGAGAGCTGTTCCTGCAGATTGTATATGGACGTACACAGAGTGCATTCTCTGAAGACGGACTTCCTATCGGCGCTGGTCTGGAAGACCTGGGTAAAGGTCTGAGATCTCAGATTGGAACTATGTATGGAACTCTGAAAAAAGGTCCTCGTTATCTGGAGATGGCAGAGGGTTATGTAACAGGCATTGCACTGGATGAAGAAGGCTGCATTATTGGTTATCAGTTTGTAAACCTGGGCAAGATGACTGATTTCATCAAACAGGGCGATGATCCTACAACTGCTTGGGAAAAAGCAAAAGGACAGTATGGCCGTGTTGCAGATGCAGTGAAAATCATTGACCCACGTAAAGAGTAATGTATTACATAATTCTGCTCACCGCAATATAATAGGAGGATGAAATAAATGGCTTTATTTGAATCATATGAAAGAAGAATAGATAAAATCAATGCTGTTTTAAACAGCTACGGAATTGCTTCTCTGGAAGAAGCAGAAAAGATCACAAAAGATGCCGGTCTGGATGTTTACAATCAGATCAAAGGTATCCAGCCAATCTGTTTTGAAAACGCTTGCTGGGCTTATATCACAGGTGCAGCTATCGCGATCAAAAAAGGATGTACAAGAGCAGCAGATGCAGCAGCAGCAATCGGTGAAGGTCTGCAGGCATTCTGTATTCCGGGATCTGTAGCAGATCAGCGTAAAGTAGGTCTGGGACATGGTAACCTGGGTAAAATGCTTCTGGAAGAAGATACAAAATGTTTCGCATTCCTGGCTGGTCATGAGTCTTTTGCAGCAGCAGAAGGTGCTATCGGTATCGCTGAGAAAGCAAACAAAGTTCGTAAAGAGCCTTTGCGTGTTATCCTGAACGGTCTTGGAAAAGATGCAGCGCAGATCATCGCTCGTATCAACGGATTTACATATGTTGAGACAGAGTATGATTATCATACAGGCGAATTAAAAGAAGTATTCCGTAAAGCTTATTCCGAAGGACTTCGTGCAAAAGTAAACTGCTACGGCGCTAATGATGTTCGTGAAGGTGTTGCTATCATGTGGAAAGAAGGCGTTGACGTTTCTATCACAGGTAACTCCACAAACCCGACACGTTTCCAGCATCCGGTTGCAGGTACATATAAGAAAGAATGTATCGAAGCAGGAAAGAAATACTTCTCTGTTGCTTCCGGTGGTGGTACAGGACGTACTCTGCATCCAGACAACATGGCAGCAGGTCCTGCTTCCTATGGTATGACAGATACGCTGGGACGTATGCACTCTGATGCACAGTTCGCAGGATCTTCTTCTGTTCCGGCTCACGTTGAGATGATGGGACTGATCGGTGCAGGTAACAACCCAATGGTTGGTATGACTGTTGCTGTTGCTGTTGCTATTGAGGAAGCAGCTAAAGAAGGTAAATTCTAAGAAATAGCTGTAAGCAGCATTTTTAAGAAATAGTTAAAACAATAAGTTTAGTGGAGAAGAGAAATCTTCTCCACTTTTTGACTGATAGGAAAGATTCATAGGAAAGCTTCCTGAAATAAAAACGGGATAGCTTTTTTTATGTATAAATGAAAAGAACACGAAGGAGGAAAATGAAATTGGGGAAAAGAAAAATGATGTTGGTAAGTTTTATGCTGTTTTCACTGTTCTTCGGTGCAGGGAATTTGATATTTCCGCCCTTTTTAGGACAAAATGCAGGGGAAACGGCGCCCTTGGCTATTGCAGCATTTTTAATCACAGCGGTGTTGCTTCCGGTTTTGGGCGTAATCGTAGTGGCTGATTTTGACGGTCTGGATAATCTGGCAAGAAAGGTAGATCATCGCTTTGCAATTGTATTTACGGTATTAATTTATTTGTCTATCGGTCCGGGACTTGGAATTCCCAGAGCTGCATCTGTGCCATTTGAGATGGCAGTAGCGCCCTATCTTCCGGCAGATGCTCCTTTAAAATTATGTATGTTGGGATATTCCCTCGTCTTTTTTGTGGTTGCCGCCTGGCTGGCGCTGACACCGAATAAACTGGTAGAGAGAATTGGAAAGATTTTGACACCTTCTCTGTTGGTTTTGCTGATATTTCTATTTGTGAATTTTTTGCTCCGCGGAGAAGCTGCTGTGGCTGCTCCACAAAAGGCTTATGCATCTACTCCCATGGTGACAGGATTTTTGGAAGGTTATCAGACCATGGATACCATTGCCGCATTAAATTTCGGACTGGTAATTTCTGTAACGATCCAGAATCTGGGGGTGAGTAAGAAAAAAAGTGTAATGAAGTACACAATCCTGGCAGGAATCATTGCAGGTACAATTTTATCTGGCGTATATCTGATGTTAGCTTATATGGGAATGAAAAGTTCTGGTGTTTATCCTATTCAGGAAAACGGAGCCTGGACATTGCGGTGCATCGTATCTCAATTGTTTGGAGGACCGGGGGCGATTTTGTTGGCAGCGATTTTTACATTGGCTTGTCTGACCACCTGTGTAGGTTTGATTACCTCTATTTCTCAGTTTTTTTCCAAATTAATGAAAAAATTGAGTTACCGTCAGTGGGTTCTGGTGATTGCAGGATTTTCTTTTTTGATTTGTAATCAGGGATTAAACACGATTTTGGGCTTGTCGGTACCGGTATTGGATGCGATTTATCCTATGTCAATTGTTTTGATCGTTTTGGGGTTATGCGATTCCTGGCTGAAGAACAATCGTTTTATTTATCCTGTTACGATAGCGGCAGTGGGATGTGTAAGTATACTGTATGTTTTGGATAAAGGAAAAATGCCTTTGGGCGTTCTGGGAAAGATTTTACATCAATTACCTTTGTATTCTATGGGACTTGGTTGGGTTACTGTGGCTCTTGCGGCTGCGTGCATCAGTATAGGACTGGCTCTTTTTCGGGAAGGAAAAAAGAAATAATAGAATGATATAAAAAATGAAGTTGTCGCATTACGTTTCTAAATAACGTTTCAAGCGACAGCTTCATTTTTTTAACCTGAAGTCAGAAGAAGAAAAATCTGTAAATCAGAGGGCATCTTTCAGTAATTTAATGGACGTAAGAGATGCAATGGCTTCTGCAATGGGAAATGCCAGCCAGATACCGACAGCGCCCATCCAGTGGGATAAAAGCCAGCCCACCGGGACAATAATTACTAACTGGCGAAGAAGAGAGATGGTAAGTGATTTTTTTCCCTGTCCCAAAGCTTCAAATACTCCGGAGGCTACAATTCCTATAGTAGAGAGAAGAAAGCTGCAGCCAATAATCCGCAGAGCCGGGATACCATGAACCATCAAACTTGTATCTGCATCAAAAAGCCGGAGGATGGGTTGAGGGAAGAAAAGAGCGCCAATAGTTCCGATGCACATGATAACTGCTACCAGAGAGATACTGTAATAGATAGTCTTTTTGACTCTCTGGTTCTCACCGGCTCCATAATTATAACTGATGATAGGACGCATTCCCTGAACTATTCCGTTGGAAGGCATATTGATGAAAGTCTGCAATTTAAAATACAGACCGAAAACAGCCACGTATACGGAACCCAGTCTGGTAAGAATTCCGTTCAGAATTCCCGTGAGGAGTGAGGGCATGGCCAGCATAAGGCTGGAGGGAATACCAATACCGTAAATTTTGCAGAATAACTCTTTATCCGGTTTCATGTAACGGGGATGGATGGTCACTCCGATATCTTTTTTCAGACAAACAATCACATAGAGAAGCAAAGCGCCAATCTGACCGATGACTGTGGCAACGGCAGCGCCGGTGACTCCCATGGCGGGAAAACCGAACCATCCGAAAATCAGGACGGGGTCCAGAACGATATTGATGATACATCCACTGGCCATCAGATACATGGTAGTTTTCATTTTTCCGATCCCCTGGAATATTTTTTCCAGACACATCTGAAGTAACTGCCCAAAAGAAACGCACATGACGATATACGTGTAGTCGCAGGCCCACTTTAAGATTTTCGGATCATTGGTGAACATTTGCAAAAAGGGTTTGGTAATAAAGATTCCAGCCAAAACAAACAGCAGGCAGTGGAAGATTACCAGAGCAACGCCCAAAGAAGCGGCATGATCTGCCTCTTTCCGATTTCCTGCCCCCAAACTCATGGAAATAACGGAGCCGATTCCTATTCCCATACCCACTCCCACAGACAGGATCGTATTTTGAAGGGGAAAGGCGAGAGATACAGCAGTAAGAGCATCCGTTCCCAGTTTTGCCACCCAGATACTATCTACAATATTGTATAAAGATCCTATAAGCATGGAAAACATTACCGGGACAGACATAGATATTAAAAGCTTGAAAACAGGCTTTTCTTTCATAAAAGATTGGTTTTGTTCCATTTTGTCTCCTTTCGTAAAAAAAGCCTCCCCGGCCTGTTTTGATGCGGGAAGGCTTGCATATCAGATTTAACTCACAAGACTGTATTATATCGGAATTTAAAATAAAATGCAAGAAAAAAATGAACTCTTAATAAAATGTCAACCTAAAATAAAACAAAGTTGACAATTGGGATTGATTGTGATATTATAATGCAGGGATCAAAAGATGTCTGAACAGGAAGAGACATAAGGAAGGAGAAAATAAGAATGTCAACAACAGCAGTCAACAGAGGTAAAACGTATGATCTTGTATATATCGGAATGTTTGCGGTGATTATTGCTATATGTTCTTGGATTTCTATTCCCACAGCCGTTCCTTTCACTTTGCAGACCTTTGCCGTGTTTCTGGCAGTGGGAGTATTGGGTGGAAAAAGGGGAACTTTAGCCGTACTGGTTTATATTTTGCTGGGGGCAGTGGGAATTCCTGTGTTTTCCGGATTTAAAGGAGGTATCGGCGCATTAACCGGAGTTACCGGCGGTTATATCGTAGGTTTTCTGGCCTCTGCTTTGTTCTTGTGGGGAATGGAAAAACTGACGGGAAGAAAGAAGAATTGGATACTGGCCTTGCAGATGGTGGCAGGACTGATTTTGTGTTATGCCATTGGTACGGTATGGTTTATGATCGTGTATGGAGGAAATTCCGGTACTATGGGAGTGGGAACTGTACTGGGAATGTGTGTGATTCCTTTTATTATTCCGGATTTGATTAAAATTGCTTTTGCAGTAGTTTTGAGTAAAGCACTGACGAGGGTTGTTCCATTCCAGAGAAGTTAGGTGAAACAGGAAGAAATTATACTGTGTAGAAAAATCCACTGATGACAATAGATTTGTCTATTGCATCGGTGGATTTTTTTACGGTATCATAGGTAATTATATAGAAAGATGCCAGGGTCAAAAGGTCATAAACCACGTTGTGCTTGCACATAAGTGGTTTTATGCCTTTATGACCCGCCCCCAATATGAGGATAAAAGTGGGGCGTCTGCCCCACGATATCCGAATTTGGGGCAGAATTGTGGGAGTGCATAGCACGAAGCAATTCGTTAGGCATCTTTTGCCCCCCAACATCATAGAAAGAGGAACGGTATGAAGAAAAAAACATTACATTCAAAATCAATTTTCTGGCAGTTGGTAGTATTTGCTCTTTTGATCAGTTTGATACCGATTCTGATTATCAGTAGCTTTTTATTTCAAAAACTGGAAAGTATGGTAGTGGAGGAAATGATGGAGTATCATGGTCAGATTTCTTCCCAGTATACGAAAAATATAGAAGAAAAACTGAAACAATATCAGGACAGTCTGGAATTCATATCAAATAATACTATGATAATGAATACTTTGGTAGATGAGGAAAATAATCCCTATCGCAGGGGAGAAATCATCAGCGAAGAAGTGGCGAAATCTCTTCTTTTAGAGGAACAAAGTGAAATTTATAACTGTATGGTGTACTCTATGGTGGAGGAGGTACCTGTTTATGGTTCTAGTGTGACTATGTTTCGGGAGGCTGCCAGGGAGTTTTGGTATGATGAGGAAAAGTTAAACTGTAATCAGTGGTTTTCTTATCAGATACCGATAAAGGAAAAAGGTATTTTGTCGCTGGTAAAAGATATTGAAAAAATTGATTTTAATTCTTTTTACAGACAGCATTTGGGCATTGTGAAGCTGGATATTAATATGGGGCGGTTGTTTACTCCTGCCGCAGTGAAAGATTCGGGAGATGCCAGTTATGATGTGATTATCTTTGATGATAAGAAAGAAGTTTTTTACACGACAGATAAGGAAAAAACCGGCATTCTGAAACAGTATTTGGAGGAAGGTTCAAAGACGCGAGAAGATATTGCCAGCAAAGAACAGCCGAAAGAAATCGAAACATTTGTGCTGAATGAAACGAATCTGGAAGAATATGGACTGCATATTCTTTTCCTTTTTGATAATAAGGAATTGTTGGAGAGGAAAACGGAAATTCAATACCTTGTATCTCCTATGCTGATTGTGATGATTCTTCTGGTGGTGAGTTGTGCGTATTTTTATAGCCGTAATTTTTCTTCCAGGGTAGAACGTTTGGTAAATAAATTTAAGAGAGCGGAAACGGGAGATATGACACTGATGGATCCTATAGAAGGAAATGATGAGATTGCCGTGTTGGATCAGCAATTTAGTCATATGTTGGTAAAATTGGATCAACTCATTAAAACAAATTATATTCAGCAATTAGAAAATAAGGAAACTCAGTTGAGAAATCTGCAGTTGCAGATTAATCCTCATTTTCTATATAACACACTGGAAACCATCAGTTCCATAGCAGCCGTTAAACAGGCGTTTGTAGTATGTGATATGTGTCAGAAGCTGGGAGAAATTTTCCGTTATAGTTTAGGGAAAAATCATGGAGAATTTGTTACTTTGGAACAGGAATTGGTACATACACAGAATTATATTTTTATCCAGAAGATTCGGTATGGAAGTCGTTTCGAAGTGTTTTACAATGTGGAAGTGGATGCGAGCCAATTCCGGATTCTCCGTTTCATTTTGCAGCCTATTGTAGAAAACGCAATTTTACATGGATTGGGTGAATTGACAGGGACAGGTACGCTGGAGATTTCCGTATATGAACAAGATGAAAAATTGTTGATTAAAATTGCTGATGATGGAGTGGGAATGCCCGAAGAGAAGGTTGCTGAACTGAATGAATATATTAATGAAAAGAAAATAGAAAAAGATAGTAAAAAGAGTATAGGAATCAGAAATGTAAATCAGAGAATCAAACTTTCCTGTGGTGAGGAATATGGGGTAAAGATTAGCAGCCATCCTTATCAGGGCAGTTGTTTTTCTTTATGGCTTCCCATCATTAAAGGAGGAAAACAGGATGAGACATAATATATTGATCGTAGATGATGAGGAATTGATTCGTCAGGGATTAAAAGCCAGGATGGAATATCTGGGAATTGATGTTGATGAGATATTTGAAGCTGCCAATGGCATGGAAGCGATAGAAGTGGCTAAAAATCATATTGTGGATATTACGGTAACGGATATTCGAATGCCGGATATGGACGGTCTGACTTTGATACAGGAAATGAAAAAAATACAAAAAAATATTCAATTTGTAGTGTTGAGTGGTTATGCAGAATTCTCTTATGCAGAGAAAGCAATTCGCCTTGGGGTAAAAGCGTATCTTCTAAAACCAGTATCAAGCGAGGAATTGAAAAATACTTTTCAGAAACTTTATGCAGATATGGAAAATAACATGAAGATACAAAATGCAGTTCGGATGAAACGACAATTGGATAGAGAAAAGCAGGAGTATCTTTTGGAAAAAGAAATGAATACTTTTTTGTCTACTACAGAAGAAAGAATTATGAGTGTGGACTGGTTATGTCAACTTTCAGGAACTTCGGTGGATACTTTTAACAGTGATAGAATAACAATGTATTTTTGCATGATACGAATCAATAAAGAAAGTTATGAGAATACAAATTTTCGGCAGGTGGATTACGAACTGATACGTTTTTCTATAAAAAATGTTTTTTACGAGTTGGAATCTGAGTGTAAAAAGTTTATTGTTAATAGCCTTTCTGATCATAATTACCTCTATGCGCTGTTTATGGGAAAAGATGAGAAATCTGTGAGAGAAGAAATTGAACGTATCTTTTTAAAAATGCGCTCTGTTCTTGAAAATAAAATGGATATATATCTTACGTTTGGAGTGAGCAGAGCAACTACCCAGATGAGAGGCAGATCATTGCAGGAAGCAAAAGAAGCATTGAATCAGAGAATCATATATGGAAATTCCAATATTTATTTTCATGAGGATATTGTTATCTGGAATGAGCAGGAATTTCCGAGAACTCAGATTCATTTAATGAGACAATATATGGAGAAAAGCGAAGCGAATAAAATACAAGCTCTTCTTTGTGAGATTTTTTCAGAAGAACTGGTAAAGAAATATGGAAGTTCTTATCTGAGAATTATGTGGGTGCGGATTTTAAATATGATTTTTCAGCTTTGTGATGGAAAAGAAAATAAGAATATCAGTGCAGAAGAATTATTGATAAATTTGAATCTTCCAGATGATATGCAATCAATTTCGGAAATAAGACATAAAATCTCAGAAATTCTTATGAATTGTATGAAGACAGATGGGATGGCTGAGGTGAGTGCAAGAAGTAAGATTCAGATGGCAGTTCGATATATTTATAAACACTATAGTGAAAATATTACTATTTTGGATCTGGCAGAGAGATATGAAATGAGTCCCAATTATTTTTCTTCTATTTTCAAACAGGAGATTGGTATATCAGCAGTCAATTTTATTACGGATGTGCGTATGAAAAAAGCACAGGAGTTACTGGCTAAGTCAGATAACAGCGTGGTAGATATTGCAAAAAAGGTAGGATATGAGGATAGTCAGTATTTTTTCAGAGTGTTTAAAAAGAATGTGGGCATGACACCGCTTCAGTATCGGGAAGAAAATAGAAATTAGAACAGAAAACATCGTTTTTTATGAGATAGTAGAATTCTCTAGTGAAAAACGGTGTTTTTTCTATTTTCCCAAAAGAGGTTTTGCTATATAGTGGTGTAATGAAAAAAGGAAAGGGAGGAAATGCAATGCAAAAGTTCAAAAAAATTAATGATCAGAGGATGACTCTGTTTTTATTTTTCCTGTGTTGGTTTGCATATTTCATGTCATACATTGGAAGATTAAACTATTCTTCTGCTATGACAGCCATGATCCAGGAAAGTGTTTTGACAAAAAGTGAAGCCGGCTTTATCAGCATGGTTTATTTTTTTGCGTATGGAATCGGTCAGTTGTGTAATGGGATTTTAGGAGATAAATTCCATCCCGGAAAAATGATTTTTAGTGGTTTGGGAGTAGCGGCAATTGCTAACCTTTTGATGGGATTCACACAAAATTTTATTCTCATGTCTTTGATTTGGGGAATCAACGGATATGCACAGGCTATGATATGGCCTCCGATTATTCGTATTTTTGCGGAAATGTTAGAAGGAAGTCGTAAAATTCAGTTTTGTATTAATATTGTTTCTTCTCAGGTAGTAGGAACACTGGGATCTTATCTGATCGCTGCGGGAGTGATGTGGTTAATCGGTTGGAAAGCAGTGTTTGGTACAGCAGCACTTTGTCTGGCAGCTATGGCAGTAGTCTGGCTCTGGGGATTTAAAAGAGTAGAAAAGTTTTCGATGGAACGTGGTTATCTTTCCGAAGAAACAGTAAATAATAATCAAGAGAAGCAAAAATCTCAGGGAAAAATGTCTGAATTACTGATTGGTGCAGGGCTAATTTCTGTGGTATTTCCTGTGGTGATTCATGGAATGTTAAAAGATGGAGTGACCACCTGGGTACCTACTTTTATTACGGAAACTTATTTTACTTCTCCTGCCTTTTCGATTTTAATTACTACGATACTCCCTATTTTTAATTTGACAGGAGCATATGCAGCACAGTATGTTTATAGAAAGTGCAAAAAGAGAGAATATATGGCAGCAATTGTATTCTTTTCTGTTGCGACCGTTTCTTTGTTAGGGATTTGGGTTGGAAAATCTTACTCTATGGTACTTACGGTAGTGTTATTTGCGTTGATCACAGCGTCTATGATGGCAGTAAATACGTTATTTGTTAATATGTTACCA
>JAXEUM010000022.1:0-12475 GCA_034114925.1 Oliverpabstia sp.
CGTCCGGCAAGACATAAATGCTCTTTGAGGTGATTGATGTCACGTTCAACCGCAGTCCTGATTTTATAAGTATTTTCCCATTCTTCGGTACCTCGAAGGACACCCGGGTAAGCACGCAGATCCTTTTCTGGATATATGTGAATCATTCTTCCGCATGAGGATGTAGTACATGGAGATTCACACATGCATTTGCGATGGGTCTTTTGCGTGGATTTGTTATAGACATATTTCATTTTTAGTAACAAAAAATGCAGTATTTATGCGGCTTGTGGCGTTTCGCAAACGCCTAGATAATAAGTAATTGAAAGGAGAGAAGATTATGAGAAAAAAGTTGAATTTGTTATTTGGACTAGTGCTTATCATCAGTATGATAGTATTGACTGGTTGTGGAGGCTCCGGGAAATCAGGAGAAAAGAACCCGTATGAAGGGAAATGGGTAGCGGTGTCCGCTCAGATGATGGGAATGTCCGTCAGTATAGATGAAGTTTTCGGAGGAGATTTTGAATTTGAAGTGAAAAATGGCGGAAAAGTTTCCTTTTCAGCTGGAGACACTACAGGGAATGGAAAATGGTCTGTCGAAGATGATCAGTTTATCTTGAGCATCGAAGGAGAAGAAATGGTGGGAATCATCGGAAAAGATATTATTTCTTTTGATAATATGCTCGAGATGGGAGTAAAGGTGATTTTTGCAAAGGATGGAACGGATGCAATGGATCCGGCACTCTATCTGACAGAGGAGGAAAATGCAGTCATAGGTGAGTGGGCTGCAGAAAGTGTGGAAGAACTTTTAGGAGACGGACCTCAGACTTCTATGGAAGGAGTAGACAACATCAATGATGCACTGCGTCTTGATTTCAAAAGTGACCGTAATGTAACAGTTATTTATAAAGGGGAGGAGATTGGGACTTTCCCATGGTCAGTTGCACTGGGATATTGTTCGATTGAATCAGAAAATCCATCTCTTATAGTGATGATAAATGACGATGATACTTTGAAAGTAGACTACAGTGATGATGATGACTACTACACATTCCACTGTGTAAAAAGTGACAGTGAATAACTGAAAAGGATGTGGAAATCATGAAAGGAGGGAAGACGCCATGAAAAAGAAACTGTGGTGTGTGCTGTGTATCATGATATGTATGATGATGATAGCGGCATGTGGACAAAAAAAGAATCCGGAGAAGAAAAAATCGGAAAAAGCAGAGCAGGAAGAAACAGAATTTAAAGACAGAGAAAGTCTTAAATTAAGTTTATTTACAGTGTATTATCCAAAGGCATGGAACTACGATAAAGAGAATATGAAGAAAGATGAAGAATATTCTTACGTTAGATTTTTTGATGGAGATACAGCAGATGGATCCGAGAATGTTATTTCTATAGAAGCGACCAAGGAGGATTCATATACATATCGAAAGAGTTTAATTGCCTTTGGAGTGGATTTAGAGGCATATGCTGAAGGGAAAATGGACACTGTAACAATAGGAAATGCAGAATATACAGCAATGCCGGAAAGTAATTCCATAGAAAAAACGTATATGTATCGTTATGAACAGTCTGGCACATCCTATGATATCAGAGTAAAAGGACAGGAAATAGATGATTCTGACAAAGAATTGCTGGAAGGAATTGTGCTGAAATTAGAGGATGAAGGAAATAAAGACGCACCATGGCCATGGGAGGGAGAGCCTCTTGAACCTATATTGGCAGAGCAGATGGTAGGTTCTTATACAATCGTTCCGGAATATATCCCATTTAAAGAAGCACAGGGCGTTATGCAGATTATGGATCATCAGTTTGTAAAACAGGGCAATCAGGTATTCCATCTGCTGGAGAATAAACTGGATACTTATGAATATTCAGAAAGTGGACTTGAATTCGTTTCTTCGATGGAATTAGACGATGATTTTGAATATTTGTCTGGGGACAGCAGTGGAATGTTATATCTTTCACCGGGAATCGGAGATGTAATTGGCGTAAAAGATGGGAAAAAAGCACTTCAGACAACAGTAGACGGAGATCTGAATATGCATCCATCCGGAGAATGGGGAATCAGTTTCTGGGTGAACAGTGATACTCAGAAGATTGCGAATCAAGGCGGTAACCTGACGGCAGAACCGTGGATACTGACCGGATTAAATAACGATGAAGAACGCAAGGGACTGTTTTCCATGATAGATGACGTACAGATCACGAATAGTCATATTATGGTTGCCGGATCCATGGCTGCGGAAGATGAAGGCACAAAAATTGTTGTTTATGATTATGATGGTAATCAGCTTTTGAAATTAGGTGGAGAAGATATCAGTTCTCCGGACAAGCTCGGTTCCATTACGGGCATGGCGGAAACAGAAAATGGTTTTGTGGCTGCAGATGGAAATATGCGCGAAATACAATTTTGGGCAAAAGATGGAACGCACGTAGGTGCAATTTCTACAGAGGACATATTTGGTGTCAGTTATCCATGGCTGGAAGATATGCAGCTTTTAGATGACGGCTCTCTGTTAATTATGCTGACACAGGAACGAGACGATGGATCAGCAAATGAATTGATGTTTTTCAGATTGACAGGATTTTAATTGAAAAAATAAAAATCGCTTGCCGGCAGAAATTTATCTGCCGGCAAGTGATTTTTCTGTTTCCTGTTTCCAATATAAAGGTAGAATTTTATCACATCAGTGAATCAATTTTCATATTTATCGTATACAGATATATACAACATAAATGGCATAGAGGATCAACATCAGGATCCCCTCCTTTTTATCGAGTGCTTTTTTGGTCCATGCCATAATCCATACGATAACACTGAATACAAGCGGAACAGCTGGGAAGTGTATTGAAGGACGGGAGTTTATCATTGCACTTCCGGAAAGTTTTGTTGAGTACAAGGCAGATGATGTGGTAAGGCTTTTCACGGACAGCTTTCATAAAAGGTACGATGTGGAATGCAGTGCGGCACTTCACCATAACAAGAAAATGACCAATTACCATATTCATCTCGTATTCAGCGAACGGAAAATGCTGGAACATCCAGAAGTGAAAATTGCTACCAGAAATATGTTTTATGATGAGCAGGGCAAGCACAGACGCACGAAGAAAGAGATTTTAGATGAACAGGGAAATCTTCGGGCAGTATGCAGTATTATTTAGGTAATTGCGAAACTCGTTAGATTTATTTGTGTTTAGAACACAAAAAGAAAGAGCTTTACATTTGGGATATAACTTAAACATGGGGAGTGACTAATTTATACTTTGGGGCGCACTTAAATAAACCTCTGATTTAATTAAGCTGGTAAGCCTAAGCAATGAGTGGTTTCAAACTGCGAATATATTCATGATGATGAATTTTGTCTGCAAGAACAACGGTAATAAGTTGTGTGATACCTGCAAGGATCAAATCTGCATGGAGCGTTTTTTCGTTTTGTGTTTTTCGTCCGGCAAAGATGCAAATATTTGTTGATGCAGATGCCTGCCCTGTAGTTGCAATCATTGAAAAAATCGCAAAAGAAAATAGTGTTCCGGTAACGTTGTTGTGTGATACGAATCATGTTCTGTCATCAGCTTATAGCGAAGTTGTTGTTGTCGGTGCAGGAGCAGATGCAGTAGATTATAAACTGATCAGTATCTGCCATAAAGGAGATATTGTCGTATCACAGGACTACGGTGTAGCTGCAATGGCATTGGGAAAAGGTGCTTATGCTATTCATCAATCAGGTAAATGGTACACGAATGATAATATTGATCAGATGCTAATGGAACGTCACCTGAATAAAAAAGCCAGAAGAAGTTCCCGTAAATGTCATATCAAGGGACCGAAGAAGCGGACGGAGGAAGATGATGAAAGATTCGCTCAATCTTTTGAAAAAATGCTTTTGATGGCACGTGAGAAAGATGTCAGATGAGGAATTATAGATGCAGAGGAACAACAGAAGCTATAAAGACTTAAAACAAAAACAGAAGAGTGCAATAGCAGATAAAATATACAAAATGTACTTGAAGTTTTATCTTGAGAATCAGCGAATGCCGGTTGATGCTGAAGTGAATGATATATGCAAAAGGTTGTTTACAGCAGTTCAATCGCTTGCTCCTAAAACGGAATATGAAGAATTTTATAAAATTATGGAAAAGCGTGAAAAGAGTTATGAAGAACGTATCCTGAGAGACATTCAGAGTGGGATTACACTGGAAACACTTATGGCAAAAAAACATAAGAAAACGCCGGAAGAAAAAGCAGCTGTTGCGAAACAAAAGAAGCAGCAGAGGCGAGCAAGACGGAAAAAAGAAACAAGAGATAATCTGGCTAAAAAAGAAATCTTGCAAGATGACAGATTTTTCTTTATTGCTGGTTATACCTCCGGAGGTGCACCGTATGGTGTCACCCGGGAGGAAATGGGTCTGAAACCTTGGGAAGATTTGGAAGAGAATAATTGAGTTGTCAGTGCAATTTTTATTTATCTCTTGTGACTGAAACAGGTTCCCGTTTTGCCGGAAGTAAGTCAGAACTGATCTCTGGAGCATCGAGGAGTGCAGTGAAATTCTGCTGAATGATCTCCAGTGTATTCTGCTTTTTCTGTAATTCCTGTTTTTCCCGGACAGTAGCAGTCTGTTCACATTCAAGATTTTCAATTCGCTTCTGGATTTTATTAGAGCTTGGGATTTTGGTGACACCGAGATCCTGAAGCTCTTTTTTTAGTGAATCGTGGAGTTGGTATTCTGCCTGATGCTTACTGCGGTATGCTTTTGGATTTTTTGCAGATTTGCAATCTTCAATCACTTTACGGCAGAGCCGGTAAGAATCACAGTGTTTCTGAATGACTTTCTGTCTGCTCAGATTATTGTTGACTTGTGTTATTCTCTGATCAGCCGCTTTAACAGAAGCTTCAATGTCAGAAACATGCTGCTGGAAATCTTCATAATTCAGCAGGTTATTTTCGGAAAGATAGTTGAAGGTGCGGGCTGCCTCTTTTAGATTATTGAGCTTTGCCCATCGTTCAAATCCCTCTCGATTTCCAGTTGTGACATAAGTGGAGATATTGATATACAAGCGAGCTTCTCTGGACAGATGTCTTGGAGTTTTTACTTTGCTACGATTTTTAGCCAGACGGATGCGAACATTTTCTTCGGAATAATAGCTTCCGAGAGATTTCATATAAGTGAAGTTCTGCTGTTCCGGTGCACGGAATGACAGGTGCTTTCCTTGGCGGATTTCATATCCGGCTAACTGCATTTTCTGTAGAAATTCCTCATAGTTGATGGAAGACCAGATTGCCTTATCAACTGCAACACGTAGCTTGGCTTTCCAACTGGTGCCACGATGATATTCCATATTCTCTTTATAGCTTTTACCTTTTTCTCCGGTTGGCATACTGGTGGCAAGTCCGTTTTCATGGCAAATGCGATTACTGATCCGGCAGATTTTATGGTAGCTCCGCTTATTGGAAACATACTTGTGATGATCAACAAAGCTTGCAGCGTTGAAGATGATGTGGTTATGGATATGATTTTTGTCAACATGGATACTGATCACATATTCATATTTTCCTTTCAGTACTTCGTCAGCAAATTGCTGCCCTAAGCGATGGGCATTTTCGGCATCAACTTCTCCAGGCTTAAATGACTGGATCAGATGAAATGCCAGGTTATCACCCTTGTCCATTCCATTCTTTTTTGCCATTTCTCTTGTCATAGAAAATTCAAGATCTGCAGTTTCCGAGGAACAGCCAAAACTGGAAACTAACAGTTTTTCATCTGTCTTATCTGGATTTGTAATATAGTCTAGAGCTTTCTTGTCTGTTACTTTAATGGGGAAGATTTTAAGATATGCCATATTTCTTTTACCATCTCTTTCAATTCTTGCATTTCTTCCGGATATAGATCTCCGGTGGTATTTACCTTTTTTGCAATCTGGTTGATATTTACACCAATCTTGTGCATTTCCTCATACTGTTTCTTCAGTGGAGTGGTATCTGTGTTGACGATGTAACCGTCGATTGCCATTTTGCGCAGATAAGCTCCCATGTTTTTTGTCTTTGATTCTATCATCTTCCTGCGGATTAACTTTCGTTCTTCTTCGGTGACATAGAAATGGATTTCTTTGTTTCTCTTTCTTTCAGCCATTGGCGGGTTCTCCTTTCTGAGAGGACAGTAGTATCGTTGCTTTCAGCGTTTTTTCAATTTAGGGCAGGGTTCACTAAATTGGGATTTCCCGGAAGTGTATCCTCACTTCCTGTCCTTGCTGTTTTACCCCTCTATTAGTTAAAGTCAGGAGAACTGGGAAAATGCAAAAGAATTTGGCAGGTAGTATGGGATACGAAAATGTGGTATGATTATGGGCAAGATATCAGAAAAATCAGGAGTTGAATAGATTGTGAAGAAAGAAGAAATTTTTGAATATGTGCAGAAACAGTATGGCACAATGCCGGAATATTTATGGAGTAAATTATCGGACAGTGCAGTACTTCGACATAAAAATGGGAAATGGTATGCAGTGATCATGACGGTTGAAAAATCGAAACTGGGATTAGAGGGAAATAATCTGGTTGACATCATGGATGTAAAGTGCGATCCAGAAATGACTAGCATGATTATTCAGACTTATGGATTTTTACCAGGATACCATATGAATAAACAGCACTGGATCACGATTTTACTGGATGGTTCAGTCAGTGAAGCGAAGACATTGGACTTTTTGGATATGAGCTATGACCTGATTGACGGAGCAGACAGAAAGGAAGAAAAATGAGAACAGCGATAGTATACGCATCTGTGCATCATGGAAATACAGAAAAATTAGTAAAGAGGATTGCAGAAGAAGGTCAGGTGGATTTGATTGATGCTGTGAAACAGCCAGATGCAGACCTGAGCAGTTATGATATGATTGGGTTTGCATCAGGAATCTATTTTTCAAAATTTCATCAGTCGATATTGGGATTTGCAGAGAAGAATCTACCGGACGACAAAAAGATATTTCTGATCTGTACTTATGGTGGAAGTGCGAATTATAAATCCATAGAGCAGATTTTGGATAAAAAACATGCCAGTGTGGTTGGAAAATTTGGCTGTAAAGGGTATGACACATTCGGACCATTTAAACTGGTTGGAGGTATTGCTAAAGGCCATCCGAATGAAGAAGATATGAAAAACGCAGTAGATTTCGTAAAAGGATTACACTAATTTTTGAGCAAAAGGAAAACCGGGGATTTTACTCCTCGGTTTTCCGGCTGTTGTGCTTCAGTCTTCAACTTGAAAAATATCTTCTACAGGCACTTTCAGGTAATGTGCCAGCCGGATTGCAATTTCAAGAGAGGGATTACGTTCTCCACGTTCGATGCGGCCTATAGTCTGGCTGCAGGAACCTATGGCTTCAGCCAAATCTGCTTGAATGAGATTCCGTTCTTCACGAATATCTTTTAGTGTATTATTGATTGCCATTCAATCACTTCCTTTGCTTATTGTTATCAGCAGGATCATGAACCTGCTGTTGAAATCTAATGGAATCCCGGAATTTCTGCACCTTTGCATTTCCCGATTACTTTTCCAAAAATCTTAAAAGAGTCAGATTCCAAAACCTGGATAGGACGATATTTTTGATTTAAAGAAATCAGATAAACACCATCTGGCTCATCGTGTAATTCCTTGATGTAAGTATTGCCGTTGAGATAGAAGATTCCAATTTCACCATTAGCAAGAGAATCTTTTTTCTGAATCCATGCAACATCGTCTGTATGATAAAGTGGCTCCATACTGTCACCGGAAATCCGTACACCAAAGTCAGTCTGCTCAGGAGCAAGGTGTCCTACATCATAGGTTTCTTTTACAGAATCCTCCAGGTAATTTCCAGTACCAGCAGAAACTGGTTCCCAGGTAATTTCTACAGGATGATGGAATGGGATAATTTTTGCAGACAGTGGAGAAAACTTTTTAGAAGCTTTCAAAATATCAGCAAATTCAATCAATTTATTTCTGCCTTCTTCATTCAATCCACTCATAATGTTATATGGGTTTTCTCCAAAGAAGGATTCATATATATCTTCGATATCAAGTAACTGGCAAAGTGTCAGGAAAACATGTAAAGCTGGTTCTCGTGCATTGGTCTCCCATTTGGAGATTGCTTTTGTAGTGACCTGAATACCTTCCTGAGAAAGCAGGTCTACCAGATCTGATTGAGAGTATCCTTTCTTTTTTCTATTTTCTGCTAATATTTCCCCGAAATCACGCATTTGTTCGCCTCATTTCTATTTGAATTTTCTATATGCATTATACCGTATGTTAGAAATAAAATCAACAATAATCTCCAAAATGGAGAAAATACAACCAAGATGTTACTTGACTATCTCCGAAATGTCGATATATACTAAACATACAGAAATTGATAAGACATCATGTTGAAGGAAACAGCTGGGAGGTGAAAAGTTTGAGTGAGCGTGTGATCCTGCATAGTGATATGAACTGTTTTTATGCCAGTGTAGAAATGCTGCATCATCCGGAATTTGCCGGAATGCCTCTGGCAGTCGGTGGCAATTCGGAAGCCAGACATGGAATTGTATTGACAGCAAATTATATTGCCAAGAAAAAGGGAGTAAAAACCGGAATGGCATTATGGCAGGCGAAACAGGTTTGCCCGGAAATCATATTTGTACCACCACGGATGGACTTGTATTTGCGATTTTCGCAGATGGCAAGAGAAATCTATTCAGAGTATACGGACAAGATCGAGCCATATGGAATTGATGAAGCCTGGCTGGATGTATCAGACAGTGGAAATCTAAAAGGAAGCGGAATGACGATTGCGAGAGAAATCAGCCATCGGATTAAATATGAACTTGGAGTAACAGTAAGTGTTGGAATTTCCTGGAATAAGATTTATGCGAAACTTGGTTCAGATTACAAAAAGCCGGATGCAATCACAGAGTTTAATCGAGAAAATTATAAAGACAGGATATGGCAGCTTCCAGCATCAGATTTGCTTTATGTCGGAAGGCAGACAAATAAGAAATTGCAAAAACTTGGAATCCGGACAATCGGGCAACTTGCGGAATCAGACGAAAAGTTGTTAGAGAGCCATTTTGGAAAAATAGGAAATGTATTATGGGCTTTCGCAAATGGCTGGGATGAAGATCCGGTTTGCAAGGAAGGGTATGAAGCACCAGTAAAGTCGATAGGTAATGGCACCACAACACCGAGAGATCTGGAAAATGATCTGGATGTTTGGATCATTCAAATAGCATTGGCAGAAAGTGTAGCTGCACGATTGCGGAAACATGGATTTAAATGCAAAACAGTAGAAATTACAGTTCGAGATAATGGATTGTATAGTTTTTCCAGACAGATACATTTACGACAGCCAACGAATATTACAAATGAGATTGTAACTGCAGCATTTCAGCTATTTAAAGATAATTACAAATGGGAACATCCCATTAGAAGCCTGGGAATCCGAGCTGCGGATCTTGTGTTAGATGATATTCTCGTGCAGTTGGATTTATTTGGAAATCAGGAGAAAAAGGAAAAGTTAGAGAAGCTGGATCGTACTGTAGAT
Organism: Oliverpabstia sp.; assembly: GCA_034114925.1. Taxonomy (GTDB): domain Bacteria; phylum Bacillota; class Clostridia; order Lachnospirales; family Lachnospiraceae; genus Oliverpabstia. The sequence goes on from JAXEUM010000022.1 coordinate 9,539, forward strand.
GAGATCAGACGACGGTTTGGATATTTCAGTATACAGCGAGCGGCAATGTACCAGGATAAAGTCTTATCCCACTTAGACGCTGGTACGCACACGGTCCATCCACACAGTTATTTTCATGGGTAATTGGAGGGATAGATTTGAAAAAAGCATTAACCAGAAAACAGAAAGAAAGTTATCAGTGTATTTTGGATTATACGAAGGAGCATGGATATCCGCCGACAGTACGGGAATTTGGAAAAATGATCGGAGTAAGATCAATATCATCTGCTTTTTCCAGAATCAAGCAGTTGGAGCTAAATGGATATATCCGAAGGATTCCGGCATCGCCAAGAGCAATCGAGATTTTATAGTGAGGTGTCGGCATGAATAAAGTATATGTAGATGTAGTGGCAGAGTTCCGGAAAGACGGACAACTGGTTCCCATATTTTTTACATGGGAAGATGGAAGAAAATATAACATCGACAGAATTTTGAAAATCGAGCGATGTGCCAGCAGAAAGGCAGGCGGTGTAGGAATGATGTACACCTGTATGATACAGGGGCAGGAAAGTCACTTGTTTTATGAAGTGGATAAATGGTTTATGGAGAGAAAAACAGCATAAGGAGAGATAAGTATAGACGATATTATTTGGATTATTAACCGGCAGGGATAGTCACTTTCCCTTTATATTCCTGCAGGTTTTATATAAGAAGATGGATTCCGGTCAGCAAAGGCAGCTCCCACAATGCCTTTTGGATATCTGCTTCTGCAAATTGTAGTAAGTAATTGCTTCCCATCAAAATCATGGGGAAAGCGAACTGGGCTGAAAGACCGCCAGTTAGTGTGATGATGATAAGGAGATTTTGAAACTGATGACAGACAGAGATTATGCAATTAAATCAATGAAAGAAATTACCTTCCAGATGGCAAGTCATGCACAGGATTATCTGGAAGTTACAATCGAAAGACATTATGCTGATATTAAAGAATTGATGACAAGCTATCAGAAATTGATTTTGGAAAATCAGATTGTGTTAGAAGAACTGGATATGGAATGCCAGGAGAAAATCAATGAAGATATGGCATATGCATTGAGTTATCTGAGCATTTATAACAACCAGCTGAATGTGCCAAAGATGCACCGGGAGATGAATAATCTGATGATTATTTATGGATTGTCGGACATGATCTATCGGGGAATGACTTTGGTGAAGTTCTATGCACCGAATGGTGTGATGCTCAGTGAAATCCTTCATTCCTGTTTTTGCAGTCATTATAATAAGACAGATGTGGAAGTACAACAGGAGTTAGGAATAGGCAGGACTTCTTTTTATAAAATGAAGAAGCAGGCACTTGGGTATTTAGGATTTTATTTTTATGAGATTGTGGTACCGCAGGCAAAGGATAAAAGATTTAAACCGTCACTGGGCGTTGAGGAAGAGTAGGTGAATAATATGAGATACGAAGATTCGATGAAAGGTGTAGCTGCTCAGATAATCAAAGAACAGCTGAGAGCCAGTAAAATTAAAAACAATCCAGAAGAGTTCCATTGGCATGATGAATATGCAACGTTGAATTTCTTTCGGTTTATCTGCAAAAATATCGGTAACTTGGGAAATGGAGAAATTGAAAAAATGGTCACACGCTTGAAAAGCATAGATCAGAAAGCAGTGGAAAACCATGTGAATGGTGCTGTTTGGGCATTTGATTATGATAAGATGTTCTGTGTATTGATGGAGAATGAAATTTGCCGAAAGGTGTGTGAAAAGAATAAATATAATAGTTGGATGAAGCTGATTGGACAGTATTGTATCTCAATGGCTTAAAGATAAAGAAAGTTGCTGGAGAGAAAAATATTCTCCAGCAACTTTGTCTTTGATGAATAAAGGTCAATTTTTTATTTAACTATTCTCACTATTATTTGATTCAGTGATTTTTTTCTTCTTTGGAGAAACCAGTTTGTGACCGGAATAAATGGACATGCCCATACAAAGCAATGAAGAATAGGCAAAGTATTTATGTGTAGTCATAGATTTTTTGATTCCAGAATAAATGCATCCCAACATACAGAAAAGTGCGCCTAAGGACCAGTATTTATGTGATTTCATGATTTGATACCTCCTTTGATTTAACTGATTCAATCATAACGCTTTTTTACGAAAATGCAAAGAAAAATTTTGAATATAGTTCTGTAGAATTAGAACTTGGCTTTGCGATTCTGTATATTTAAGATATCCACAAGTATACTAAATTCAGAACGATTATTCGTTCTGGAGGAGGTGTTACGATGGATTTGAAAGCAGTAGGACAGCGAATCAAATCAGCACGAGAAGCAAAAAATCTCACGCAAGAGGAACTGGCTGCATTAGTAAATTTAAGTCCAACGCATGTGAGTGTAATAGAGAGAGGCTTGAAAGTTACAAAATTGGATACCTTTGTTGCAATTTCAAATGCATTAGATGTTTCAGCAGATACTCTTTTGATTGATGTTGTGGCACATTCAGTTACAGGTGTTACCAATGAGCTGACAGAAAAAATTGAAAAACTTCCGATCAAAGAGCAGAAAAAAATCATCAAAGTAATTCACACATTATTGGAAGAGTGATATGACAAACTGGGAAGAGCGAGTAGCTCTTCTTTTTTTGACCTTTTATTCAGCTTTAAGTTGTAAAGTGTCTTTTCATGATAATAGAAATATGCTAAATTAGTTCTATAGAACAAGGCGTAATTCTACTTATATATTGGAGGAAAAAGTTTGAAACAAAGAGGTAGCAGATAGAGTATAAATTTGAACATCACAAATAAGCCATCATATGGTGGCTGAAAATTGAATATTAACGCAACACCTAATCAGGAAGCAGGTGAAGGATCATCCTTGATGAGATAACCTCGTTGCCTTAGCAGATTAAGTGCCTGAGAAGTGGTAAGAACTTTTTCTTTGTTCACAGGACGTGATT
>JAXEUM010000023.1:0-29966 GCA_034114925.1 Oliverpabstia sp.
CTGGCAGAAGGATTAAGGCAAATAGCATAAAAGAAGCATATATAGGGCAGGAACTGCCCGAATTAACGCCTGTGGAGATAGTAGGTTACGAGGTCGATGAAGCAGGAAGCCCATTGGCTTTAGACAATGGGTAGTTCACAATGAAGCGGGCGTGCCGAATGCTGCGTACAACAGATTTTTATGTGTATGAGGTGGCTCAGAAGATGGGGTATGCAGACCAATATTATTTTTCCAGGATATTCAAAAAGATTGTGGGAATGTCACCAAAGGAATATAAGAATAGTGATACATACCATTACTCATGAGGTATGGAGAAAGAAGAGTGTTACATAAAGACTTGTGACGCTCTTTTTTGTTGGAGTGAAAAAGAATAAAAGTGTGGAATATAGTCCATGAAATGAAGAAAGTTCCAGCGGGCGCTGTAAAAGGTTAAAATATGGGAGGAAGTCGGATATGAAATATGAAATTTCTATGGAAGATCGTCAGATTTTGAGAGAGTTGGCAAAAAAGCAGTTAGAGTTCCATCACAAGGAGGAAAATCAAAAAAGAATTGCCGAATGGTATCAGCACAATGCCCTCCGGGGAGATCGGCCTATGATTCATCTGGAAGCAGGAACTTTTCAGGATGAGTATATGCCGGAAAGATTACGATGTGAGGGAGACTTTGCCAGACAGGTAGAAGAAAAATTATATGAGAATTTCCAGAATCAGGAATTGTTTGATGATGACCGGGTGACGCCGGATTATTATCAGGTGACTTATGATACTTTTTTCCGTCTGTTTGATATTAAGATTGAGGTAGAGCATACCACAGTGGGAAATAGTGAAAGTGTGGGTCATCATTTTGTTTCCATGGTGGAAGATCTGGAAGAGGATTATGAGAAACTGAAACCTACTGCTTTTGGAGTGAATCTGGAAAGTACCCAGAAAAAATATGACGCCATACAGGAAGCTATCGGGGATATTCTTCCGGTGCGGATGGGAATGAATTGTCTGTACAGTGTCCCGACGCAGATGATTGTCCATTTTATGAGTATGGAAAATATGATGTTCAATATGTATGACTATCCGGAACTATTTAAAGAAATGATGGATCGTATTGCAGAGGATACTTTGGCGTATTATAAATTCTTAGAGGAAAAACATCTGATTTTACCTACGGTATCTTACGAAGGGGTTGGACAGGGAACATGGGCATTTACAAAGGAATTGCCGGGATATGACCAGATAGGAAAGAAAATTTTCACGCCCAAAGATGTGTGGGGCTTTATGGATTCTCAGGAGACTGTGGGGATTTCACCGGAAATGTATGAGGAATTTATTTTCCCCTGTTATAAGAAGATTTCAGAGCAATACGGTATGTTATCGTATGGATGTTGTGAACCGGTACATCCTATTTGGGACAGATGCATCAGTAAATTGGAAAATCTCAGAAAAGTTTCTATTTCTCCATGGTGTGATGAAAAGTTCATGGGAGAACGATTACAGGGAAGTAAAGTAATTTATCAGAGGAAGCCAAGTCCTAATTTTTTGGGTGTGGGAACACAGTTGGATGAAGAAGCGTTTCGTCAACATATTGATACTACGCTGGAAGCTGCAAAGGGGTGTAAACTGGAAATCACCCAGAGAGATGTGTATACGATCAATAAAGATATTTCCAAGGCGCGCCGGTATGTGAGCATTATACGGGAAGAGATTGCTAAGTATTGGAATGCATAAAGGCATAAAACTACTTATGTGCAAGCGCAACGTGGTTTATGACCTTTTGCCCCTGACATCAGATTTATTAATATATTTTATAATTACAAACGTTTTATAAGTAATAATAAGTTTTACTTATAAGAGAAAAGGTGTATAATACCACTGTGTCAAAATCAAATGAACCCATCAGGAGGTAAATACATGATTAAAGCAGTTGTTGGAGCAAACTGGGGAGACGAAGGTAAAGGAAAAATCACGGATATGCTGGCGAAAGAAGCGGATATTATCGTGCGTTTTCAGGGAGGAGCAAATGCAGGTCATACAATTGTAAATGATTATGGCAAATTTGCATTGCACACACTTCCTTCCGGTGTTTTTTATGATCATACCACAAGTGTGATTGGCAATGGCGTAGCTTTAAATATACCGTTATTGTTTGAAGAGATTCAGGGAATTGTGGACAAAGGAGTTCCTGCGCCGAAGATTCTTGTTTCGGATCGGGCGCAGATGGTGATGTCTTATCATATCTTGTTTGACCAGTATGAGGAGGAACGTCTGGGCGGTAAATCTTTTGGGTCTACAAAGTCAGGAATTGCACCTTTTTATTCAGATAAATTTGCTAAAATCGGTTTTCAGGTAAGCGAATTATTTGATGAGGAAGCGTTACAGGAAAAAGTAGAAAGAATCTGTGAAACTAAAAATGTAACGTTGGAGCATCTTTACCATAAACCATTATTGAAGCCGGAAGATATTATGGAAGAACTGAGAAGTTACAAAAAGATGGTAGAACCTTATGTATGTGACGTATCTCTTTATCTTTGGAATGCTTTAAAAGAAGGAAAAGAAATTCTTCTGGAAGGACAGCTTGGTTCTTTGAAAGATCCGGATCATGGGATTTACCCGATGGTTACGTCTTCTTCTACATTGGCAGCTTATGGTGCTATCGGAGCCGGAGTACCTCCGTATGAGATTAAGAAAATTATTACTGTCTGCAAAGCATATTCCAGCGCTGTAGGGGCAGGAGCTTTTGTTTCTGAAATCTTCGGAGAAGAAGCAGATGAACTGAGAAGAAGAGGCGGCGATGGTGGAGAATACGGCGCTACTACAGGACGTCCAAGAAGAATGGGATGGTTTGACGTAGTTGCTTCCAAATATGGATGCCGTGTGCAGGGAACTACGGATGTAGCGTTTACTGTGTTGGATGTTTTAGGATATCTGGAAGAGATTCCTGTTTGTGTGGGATATGAGATCAATGGAGAAGTAACCACAGATTTCCCCACTACCACATTACTGGAAAAAGCAAAACCGGTATATCAGGTGCTTCCGGGATGGAAATGTGACATTCGGGGTATCAGAAAATATGAGGAACTTCCGGAGAATTGCCGCAAATATATTGAATTTATAGAAGAAAAGATTGGTTTCCCGATCACAATGATTTCCAATGGTCCGGGCCGGGAGGATATCATTTACAGATAATAGCTGAATAAAGGATAAGGAGTTGTTGCTTTAAATATTCTGGATATGAATAAAGCCACAACTCCTTATTTTTATTCTGATTTCTTGTTATGCGTTGCTGGCCGCAATTTTTACACGGCTCCATAAATTACTGATTACCTGTTTTATCTTTTCATTATAGACGAAAACTTCATCTTTTTCATTTCCTGTTCTTGGCAGGTAGGCATTGATTCCTTCATAATCACCGCCTTCTCCGGAGAGAACGGACATGACTTCTTCGTTGGCAGAAGTATATCCTACATAACTGGAGTTATCATAAGCGCCTTCATAATCAGATACATAATTGATGAAAGCGTGCGCCAGATCTGGATTTTTAGCGTTTTTAGGAATTACCATGGCGTCTGACCAGATATTTGTACCGCTTTCCGGCATATAGAAGCCCATATTTTCATTTTCACTCATCACATAGGCTGCATCTCCGGAATATATCAGTCCCATGGCTTTTCTGCCCTGAGCCATATTATCGATGATCTCATCCGTCACGATTTCCGGTTCCATAGTTTGTACACATTGTACCAGCCAGTCGTAAGCTTCCTGGATTTCCTGTTCATTTTCTGTGTTCATGGAGTAGCCTAATGCTTTTAAAGCCATCATAAAAGAATCTCTTTCAGAGTCGTAGAGGTAAATATCTCCTTTGTATTTTTCGTTCAGGAAAATATTAAATCCCTGTTCTTTTAGATCATTTTCATCCACTTTTGTCTTATCATAGACGATTCCCACCGTTCCCCAAAAATAAGGAACAGAATATTCATTTTTAGGATCGTAGGGCAGACCTTTGACATCTTTTGCCAGTAAGTCCATACAAGTTAGTTTATCCTGATCCAGTTTTTGCAGTAAATCTTCCTGAATCAATCTCTGAATCATATAATCACTGGGAACCAGAATGTCATAAGCTTCTCCGTTTGCTACCTTAATATACATTTGTTCATTGGAATCAAATAACTCCATGATTACAGTAGCGCCGGTTTGTTCTTCGAAATTAGAAAGGATATTTTCACCGGTATATTCGCCCCAGTTATAAACGTGAAGTGTCTGCCCTTCAAAAGGACGTTCTTTTCCTGTTTTTGTGAAGCGGACAATGGAGGTTCCCAAAACTGCTGCAATTAAAAGAAAAGCGACAGTAGGGAATACCCATCTTTTTCCGGGAATTTCCCGTTTGGCCCGTTTTGCCGTAAACATGGGAACAATGTTGATGAGCAGAAGAGCAATAGTAATAATAACTACTACCAGGGTGGAAATAGCATTAATACTGGGGTTGACTCTTTTACTCATGGTGTAGACCATAATACTCAGGTTTTTTACACCCCGGCCTGTGACAAAGTAAGAAATAATAAAGTCGTCCACAGACATGGTAAATGCGATCAGAGCGCCGGAGACGATTCCGGGAGCAATCTGCGGTACGATAACTTTTACCAGAGCCTGCCAGGGGGTGGCTCCCAAATCCATGGCGGCGTCAGCCAGATTGGGGTCCAGTGAACGGATTTTTGGCATGACGGAAAGCATCACATAGGGAATACAAAAGGCAATATGTGCCAGAAGCATAGTCATATATCCCTTTTCAATCCGGAAGGTGATAAATAACAGCATGAAACCGATAGCGGTTACAATCTCAGGATTCATCATGGGAAAATTATTTATCTGTTCCACCAGATTGCGAATGATTTTTTTTGACTTACTAAGTCCGATAGCGGAGATGGTTCCCACCACGGTAGAGACAAAAGTGGCAATCAATGCAACACTGAATGTTGTATACAGAGCTTCCATCATATCTCCGGATTCCAGCATATGGCGATACCAGCGCAGGGAAAATCCGGTAAAACTGGTTAATGATTTTCCGTCATTAAAGGAAAATACAATCATATAGAGAATAGGAAGATAGAAGAAAGCAATCACAAGAATCAATAATAATTTACCCAATGGATTTTTCTTTTTTTTCATGAGATTACTCCTCCTTTCCGCCCTGGTTTCGTATTTCAACTTTCCGTACTGCCATCATCAGAAGCATCATGATAATTGCCATGATCATAGAGATAGCGCTTCCGAAATTCCATTCTCCAACGGTAATAAACTGGTTTTCAATCATATTTCCAATGAGGAAATACTGTCCTCCTCCCAACAACTTGGGAATAAAGAAAGAACTGACAGAGGGCAGAAATACCAGAGTAATGCCATTGATCACGCCTGGAAGAGACAGAGGGAGGGTTACCCGGCGAAATGTCTGCACGGGATTTGCTCCCAGATCAGCACTGGCTTCCAACAAAGAAGTATCCATTTTGCTCAATGCAGTTTGAATCTGCAGAATCATAAAAGGAAGGAAGTTATATACCATACCCAACAAAACGGCTCCTTCTGTGTACAGAAGTTCTCTGTTTCCCAGACCAAACAGACTTAAGATTTTCTGAATCAGACCGCCATCGCTTAACAGACCGATCCATGCATAAGTCCTTACCAGCATATTAATCCACATAGGGATGGTGATAGCCAAAATCAGGAGATTTTGAGTTTTTTCACTGGTTTTTGTAATAAAATATGCCACAGGATAGCCTAAAAACAAACAAATCAATGTGGTTTTTACGGCAATCCAGATGGAACGCCAGAGAATCATAAGAAAATCATGGTCGGTGAAAAAATTAATATAATGCTCCAGCGTAAATCCAAAGGGAATAATGCTGTTTCCATGTTCCATAAAAGAATAGACTGCGATCAGTCCCATGGGGAGTACCAGCATTAAAATCGCCCAGACAATATAGGGAAGAGCTAACTGAGAAAATTTCTTCATCAGTAACCCACCTTAGACATAACATGAATGTCTTCCGGGAAGAATGTCAGGCCGACCTCCTGACCTTCTTCAGAATAATCTGTGGTGTGGATTTTCAGTTCCCGTCCTGTGGTCCAGAAAGTAATCTTATATACTCCTTCGGTGATATGTTCCGGATCAAAATCATAATCCACACTCAGGTCTACACTTGTATTTTCATCGCTTAATTTCCATCCCTGTGCATTTGCCCAGGTTTTCAGATCTGTATCAAGAGCCTGGGATTCCTGAATCTCGTCTACGGTTTTCTGGAAATTAAAAGCCATAACCGCTTCATTTGCTTTTTCATTTTTCACGAAAGGCTGGTCAACGACGAAGATCATTCGCTCTATTTTCGTGCCATTTCCTGTAGTGAAGGTAACAGGATAAAGACCTTCTTCTTTGTGAATATCATATTCTACTTTGGCGATGGAAACGTATTCATCGCTTTCCACATTCCATGCGTGAGCATTGGAGAGAGCGATGATTTCCTTATCATCCAAAGTTTCCACATCATCCACATCCACATAGAAATTATTGGCGCTGATTTTTTCTGTGCCGTCTTCACTGGTGACATCCTGGTTTCGAATTACCCGCATATCTACAGTGACGCTGGTACCGGGAACAGTTTCCACAATGATTTCATAATGAACGCCTTTAAAGAGAACGCTCAATACCTCTCCGGTCATTTTTCCGTCTTTTACATCTACAATATCAATGTCTTCCGGACGAATTACCACATCTACTTTTTCGCCGTTTTTAAATCCAAAGTCCACACAGTCAAAGATTTTATCGTCAAACTGAACTTTGTAATCTTCCAGCATCACACCGGGAATCAGGTTACTTTCACCGATAAAGTTTGCTACAAAGCGATTGGACGGTTCGTTATAAATATCTTGAGGAGAGCCTACCTGTTGAATCTCACCGTTATTCATGACTACAATTTTATCAGACATGGTAAGAGCTTCTTCCTGATCGTGAGTAACAAAAATAAAGGTGATTCCTACTTCCTGCTGAATTCTTTTCAGCTCATACTGCATTTCTTTTCGAAGCTTCAGATCCAGAGCCGCCAAAGGCTCGTCCAGAAGAAGCACCTTAGGTTCATTGACCAATGCTCTGGCGATAGCTACACGCTGCTGCTGACCGCCGGAAAGTAAAGTGGTGTTTTTGTTTTCGTAACCCTCTAATCCGATCAGCTTCAGCATTTTCATCACTTTCTGGTCGATGATATCCTTGCTGACTTTCTTTAATTTCAGTCCGAAAGCGATATTTTCATATACGCTTAAATGAGGAAACAGAGCGTATTTTTGAAATACGGTATTTAATTCCCGTTCATAAGGGGGCTTATTTGTGATATCTTCCCCGTCAAAAATCACCTTTCCCTCATCCGCATCAAGAAATCCTCCAAGAATCCGCAGCAGTGTAGTCTTTCCGCAGCCGCTGGGACCTAAAAGTGTCACAAATTCTTTCTCATAAATATCCAGATTAATACCTTTCAGAACAATCTGTCCGTCAAAGTTTTTCACAATATTCCGAAATTCTATAATCTTTTTTTCTTCCATTGTGCAGTTCCTCCCTCCTTTTTCTTTTAGAACATGGGTGGTGTGGTGATCCACAACACTTTTGCATCAGTGCTGCCATGATTGTACAGGTGATGGCTGACTTTTCCATCCATATAAAAAGTTCCTCCGGTTTTCACCTTATACTTTTTAGTTCCCCTGATTACAGTTATGGCGCCTTTCATAACGTAGCCGAATTCTTCACCGTGAAAAGCCAGAATTTCGTGGCTGTTTTTGTGAGGATGAATCGTAAGAAGAATAGGCTCCATCTGGTTTTTTTGAGCATTGGGAATTACCCATTCGATACGATAATCCTCCTGTTCGTCCACAAAAAAATCTTCAGTGGAAAATACCACTTTTGTTTCTTCCTCTTCGTGGAAAAAATCCGACAGACTGCTGCCAAGAGCTTCCAGAATATCTTCCAGAGTAGCAATGCTGGGAGTTGCCAGATTGCGTTCAACCTGAGAAAGAAAACCCTTGGTCAGTTCACTTCTGGATGCCAGATCGCCCAGAGTGAGATCATTTTGCAGGCGCAGTTCCTTTAATTTCTTGCCGATATCCAAACCTCCGCCTCCTCTGTTTATTTTAATTAAACTTTTAGTTGTGTTTTATCTCTTTCAAGGTTAAAAGTTTAATATTATAAAACATAAAGTTCTAAAATACACAACCGATATTCATTATACATCTTTTGAATGAAAAAGCAAGGAAAAGTTGGGGGATTTTGAAGAGATTTTCATGATTCATACAGACAGAAAAATCTCTCCGGAAAACCAATTGTTCTATTGATTTTCCGGAGAGATTTCATTTTAGAAATTAAGCTGTTGACACCAAAAGCATTTTATGATATCAAGGTCAACATTTATTTTGTATAATTGTCGAAATATCCCTGAATGTAGATGATAGGTGTTCCCTTATCTCCGGAGCCGGAAGTCAGGTCGGCCAGAGAACCCAGAAGGTCGGTAAGACGTCTTGGGGTAGTACCCTGTGTAACCATAGTTCCTTTCAGGCTGGCAGCTTTTTCATCTTTCTCGTGGATGTAGTTTTTAATAGCGTCTTTCAGTTCATCACCGGACAGATCAGCAAAATCATTATCTGCCAGATATTTCAGTTTTACTTCGTTGGGAGTTCCCTCCAGTCCGGAAGTATAAGCAGGAGAAACAACCGGATCAGCCAGTTCCCAGATCTTTCCTACAGGATCTTTGAAAGCACCGTCGCCGTATACCATAACTTCTACATTTTTCCCGGTTTTTTCCAGCATAGCTGTGTGGATTGCAGTTACTACTTCGTCACACTTGATAGGGAAGAGTTTAACCGTTTCTTCTGTAGCTTTGTTAGACCCCAGTAATCCATAAGCATCATTGTAGCCGCTGCCGTTAATGCTGTGAGTCATGATATCATCCAAAGCATAAACTTTTTCAGCGCCATTTGCTTTCAGGATACGTTTTGTTCTCTGACGGGTGTGAATGTCGCAAGTAAGGATATTTTTTGTGTAAGGTAAAATAGCCTTTGGATTATTGGCAAAGATAATCTCTATTTCTGCACCGGCATCCTGGATCAACTGTTTATAATATTCCACATAATCAACACCAGTGAATACGTGTTTCTCATAACCGAATAATTCTCTGTACTGGCTTTCGGTCAGTACGTCAGACCATGGATTTACCCCTTTTTCGTCCATAACATCCATATCGATCAGGTGATTGCCCACTTCATCAGAAGGATAACTGAGCATGAGGACGATTTTTTTACATCCCATAGCGATTCCCTTCAGACAGATGGAAAAACGGTTTCTGCTCAGGATAGGGAAAAGAATTCCTACGGTTTCGTCCTGAAATTTTTCTTTTACATCTGCTGCAATATCTTTGATATTCGCATAATTACCCTGGGCTCTTGCTACCACGGCTTCAGTTACTGCGATAACATCTTTATCACGAATCTCAAAATGTTCGCTTTCGGCTGCTTTTAATACGCAATCCACTACGATTTCAGACAGATTATCACCCTCACGGATAATCGGCGCCCGAACACCACGGGATACGGTTCCAACCATACGATCTGTATATTCCATAATGTACCTCCAATTGTTGTTTTCTTTCCTTTGGTAAAACCAGAAATATGTAGAATACATCTGGTAATTATCACTTCTTTATAATACGTTGAAATCCGCATAGATGCAAGGGGAAATGTGATTTTTTCGAGAAAATATGATACAATGAGCGTAACAAAGCCAGGATGCTGTCAGCAGATTTTTGGGCGAAGACAGATTAGGATAGCGGTATCAGCAGCGGAGGGCATCAAAGATACGAATCGTGATATGATGTGCAAAGGAGATAGTGAAATGGAAAAGAAAAAATTAATTATTTTTACGGACAGCGGCGATACTTTGATTGATGAGGGAAGCGAGATCAGAAAAGTTAAAGATGGGGTGGTATATGAAGCTCAGTTTATTCCCGGAGCAAAGGAAACTTTGCTGGAGTTAAAAGAACGAGGATATCAGATAGCGCTGGTGGCAGACGGATTGAAAGAATCTTTTGACCGTATTTATGCAAGACATCATTTGGAGGATGTTTTTGATGCACAGGCGATTTCTGAGGTTGTGGGAGAAGAAAAACCTTCTCCTGCAATGTTTGAGACAGCTATGCGAAAGCTAGGACTGGGGGAAACAGATAAGAAAAGAATATTGATGGTGGGAAATAATATCAAGAGAGATATTGTAGGCGCGAATCGTTTTGGGATTCATTCCGTACTTCTCACCTGGTCTCCACGATATCATATGATTTCTGAGACAGTGGAAGAAACGCCGGAATTCCGGATCAGCAGACCGGAGGAACTGTTGGGAGTGATTGAAAAACTGGAAGAAACCTGGGAAGTAAGCGAAAGAAAATAGGAAAGCATATAGGGAGAAGAAGATAATATGGAGAAAGAAAATATTACAGAAGCAAAAAAGCTGGCAATCAAACATCTGCCGGTACTGTATTTTGATAAAAAAGAGCCATTTTTTCCGGTGATGGTAGGTTATACAGTATTTGACAAATCATCAGCCAGTCTTTCTGCGCCCAAAAAGATAGAGTTGGATAAAGAGGAACGAAACATTTGTATAGAGTATGCGTTTTACTATGACTATGATATCCAACATTTATATGATCTGGAACATCTTTGGATTTATCTGGATAAAGAAGAAAAAGTATGCGGCTGTGAATTCAGTTTTCATGGAATGTATCTGAATGCGGAAATTGCAGGAATTGATTTGTTAAAAGGGACGTCAAAGGTACATATGTATGTACAACCGGGAAAACATGCATTTATGCCGGCGCCGGAATTATTCGCTTTGCATACGGATTTCAGGGAAGCGTGTAATAAAAAAGCAGGAGAAGATGGAATTCTGTGTCCGAATATGTTAAAGGAAAAATTTTCTTTCACAAAAGAAGACAATCTGGCGGTGAGAGAATATATTCGGAGACAGTATTCATTTGAACCTTCTGGAGAGTACGGAGTGAGAAAGATAGAAGAAGAAATCGTAATGCCATGGGAGAAGGTTTTGGAAAAAATACCGGAGAGAATGAAACTTTACTCTAAGGTCACATCCTGATCCACAATCTCACACACGGTCAGCACATTCTCTTTTACAGTAAAGCGTATTTCTATACTGCCAAAGGGAAAGCCATAGATCCTTTCAGGATCATTTTGATAAGCAGGTCGGGGATCATGTGCCAAAACGCCCTTTAAAGGTTCCAGAAGTTCCGTGGGAATTGCAGAAAGCCAGTGGCTTGGAATGATTACCTGGAGAAGATCATTCTTGTGTAAATCGGCAAAACTTCCAAGAGCTTCCGGATGGCTGTCTGAATAGGGAACATAAGGCTTAATGTCGTAGATGGGAGTTTGATCCATCAAATCAGCCCCCAAAACGTGTATGACGGGGCCCAGGGAAGTATGAAGTTCTATATGGTCTAATTTTACGCAGGAAAGTCCCAGGGGATTAGGGCGGAAGGGAGAACGGGTGGAAAATACACCTTTTCGTATATTACCGCCTAATCGGGGAGGGCGTACAGTGGGGGACCAGTTGTTTCGTTTGGATTCGGAAAATTCCCAGATCAGCCACAGATGAGAAAATTCTTCCAGACCACGAAAAGAGTCAGGATTGCGATATTCAGGCTCAAATATGACAGATGCCCGCAAATTGGGAATCAATCCGCTTTGACGGGGAATTCCGAATTTGGAAGGGAAATCCGTATGTATATGAGCAATGGGATGAAGAAGTAAGGAATCAGGACTGTTCTGTGGAGAATTCATGGTAAATACCTCGCAAATAATATTTGCATTATTTTATCATGAAAAAAGTGGGATGGCAACGGAGGAAAAGTGTTTTATAAGAAGAATTTCTTTTGGGGCATCAATATTCAAAGGAAGAGGTGCTTTCAGGAATAGAAAATCTGATAGAAAAATCAGGGTATAAAGAGTTGGCAGATTATTTCTAATTATACCCCTCTTTCATTCCTATCCAACTATTTTAAGAAACCAGCTTTTCGCAAAATATGTATTCCGTTTTTGCTGTGGGCATATACAGTTGATACGTTATCTATATGCCCACAGATTTAACGTTCCACGGGATGTATTCCGTACTTTCACTTGCTATATGCCCAAAACACGATAAAATCTTTCATTTTTTTGGCGCTGTTTGGGCATATACGCCATCGTACTTTTCTATATGCCCATTTCCCCGGGACAGTTGGATTTGAAACGACTGTTTTATCGTGATTACCCGTCTTTTTCTGGCAAAATATAAGGGACTGTCAGCCTGACAGTCCCTTGTTGTGATTTTAAGAAGTTTTTTGATTGATGATCTGCTTTTATGCCGGATCTGATTTCGTGCGTGCATTGATTACCAAAAGTACAATAATTTCCAATACAAATCCAACACCGAGAGCAATCCATCCATTTCCGGTGATTCCACCAACCAGATAACCTGCCAGACAGCAACCTGCTACTGTAAGCGCATAAGGAATCTGCGTGGACACATGATTGATGTGGTCACATTGAGCGCCGGCAGATGCAAGAATCGTAGTGTCTGAGATGGGTGAAATATGATCTCCACATACGGCTCCAGCCAAAACAGCAGCTATGTTAA
This sequence comes from Oliverpabstia sp., assembly GCA_034114925.1. Lineage (GTDB taxonomy): Bacteria > Bacillota > Clostridia > Lachnospirales > Lachnospiraceae > Oliverpabstia. The sequence goes on from JAXEUM010000023.1 coordinate 12,695, forward strand.
GGGCAAGCAGAGAAGTATTACCGGAGGTTATAACAGCTACGACAATAGGAATCAGAATTCCAAATGTTCCCCAGGAGGTTCCGGTTGCGAAAGCAAGTCCTACGGCAACAGCGAAAAACAGAGCAGGAAGAAGGAAGCCGATCAAGCTATTTCCTGAAACTACTTTGCTTACGAAAGAGCCGAGAGCCAAATAATCTGCATCACAGATTCCGGAGAGAGACCATGCCAGACACAGAATCATAATTGCCGGAGTCATGGCTTTAAATCCCTGGACAAAGCTGTTGCAAAATTCCTGGAAGGTGATAACTTTTCTTAATAAATAGAAGAAAAACATGAAAATCAGTGTAAAGAAGGAACCCAAAACCAAGCTGAGAGAAGAATTACAGTTGGCAAATGCTTCTGTCAAAGAGGCTCCCTCCAGAATACCGCCGGTATAAAGCATAGCGCTGATACATAACAGGATCAGTACGCCAATAGGAAGAATCAGATCGATAACTTTTCCATTTCCGGTAATACGGATTTCCTCATCGCTGTCAGGTGTTTTTTCTTTTTTAAAGCGATGTTCTTCATGGTATTTTTTCATTGCTCCATAATCAATATTTCTGGCAAGAATAAAAATCATGAAAAGGATGGTCAGTAAGGCATACAGATTAAAGGGAATGGTACGGAGGAATAAAGAAAATCCGTCAATTCCGCTTCCTTCCGGAAGGGAGGAGCCTACAGCGGCAGCCCAACTGGAAATAGGCGCTATAATGCAGACCGGGGCGGCTGTGGCGTCAATAATATAAGCCAGTTTCGCTCTGCTGACGTTGTATTTGTCAGTGACAGGTCTCATAACAGTTCCCACGGTAAGGCAGTTAAAATAATCATCAACAAAAATCAGAATTCCCAAAAACATGGTAGAGAATAAAGCGCCTTTTTTGGATGTGATTTTTCGGGATGCCCACTCACCATATGCCCGGGAAGCTCCGGATTTTGTAATGAGAGCTACAAGGATTCCCAGAAATACAAGGAAAATCAATATGTTTATATTATCTCCGATTTTCCAGTTCATAACTTCCACAACTGTTTCTATAGCAGTGAGCACATGAAATTTTGTGTAAAGCAGCGCTCCCGATAAGATTCCAATTAACAGTGACAGATAAACTTCTTTTGTCCACAAGGCTAAAGCAATAGCCATAATAGGCGGTATTAAAGCCCAAATTGTACCAGACATAACATTTCCCCCTTAAATATGTATTTTGGTATTTTGGTTTTGATTTTGCAAAGACAACAGATTGTGTTATGTAAGTGGTGATTTTGCCAAGTGAAGTGATGCTCTGCTAAAGTTTAAACCGATTATCTGTATTTTACCATAACAGTGTATAGGGTGCAAATAAAATATGCACTGATTTCTTTTAAATATACAAAACTCGACTTGTATTTCCTTAAAAAAACAGTATAATAAGAAGAAAATATGAAGGAGTTATAAAGAATGAAAAAATTTCAAAGGATTCTTGCACTGCTGGGAGTGGTTTTATTGCTGGCTGTGTACGGAGCTACTATGATATTTGCCATATCAGATCATCCGGCATCCGAAGGATGGTTCAAAGCATCGATTTTCTGTACGATAGCAATTCCAGTGATGTTGTATGCATATATGTTGATCTACAAATATTTGAAAAACAGAAATAAAAAGTAGGAGAGGTCATGATAAAAAATATTATTTTTGATGTGGGTAAAGTTTTAATGTCTTACGAACCGGACGAATATATGAAAAAGCTGGGATTTACCGACAGGGAAAGGGAAGAGGTAAATCGGGCGATGTTTCAGCATCCTTTCTGGAATGAATCAGATCGAGGCGCCCTGTCTTCGGAGGAACTTCTGGAAGGTTTTATTTCTCATAATCCCGGTTATGAAAAGCAGATTCGCCAGGCGTATGAAACAGTGGGAGAAACCATAGCGTTGATGCCTCATACACTGGAATGGGTGAAATCTTTAAAAGACAGGGGATATAGATTATATATTCTTTCTAACTACGCAGATCACACTTTCGGACAGACGAAAGAGGAGATGAAATTTCTTCCCTATATGGATGGTACGGTATTTTCTTTCCGGTGTAAACTTATCAAGCCGGAGAAGGAAATTTATCAATATATATGTGAAAAATACGAGCTGCTTCCGGAGGAAAGCGTTTTTCTGGATGATCGAAAGGAAAATGTGGAGGCTGCCAGAGAATATGGAATGCAGGCGATTCAGTTTACTACTTATGAACAGGCTTCTTGGCAGTTGGAGCAGATTTTGAAGGAAGCATAAAAGTGAAAAATTTTCACAGATCTTTCTTTGGATGGAGAAGGAAAAGGAGCAGTTACGATAGTTTTATACTTTCTTTATAGACGCTTAATTGTTTTTCCTTACAAAATAGGTTACAGTAATCCGAAGAAAGGTTGTGAAGTCTATGTTAAAATACAAAATTGTTTATTCTAGCCGTACAGGAAATACAGGTTTTCTGGCGGCAGCCATTTATCAGGGGTTAATGGAACGCTCCAAAGATATTGAGGAACTTACCGGAAATACCAGATGGGATGATGCACAGACCTATATGGTGGGATTTTGGACAGACAGAGGAAACTGTCCTCCGGATACGAAAGAGTTTCTTCAGAAACTTTCCGGAAAAAATGTACTTTTATTTGGAACCTGTGGGTTTGGTCCCGATCAGGAGTATTATCATAAGATTGAGGAGCAGGTAAAGCAGTTCATCCCTTCGGATTGCAGATATTTGGGATGTTTTCTCTGTCAGGGAAAGATGCCCATGGCGGTACGGGAGAAGTATCAGCTTATGTTAAAAGATCGGAAGAAAAAGTTACTGGCTGAGAAAATGATACAGAATTTTGACAGAGCATTGCTGCACCCGGATAAGAAGGACTGTGTGGACGCGGTATCCTTTGTCAAACAGTCAGTCGGTCATATGCTGGCTTCCACCATGGTATAAAAATCGTTACTGTGAATAGTAACTAAAAATCTGAATACAGAAAACGTTTGCCGGTTATCATAACGGACGCAGAGTAAAAGGTAAGGAGAATAGGGATTTATGAGCAGTTTAAAAGAAAAAATGTACAGATTTATGCAGGGGCGATACGGAATGGACGATCTGGGAAGATTTTCCATGATTGTGATTCTGGTTTTGATGGTATTATCTATGATATTTCAGAGCAGCCTGATGAATCTGCTGGTGTGTGCCGGATTAGTTTACGTGTATTACCGGGCATTTTCCAGAAATATTTCCAAAAGATATGGAGAGAATCAGAAGTTTTTAGAATTTAAGGATCATCTGCGTTCCAGAAGAACTTCTACAGTTCGGGTATTTCAGTGTCCAACCTGCGGACAGAAAGTGCGGGTACCAAAAGGAAAAGGGAAAATTTCCATTCATTGTCCAAAATGTAACACAGATTTTATTAAAAGAACGTAAGAGGTGGAGGCCATGTTCGGATATGTAACTACCAATATGGAAGAGATGAAGGTAAAGGATTACCGGAAATATCACGCATTTTATTGTGGAATTTGTCAGGATCTCAAGGAATATCACGGGCAGTCTTCTCGATTGACGCTGACGTATGATATGACATTTCTGGCGATTTTGCTTACAGGTCTGTATGAAAATGAAACGGTCAAAGAAGAACATTTTTGTGCTGTTCATCCACTGAAAAAGCATCTTTCTTACCGCAATGCGGCTACGGCTTATGCGGCAGACATGAATGTGCTGTTAAGCTATTATAATCTGTTAGATGACTGGGTGGATGAGAAGAAACCGATTCCCCTGGCGTTGGCAAGAACTATGAAAAAAGATGTCAAACTGTTGCGTCGGAAGTATCCCAGACAGGCAAAAGCTATTTGTCGTTATCTGAAGAAATTAAAAACGTGTGAATTTGAGAAAAGTCCGGATCTGGATCGAGCTTCCGGTGATACTGGTGAAATGCTGGGAGAAATCTTTGTCTGGAAAGAAGATCAATGGGCAGATACCATGAGAAAAATCGGTTTTTTTATGGGAAAATTCATATATCTGATGGATGCCTGTGAAGATGTGGAAAAAGATCGAAAGAAAGACAATTATAATCCCTGGATGGCAATTGCAAAAGAAGGGGATTTTTATCAGCGGGCAGGTCAGATTCTTACCATGCTTGCAGCAGAGTGTTCCCGGCAGTTTGAACGTCTTCCTATACTGGAATATGTAGACATTTTGAGAAATATATTGTATTCTGGTATCTGGATGAAATTCGACAAACTGACGAAGGAAAATGAGGAGAAAAAATAATGTTGGATCCATACAGTATTCTGGGGGTATCTCGTGATGCCAGCATGGATGAAATTAAAAAGGCATACCGGTCTTTGAGCCGAAAGTATCACCCGGATGCGAATATTAATAATCCAAATAAGGACCAGGCAGAAGAAAAATTCAAACAAGTGCAGCAGGCTTATGATCAGATTGTGAAAGAAAGGGAGAGGGGAACTTCTCAGGATAGCTGGTATGGCGGTTTTGGTGGCGCCGGCGGTTATCAGACACAGGAAGATCAGGCGTCTATGGAGATGAGGGCCGCTGCAAATTATATTAATGCGGCACATTACCAGGAAGCGCTTAATGTGCTGAACCGTATGCAGGAAAGAAATGGCCAGTGGTATTATTATCATGCAGTGGCCAGTGCAGGAGCAGGTAATACAGCCAGTGCGTTGGAAGACGCTCGTAGAGCTGTGGAGATGGAACCTTCCAACCCACAGTACCAGAGGCTTTATCAGCAATTACAGTCCGGTGGACAGTGGTACCGGGATATGGGAACCGGCTATGGATATGAAAGACCGGGAAATGGTATGGGAAATTGTTGCTGTCAGTGTCTGTTTCTGAATATGTGTTGTCCAGGATGCTGCTGCATACCGTGTTAAAGACAGACTTCGGTAAATAAATTTACCGTCTGTATAGAAAAGTTGTGGGATTTGTCATGGGGAGACGGATCAGACACAAAAAAGTGAGGGAGGATAAGATGAAAGAGAGAGAAAAATTAAAATCCCGTCTGGGGTTTATCCTGATTTCCGCAGGATGTGCAATCGGAATAGGAAACGTATGGAAGTTTCCGTATATGGCTGGCCAGGGTGGTGGCGGAGCCTTTGTTTTGTTTTATGTATTATTTCTGGTGATTTTGGGACTGCCCATCATGAGCATGGAGTTTGCAGTGGGACGCGCCAGCCAGAAGAGTCCGGTAAAAGCGTATCAGGTTTTGGAGAAACCGGGACAAAAGTGGCATATTCACGGTTATGTTACTTTGATCGGCTGCTATCTGCTGATGATGTTTTATACAACAGTAGCAGGTTGGATGCTGCATTATTTTTATCTTACAGCTACCGGAAAATTTGTAGGAATGGATTCTAAACAGGTATCCGGAGTCTTTTCAGAGATGTTAGGACAGCCGGGCGTGATGACATTCTGGATGGTTTTTGTGGTTGTAGTGGGTATTTTCGTGTGTTCCATGGGACTTCAGAACGGACTGGAAAGAATTACCAAGTTTATGATGCTTGCCCTGCTGGGAATTATGGTTTTACTGGCAGTGAACAGTTTTACTTTAGATGGGGCGAAAGAAGGATTGAGTTTTTACCTGATTCCTGACTTTGAGAGAATGAAAGAAGTGGGAATTGGAAGTACTATCGTGGGCGCTATGAACCAGTCTTTCTTTACTTTGAGTCTTGGTATCGGCGCTATGGCTATTTTTGGAAGTTACATAGGAAAAGAGAGAAGCCTTCTTGGAGAGTCGGTAAATATCGCTGTTTTGGATACTTTTGTGGCTATTACTTCCGGATTGATTATTTTCCCGGCTTGTTTCACTTTCCAGGTAGACCAGACCTCCGGTCCCAGTTTGATATTTATGACATTGCCGAATATATTTAATCATATTCCTCTGGGAAGATTATGGGGAAGTTTGTTCTTTGTCTTTATGGCATTTGCTGCATTTTCCACTGTCCTGGCAGTGTTTGAAAATATTATCTGCTGCGGCATGGAACTTACCGGATGGAGCCGTAAGAAATCCAGTCTGGTGAATCTGGTGGCTATCATTGTGTTATCTATGCCTTGTGTGTTAGGGTATAATCTGTGGTCATCTGACGTATTTGCTCCTTTCGGAGGAACAATTATGGATCTGGAAGATTTTCTTGTAAGTAATATTCTTCTTCCGCTTGGTTCTCTGGTATATCTTCTGTTTTGTGTAACCCGGTATGGCTGGGGATGGAAGAACTTTAAAGCAGAAGCCAATGAGGGAAAAGGATTAAAATTCCAGGATTGGATGAGAATATATTTTACATATATTCTGCCGCTGATCGTATTGTTTATTTTCGGATTTGGAATATATGACAAATTCTTTGCGAAATAAGTGAAAAAAAGAGCTATGTAACCGATTGGCGGGTACATAGCTCTTTATAAAGGGGAGGATAAGTATTTCTCTTTTCTTTGGTAATCTTTTGCCGGAGGGGGATCCGGCATGATTTTCTGTAATGGCTGATGGAAAGTGACACGTTGGTGTGTCATCTCTTCATCAGCTATTTGTAGTATGACCAAAATAAAAGAGTTTATACGCAAAATTCAAAAAATATATTAAATCTCGAGAGATACCGGTAGAATCCTGTCTTGTGTATTTTGATAAGGGATATTATAATGAAAATGATGTTGAGGTCAAAAGGAGGCATATATATGGTACAGTGGATAATTCCTCAATATTTCCCTCTTGAGGGAGTGGTTTTTGATATGGATGGTCTTATGATTGATACAGAACGGATCATCAAATACAGTTGGGATGTGATGGGAGAAAAACTGGGATATTCCCAATTTGGAGATAATATTTTTCAGACGTTGGGGATCAGTCGGGTTCAGAGAAATCAGTATTTTTTAAATAAATATGGAGAAGATTTTCCGTTGCAGGAATTTCTGGATGGCTATCATCAAGTGTATGCAGAGTATGAAAGAAAATATGGGATTCCAAAGAAAAAAGGTTTATTAGAATTGTTAGAGTATTTAAAAGGTCAGAATATTCCCATGGCAGTTGCCACATCTACCCATCAGGAGCATTCTGTTCCTGAGTTGGAAAAACAGGGGATTTTATCTTATTTTACAAAAGTTATCACGGGAGATATGGTGACGGCAGGAAAGCCGGATCCGGAGATTTACCGGACAGCTTGTGAACAGATGGGGGTAAATCCCTCCAGAACTTTGGCTTTGGAAGATTCTTATAATGGTATTCGTTCCGCCTATAGAGCAGGAATGAAAGTAATTATGATTCCTGATCTTTTGGAAGAGGATACACCGATAAAAGAATTTCTTTATGGAAAAATGGAATCTTTACAGAAAGTGAAGGAATGGATGCAACAGGGAGAAAATAAGATTTAACAAGAATTTTGTTGAAATTTCCCCGAAAATAAGAGAAAATAAAAAAGAACATAAGAAAGTCAGGTGAGAAATCATGCCAACAACCTACACACATGATATTTTTGGAAAAGATATATTTAAAAGGTTATCGAATCCTTTGAAACAGGTGATTCGTCAGGGAAAAGGTTTGTATCGAATTGGACTGCATGGACCGGATATATTTTTTTATTATCGTCCGATAGAAAAAAACACAGTAAATCAGACAGGACACAAAATGCACAGTGAAATAGCAGCGCCGTTTTTTGAACGGGGAATCCGGGAGTTTAAAGTGAATCCTTCGGATCAGTTGGCTGCGTATCTTTTAGGATTTGCCTGCCATTATATGTTAGACAGTACCTGCCATGGCTATATTGGACAGTTTGAGCGAAAAACAGGGGTGTCTCATGCGGAGATAGAAACTGAGTTGGATAGATATTTTATGGAAAGAGAAGGGAAAGAGTTGTTTTCTTATTTGCCAGCCAGTGTTCTGGAACCTACGGAGGGAAATTGTCGTGTGATTGCAAGAATGTTCCCTCACATAAAATGGAAACATATTCAAAAAACTATAAAGAGCCAGAAAAATTATGATAAATTACTTACCTGTAAAAGTGACTGGAAAGAAAAGGTAGTTCTTGGAGGCATGAAAGTACTTCGGTGTTATGACAGTCTGGAAGGGCAGGTAATGAGGAAAAAGAAAAATCCGGTATGTGAAGAATCTACAGAACATTTAATCGGGTTGTATCGGACAGCGCTGGAGGAGACGCCGAAAGTGTTAGAAAACCTTTATAACTGTATGTATGGTGAGGATGCGTTATCTGAAAGGTTTGATAGAGATTATCATTAACTATAAAAAATGAAAAGGAGAACAGATTATGACAAACGACAAATTTATCAGTTTTACTATGGATAAGACAAAACATATTGCACTGGTTGCTCACGATGGAAAGAAGAAAGAACTGGTGGAGTGGTGTGACAAAAATAAGGACATTTTGAAAAATCATTTCCTGTGCGGAACAGGTACGACGGCAAAATTAATCGCAGAAAAAACAGGACTTCCGGTGAAAGGATACTGCAGCGGACCGCTGGGAGGAGATCAGCAGATAGGTTCCCGTATTGTGGAAGGCGGAATTGATTTTCTGATTTTCCTGTGGGATCCGCTGGAGTCACAGCCTCATGACCCGGATGTAAAAGCACTTTTGCGTATAGCTGTAGTGTATGATATTCCGGTAGCAAATAATCTTGCTACGGCAGATTTCCTTTTAGGTTCCAAATACATGAGCGAAACCTATGACAGAAAAGTGGAGAATTTTAATATTACGATTCAGGACAGAGTAAATCAGTTTCAGGGGAAATAAAAAAGCTATGTTAGGATGATAGCAGGGAGAAGTTTTATGTTTACAAAAGAATTTATGCTGGAAATGGAAGCGGCTTTTCATGAGCAGATGGCTCGTTTAAAATACCGGAAACCGCAGGTGGAAAAGATTTTAAAAGAATGTACAGAAGAGGAAGCGGAGGCGCTGAAATGTCTCTATGCTTCCATGCCGGTGAGTGACGGGGCGGATTATTCTCCCGAACTTTATCTTGACTATGCAAGACATGGCGTTTTTTTGTGGAAATACGGTCCTTTTGCCGGGGAGATTCCGGAAAAAATTTTTGCCGGATATGTACTGCATCATCGTGTAAATAATGAAGATCTGACGATGTGTCGCCCATTTTTTTACGAAAAATTAAAAGATACGATCCGGGGCCTGACAATGGAGGAAGCAATTCTGGCGATTAATTACTGGTGCGCCCAAGAAGCAACTTACCGAACTACCGACGCAAGAACAGCCAGTGCGGCCAGTGTATATCGATCTGCATATGGAAGGTGTGGGGAAGAATCCACATTTGCAGTATCGGTGCTTCGAAGTATGGGAATTCCTGCCCGGCAGGTATACGTTCCCTGGTGGTCTCACTGTGATGATAATCATGCCTGGGTAGAAGTATGGTGTGATGGGAAATGGAAATTTTTGGGAGCTTGTGAACCGGAAGAAATCCTGAATAAAGGGTGGTTTACCAACGCATCATCCCGGGCTATGATGGTACATTCCCGTTGGCTTCTTCCAACTTTACCGGAAGAGGAGCTGGTAGGCCGAAGAGGAATGTCGCTGGTAGTCAATCAACTGAAAACCTATGGAAAAACTGCTCGCATAGAGGTAACTGTATTGGATCGGCAGGGACAGCCTGTTTTGGATGCTCCGGTTCATTTTTCAGTGTTGAATTATGCCTGCTTTGGGGAAATCGCCTGTGTCCATACGGGGAAAGAGGGAAAAGCATCGCTGGAAACAGGATATGGTACTGTGCTGATAACGTCTTACAAAGATGGAGATTATGCAGAAGTTCTGTTGGACGGTACGAAGGAACACAGTTGTACCTTGCGGTTGGGGAGCCGGAACGAATCCATGGATAAATGGAGCAATATGATTTTACTGGCGCCCAAGGATTCACCTGTCAATCGTTGTCAGCAGTCAGAAGAAGAGATTCAAAGAGGAAGACGAAAGTTTAAAGAAGCCACACGGCTCAGAAAAGAAAAGGAAAAAAACTTCTTTGATCTTTTGATGGCAGAAAAAGCATTGCAGAGCGTGCCGGAAGAAGCGCGGGAACGTGCAAGGGAAGTTATGAAACAGGCAAGAGGAAACCAAAAAGAAATTGCTGATTTTCTGGAAATGGATGCCCAGGGGAGATGGCAGGAAAAAAGAAAACTGGATATCCTAAACAGCCTGAGAGAAAAAGATTATCTGGATATCACCAGTGAAATACTGAAGGAACATTGTGAATGTGCGGCGGAATATGAGGAAAAATGGCCAGAAACTGTTTATGTGTCCTGGATACTTTGCCCCAGAGTAGAAAATGAGATGATTCGTCCTTTCCGAAGATTTATCAATAGTTGGTTCTCAGAGGAAGAAAAGCAACAGTTCAGAGAAAATCCGGAAATGGTCTGGAAAATGGTACAGGAAAGATTGATTTCTGATGAGCGTTTGGAATATGGCAATCTGATCACCTCGGCAGAGGGAGCGTTGACCAGCGGGTACGGCAGCCTTCTCACAAAGCGCGTGGTGAGCGTGCAGATTCTGCGAACGCTGGGAATTCCTTCCCGTTTGAATCCTTCCGATCACATACTGGAAATCTGGAAAGATGGAACATTCATTTCCCTGGAAGAAAAAGAGGGACAAGCGGTTCGTACCGCTTCCATTAGTATTGAAAAACAGGAGGGGAAAGTCTGGACTTATTATCAAAACTGGACAATAGCACGTTTGGGAGAAGGCGGATACCAGACACTTTCCCTTTGCGACGAGAATGGAGAAGAAATATACGGCGAAATACCTTTGTTTCCCGGAAAATATAAGATCATTACTGCAAACCGACTTCCCAATGGAAATATTTTTGCAAAGCAAATGATTTTTCGATTGCGAGAGGGAGAGAAAAAACCAATACTTTTAGAACAAATGGAAGCGAACCCGGAAGATATGCTGGAAGATAATGATCTGACAGATTTTTCACTGAAAAGAGAGGATGGAACAACCTGTCGGTTGTCTGAATTAGTGAAAGAGAAAAAGGGATTATTTATATGGCTGGAAGAGGGAAAAGAACCCACGGAACATATTTTGAATGAAATATATCAAAGAAAAGAAGCTTATGATAATTTGCAGGGAAATCTTTTCTTTGTGGTGAACAGCCTGGATGTGAAAAAAGACAGTACCTTGTCAAGAACAGTGTCTGCACTGAAAAATGTGAATTTTCTGGTAGATGATTTCGGGGCGGACATGGAGGTGTTGGCGCGGAGAATGTATCTGGAGCCGGGAAAATTGCCATTGATTGTAAGTGTGGATGAACATATGAAAGGAATCTATGGGATTGCAGGATACAATGTGGGGACTGCGGATATGATTTTAAAACTTATGGCTTTATAAAAGAGTAGTAGGAATTCAAAAACATTGCAAATCTGCCGGTGGTGACGATTTCATGGTTTTTTGAAAATACTCACCACTTTTCAGAGATATAGAGAGCATTATTAACCTCATATCGTCCGAATTAGATGCAAAATTCATATTTTGGGAAAATACTCACCATCTTTTTATGGAAAAAAGTGGTGAGTATTTTTAAAATGAGCTGATTTTGCAACAAATTAGCCTTGAAATCAGGAAAAATGGAGCTGTTTTGAGAGAAAAAGTGGTGAGTATTTTTAAAAATGTAATGAAATGCAACAAGGAAGTTTAGGGTGTGAAAGTAAAAGATTATGACATAAAAGGAGGAGAATATTCTGAAAATAAAAGAAAATATAGAAAAATGAAAAATAATGTTGACAAATAATGAGAAATGTATTAATATAAACTCAAGCAAAAGATAAAAGAAAAAAGTACAAAAGAGAAACGAGAATGACAGAAAGGAAGGTACAGACCACCAAAACCTTAAAGTAATACCTCAAAAAGAAATCTGAAGAAAGGAAGGTATGGACCACCAAAACCTTAAAGTAATACCTCAAAAAGAAATCTACAGAAAGGAAGGTACAGACCACCGAGAACGTAAAGAAATACCTTATAATTTAAGAAAGAGAGGTTAAGCAATGATAGAACCCAAGAATTGAACGTGAGTATCGATGAAAGAAATATCGGTACTCACTTTTTTTACTTGAAAAACCCGGGAGATTCGTATATACTATATCTGTTCTACTGAAATTCAGATATTTTTAGAACAGTACATTTGTCTGCATCAGCAGATCATAATAATAAGAATTGAAGGGAAGGTACAATAATGGGATTATTAAAACAGTGGAGAGACGTAGCTTATTCACAGCAGGCAGATAAAGGAAAATTGCAGAAGTTCTGGGCAAATTACTTTACAATTGAAAGAGGAATTTACGAGCAGCTTCTGGAAAATCCAGATGAGGTTGTAAGAGGAACTGTAAAAGAACTGGCAGAAAAATATAAAGTAGACGTAATGACCATGGTAGGTTTTCTGGATGGTATCAATGACAGTTTGAAGGTAAAGAATCCGATTGAGGAGATGGAAGAAGATACGGAAGTGAATCTGGGATTTGATAAAGAGCTTCTGTATAAAAATATGGTGGATGCAAAAGCTGACTGGCTGTATGAACTGCCTATGTGGGATGAGATTTTTACACCGGAGCAGAAGAAAACTCTGTATATGGAGCAGAAAAAATCCGGAACTATCATCAAAGGGGCAAAAATCGGAAGAAATGATCCATGTCCTTGCGGAAGTGGAAAGAAATATAAACATTGCTGTGGAAGATAAGGAAGAGTATTCGTATTCGAGCATGTATATGGCATTATTTTTGATTTTTTTAGGACTATTTTGCATCGGCTATTATATAGCCGGTGTAACATATGCAGGATTTGGTGTTTCTATGATATGGATCTGGCTTGCGGGAGGTATTACGCTGATTCTTCTTGGAGGCTTGATGATTTATTGTAGAAGACACGGAATCACTCAGGAAATTCCATTTTCCATAAAATGCATGGCAGGTACCGGTGTGGTATGTGCCATGATTCTTTTTCTGGTTATGGAAGGATTTATTGTATCGGGAATGTCCCAAAAAGGGAACCCCAACTTGGATTATCTTGTGATTTTGGGATGCCAGGTAAAGGGAGAACGTCCCAGTAAAGCATTGCAGGAACGACTTGAGACAGCAGAAGCTTACCTGGAAAAGTATCCGGATACGAAAGCAGTTTTGTCCGGAGGACAGGGACCGGGGGAACATATCAGCGAGGCGGAGTGTATGTTTCGATATCTTACGAAAGCGGGGATTTCCGAAGAACGGTTGATAAAGGAAGATTTATCAACGACCACTGTGGAAAATCTGGAATTCAGTAAGAAGTTTCTGGATCAGGAAAGAAATACGGTGGGAATTGTGACAAATAATTTTCATGTATATCGTAGTATGCGTATTGCAAAGAAATCCGGATATCTTCAAGTATGCGGAATCGCGGCGCCATCCCGGACTGTACTGCAGCTTCACTATCTGGTGAGAGAATGCTTTGCTTTGACCAAAGAAATTTTACAAAAAAACATATAATTCGCAGGAAAATCATTAAGAATTTCTGAAGAATAAAATATCCCATTGACTTTTTCAATGGGATATTTTATTCTTTAAGTGTACTACATGAAATAGTACACTTAGTGCATAAAAAGAAAGAGAAACGAGAGGAGGATTATGGATGATTGTAATTGACTATCAGGACCGGAGACCTATCTATGAACAAATCGTAGAACGATTTCAGATGCTGATTTTGAATGGAGTTATTCAGGCGAATGAGCAGATGCCATCTGTAAGAAAATTAGCGATGGAACTTTCTATTAATCCGAATACGATACAGAAAGCATACAGTACCCTGGAAGTACAGGGATATATTTATCCGGTGAAGGGAAAAGGAAATTTTGTTTCGGACAAAGGAGCGCTGCTTCAGGAGAAAAAGCAGATGTTTTGGAAAGAGTATCGTCAGATGATTCATAAAGGGAAAGAAATAGGTATTCAAAAAGCAGAGTTTGAGAAACAGATGGATACCTGTCTGAAGGAGGAGTATCAATGATTGAGATGAAAGGCGTTAGTAAAAAGTTTGACCAGATTCAGGCTCTTACCCAGGTCAGCGGAGTAATACGGGAGGGAAGTGTATTTGGTCTGGTGGGAACCAATGGCGCAGGAAAAAGTACCTGTCTGAGGATTATGGCAGGGATTTTGAAGGCAGATGAAGGTTCCATGCTGGTAGATGGACAGGAAGTGTTTGAAAATGAAGAAATGAAAAGAGAAGTATTTTTTATTTCCGATGATCAGTATTATTTTCCCAATGCCACACCGAAAGAAATGATGGAATATTATCGTATGTTTTATCCTTGTTTTGATGAAAAGCGATTTGAAGAACTGATTAAGAAATTTGGTCTGGATATGAGGAGGAGACTGAATACCTTTTCCAAGGGAATGAAAAAACAGGTATCTGTGCTTTTGGGGATTTGCGCCAACACCAAGTATCTGCTGTGTGATGAAACCTTTGATGGTCTGGATCCGGTGATGCGACAGGCGGTGAAAAGTATTTTCGCCATGGAGATTATGAATCGTGATTTTACTCCTATTATAGCTTCTCATAATCTGAGAGAGCTGGAGGATATTTGCGATCATGTGGGACTTTTGCATAAGGGAGGAATCCTTCTTTCCAAAGATCTGGAAGAAATGAAGAGCAATATCCAGAAAGTGCAGTGTGTGGTAAGCGAAGAAGGAAAGATGGAACTTTATAAAGAACTGGAAATATTACAGACAGAACAAAGAGGATCTTTGCTGACTTTGACTGTGAGAGGAGAAAGAAAGAAGACAGAGGAAGTGATCAAAGGGAAAAATCCGGTATTTTATGAGATTTTACCGCTGACTCTGGAAGAAATATTTATCAGTGAAACGGAGGTAGTAGGATATGACATCAAGAGTCTCTTGCTTTAAAATGATGGTCAATGGGATGAAAAGAAGAATCTGGTATGGTGCGGTAGCATTTTTTGGATTTTTCTGTGCCTTTCCGCTGATGGCTATGATGCGTTTTCAAAGTGTAAAGGAAATCACGGAATGCATACAGGATGTTTCCGAAAGAGAATATCAGTTAAATATGGTGAAGGAAGAATTTCAGATATTTTTGGGAGGCGGAGATTTGTTTTTAATGTTTCTGGTGGCGGCCATTGCCCTTTTAGGCGCTTGGAGTGGTCTGAGCTGGCTGCATTCCAGAAGAAAAATGGATATGATGGGAAGCCTTCCGGTGAAAAGAGAAAAGCTTTTCTTTACGGAAAGTATGGTTACATTTCTTCTGGCTATGAGCGCTTATGTGGTGAATATACTTTTGGCTCTGGCAGTGGGAGCTTCAAAAGGAATCCTTACCGGAGAAACGGCAGTTGCCAGTCTGACAGGTGTGGGAATTCATCTGATTTACTTTATAGTATTTTATTTTTGTGGAACTTTAGCAATGCTGCTTACGGGAAAAATCCTTACAGGCATATTGGGGACAGGAATTTTCCTGGTGATTGTACCTGTGATTTATGGCGTTTTGCAGGCGTATCTGCAGCTTTTTTTCAAGACATATATTGCAGGCGATGGAACAGGGATGCAACGGGTAATCACCTGGTTGTCTCCGGCAGGTAATTTCCTGAGCTTTACGGCTGTCATGGAACGATATTGGGACAGCATGACAGAGACAGTTCCGTTTCCTTGGCTTACGCTGGCGGCGGCTGTGGTTATGGGAGTTGTTTTTGGAAGTCTCAGTTTTTGGCTGATGAAGATAAGAAAAGCGGAGAGCGCTGAAAAATCCATGGCATTTTCGAAAACAGAGGGAGTGATAAAAGGAATTATCTTATATCCTCTGATTCTGGGCGGAGGTCTGTTCTTTGTGGCATTGAGCAGTATCAATGGGCAGGGAAGTAATAACTGGATTTGGTTTGGAATGATCTTTTCTGCAATCGTTGGAGGAATTCTCATTGAGATTATTTATTATTTTGACAGAAAGCAGATTTTCGGTCATAAAATCTGGACGGGAATTTCCTTTGGTGCAGCAGCGCTGACAGCGGTATTTTTTGTACTTGATGTTACCGGATATGATAAATGGCTGCCCGAAGAAGAGGAGATTGCTCATGCGGCAATGTATGACAACGATGCTTACAGTTGGTGGAATTATCCGGATGGAAGTCATACCGCTGCCGATTATATCCAGAACAATCTGGAACAGTTTCAAGGGAAAGGGGTATTGGAACTTGCCCGAGAAGGTGTGGAGAATCTGGAGAAAGATTCCTGGGATGGAAATTATACCAGTATAGAAGTATATTTTCAGTTAAAAAACGGAAAAGTAGTGAAGCGGAGATATACGGTCAGTGATCAGTTGTACCGGAAGACAGAACGGGAGATGTTTGAAGAAAAGGGTTACAGAGAAGTGGAAATACCTATTATGTATGCAGATGACAGCAAAATCCAGATACAGGGAATTCGTCATTGGAACCAGAATATTTCTCTGGATGAACTAAGTAACAAGGAAAAGAGAGAACTGATCAGAAATTATCAGGAAGATCTGAGAGGGCTGAGTTTTGATGAAATATATGAAAAAAACAGCAGTCTGATTGAGTTTTCAGATGAGAATTATCATTATGTTCCCGAATATACATTGAACAGGAATTTTGCAAAGACAGTAAAATACCTGAAGGAGAAAGGAATTGATGTGGTTTCACCTTTTGCTCTGGATTCGGTGATACGAGTTACCTTCCGGGATTTCAGAGGAGATGAGGAACTGGAAAAAACAGATGCGGAAGCATATGATGTGGAAAGACTTGGAGAAGACCGGGTGATTGAAGATAAGGAATTGATACGGAAAGTACTGGGCAATAGGGAAAATCTGGTGCTGGGAGATGATTTGTACCGAAATAAAATCAATACAGAAGATTTATGCATGGATCTGGAAGTTAGTATTGATTATAAAACAAAAGAGGGAGTGGAAGTATCTTCCATATGGTATTATCAGAAGGATATGGTACCGGAAGAGGTGGAACAGTTTTTAAGTGAATAAAGAATAAGCGTAAGTAAAGGGAGTTGTCGTAGGAAGCTCATATTCAGAATGGATAAATATTTCTGAATAATGTTTAAAGCGGCAGCTCCTTTTGCTATGTAGTATTGAAATAAGCCTACCGAAATCCCACTGGCTTTAGACGGTGGGTTAAGGTAGCCAAGAGTAGTGGCTTGTGTTATACTTACGCCATGAGAACATGGAAATCAAAAAACAGACACAAATATTTACTCCAATATCATATTATTTTTGTATGCAAGTATAGAAAAAAATTGCTGAC
>JAXEUM010000024.1:0-99649 GCA_034114925.1 Oliverpabstia sp.
ACATCGCCGGACATTTATTCCAAAGATTATTAGGGGAGTAGATCATTCCTCCCCTAATAATGCATCCAGAGCGCTCGTCAAAGCTTCCTTTTCTACAAGACCGGGAGCATATGCCGCCACCCTTCCTTGCTTATCCAGTAACATAGTGGTCGGAAGAGAATTTACAGAATAAGTATAT
The DNA here is from genome assembly GCA_034114925.1 of Oliverpabstia sp. Classification (GTDB taxonomy): domain Bacteria; phylum Bacillota; class Clostridia; order Lachnospirales; family Lachnospiraceae; genus Oliverpabstia. Next base: position 179 of record JAXEUM010000024.1, read on the forward strand.
ACCGCATCCAAATCCTCATCATAAAATGTCGGTATCGTATATCCCTGCTCCTGCAGATACGTTTCTGCCTTTTCTCTGGTTTCCCGGGAACCATCCGTGGAATTAATAAAAAGAAATTCTACCTTATCTTTATATTCCTCATAGACTTCCTGAAAATCAGGCATTTCTTTTTTACAATACCCACACCAGGTAGCCCAGAAATTCATTACCACAGGTTTCCCATAGTAATCAGAAAGCTTCACTGCTTTCCCTTCGCTGTCATAAAAAGTTACGTCTATGGCTTCCTGCCGCTTAGCTCCCGGATCTTCTGATGTTTCAGTTTTTTCCGATTCTGTTCCATCTTCTTTTGTATCTTCCGGTACATCCTCTTTCTTTTCTGTTTCCGAACTTTTCACTTCTTCTTCCAGAGATGGAAGGTTTGCCTCAGCCTGTAATTTCTGATAAGCAAATACTGCTACTCCCAGGATTGCTGCCAAAATTACTGCCATTGCTATTAATTTTCCGTATTTTTTCATTACAGCCTCCTTTTTCTATGCCAGCAGTCCCAAAACTCTGCTCATAAGTCCTGTCATCATCAAAATACCAATGCCTACCAATAAAGCGCCGCACACTCGATTAATCACCTGGTAATGCGTTTTAATAAACTGGAAAGTCCCTTTCAGCTTATCAATCAGTAATGCACTCACAAGAAATGGAATTCCCAATCCCAGAGAATATAAAAGAAGCATGATAATTCCCTGCAATACCGACCCTTGCTGAGAAGCCATCAACAAGGCTGACCCCAGAAAAGTTCCCACACAGGGCGTCCACCCAATAGAAAAAATAATTCCAAAAACTACCGCCGAAAAAAATCCCAGTTCCTTTACCTCCTTTTGAATCTTATGAGTTCCATTCAGCAGTCCGATATTTAAAATCCCCATGAAGTTTAATCCAAAGATAATTACCACTGCCCCGGTGATCAGATTTACCACCGTCTGGTATCGCTGCAAAAGGCTTCCCAATCCTGCCATGAACGCTCCCAAAGCCACGAACACCAGTGTAAATCCCAATACAAATCCCAAAGCATTGATCAAAGTTTTTCTGCTTTTTCCTTCTTCTGCTTTTCCTCCTGTAAAATAAAGAATATATACCGGAAGCATAGGCAAAAGACAGGGAGAAATAAATGTGATAATTCCCTCCAGAAAAGATAATACGTATGTCATAACCTTTCTCCTTATCGTCTTTTAATGATGTTAAAATCTGATGCTATTATAGAATTTTTCCTCTCTTTTGACTGTAACCTGATCACACAAATTTTATTCTCTTTTTCCAACAAAAAAACGTCCCGATTGCTTTTTCACACGGAACGTTTTTTGTATCGTTATACTTAATTCAATTCTACTTTGATTGCTCCCTGTGGGCGGATATGCATAACATAAGCAGAACCCTCTCCCAGCGCTTTATCAATATACTGTGTAAATCCTTCTGTGTATTCTTTTGGAAGGAAAGCTGCGATAACTCCGGCAAATCCGCCGCCATGTACACGACATACCCCATGACCGATCTTATCCAGATACAATTTGGTCAGCGCCAATGCCACTGTAATGGACTGTTCTTCAGGAGTCTCATTACAATAGCAGTTCTGAAGCCATTTCCAGGAAGAATCTCCTGATTCGGTAATTTTTCTCAGGAATGTGTCAAAATCTTTTGCTTCCAAAGCTTCTACTTCTGCATCCACTCTCTTATTTTCTTCAAAGAAATGGAACGCACGAAGCACTCCACGATCTCCGGCAAATTCCCGGATTGCCCGTACATTTTCAATCACTGCTTCTTCGTCAACCTGCTGCAATACTTCTTTTCCGAAATATTCAGCTACTTTCTTCATTTCATTAGGTACTGCAGAATATTCTGCACTCAGATCTGCATGACCTTTTCCTGTATTGATAATAACCAGATCATGCCCCATCTCATCAAAATTACACTGAATCTCACGAATCTTGGGATTTTCAATGTCTGCGAAATCTATAGTTATCATACCGCCAACTGCACAAGCCAACTGATCCAGAAGACCAGATCCCTTCAGCCAGTATTTATTTTCTGCATACTGACCTGCTTTTGCATAAGCTACCACACCGATTTCTCCATTGTTAAACAAGTAATCCACAATAACACAAACTAACATTTCAAAAGAAGCGGAAGAACTTACGCCGGCTCCTCCAATAACATTAGAAGTTACATAGGCGTCAAAACCTTCTACTTTAAAGCCTTTCTCCAACAGTCCTGCAAAAATACCTTTTAACAGTGGTTCTGTACCCGTTGTTTTCTCCGTAGGAGCCAGATTATCCAGATCGATCACCAGACGCTGGTTATATGTTTCACTGATCAGTGTAACTGTATTTGTTCCATTGGATGCCGCTGCTGCCACACAATCCAGATGTACACTTCCTGCCAGAACTTTTCCATGATTGTGGTCTGTATGATTACCGCCGATTTCTGTTCTTCCAGGTGCGGTAAAAAATTCAAATTCTCTGTCTCCGAATTCCTTTGCAAAACCCTCTGCTACCATCTCGTACCGTTTTGCATTTTCTTCCACTCTGTTTTCACCATACATCTGTCTGAAAAGGCTGACTGCTTTTTCACTTTTTACAACCTCTGCTACATTTGCTGCTTTCATATTCCCTCTCCTTTATATAAAATAGTTTGTAACTGTTTCATACTTTCGCTCTGAACAGTTTCCTGCCACTTATCATTATAATGAGAATTTCCCAATAATACAATACTTTACAATCACATATACGTTTTTTTTCTGACCTCTTCCCAAAAACTACGTCCCTGGAAAATAATCAGTCCCACCAGAATCAAAATGGACGCCGTACCACATAAAATCACCGGAATTTTCATCTGCACAAGACCTGTTACCCAGAAAATCATCTGCAAAATACCAGCCAGACAGGTCATAATATAATAAATCATATAGTAAACCGATGGCAAATGGAGAATCTTCACTATCATAGTCAAAATGGGAAATACCAGAAGAATGGTAATGGGAATCCCATATTCCAGCGACCATCCCCGATAACCCGTCAGAAAATCCCATAATACACAGATTCCACACAACAGAACCATTTCCCATAACGTGTTTTTTAACAGATTTTTCCGCTTATAAATTGCCACTGACGTAAGTACCCATACACATACCACCGCCGCCGAGGAAAATCCTGCCCAAAATATTTTTACAGGAACCATCAGATTGATTGCAAAACTTAATACAACCAGCGCGATACAAAGAAAGGTAAATATTCTCATAAAGAGTGTAATTACTGATTTCTCCCGGGTCATATCCGGAAATAACTGTCCGTCTTTCTCTGGCTCTCCCTCCAGTTTTCCCTGACATAAGGGACATCTCTTCGACGGACACATCACCTGAATCTTACATCTTTCACAATATTGCATTCTACAAATCCCCTTTCTCCTCATTCCAGGAAATAATCTTTACAGCCGCCCCTGTTGATGTCAACATACGGAAAAAGTTTTTCTCTACCACACTTTCCGCAAAACAGGAAGTAAAACTGATTGTCAGATTATCCTCATAGGAACACATACAAATCTCCATCTTGGGAGTTGTAGTATAAAAATCAAACCAGTCAATATAATCTCTGCACTCTTTTGGCATTTCTATTTTCCCGATATTAGAAAAAACTGCCGTTCCACTGGAAGAGGAAAACATAGCTCCCGCCTGCATTCCCCATAATTTCACCGGTAAAGGAAGTATTCTCATAAAGGGATTTTTCTCCAGTCTTATCAATCCGTTCATTCTGGCTGCTATTCGCTGCGGCGTCAGTTCTTCTTTAAAGAAACGGGAAGTAAATTCTATCACATCCTCCAGCTTTCCACTTTGTCTGGAGAAATTATAACCGATATCAATCCAGCCAAAAAAATTCCTCACCGAATCCGAGGGAAAATAGTTTCTCAAATTCACCGGAATCATCAATGCCACTGGTTTTTTCTTTTGTCTTTCACTCATTTCCTCTGCAATGGCGCAAAGATACACCGCCGTCAGATAAACCGTAAGAGTGGTTCCGTAGGATCTGGCTGTTTCCAGCATTTCCTTTACAGATAAAATCCCTTCTGTCAAATGAAGCTGATGATATTCCGTCCTGCGAAATTTCATTTGATGCGCTTTATATTTAGGGATTTTTTCTCCCTTTCCCTGATCGGAATAATATTTTTCAAAACTATCTTCCGACATTTCATTTTCTGTGGCGTCAATCTGCACCTGACTGGAGGAACCGGTAATCCATTTCGGATACCGTTCTTTTAAATAATAAAATATCAGCGTTTTTACAAATTGCATCGCCCCTGTTCCATCTGTCAGGGCATGATACGTTTCAAAATTAATTCGCTTTTTATAATATGTGACTTCAAAAAGAAGATTTTTCTGATCTCTCACATAAATCTGACTACAGGGAGGACGATATTCTTCCCGAACTGCCGGACGCAAATGAGTTTCTTCCAGATAATTCCAAAACAATCCTCCCCGCAGCACGCACAGAAACATGGGATAATCTTCCATGCACAAATCTAATGCCTTCTGTAGTTTTGCCGGATCTACATCTTCCTTTAACTGACAGGATATACGAAACACTCTTTCATCCTTTTTTCCACTGGTTGCCGGAAAAATTTTTGCTGTATTTTCCAGTAACCGCCACTTCTTTCTTCCGGAACTCAAGATTTAGTCCATCTCCTTTTCCTCATTCTGCAAAAATTTGTTGATATATCCATAGGTTTCCCGCACCGGGGTATAAAAAGGCTCTAACAGAAAGAATCCGTGAATCCCCTCTTCAATTCTGTGATGCACCACTTTATTGCCGGCTTTCCCAAGCTTCCGGGCAAATGCTTCCCCTTCATCCCGCAAAGGGTCAAATTCTCCCGTAATAATCAGTGTATCTGGTAAATCTTTCAGATTCTCCTCCAGTAAAGGGGCAAAATAGGGGTTATTTTTATCTTCCTCCGAACTTTGGTAATACTCCAGATAATCTTCCATATTCTGCCGTGTAAGAAGATAATCCTGCCCGTTTTCCATCACAGAAGGGAAACCATTATTTTCTTTATAATTATTGTTCAGGCAAGGATAGATCAAAATCTGTCTTGCGACGGTGAATTCTCCCCGATCCCGCGCCATCAAAGACAATGCTGCCGTAATATTTCCTCCGGCGCTGTCCCCCATCAGGGTAATCTGCTCCGGTTCCACATTCAGGATGCTCCGATCTGTCAACACAGCTCTGGCTACAGCATAACAATCTTCTATCTGCCGGGGAAACCGATGTTCCGGCGCCAGCGGATAATCTATAGAAACCACCACATGACCGGTATGTTTTGCCAGATTCCAACACACTCGATTGTAAGATTCCACGCTCTCTGTAACAAAACCACCCCCATGAATATATAAAATCACCGGACAGGTATTGTCTCCCATATTGCCGCCGTTATTCTTTTCATTTCTCTGTAATTCTTCAATATCTACTGTATCATAAGATTCCTCGTTAGGAAAATAAATCCGTATGGGAACTTCATGTTCCCCATGATAAATCTTTGTATCCAACGTCCTGTAAAATCCCTTAAACGGATCTATGGTTTTCAGATTCATCAACCGCCGGGATTTCTGTACATCCAGCTTTGTCTCGGGATCTGAGAGAGCTTTTAAAAAAAGATGCATTGCTTTATTCATCGCTAAAACTCACTTTCTATTCCTGCCGTATCACAGAAACCTTATTGTAAAAAGTTTTTTGTATTCTCATAAAGTCCCTGGAATTTTCCATATTGCTCCCGATAAATTGACTGGTTCTTCTGATTTGGAAGATAAATTTTATCTTCATACGATACCAGTTTTTCACATGCCTGTCCTATATCTGCGTAAATACCGCATCCCACGCCTGCCAGAATACAGGCTCCCAGGCAAGCCTGTTCTTTTACCTTACAGACCTGCACCTCTTTTTCCAGGATATCAGCCTGAATCTGTAACCACACCGGACTTTGTGCTGCGCCTCCGGAAGCCAGTATCCGTTTGCCGTCTATTCCCATGCCCTGGAGAATATCCAGGGAACTCTTCAGCGCATACGTAACTCCCTCCATCACTGCTCTGGTCAGGTGGCGGCGATCCTGATCTACGGAAAGTCCAAAAAACATCCCCCTTGCTCTGGGATTCATAAGTGGCGTCCGTTCTCCACTGAGATAGGGGAGGAAAATAACCCCTTCGCTTCCCGGAGCTATTTCGCTGGCCATAGCGCTTAACTGGTCAAAACTTTCTGCCTGTAAGATATTATTTTTCATCCATTTCAAAGACATTCCGCCGGAAAGCATGGCGCCATAAATCGTATAGCCGTCAGGAATTCCGTGGCAAAACGTATGTGTCCGAAGCTCTTTATCATAGCGATCTTTTTTACTGTAACAGGATACCTGTGCGCCGGTTCCTATATTGGAAATCAAAAGTCCTTCTCTCACCGCCCCGTTTCCAATACTTTGTGCCTGTTGATCTCCTGCGCCATAGACCACCGGAATCCCCTTTTGGATTCCCAGTTCCTTCGCGGCTTTCTCGGTTACTCTCCCCGCAATCTCCCAGGAATGTCCCAAGGAGGGCAAAATATCCTTTCGGATTCCCAAAATCTCCAGCTCTTCCCAGGCCCAGTCTCTCTTTCCCACATCCATCAGCAATGCGGCAGAAGCATCGGATTCCTCTGTTCCTTCCTCTCCTGTCATGCAGTACCGGATATAATCCTTCGGTTGAAAAATCTTATCAATTTTTTCATATACTTCCGGTTCTTCCTGTTTTACCCATAAAAGGGATGGCAGAGCAAAGCCATTAAATACCCGGTTATGAAAGATTTCTCCCTGCTTCTGAGTTGGTATTTTTTCATTAATTTCTTCCAATTCCTTTGTAGATCTCTGATCCATCCATATAATAGCCGGGCGTACCGGAGTCCCTTCTCTGTCAATGGCAACCAAGCCATGCATCTGTCCGGAAAGTCCGATTCCCCGCAAGTTTTCTTTCATTTTCGGACATTTTTCCCTTAACTCCTCCATCACCTGACATAACCCTTCCCACCACATCCGGGGATCCTGCTCTGCCCGATTCGCCTGGGGAAAACTGACGTCATAATTTCTGGCACAGACCGCCAGTATCTTTCCATCTTCCTCCATTACCATTCCCTTGATACTGGACGTTCCCACATCAATACCTAAAAGCATAGTTTTCTCCTCCTGTCTGAAATACCTGTTCTATATTTGATTGTAATACGAGGTGAATAATTGCACAATGGGATTGGATATAAAAACAGGCATGAGACATTCATTTTCCACGTCTCATGCCTGTTTTTCTTCTTTATGCTTTCTTTGCGTCCCGTTCTTTATCCAGTTTTACATTTCTGAAATACAGAGCCATATCAATGGTAATCTCTATAATGTTCAGGAAGTAGAAGAACAATCCCATATAGAACAGCCAACTGGTTTCCACACCCATGCTGATCTGCATGAATTTGCGGACAATACCAAATACATAACCAATCCAGATGAAACATTCAAAAAACAGACTCTTTCCTTTTGCAGTTCTGGAAACCCAGGACTTCCGAATGGAAATCGGCCAGGAAAGGCCAAAACAAAGAATCATCAGTGCCTCCAGTAAATCTGCAATTAATTTCATATCCATGATAACTATTCTCCAATCCTCATCTCATACGTTTTTTATTTTCTGTTCTTCAGGTATTCTGCTCTTCCCTCTTCATAAAGGTTCTTTCCTTCGCTGTCGATAATAACAACGAGAGGCATATCTTCCACATACAGTTTTCTCAGCGCTTCTGCACCAAGATCTTCATATGCGATCAACTCTGCTTTTTTAATACATTTTGCCAGAAGAGCGCCGGCTCCTCCAATAGCGCCAAAATAAACGCCGCTGTATTTTTTCATAGCGTCTACCACTTCCGGAAGACGAGCGCCTTTACCGATCATTCCTCTCGCGCCTACAGACATCATAGTAGGAGCGTAGGCATCCATACGTCCGCTGGTTGTAGGACCTGCGGAACCGATCACCTGACCTGGTTTTGCCGGAGTAGGACCTACATAATAAATAGTAGCATCTGTGGGATCAAAAGGAATTTCTTCTCCTTTTGCCAGTGCTTCACACATTCTTTTATGTCCTGCATCACGGGAGGTATAAATCGTACCGGTAAGCAGTACCTGATCTCCTGCATGAAGTGTTTTTGCCAGTTCCTCTGTAAGAGGCAGTGTTATCTTCTTAGCCATATTAGATCACCTCCGATTTATGACGGGTTACATGACAGTTGATATTGATTGCACAGGGCATTCCTGCAATATGCGTAGGCAATGTCTCAATATTCAGACCGATAGCTGTAGTTTTTCCGCCAAATCCCTGAGGTCCGATTCCCAGTTCATTAATCTTTTCCAGCATCTCCACTTCCAGATCTGCATAGAAAGGATCTTCATTCGAGGAATCCAGAGGTCTCATAAGAGCTTTCTTTGCCAGAAGCGCAGCCTTATCGAAAGTTCCGCCGATACCAACGCCAACCACCATAGGAGGACATGGGTTCGGTCCTGCTGTCTCCACAGTCTCAATGATAAAATCTTTGATTCCCTGAAGTCCTGCGGAAGGTTTAAACATACGGATCGCACTCATATTTTCGCTTCCGAATCCTTTAGGACCTACAGTAATCTTAATATTTTCTCCCGGAACGATTTCTGTATAAATCATAGCCGGTGTATTGTCTCCCGTATTTCCACGGCGAACAGGATCTTTTACTACAGATTTTCTCAAATATCCCTTATCATAACCACGACGAACGCCTTCATTGACAGCATCTGTCAGATTACCGCCACCCATATGCACATCCTGACCGATTTCCAGGAATACACAAGCCATTCCTGTATCCTGACAGATCGGTACACATTCTTTATCTGCAATTTCAAAGTTCTCGATAATATTATCCAGAACTCCACAGGCAATCTCTCCGTCCTCACAGGCACGGCATGTTCTGATTGCACCCTTTACATCCTCCGGCAAATGCTCATTTGCCTCGATGCAAAGTTTTTCCACAACATCTGTAATCTGCTGAACATTAATTTCACGCATCAGACTTCACACTCCATTTCCAGACAAAGATACGAGAGAATTCTCCCGCATCTTTGTCACACATTTCTATTTCTTATCTCTCGTGTCTTGCATATTTAGGAAGCAGCAGCGGAGATACGTCTCCTGTTGTCACACCTGCTTCATCCAGCTCTTTTGCATAATTTTCCACGTGATCCAGATTCATAGTACCAAGTTCTACATTTTTTGCTTTCGCTGCTGCCGCTTTACCTGCATTTCTTCCGAATACAATGATATCCAGAAGGGAGTTACCCATCAGACGGTTTCTTCCGTGGATTCCACCTACAGCCTCGCCTGCTACCAGCAGGTTGTCGATAGATTTTGTAAATCCATCTCCTTCGATCTCCAGTCCACCGTTCTGATAATGAAGAGTAGGATAAATCAAAATCGGAACTTTTCTCATATCAATGCCGTAATTCATATACATACGGAACATCGCCGGAATTCTCTTCTCGATAGTTCCCTCTCCGCCCAGCATTTCAATCATAGGAGTATCCAGCCATACACCCTGCTGTCCTCCCGGAACTTCTACGCCGCGGCCTTCTTTACATTCACGGATAACACCGGAAGCATTTACATCACGGGTTTCCAGCGGATGAATATATGCTTCACCTTCCGCATTTACCAACTGTGCGCCTACAGAACGAACCTTCTCTGTTACAAGAGCACCCAAAATCTGTGCCGGATAAACAGCTCCTGTAGGATGATACTGGATAGAATCCTGATACAGTAAGGATGCGCCAGCACGATATCCCAGAATCAAGCCGTCCGCAGTTGCTCCGTAATGATTAGAAGTTGGGAATCCTTGATAATGCATACGTCCTGCTCCACCGGTAGCGATAACTACTGTTTTCGCTCTTGCTACCAGGTAATCGTCTGTTTCCATATTTTTCAGAACAGCGCCGGCAACCTGACCTTTTTCATCTTTGATCAGTTCTACTGCTGCAGTAAATTCTACAACAGGAATCTGACGGTTCAGCACCTCATCACGAAGAGTACGCATGATCTCAGAACCGGAATAATCCTTTGCTGCGTGCATTCTCTTTCTGGAAGTTCCGCCACCGTGAGTAGTGATCATTCTTCCGTCTTCTTCTTTATCAAATTCTACGCCCAGCTCATTCAGCCATTTGATAGCATCCGGAGCTTCCATTACAAGACGTTTTACCAGTTCCGGTTTTGCAGCAAAATGTCCGCCTCCGAAAGCATCCAGATAATGCTGTACAGGAGAATCGTTTTCTTTATCTGCTGCCTGAATACCGCCTTCTGCCATCATGGTATTTGCATCTCCGATACGGAGTTTTGTTACCATCATAACATTGGCTCCCGCATTGTGAGCTTCAATCGCACAGGAAGCGCCGGCTCCGCCGCCGCCGATTACCAGTACGTCCACATCGTAATCCACTTTATTCAGGTCCACTTTATCTTTCAGCAAACGGCTGTTGGAATGAAGAAGATGTACCAGTTCTTTATTGGCTTTCTGTCCCTTATTTGGGCCAACTTTGATTTCTTCAAATGCTTCTTCTTTATAATCCGGATGAAATTCCTTCAGGAGCGCATCTTTTTCGTCTGCTGTCAGACGTCTCGGTTCTGTAGACATACGTTCTTTTCTTGTGGCCTCTACCTTTTTAATAGATTCCATCATATGTTCTGGATATGGTGTATACATGTTCTGCCCTCCTTATTTTTCAATCTCTCTGTTGTTGTAAAGTTCTTTCATCTCAGTGATCGGTTTCTGCATGATCTGCTCGATCAGTTCGTCATATGCGCCTGCGTTGATCTCTTCCACACGTTTTTCCAGATGTTCTGCTTTCGGCGCAATATATTTTCCTGTAAGACGTCTTGCCAACTGAGCAACCTGAGGATGAGAAATACCTGCCGGACATCTCACGGAACAACATCCACAACTTACACAGTCAAAAGATTCCTCTGCACATTTTTCAAATTCTCCTCTCTGTGCGTATGCGATATACTGCATTACGTTCAGATCCTGAGTACATGCTTTTGTACAGGCATTACATCCGATACAACTGTAAATTTCCGGATACAATTCCATCATAATCTGCTGATTTGGACGGATTTCTTCAATATCATATGTTCTCTTATCTGTAGGGAAGAACGGAATACTTGCCACATACATACCTTCCTGTACCTGAGTCTGACAGGCAAGACAAGTTTTCAGTTCATTATCGCCTTTAATTCTGTAAATTGTTGCACATGCACCACAGAAACCATGACGGCATCCGCAGCCTCTTTTCAGAGTATAACCTGCATATTCCATAGCAGTCATAATAGTCAGTTCTGCAGGTACACTGTATCTTTTACCAAAGAAAAACACATTTACCATTTTTTCCATGTATTTATACCAATTCCTTTCATTTAGTACTCGTTAGGCAGCTCGTCGATTTCATCAAAGCGGAATACAGGACCGTCTTTGCACACATATTTTGATCCAATGTTGCAGCGTCCGCATTTACCAACACCGCATTTCATACGCAGCTCCAGTGTGGTATATACCTGTTCTTTGGTAAATCCCATTTCCTGAAGTCCCGCCAGTACAAACTTGATCATGATCGGCGGTCCGCAGACCAGAGCCACTTTATCAGTAGTAAAACCGATTTCTTTCAGGTAAGTAGGAACAAATCCCACATGACCGTCCCAGCCTTCCTGTTCCCGGTCAATCGTAAGATATACGTTTACTCCCTCTGTCTTCATCCATACTTCCTGGATTTCTTTTAACTGTACCAGATCATCTGCGGATCGGGAACCATAAAGGATATCTACAGTTCCATAATTCTCCCGGTTATCCAGCACATAATTAATAACGGAACGAAGAGGAGCCAGTCCGATACCACCTGCAATAAACAGAAGGTTCTTACCTTTTAATTCTGTCTCCACCGGAAAATGATTTCCGTAAGGTCCACGAACAGTAATTTCATCACCCACCTGAAGACTGTGAAGATAATCTGTCAACATTCCGCATTTTTTAATACTGAATTCCTGATATTCCTTATTAGTAGGTGAAGACGTAATGGAAAACATACCTTCACTGACACCTGGCGCGCAGACCATAGCGCACTGTCCAGGCATATGCTCAAAAAGTTTTCCCCCTTCTGGTGCATTCACTCTGAACGTTTTAACGTCCGGTGTCTCCTGACGGATATCGGTAATAATTCCCACCTGGGGAACTAATGTATCAAGTGTATAATTTTTGTGACAGGTACATTCGCTCATTATTTGTCACCTCCCTGTTTCTGAAAGGATTTAATTACTTTTACAATATTTAAGGATGCCGGACATTTTTCCACACAACGTCCACAGCCTACACAGGAGTACATTCCATCATTATTTGCCGGGAAATATACCAATTTGTGCATGAATCTCTGACGGAATCTCTGCATCTGACTGGTACGGTTGTTTCCGTGAGCCATCATAGTAAAGTCAGAATACATACAGGAATCCCAGCAGCGATACCGCTGTACTCCATGTCCGGTATCATAATCTTTAATGTCGTAGCACTGGCAGGTAGGACATACAAAGGTACACGTTCCACAAGCCAGACACGGTTTATATAATTCTTCCCAAAGCTCGGAATTGAATTTTTCATTCAGAGCCTCTCCATTCCATCCCTCTAAAGACAGATGAGAATACGGAAGTTTTTCTACAATATTGCGGATTGCTGTTTTTTCAGCCTCCACTTTTTCTTCCTCGGAAGCATCTGCATTTTCCAGAAGGCTTTCCACTTCTTTTGTAAGGTTTTCTCCCTTTTCCGTAAGCGCTTTCCAGTACAGATTTCCTTCCACCATCCAGGTTGCCACATCAGCCACCGGCTCCGCACAGTCTACGCCAAACACCTTACAAAAACAGGTTTCTTCCGGCTCATGACAGGCCATAGCAACGATGATTCCATGCTCTCTCCGGGCAGCATAAAAGGTATCGACAGGATCTGCCAGGAATACTTTATCCAGCACTTCCACACCTTTAATATCACAGGCTTTCATGCCAAATACAACAAAATCCTGTTCTTTTAATGCTTCCGGTTCCACAGAAAGTTTCTTTCCATCTCGTTTTACTGTATACAGGTTTTCACTCTGAGGGAAAAATGCATCTTTCGGAGATTTTACTGTTTTCAGTGTATCCAGATCCACCTGGGCATCCTCCGTCCAGGCTGCAAAGTTGGTCTGACCGCTGATTTGCACCGGTAAATATAATTCCTGTCCTGCGGCAATCTTCTGGAATAATGCCGGCAGATTTTCTTTCGCTATCTTATACATACATTATCCCCTTTCTCCTGTATGACCAGGTTCCACATCATCAAACGTAAAATCAGTCAACGGTCCTTTTGTTTCTGCATCAGCCCCTGCCTGATATTCTCCGTAAAATTCATCAATATCTTTGATAAATTTACGGTTGAACAGATGAAGGGGAATACCCTGAGGACAAACTCTGCTGCACTCGCCACAGTCCGTACATCTTCCTGCTACATGGAAAGCACGGATAATATGGAACATCTTCTCTTCGAAAGAATCCACGTTTGCTTTCTGAGAGCTGTCAAATTTGTTACTGTCAAATACGCATTTCCGACAACTACAAGCAGGACAGACATTTCGACAGGCATTGCAACGGATACATTTGCTTAATTCACTCTGGAAGAACGCAAATTTTTCTTCCGGACTCATAGCCTCTATTCTTTTTACTTCGTCAAAACGATCTGCATCTTTTGTATCCTTGGATTCTCCAATGATCTCATCGTAGATCATATGCTCTTTGCCTTTACATACGTGGCATCTCTCCAGCATAGCATCAGCATAAGCACAGGTTTTTTCTCCATAAATGGTCTGAATAGTCAAAGTATCTGCTTCATCAGTAATCTCAGCGCCCTGAATACTTTCGATTCCTTTGATTCCCATTTTTCTGATTTTTTCAATATCCAGTTTTCCTTTACATCCCACACCTACAATATAAGCTTTCTCTCTGTCCACACGGTGTTCTTTGATCAACTGATTAAAACTGTAAGTATCGCATGGTTTCAGGCAAACCATAGTTTTTCCTTCTTTTTTGGAAGCTTCAATCATGTATTTACTTAAGTTCGCTCCGCAAAATCCGTTATATACAAAATCTTTTAACTCTTCTTCTGTCTCAAAATAAGCCGGTTCCGGATTATAAGGCAGGTCTCCCGCTTTCCATCCCAGAACACGGGCTACTGTTCCATCAGCCAGCAGTTCTTTCGCACGCTTGATTATTTCCTGCATCTTAAATCCTCCAATCTCACATTTTTGCCCAGAGAATGAATCTTCTCTACAAATTCATTCATAGTTGTAGAGAACTTCACGCCTTCTGCTGCGGATACCCATTCTACACGAGTACGACCATGTTCCACACCAATATAATCCAACATGGAAAACAGAAGCGCCATACGTCTTCTGGCATAATAGTTACCTGTACTGTAATGGCAGTCTCCCGGATGACATCCACACATGATCACTCCATCTGCGCCTTTTTCAAAAGCACGGAGAATAAACATAGGATTGACACGGCAGGAACAGGGAACACGGATAATCTTTACATCTGCCGGGTAAGTCAGACGGCTGCTTCCCGCCAGGTCTGCTCCTGCATAGCTGCACCAGTTACAGCAGAATGCTACGATTTTCGGTCTGAATTCTTCTTTTGCTTCTATCGACATATTGCATCTACCTCCGCTAGAATCTGTCTGTTAGAGAATCCCTGCAAGTCCATAGCTCCGGACGGACAGGTAACGGTACAAGCGCCACAACCCTGACACAATGCGCTGTTTACCACTGCGATACGACGGGTCTCACGAATACCGTGATCATTAATTTCTTTCTCTTCATAAGTGATGGCTCCATAAGGACATACATTGGCACAAGTAGAACATCCGTTACACAGAAGTTCATCTGCCTTCGCAGTACATGGATTGGTAAGCAGCTTATCCTTCGCAAGAAGACCAATCGCTTTTACTGCTGCCGCACCTGCCTGTGCTACTGTCTCAGGAATATCTTTCGGTCCCTGACATACGCCTGACAGGAAAATACCTGCGGTAGGAGATTCTACAGGACGAAGTTTTGCGTGAGCTTCTGTAAGGAAGTTATTGGTATCAATGCTGGCTGTCAGCATGGTTGCAATCTTACGCACATCCGGATTTGGCTCAATAGCAGTTGCCAGAACTACCATATCTGCTTCCTTCAGAATCTGGCGGTTATCCAGAAGATCCACGCCCTGAACCAGAAGTTTTCCATCAGGCTGCGGAATAACCTTTCCTACCTGACCTTTGATATAGTTTACACCGTACTGTTCTACTGCTCTTCTGTAGAACTCATCAAAGTTCTTACCTGGAGTACGAACATCGATATAGAATACGGTTACATTCACATCCGGATATTTGTCACGGATCAACATAGCGTGTTTTGCTGTATACATACAACAGATTTTAGAGCAATAGCTCTTTCCTCTGTCATCAGAACAACGGCTTCCCACACACTGGATGAATACCATTTCCTTCGGCGCTTTTCCATCAGACAGACGTTCCAGATGTCCCTTTGTAGGACCGGCTGCGTTCATAATACGCTCCAGTTCCAAAGATGTAATAACATCTTTACTCTGGCTGTAAGCATACTCATCGTAATTATCCAGCTTAATGGTATCAAAACCGGTAGCAACTACGATAGCGCCGTACTTTTCTGTAACGATCTCATCTTTCTGCTCGTAATCAATAGCTCCTGCCTGACATACTTTTGCACATACGCCACATTTTCCTGTTTTGAACTTGATACAATGCTCTCTGTCGATTACCGGTACATTCGGAATCGCCTGAGCGAATGGTGTGTAGATGGCGCTTCTTGTATTCAAACCTCTGTTAAACTCGCTGGGAGCTTTCTTTGACGGACATTTTTCCTGACAGACACCACAGCCTGTACATTTGTCCATATCCACACTTCTTGCTTTCTTGCGGATATCTACGGTAAAGTCTCCTACGAAACCGGAAACTTTTTCTACTTCACTATATGTATAAATATTGATTTTTTCATGAGAAGCAGCTTCCACCATCTTAGGTGTCAGAATACATGCGGAACAATCCAAAGTAGGGAATGTCTTATCCAACTGAGACATTCTTCCACCGATACTTGGTGTTTTCTCCACAATATCTACTTCATAACCTGCATCTGCGATATCCAGAGCTGTCTGAATACCTGCGATACCTCCTCCGATTACCAGCGCACGTTTTGTAACACGGCTCTCGCCTGGTTTCAACGGAGTGTTCAGATTTACTTTTGCAATAGCTGCCCGCATAAGGATTACTGCTTTTTTCGTAGCTTCTTCCACATCCTTGTGAATCCAGGAACAATGCTCACGAATATTTGCAATTTCCACCATATAAGGATTCAGTCCGGCTCTCTCTGCTGCCTTTCTGAAAGTAGTCTCATGCATACGGGGGGAACAGGAACAGACTACCATTCCTGTCAGATTTTTTTCTTTGATTGCCTTTGCAATCAGAGCCTGTCCTGCTTCAGAACACATATACTGGTAATCTTCTGCATGGACAACACCTGGCTCCATCATAGCCATCTCTGCTACTTTTTTAACATCTACTGTTGCTGCGATATTACTTCCGCAGTGACAGACAAATACACCTATTCTCTGCACGCGAATTACCTCCTATATCTTCTGAATGCACTGACTAAAAGCTGCTGTGGAAGTTCCGGATCAAGCAGTTCCGGAATTTCATCAGGTGACAAATAAGTCTGGCCTTTTTCTCTTACCACCAACTGTCTCGCCGCGTCTATCAGCTTACCAGGTTTCACATCGCGCGGACAACGCTCCACACAGGCAAAACAGGAAAGACATTTCCACAGAGACTTGGATTTTACCAGAGACTCAATATCTTCATTTACCACATAAGATACAAACTGATGAGGTTTAATATCCATCTCATTGAAGGATGGACAGGAAGCAGAACATTTTCCACATTTCATGCATTTTAAGGGATTCACTCCGCTGATCTCTTTGATAAGCTCAGCCTGCTTTTTTTCATTGCTCACTATTTTGCCACCTCCTCGTTTACTTCATCCTTCACACCCAGAGCTTCTGCCAGAAGTTCTGTAAAGTAATATACAGGAAGATCTCCCACCGTATTTTTATTCAGATTATACATACATAACGGACAGGCAGTAATCAGGAAATCAGCCCCGAATCCGGCTGCACTGTCTACAATCTTATTGCACATATTTTCAGACATATCTTTTTCTTTCAGGGAAATGTAACCGCCACAGCATTCATTTCTATACGGATACACAACGGGTTCTCCCCCAATCGCACGAATAAAATCTTCCATAATAGATGGGTTTTCCGGATTGTCAAATTCCAGAATCTTTCCCGGGCGAAGAAGCAGACAGCCATAATATGCGCCAATTTTCTTCCCTTTCAGAGGATTTACTACTTTTTCTTTTATCTTGTCGAAACCAACCCTGTCACGGAGTACCTCCAGAAAATGGAGTACGTTTGTTTCTCCTGTATATGGTTCTTCCAATTTCATATAATTATTTGCTCTGGTACGAATATCTTCTACATTTTTCATATCATCATTCACACGTTTGATTACATGATGACAGGCAGAACAAAGTGTCACCAGATCCTGGCCTTTTTCTTTGGCCTCATTGAGAGCACGGACGGAAGAAAGTTTTGTAGCAATTTCATCAGTACCCAGGGGATAAACTCCACCACAGCACTGCCAGTTCTCGATTTCTTCCAGTTCAAATCCCAGTGCCCTTGCAGAAGCTCTGGCATATGCATCCAGTTCTTTCGCTTTTGTTCTCAGGGTACACCCCGGATAATAACTGTACTTCATAGTCCTGTATCCTTTCTTATTAATTAAAACATCTTTTACAGTTCAATCTGTGCAATAACTTCTTTCAGTGCATTGGCACTTGCCTGCAGTTTTTCAATCTCGCTCTTGCTAAGACGCATCGGCACTTTACCCTGTACTCCATTTGGTCCCAGTAAAGTCAATGTACTCAGACAAACGTCTTCAATGCCATACTCTCCGTGAAGCATGGAAGATACTGTTGTAATAGAATCAGATGCGGAAAGCAAAATACTACACAGCTTACACACAGAAACAGATACCGCATAGAAAGTAGCGCCTTTATTTGCAATAATCTTTCCACCTGATTTCTGTACATAGGTAAGCATCTCTTCTTTGTTCAGTTCCGGAATATCTTTTCCCAGATTTTTCATGGATTCTGTGTACTCATCGATACTTACACCTGAAATATATGCTCCTGTCCACGGAATAAAGGAAGTGTCTCCATGCTCTCCAAATACATATGCATGAATATTTTTCTGAGCTACTTTGAAATGCTCAGACAATCCAAAACGAAGACGTGCAGAATCCAGCAGTGTACCGGAACCTACAATCTGATTTTCCGGAAGACCTGAAATTTTAGTAAATACATAAGTCATAATATCTACCGGATTACTTACGATAATATAAAGAGCATTCGGAGCCGCTTTCACGATCTCAGGGGTAATGCTTTTCAAAATATTTACGTTTGTCTGTGTCAGCTCGATACGAGTCTGTCCCGGTTTACGGGCAATACCGGATGTGATAATAACAATATCAGAATCCTTTGCATCTTCATATTCTCCGGCTTTGATAGATACAGGGTCACGGAAACAGGTTCCCTGAGCGATATCCATCACTTCTCCTTCTACTTTTTCTTTGTTGATGTCAATTAACACGATTTCAGATGCAATATCATCATTTGACAGAGTGTACGCAATTGTGGAACCTACGCTTCCGGCTCCAATAATAGTAATTTTGCTGCTCATATGCTCCATTCTCCTTTTCATTGTCTTTTTTTTAACAATTAGGGCAAAAAAATATGAAATCTTTACTAATAGTAGATTTTCTTTTGTTTGATTTTCAACAAGAACAGAGATGCAATTCTCGCATACTCCTCATGATTAGTATTAGTCAGATTTCAGATATTTTTATCTTATCATATTGACAACTCTTTAACAAGTCGTTTTTTATTATTTTTTCTGCCTGCACAGACAACCCGGAATGAATTTCGGCTTGCCGGTATGATCGCGCAACAAAAAAATACAGGCGGCAACCTTACAATTGACGCCTGTATTTTTCCTTCTTACATAAATGATCTCCAGTAACCTATTTTTCTCTCGTTAATTTCTTTGATAATCTCCGGCTCCACTTTAAAGTTCCGTTCCATATCCATCATACCGTTAATTTCCTGCTGTACATCGGAAACCTGAGTATAACAGAAACCGCATACATAGGGAATTTCTTTTACTGCCGTAGTGATTTCATCAAAACGTTTAATAAATTCTTCTTTTGTATTTACCTTATTTCCATATCCCCATCCGGAATCATCATTATTAAATGCGATTCCACCGTATTCGCTGATGATAACCGGCTGTCCTTTATATGAATACCCATTAGCAAATGCAGACTTTCCGGAACAATGGTAAATTTCTGTAGACATAATCTCATCTTTACCTTCCGTATATCTTGCTTTCAGAACTTCTCCCACTTCCTCATAGTCATGCAAAGTAATAATATCTGAAATCGTATGTTCCCAACCGTCATTTACAATGACCGGACGATATTTATCCAGACTCTTTGTAAGATAATAAACTGCTTCTGTAAAATTCTGTTCGATTTTTCTTGTTTCAATCTGGCTCACACCCCAGGATTCATTGAAAGGCGTCCAGGTAATGATGCAGGGATGATTATAATTTTGTTTTACAATTTCCATCCACTCACTGACAAATTCGCTTACTGCATAATCGCTATACTGATAAGCCGCTGCCATTTCACTCCACACCAGCATACCTTTTACATCACACCAATATAAAAATCTTTCATCTTCAATTTTCTGATGTTTTCTCAATCCATTATAACCCAAAGCATGAATCTTATCGATATCTTCAACCAACGCTTCCTCACTGGGCGGTGTAAGATGAGAATCTTTCCAATATCCCTGATCCAGAATCAAACGCTGATAAATCGGATGACCATTCAGCAAAATATTTGAACCATCAATGCGAATCTCTCTCATGGCAAAATAGGAAGCAACGGTATCTTCCACATTTCCCTGATACAGCAACTGGAATTTCACATCATACAGATTGGGATCCTCCGGAGACCAGGTACGAACGCCCCACTCCAGTCCAAAATTGTTATTACGCAGGAATACGTCCGCTTTTGTTTCTACATGACCAGCCGTAACAGTGGTAATCACTTTCGTCACTGGTACTCCTTTAAAAGAAACAGAAGCCGCCACCAAAAGATCTTCTCCCATGATATTTTCCGGCGCTTCCACTTCATACTCTAATTCCAGAGAATGTTCCTGCAGATTGGGAGTCATCTTCACACTTTTCAGGCTGATTTTGGGTACATATTCACTCCATACTGTTTTCCAGATTCCTGTTGTCTGTACATACCAGCAGCCAAAATTTTTGTCAATCCAACGCTGCTTTCCACGAGGCTGCTGCATATCAAAAGAATCTTCCACCTTTACTACCAGTTCATTTTCCCCATCTTGCACCACATCCGTAATATCAAAAGAAAATCTGGCATATCCTCCTCTGTGATCTCCCACATACTGACCGTTTACCCACACTTTAGTGATAAAATCGCTTCCTTCAAAATGAAGCAGATAATTTTCTTTTTCCAATCTGCTACCATCCACCTGAAAGCTTCTTCTGTACCAGATCTGATCGTGGCGACTTTCATCCTGAATTCCACTCATTTTCGTTTCATAAGTAAACGGTACCTGAATCGTCATATTTCCCTTAAAATCTTTGTACCATCCTTCTCTTTCCCCGCAATGAGCGTCATCAAACGCAAAATCCCATGCTCCATTCAGATTTTCCCAGTTATCCCGTACAAACTGCGTTCTTGGATAATCCTTTACATAACACTCCATAATTCAATCCTCCACCATACATTTTAACAGTATTTTTGTTTGTTTATGTTGATTATACCTCTTTTTTATGAGGTGTCAATTATTTTTACAGGTATATTTCGTATTATTTTTCATTTAAACAGTTATATTGTTTATTTCATCTAAAAATCCCTTTTTCACAACATTAATGTTGTTACTTTCTCTTCAAACTCTTTAATACTCTATCGTAAGTATGATATCCTGATTGTAATCTCCAAAATGCTTTCCAAAAATATTAAACCCCCCCACATAGTGAGCGTCCGGTTTATTTCCTATTCGCACAGACACATAAGCCTGTTCCATCACCGCCAATTCTTCCACTGTGACATTCGATATTTTTTTCCCATTAATGAAAGTTCCTTCTTTCCCCACTTCCCACATCATCTGAAGTCCATATTGCGTAGAACCATCCGGCCAGCCCGGCGGATTTAGTCTCCCCCTCCTTGCTCCAAAATCTCCCGGGCAAGTCCATGTTCCACAATCCATTCCGTTAATCCAAACAGTAATATCTGATTTCCAGTTTTCTCTATATCCGGGAGCTTCCGAACATATTTCCATAGATACCGATACTTTTTTAGGCTGCCGATTCTTTGGAACACCATTCGCAAACTTATACTCCACATACCCGGAAGAACTCCATAACATTCCCGCCTTCATTCGTTCCGGATAGTAAAAACAATATTCCATATCTTCATTTCCAATGCATCCGTCTACTCCATACAAACCACAGGTAGGTGTGATCTGACAACTGGTATACGCTCCTATAGGCATCTCTGCACTAAACACCTCATCCACATTCGTATTCTTTTTCACCAGGTTGATAGCCACATGATCCACTTTTCGGGTACATAATCTGGTATTTCCCCTAGTACCCGGCTGTCCCTCCATACGAATCAACCCTGCCTGTTCCAGAATTTTAAGATGAAAAGCCGTACTGGAAGCCGGAAGTTCCAACTTTCTTGCAATTTCACCGATAATTAAACTTTCCTCATATAATAACTGAAGAATTCTTAACCTGATAGGCGAGGATAATGCCTTCCCCAGATCGCAAAGTTCTTCCATTTCTTCCATATCATAATCTTTTACTTTTGCCATCGTACCCCTCCACACAGCTTCATTATGCAAATATTGTACATGGAAGTAACCATTTTCTCAACCGATTTCTTTCTTCTCCTGTCTCCACAAAATTGCTTACTGGTTACATTTTTTTGCTTTTCCAAAAATACTCACCACTTTCTCTCTTAAAACAGCTCCATTTTTCCCGTTTTTCAGGCTGATTTGTTGCAAAATCAGCTCATTTTAAAAATACTCACCACTTTTTTCTGCAAAAAGATGGTGAGTATTCTTAAAAAATGTGAATTTTGTAACCATTTCGGCTGAAATAAGGGGTAAAAATGCCTTCCATACCCCCAAAACATGGTGAGTATTTTTCAAGAATTACGAAATGATCACCTTTTCCGAGAAGCCTTCATTATCTTCAGTTCCTTTTCACGCCCACTTCACCCAGAAGCCCCTGTTCGTACAGTACATATTCCCGGCTCCAGTGTTCCCCTTCTGTCAGGAAATTAAGGGGACCATAAGATCCTGCTTTCTTCGGCAATTCATGAAGTGGTCCAAAGGTGTTTCTTCTGGTCAGTACCACTTCTATTCCCCGCAGATTTTCTATCTCTGCCCGATACGGCGGAAAAGCAAGAATTTCATCCTCTTTCCCCAGCAGTTTCACCAAAGCGCCGCCAAAATCTTTTACCGTTACCTGGGTTTTTCCATATAGTACAGATTCCAGATGGTAGACCACGCTTCCTGAATAAAAAGGCAGTCCCTGGCAAGTAATATCACCTGTTTTTAATGTGGTGGGAAGTTCCTTGATAACAGGATGTCCATTTTTCAATTCCACTCCAAAATCACCCAGAAGATAAATCGCCTCAATACCGCTGGTCTTATAATAATCCATCTGAATACTGATTTTATTTTCTCCTGTCTGTAAAAGATTTTCCGGAATTTTTATTCGGTCAAAACAAATATCAATCCATTTCCCCACTGTATCCACAGGAATTTCCTTTCCATTAATCTGTACTTTTCGTATATGTTCCAGTTCTTCCACCACCAGTTCCACAGCCACAGGAACCTTCTCTACTTCTACCGTGTATTCTAGGCAGGGAGTTCCCAGAATCTCTGTATTGCCGCCTTTATATTTAACCTGATACCAAGGCTGCAGCATCTCTCCTCCCCGATAAGGAACCTGATATTGGTCACGTAAAGCTCTGTCCGCCTTCAAGACTTCCAGATTAGAAATATCTTCCTGATCTTCCTGTTTTACTGTCACCATATCCAGAACACAAATATTTTTCTCTGTCAATTCATATGAGAAAGAATCACCCAGCTCTACTTTCTTTTCTCCTTCAAACTCACAGACCTGACAAGCATCACTGATCGTTTCCCGAATCAGATAAATTCGCTCTCCTCCCTCTTCAAGATCAGTTGTAACAAAAATATTTCCATCCTGGCTTTCAAATTCCGGAACAGTTACATTTCCGCTTCTGGCATCCCACTGTTCTACATATTCACCTTTTCCAAGACCAATTCTTGTTTTCGGATAATTCTGCTTTCTGTCTGTATTCAGAAGCATAATCATCCTTCCCCCTTCTACCTGACAGGATTGAGCAAATATGTATCTGCTTCCAGATGATTCCACAAGAATTTCATTTCCGCTTCGACAAGCTTGAACCACCGCTTCTTCTTCCGGAGGAACACACGTACAAGAGGCAGCCAATGTTTTTACTTTCTCGGACTCTTCTACATCCACATAGCAGGGGATTTCTCCTGCAAAAATAATTTCTCCACCCTGATCGGCAAATTCTTTCAGAAGATTCACAGTAGATGATCGCAGCGTATCCACGCCCGCAACCAAAACCTTTTTATAGGCAGATTGCCCTACATATAAAATACCATTTTCCACTTTTCCATGGCGTGATAAAATATCTTCTTCTCCATAATCGAAATCAATGCGATGATCGGTAAGCACATGAAATACCTGCACATATTGTTCTTCTAATCGCTTAATCTCCGCATCTTTCGCCCATAACACTTCAAACGCTCCGCTATAAGCTCTCGCCCACACACTTTCAATAGGATTAATCACCAGAAGACTTCCCTCCGGCTCTCCTCCCTGCAATGCCACATGGATTCTTGAAAAGTAATCTTCCAGATAATGATACTCTTTATACCACGGAGACTGATGTAAAATACTTGCCGGATAGTCTCTCTTTGCCTCCCCTTTCATAGTATACCAGGAAAGATGGGGACATCTTAAATTCACTCCAAACAACGCCTGCCAGTCACCGATATTTTTGTAGGATTCAAAATTCATCTGCCATCCTGTGCAACCATACAATTCTGATAAGACCCATTTTTTATTTAACTGCCGGGCTACTGACTGAATCTGCTTTGCCACCCAATAACACTTATTATCCTCCGACAGCAAATCGATTCCCGGATATTCCATATATTCATAAAATCGCATCAAAGATCCCTGCATCACCGCCTGGCAACACAAAGCATCTTCATGAAGCACATGCCCGGTAAAAATAAGATTATTTTCCTGACACCAGCGATAAATCGGCAATGCAAAACGTTCCAAAAATAATTCCTGGCAAAGTTCAAAATAATCTCTGGTAACTCGGGAAAGTTCTTTTTCCTTTTTTCTCAAAAATAATTCCAGAAGATTTTCCCTTAAACTATAACCAAATCTTTTCTCAAACTCCTCAAACATCCCCGGAGTATAAGGAACAGCATTTTCTGCCCCATCTGAAAACGTACTGAACACAGGGCCCCTGTGAGGTTCATCCGTGAAAATCCCCTGAATGGTTGTTCCCAGTCGTTTCCCACAATGTTCTTTATACTTTTCATGGGTAGATTCCAGGTATTTTTCCACTGCTTCTTTATTCATCGTATCCAGATATGTATATCCATTATAATTATCGTTGCACTTTGCATATCGAATACGAAACTCTACCGCTGTCTCCTCTCTCCCTAATTCTTCTCCCGGATACAGTTTTCTCTTATTTGAAAAAATACCATTCCGAAGGATACAGCCAAATACAGCTACTTTATCAGAAGATTCCCGATAGTTCTCCCACTGTTCTTCAGATAAAATATTCATTTCCAGGAAGGAAGCACGATATTTCTCCTCTTTCGTAACTATACCTCCCGCACTTCCTGACGGCCAGCGATCTTCATCATATAACCAGGATTCCAGATTTTTCTCCTCACCATAATCTGCACAACTGTTAATCAGGCGAAACCACTCTTCTCCCAGATACTCCGTTTCCAAACCTGTTCTGGAATGCATAAAGTATCCACCAAATCCCATTTCCTTCATCACATCAATCTGACGTTTCAATTCTTTTTCTTCCAATTTCCCATTCCAGGACCAAAAAGGTTTTCCCCTGTATTCTCCTGTTGGATTCGCAAATAATTTCTTTCTTTCTTCCAGTTTCAAGTTTGTTCTCTCCTTTTATCTGTAAATTTCTATTTCCTTCGGCGCATCAATCCGTGTATCAATGCTGCCATCCTTCATTTTTCTGTGTTCTACCCGAATAATACCGTACGGTGTGGGATAAGCGCCTTCTGCCCATTCCAGATCTCCCAGGTGCGGCTCTATTTTTACCTTTCTACATCCTGCTTCCATCACCTGTATTCCCAGTACATTTTCCGATAACCAGGGCGTTGCCCCTGATGCCCATCCATGGCAGAAACTGTGACGATATCCAACATAACAGAAATCCCCATACGTTCCATGAACATCAATTTTTCCTTCTTCAGGAAGTTCATCAATGCGTGAAGCATTTTCCAGCCAGCGTACATCAAAATCCTCCCAGAAAGTAGTCGCTCCCAGAGATAACATCCCTCCCCAATATTCTCGGATACATTCCAGACATCCTTGATAATCACCTGACATAGCTCTGGCTGTCAGAATATAATATCCCATAAAGGAGGACATACCTCTTGCTCCTCCTTGCTTCAGAAGCTTTTCATTTACTTCCGCAGCATCCTTCATTCCATTGATAACCAAAAGCGCTGCTGCCTGTTTGGAATCTTCATAATCCGTTTCATAGCTTCGCAATTTTTTCAGATCAGCTTCGCATTTTTTTACCCATTTTTCATCCCCAAGAATTCCAAATATTTTTTTCAGACTTTCCACCGCCCAAACATGAATTGCCTGAACGCCAGCATCCACAACTTTTGTTTTTCCTTCCGACGGCCAGTCCAAAAATCTTCCTTCTCTCACCGTATCTTGACCATTTTCATCGATATATTGGGATAACTGTTCTGCTACGCCTTCCAGATATTCTCTTTGTTTCTCCAAAAACTCTTTCTTTCCTGTATGAAAATACCAATCATAGACAATAATCACATACCACATAGTATAACTGGCATAATTATTCATCCATCCTGGCAGTGGAGTTTCTTCTCTGATAAAATCAAGGCTGCGTTCTACTGCATCATCTTCTCCGAACACTGCCTGAATCGTTGTCGTTTCCGGATGCATATCTCCAATCCATACCAAACGATCTCTTTTGATTCCATCCCAGACATACTCCTGCATATTCAGATGTACCGTATAGGCGCCTACATCCCAGATACGATTTAACAAAGGATCGCTGCAAGTAAAACTTCCCTTATATTCCACATCCTTATACACAAATATTGCAGGCACTGACTTTAACCAGATTTCTGCATCCATATCCTCCAGATCTATTCGCACAAAACGAAAGCCCGTTTCTCCGATGGGATTCATGCTCATCATTCCCACCTCTGTCTTCACATCTCTTCGGGCATGATCATTTGTAGCATTTTGAGAACCGCCGATTTCTGCCATTGCCTCTCCCACAGATTCCCCAAAACGCACTCGCACAGTTGCTCCTGCGGCAATACTGGAATTCCACACCAACAAGCGGATTCCTCCATGAATTTCCTGTCCGTAATCCAGTAAAATAGAGGCTTTTTTCTTTTTCGTACTTTTCATAATACAGGGATTATGGGCTCCCAGGGAAATCTGAAATTCTCTTTCTTCTAACAACGCCTCACTGTTTTTCACTTCCCCATCTGTCCATATAATTCTTTGAGGCAAAAGGATTGCTCTGCTACACGGATCGTGGTGAATCCCCTTTACCATCTCCTCATCCATTACACGAAAAATATCATCTCTCTTTCGTTCCGTTTTCCACATAAATACTCCTCCTGAATACTATTCTGATTTTATCATAAGTAAAATTTTTTTCTTTTACAACATTCATTATTTTTATTTCTTTTTTCAAGTATTGTATCCTTAAAAAACGGAGGCACAACTTCCGTCATGTCTCCGTTTCCTTTCGTTACCTTTAGATTCCATCAGGAACTGGTACTCCCAGTTGTTCTGCTGCACTTTCTACCGTTTCTTTTCCACCTTGCTGAAGCCATTCCTGAACGTAGTCTTCCCATTCGTCCATAGAACGTTCTCCAGTAACAAATTTAAACAACTGTGCCTGAGCAAATTCATTCAAAGTAGATGTAATCTCAGCAGGTTTTGTAAACAACAAAGCACTGTTTGGCCAACGATCCATTTTTGCAAGTTCTACATTATTATCATTGATAGCACTTACGTAATCTTTTTTTGCCTCATCTTCACTGTATTCAATCTGCCATTTCAGAGAATATCCAAAGTTCTGCCATGGTGCAAGCGCCAGATTATCAGAACCATATTTGGTAAATCCCGGATGAGAAGGATCTACATAGCAAATAGAAAGTCCATCTTCTGTATACTCTCTTACATCGGCTGAATATCCATCCTCTTTATATACGTCCAGTCCGCCACCCTGTACAGTTTCAAAATAAGCTTCTCCACCATAACACATAGCATCCAAAATATGACAAATTCTTTTCAGTTTTCCTGGATCATCTTTCACATTATCCTTAGGAATTGCCAATAATGTTCCTTGATTTCCTCCAGCAGCTCCTTTACCATTTTCGATTGGCATCTGAGAAAGATATGTCCAATTTTTCACCTTAGAATAATCCTGTCCCTGGAAAGCACAGTATTCTTCATAAAGATTTTTTGCAGGATATCTTACCATACCCACTTTATCATTCAATGAGTATGCTTTTGAAGCTTCCCAGTCTAAAGAATACCAATCCGCCGGAAATACCTTCGCTTCATATAACTCATTCAGTAATTCTACCCAGCCTTTTGTTGCTCCATTTAACATAGGTACTTCTAATTTTCCATCCACTGCTGCGATTTCAGGATCGCCAAATCCCGGAAGAAATCCTTCCAACATTCCCATGCTCACGCCACTTCCTGCCGCTACCATAAAATAGGTATCATCTTTTCCATTTCCATCTGGGTCATCAAATGTACATGCTTTGGCAAACTCCACCAGTTCATCTTTCGTTTTCGGAATATCCATTCCAAGCGCATCCAACCAATCCTGTCGAATCGCCAGATTCCAGATATCACCATCCTGTACTGCATATTTTGTAGTAAATGGTATAGTACCATCCTCCATCGTACTATACTGCAGCAGATCTTTTGTAACAAACTTACAGGTCTGAGGCATATATGGATACATCTCTTTTGCATCTAATAAAATCCCCTGTTCACCTAATGTAAATCCATATTCTTTATTAGGTAACGTCACTACATCCGGAACTTCTCCACTTGCAAATTCTGTTGAAAGCACCGTCTCCTGATCGTTTGAATTCACAACTTCCAAATTTAAAGTTACATTATACTTTTCTTCCAGCCATTTCTTTATCGGATCTTCTTCGGGAAGCGGATAACCATAGTTATATGTTTCCATGTTAATCTCATAATGTACGCTCATATCATCATAGGAGTAGTAGTCCTCTTCAGCTAACGTAGGATTTGCCGGCATTTTTTCTGGAAATTCGATGTCTTCAAACGCCGGAACCGAATCATCTGTAGCCGTTGCGCCTTCTGTCGTACTTTCTGTTTGTGTAGCGTCTTTAGAGCCTTCATCTGTTTTCTCTTTTTCCGTTCCGCCACATCCCATTACAGTTCCCGCTGCTGTAACAGATGCCAGCATGAGAGCTAAGGCTCTTTTTTTGTTTTTGTTCATCATAGTTTTCTCTCCTTTTCTTAAAATTATGTTGACTTTATCCCTTTACGGAACCTGTGAACATACCATGTACAAAATATTTCTGCAAAAATGGATAGACACACAAAATCGGAAGAACTGCTACAATTACACTTGCCATCTTCATAGATTCTGAGGTCATTTTAGCGTAAGTACTAATATTATTCATCAAATCCGCATTATTACCCTGTGTCAGCAGATTTCGGATGATATATTGAATGGGCCATATATTTGCATCTTTCACATAAATCATTGCATCCATCCAGGAATTCCAATGTGTTACCGCTGCAAATAATCCCAAAGCACATATGGTCGGTTTTAAAAGCGGCATACCGATATACCATAATTTCTGCAATTCTGAAGCTCCATCCAGATCAGCCGACTCCATTACATCTGTAGGAATTCCTTCCACAAAAAGTTTTACCACCAAAATACCAAAGGTATTTGCTAAAGACGGAGCGATATAAACCCAAAAGCTGTTCAATAAATGCAAATCACGATAGAGAATATATGTAGGAATCAAACCTCCATTTAAAATCATTGTGATAATAAAGAATACCATCACACCATTTTTTCCGGGAAGTTTTCGTATTGCCAAAATATATCCCACCGGAAGAGTCAGAATCAAAGCCGTTCCCACTCCCAATACTGTACGTAAAATGGTAACTTTCATCCCGGAAAAGAAATTGGCATTTTCTAAAATATATTTATATGCAGATAAAATAGGTTTCTCCGGAAAAATTACAAAATAGTTTTTTGCAATCATTTCTCCTTCCGAAGTAAAAGACATCCCCACCACATATAAAAACGGAATCAGGCAAAGCAAAACTACTATTCCTACAAAAGCAGCTATCGCCGCCTGATATATTTTTTCCTCCATAGACATTTTTATTTTTATTGATTTTACTTTTCCATTTTTCATCATTACACCTCCTAGAACATTCCTCTTCCTGTTGTTCTCTTGGAAAATGTATTAGCTGATACAATTAAAATCAAACTCACAACAGCTTTCATCATAGATACTGCTGATCCGACGCCGTATTGCATTTTTCCAAGACCTACCCTGTATACCCAGGTATCAATTGTATCTGCCACATCATATACCGCTGAATTGTAAAATAACAGGATTTGTTCAAAATCATTATTCAAAATATTTCCCAAAGCCATGATTAACGAAAATGTAATAACAGGCATCATAGCCGGAAGTGTAACTGCTTTAATTCGCTGAATAGGACCTGCTCCATCAATTTTTGCCGCTTCATAAAGTTCTGTATTTACACTCGTCAAAGCTGCAAAATATAAAATGGTACTCCAACCAGCTTCTTTCCATATCTGAGAACCAATCAACAATGGCAAAAATGCATTACTGGAAGTCATAAAATCTGTTTTTTGCCCCCCAAACAAATCAATCACTCCATTTACAAATCCGTTCCCTGAGAAAAATGCAAAAACTATTCCATAAATAATAACCCATGAAAAGAAATGGGGAATATATACCATTGTCTGACTAAACTTCTGAAACTTTTTCCAATGAAGATCGAAAATGGCAATTGTTAAAATAATAGGCGGAAAAAAGGTAAAAATTAATCTTGCAAAACTGATTACCAGCGTATTTTTTACCAGTTTAAAAATTTCAGGATTTGTAAAAACATATTTATAATTTTCCAACCCTACCCATTCAGCGCCTGCGATTGTACTTCCCACTTTCATATCTTTAAAAGAAATGATGAATCCCCAAAAAATAGGAATATAAAGAAATATAAAATAATACACAATCGCAATACCTAAAATGACATACAAAACTCTGTATCTCTTCATTTGTTTCATCGTTTCGCTTACTAATACGTTTTTCTTTTTTTTCATTCCCTCTCTTCTTCCTCCTTGCTTTTGTATTATTTCACAATTTTATTTCTCTTTTCCTGATTTATATATGTATTTTACTCAAAGAACTTCCATGTTTCTACATCCATTCTTTAGTTAATTACCACAAAAATCCATCGTTTTTATTGCTTTTTCTGGTTTTATAATATACAATGAGCATGTTATACTATTACATTTATCAGGGAGGTTGCTATGAATCATCAAGCTTTAGACAAGATTTTACGTGACTTTGAGCCACAGGAATTACTGCTCCATAACCATATGATGTCCCATCCTGATTACAGTAAGCTCGCCACCAAAACACTGAATGGAAAATCCTATCTTTTATTAAAAGGTGGGCCTTCTTTTACCTTTTCCAAGCAGCCCCATCCATTTATTTCCATTCACAAAAATTGCCGCTTCACCGATATGCCGCCGCATATCCACAAGGGAGTAGAAATCAGTTACATTTATTCCGGAAGCAACACGATGACTGTTGGAGATACTTCATATACACTGCAAAAAGGACAAGTACTTTTGATTGATTCCGATATCCCCCATTCCCACGATTCTGTTGGTACATTCGACGATATCTTAGTGAGTATTCTGATCGAACCACAGTTTCTGCAAAATACCATTTTTCATCATCTGTCTTCCGGAGATATCCTGTCAGATTTTCTTTCCAATGCGATATCTGTCCAGGCTAACCATACTTCGTTTATTATTTTTCGTTCACAGGACAGTACACGATTACCTTTTTATATGAATGAGTTAATGATTGAACATATTGAACCTTCCATTAATTCAGCCGATGTGATCACTCATCTTCTCCAATTGATCTTTCTGGAGTGTATGAGTATTCTGCCCATGCAGGATCGCTGGTCTTCAAACATACCAGATTCTTCATCCTCGAATGCCAATATCATTCCTATTTTGGACTATATCAGCAATCATTACAGAGACTGCACCCTTACATCCCTGGCAGAACATTTTAGTATTCATCCGACTTATCTGACCACTTTATTAAAACGCAGTACCGGACTTTCTTTTCGGGAACTCCTGCAAAAGCAACGGTTTTCAAATGCAGTTTTATTATTGGAAAATACGGATATACCAGTAGAACAAATTGCTCTTTCTGTGGGATATGATACCACTACTTATTTTTATAAAAAGTTTCGTTCTTTTTATGGGTGTTCCCCCAAAGAATATCGAAAACAGAAAAACACATAGAAAAAAGCGTTTCCGAGGAAATTTTCGTAATTCCCCGAAAACGCTTTTTCATATTATTTTACATACTCATTCTTCTACAAAGTCATCTGTTATTTCAAATTCATGGCTTTTTGCTGTTTGTGAATACCAGATTCCGCTATCTTTCCATATTCTCTCCTGGGTATCATAATCCACATGAATCAATCCAAATCGATAGTCAAATCCTACGCTCCATTCCCAGTTATATTCTTTTTATATCTTCTCTGAAAAGATGATAAAAATCACAGGTGTTATCCGGTACAGATCCATCTCCGATCATACCCGGTATCCTGGTAAATGTATCCCAGATAGACATACCTCTTCCTTCTTCAAAAGCTGCTCCTTCTACCTGCGCAGCGCTGGTTGCCACACCAAAAAGAAACGTTTCCGGAAACTTTACTGTTTTCATATTCCTTTTTCTCCCATTAGCCTTTTACCGAACCAATCATAATACCTTTTACAAAGTATTTCTGAATGAACGGATATACACAAAGTACCGGTACTGTAGAAATGATAATAACGCTATATTTCAAAGTCTGAGAAAGCTGCATTTTTGCTTCTGCTGCAGCCGCATCCAATCCCTGCATATTATTTAGAGACATTTTATTTGACATCAGGATATCCCGTAAGAAAGACTGAAGAGGAAGCAGATCCTGATCATTAATGTATAACAATGCTGTATAGAAATCATTCCAATGTCCTACTGCGTAATATAATGCCACAACAGCAATAATCGGTTTTGACAGTGGAAGAACTACTTTCATCAAAAACTGAAATGCATTTGCCCCATCTAATTCTGCCGCTTCCTGCAAAGAATGAGGTATGCTGTTAATAAAATATGTTCTCATAATGATTACATTATAGATGGAACATGCTCCCGGAATAATCATCGCCCACGGAGTATTGATAAGATTCAAATTACTCACAACCAAATAGGTAGGAATCAGTCCACCGCCAAAATACATAGTAATCATAAACATTACCATAAAAAAGTTTCTGGGCATGAAATCTTTTCTGGAAAGGGGATAAGCTGCACATACAGTCATAACAAGATTTACCAGAGTACCCACAACCGTATAAATAATTGTGTTTCGATAACCAGTCCAAATCATACTGTAATCTGCCAGCGCTTCATATGCAACCATTGTAAAACCTTTTGGAATCAACAATACATTACCATTCCAAATTTCATTGGGATCGCTGACAGATGCAATCACTACAAACCACAGCGGCCACACAAAAATAATCAGCATAACCACCATAAAAAGTACATTTACAACATCAAATACCCGGTCTGAACGAAGGAATTTTCCTTTACTGCTATTTTTCTTTTTCATTTTCATATTCCTCCTTCCTAAAACAGGCTTTCATCTGCCAGCTTTTTGCATAATTGATTAGCGCCTACGATCAAGATCACATTAATCACAGAATTAAACAAACCTACGGCTGTAGAATAACCATAATCACTGTTGAGCAAACCTACTTCATATGTATATGTGGAAATAACAGAAGCCGCCGATTTATTTAAAGTATTTTGAAGGAGGAAAACCTTTTCAAATCCTACGTTCATCAAAGAGCCGATCTGCAAAATCAATAACATAATAATTGTCGGTTTGATAGATGGCAAATCTACATGAATCATGCGCTGTATTTTTGTTGCTCCATCCACAATTGCCGCCTCATGAAGCTGATAATCCACACCGGAAAGCGCTGAGATATAAATAATGGAACTCCAGCCCATTCCCTGCCATACTCCTGTCCACACATAAATGTCTTTAAACCATTCCGGCTTTGCCAGAAAATCCACAGATTCCATTCCGAAGAAATTTCGGATTACATTTAAAATACCTGTATCCGGATTCATAAAAATAGCGATCATACCACACATAACTACCGTAGAAATAAAATACGGTGCATAAGACACCATCTGTACAGTCTTTTTCAAAAATTTATTTCTAAGATAATTCAACATCAACGCAAAAATAATAGGAATCGGAAATCCTACCAAAAGGCTATATACACTGATTCCAATTGTATTTTTCAAAAGAGAACCAAAATTATAAGACTTAAAAAAGCGGATAAAATGTTCCAATCCTACCCATGGACTTCCCATAATTCCTTGTTTCACATGGTAATCTTTAAATGCCAGCTGGATTCCATACATCGGCATATAGGCAAAAATAATATAATATAACGCCACCGGAAGAATCATCACATACAAAATCCAGTTCTTTTTCATATTGGCCCAGAGACGCTGGAAGAAATTTTCTTTCTTTGTTTTTGTCATTCGGACTTCTCCTTTCTATTTACAAAGGATCGGAAGTTATTTCCGATCCTCTGCTCATTTTACAAAAATTATTTTTCTGCTTCGCTGTACGCTTTCTGGTAAATGCTGGTAAGTTCTTCAGCTCCCATCGCATTAGCAGTAGCTACATATTCTTCCCAACTATCTTCCAGATTCAATTCACCGGTTGCTACCTGCGCCAGATACTGATCGATGTATGCATCCAGATCTGTTTTCAAAGTGGAAATTGTTTTCATATCAGCATCGCTGTAGTTCATCATCGGAAGCGGTACTACACCGAGGGCTGCGGCTTTTGCTCTCTGTTCATTCAAATATACTTCATCCGGATCAACTTCTGCTGACATATTATCAAACCAGAAATCAGGCTGAATAGACGGATGATTCTGTGCTCCCTGAATAGTTGCACTGGAACGTACTGTTGCGATATCATCTCCATATTCTCCACCAGTAATCCATTCCCATTCACCTTTGTCGTTTACTTTATATGTCTCGCCTTCTACACCGAGCCAAGCTAAGATACCGCCATCTTCAGAATAGAATTTGTCTGCCCAAGCAACAAGGATTTCCGGATGTTCACATGCATCTGTGATTGCAAGAGTACCTGGAGTAACTCCTGTGTTATTCGGGAATGTACCTTCCTGGAAAGGAGTAAGTAAAATATAATCATCATCATTGTCACGACCTACTGTCAGGAATGCTCCTGCATCGAAGAAGGTTCCCAAAACATCTCCAGCCTGTCCAATAGCTCCCTGCTGTTCATGTTTCTGTGTAAAAGAGTTTTTATCCATTAACCCTTCCTGATATAATTTTGTAACATACGCTACAAATTCTTTCCATTTTTCACTTGTTGGAATATATGTCAGTTCTCCGTCAATCACTGCTGTCTTTGTATTTGTATCATAAGCATAGTCTGCATACTGTAATAAAAGTTCAGGTTTTACCACATCTGTGAATGTCAATGGTATTTCATCGCTTGCATCACCATTTCCATTTGCATCTTCTTCTTTAAATGTTTTCAAAACTTCATACAAATCATCAAAGCTCTTTGGCTCCTGCAGTCCCAGATTATCCATCCATTTTTTATTCACCCAGTATGCCGGATTGGATCCGTTTGGTCTGGAAATTTCCGGCAGAGAATAAATGTGTCCATCTGGAGAAGTAATATACTGCCATGCATCCATTTCATCTAATTTTGCAGAAAGATTGGGGGCATACTGTTTAATCAGATCTTCCAGTGGAATAAAGATTCCCTGCGGACCATATTTATTCAAATCATTAATAGACAGACCAGATTTGAAAAACATATCCGGATATTCTCCTGATGCCAGTACCAGATTTCTCTTTTCAATAATATCTGCTCCCAGTACAGAATCAAAAGTAATATTAATATTGGCGTCTTCCATAGCTTTTTTCATCGCAATATTATCGCCCAAAGCATACTCCTGATTCAATCCGGAGAAAGATGTAAACTCCATAGTTTCTTTTAATGGTAAACTCACTTCTTCTGTTGGTGTTTCCTCACCACCCTCTTCTGATGAAGCTGCTCCTTTACCTGCGTCATCTTTTCCTGTGTCTTTGCCGCCGCCACAGGCAACCAGTGAAGATACCATCATTGCCGCTGCCAAAAACAACGCTGTTACTTTCTTGTAATTCATACTGTTACCTCCTTCATTTTGTGAACTTCGTCCGTTCAAGTGTTATCTGCATCATACATGAATCTAATAATACATAACAACACACAATATTTTTATGCATTTCTCACAGTACCGTTCATTATTTTTATTGGTATTTTCAAAAAATGCACCTTGCTCTTGTGTATTTCTTCTGTTTTTGTTATGCTATATGTACATTAATTATATATCTTACAAATAATATCAAACGTTTCCATTATTTGTAAACATTACGAGGAGATTTATGAAACACTTACAAAAATTTTCTTTAACCCATAAAAATTCCACTTTAATCCGTTATTTTCTTTCTTATTTTTTGATTGTCTGCCTCCTGCTTCTTGGATCTTTTTTCATCATTCAAAAACAGATTGAGGGAATCTTTCTTGATGACCTTACACAGCAGACGCAAACAAAACTGGATAATATGGGACGGCAGTTTTGCAGCAAAATTAGTTCCATCAACCAAATTCATCAATCCTTAATCGGAAATATTGATCTAATTGAATTTCGCTTTTCCAATGATAATTGGAAACAGTACCAGGCAGAGAAAAAATTAAAAGAGTACACCGTTGCAAACTCTTTTGTAGATTCTATTATTTATCTTGACAAAAAACAGGGAAATCTTCTTTCTTCCGGTAAATATACCACATATAAGGAAGGTACTTTTACTATTTACGATAACAATGTGCCTGTTTTATTTACCCCAACGGAATATGATTTATCTACAGAACAACCTATTTTCCTATCCAATGGCAGCTCTAAGTGTTTCATCTATTGTCCGGACACTTTGCCTAATGACCGATATTTTGTTTTTTATATCATTAATCGTATCGAACTCAATCAGATGCTAAAAGACACCTTAAGCAATGGAATCACCTCTATTGCTTTGATAGATGAGAACGGAACCATTACTACCGGAAGTAACACTTCCGTATTAGAAAATATCCTTTCTTCGGAAGAAGCCACTCAGGGAATTCATAACATTGACGCCAATACATTGCTTTCTGTTTCAAAAAACATCTATGGACATTATTCTTTGGCTGCTTTAATTTCCAATACCTATCTGAAAGATCAGGTATATCATACCTTCCAGACTGTTTATATTCTTTTCCTTCTTCTGGCAGGAGCTGGTTTTTTTCTGATGTTTTTAGGTATGAGAAGTACCTATCTCCCCTTATATCGTTTGGTACATAAAGTTATCAAGAGACCGGATTCCAATGAAAATTATCTGAAACTTCTGGAAGAAAGCTTTAATAATACATTTAGTGAAAACCAACAGCTACAGTTAAAAATTGAAAAATATCGTCTTTCTATGCAACGCTCCATATTAGATTCTATTGTTGCGGATAACCAATCTTCTGTTCCGGAAACTTCACCTGATCTGGAAAGTTTCTTTAACTATGATTCAGGAAATCGTATTTTTGCTGTACGTTTAAAATCTTCTTGCGATGCGTTTCCCCTGTCAGAAGCGTTATTACTTTTACAAAAACATTTGCCCGACAGCAGCACTTGCGCTGTGTTACAGCAAGAAGGTACTTGTGCTGTATTTTTATTAAATTTACTGGGCGACAAGAATGAAACAGTTGAAAATCTTAAAACAGTTTTAACCGATATCCACAAGAACTATGGATACCTGGCTGCTTTTAGCAACAGTTCATCTTCACCATTGGATATCCCTTCCTTATATGAAAAGGCAACCTTTGCCAGCGAACACTGGAATTTGTCACCTGTCATTTCCTATAATGAAGTAAGCAAAGAACAAGAACTTTCTTCTGATTTTTCTTATCCTTATCAGGAGTTGGATACGTTGGAACAGGCGTTAGAAGATACAGATTTTGCCCTGTCACGAAACATATTGAACGTTCTGTTTCAAAAAATTGAACAGTCTTCCGAAAACGAAGGATCCCTTCCCGACTTTTATATTCGTTGTATCCTGATTGATATTCTTACGTTATTGGGTACAGCATTAAATCAAAGTAATATGAACTTTAAAACCTACAGAGATTTGTATTTTGAAACTTTGTTTTATTGTAGAAGCTGTCCCTACAATGACAAAAAACGGGAAATAAGCGTCAATACCAATCAACTACTGATTCTTTTAGAAGAAGAAATTGAAAACGCATCCATCGCCGGAAATCAGATTCGCGAGACTGTAGAAGAAAACTATACTTCTCCAGATTTTTCTATCACAGCTTTGGCTGATGAATTTCATGTAAGTGTTTCTTATATGAGTTACCTTTTCAAAAAAGAACTCAATCAAAATTTTTCTGATTTTCTCTGGAATCTCCGTCTGGAAAAAGCAAAGGAACTTCTTCTTACATCTGATCTTCCTATTGATGGGATCAGTATTGCCGTTGGGTATCTGAACGCCTCCAGCTTCCGAAGAAAATTCAAACAGGCAACCGGAGTATCTCCTTCGCAATTCCGAAATGAACGTGATACTCTCCTATAAGATGTAGTTTTTTCTCCATTTTTCCTGTTTTCCAGGCTGTTTTGTTGCAAAATCGGTTCATTTTAAAAATACTCACCACTTTTTTCTGCAAAAAGATGGTGAGTATTCTTAAAAAATATGAATTTTGTAACCATTTCAGCTGAAATGAGGGGTAAAAATGCCTTCTATCCCCCCTCTCCAAATACCCCTTACAAGTCTGCCCCTGCCTCTTTCATTGCTTCTTTTAATTTCTCTATATAATATTTGTAGTTTTCCAGAGAAGTATTGGGCGCTGCCTGATGATCCAGTCCGGGAATGTATCCACCCTGTCGTATCACCGGCATAATTCTTTCAAATTCTTTATCAATGGCTTCCCTATTTTCCAAAAGTACCAGTTTGTTAAATGCACCAATAAATTTTAATTCAGGAAATTCTTTCCGAACTGCCACAATATCCATTCCGGCATTTACATCCATCGGTAAAAATCCATCTACTCCTGCCTTCATAAAATTCGGGATCAAAAGACGAAAATCTCCATCTGTATCCACAAATATGTTTTTCACTCCATTTTCTCTGAGTACAGGAAATAACCTTTGGTAATAGGCTCCCACAAATTCATCAAAACATTCCGGTGACAACATGGGACCATTTTTTCCACTGAGATCTTCCGGAAAAAGGAATACTTCCGGCTGAAGAATTTTTACCAGTGGAACCAGATATTTCAAATACATTTCCAGCACAAATTCATTCATATCATGCATTAACTCCGGCTCGTCATAGAAAGCAAACAGATGATCTTCAATCCCCATAAGATCTCGTGGCGTCCAGAAAAAGCCTGATGCACGCATCCTTACAGAATACTCTCCCCGTTCATGTCCCTCCCTGTATATACCAAAAATCCTTTCAAAATTCTCTTCTGTACAATACTTCTCCATTTCCTGTCGAACCAGGACTTTTACCTTTTCCCAAGCTGAAAAATCTTTTATTTCTCCCTCTTTGCAAAATCTGAAAAAGGGAATCTGGAAACTTACGCGACGCAAATCATCAAATCCAAGTTCTCTCTCATAAGCAGCTACTCCTTCTGTCATTCCTCGACTCAGATAATTTCGTTCTGTCTCATCATCCCTTGCCCACGGATAAATATGTTCCGGAGAAAATTGAGGAGAAAGTCCCTGGCCAATCCAATGTCTCACCGTCTTATCCCATGGGAAAAATGTTTCCAAAACGCATCCTTCTCCGTGCATATTACGAAACTCCAAAGTTCCTATTGCTCTTTCTCTTGTATTCACTTTCCGCACCTCCATAAGCTTTTTCTCATTATAGTATTTCTGATTTTTTTCATCTTGTACATAACAGATTCTTTGTGTATAATTCAGACATAAATTCATGAAAGAGGTATCTCTATGCAATATAAATTATCCTTTGTTGAACAACATACCGCCCTTCCTTTCCATATGGAAACTTATTCCTATCCTGTTTCCAATAAGGGAGATTTTCATTCTCATGAATTTTTTGAGATCGGTATTGTTTTGGAAGGCTCAGGAAAACATTATGTTGACCAATCTGTATTTTCTCTAAAACCCGGTACTGTTTATTTTATTCCCATCGGAATGTCTCACGCAATATCTGTAGATGCTCACACCCGGATTGAAAATCTTTATATTTTACCAAAAATTATTTTAGATATGCTGAATCTATCGGGCGGTTCCCACCTGCTTTTTATGGATTTCTTTCTTACCTGTATCCTGAAGAATCGCTCTCTTCCTCTCCACCTACAGCTAAAAGAAGAAGAACTTCAGATATTCCGAAAACATTCGGAGCTTTTTAGTCAGGCTCCTCAGCTTCTTGCACCTTTATTTCAAATATATCAGAGCAACCTCTTTGTCAATCTGCTCCTCCTGCTTTGCGACAATTGGATCCGTCCCGCACTTTCTTCCAGAGAACCTTCTCTCTCCCGGGAACTGCGTATTTTACAGTTGATCTATAAAAACATCCAACTACCTGTTTCTCAGATTATCCAGTGGATTGCCGACGATTTGGAGTTAAATCCTCAATACCTGAACCGGATAGTTAAAAATTCTTTCCACACCCCATTGTCTCAGCTCATTCTGGAAACCAAATTAGAAAAGAGCTGCCAGTTTCTGGAAGAAAATTCTACCATCACTGAAACAGCTCTTGCTTTAGGGTTTTACGACCATTCCCACTATACCCGGTATTTTACTAGATATTTTGGGATCAGTCCTTCTTCGTATCAAAAAAAATATTTAAAAGTATAATATCCGTTCCTGTTCACAATAACTAATATCTAGCTTCTCAACAGCTTTGCCAGACAGCGAATATATTCCGGCGTTGTTCCGCAACAGCCGCCTACGATACCGGCTCCCAGTTCCACCAGCTTCTTTGTGTGAAGGGCAAAATCCTGGGCATTCATATCGTACAACGCTTCCCCCAGTTCATTGATCACTGGCATTCCTGCATTTGGCTTTGCAATAATGGGAACCTGCGCCACTGTTTTCATATTCGCAACCACAGCTTCCAACTGATCCGGACCTACGGAACAATTCAATCCCACTGCTGCCGCACCCATTTCCTGGAGAGTAACAACCGCTTCTACTGCATTTCCTCCATACATGGCTGTTCCATCTGCCTCCAGGGACAAAGTACACATCACAGGCAGATCACAGACAGATTGTGCCGCATCCAAAGCTACTACCGTTTCATCCACACTGAGCATAGTCTCTGCCACCAGAAGATCTGCTCCCGCATCTGCCAGTGCTTTTATCTGTTCCTGGTAAGCCTGATACAACATTTCGTAGCTAAGGTCTCCTCGTGGTTCTAAAAGCTGTCCTGTTGTCGTCAGATCACCTGCTACCAACGCATGATTTCCTACGGCATCTTTGGAAATCTTTACCAGACGAGTGTTCACCTCTGTCACTTTCTTTTCCAGTCCAAAATTTTTCAGACTGATTCTGTTTGCAGCAAACGTAGGAGCATATACAATCTCACTTCCCGCTTCCACATAAGCACGCTGTAATTCCTGCAGAACTCCTGGATTTTTTAAAACCCATTCTTCTGAAGAAATACCTACCGGCATTCCTGCTTTTCTAAGATTGGAACCTGTAGCTCCGTCTAAAAGAATCACATGATCTTTTGCTTTCTCTAAAAATTCCTGTCTTGTCATTCTCTGTCTCCCCGGTTTTTGCTGTGATAGATATTACTTTCTCTGACAAAATTCAATTCTCTCTTTATTAGGACCTTCAATAATAAAAATTGTTTCGTGTTACACACTCTCACAATTCTGCATCTGATTATTCCTCTGTATCTTCTTCCGGTTGGTCTGCAGTATCTTCTTCTGAACTGTCTGCAGCATCTTCCTCGCTTCCGGTATCGGACGTCTCTGCTGGTTTATACTGGAAAGATACGCTGTCAGTAACTTTTACTTTTTTCCACACGTTCTCTTCCACTTTAATTTCCGCTTTTTCTGTCCATTCTTCTACCAGTTTATCGTAAGCTTCCTGCTCTCTTTCAGAAATAATGCTTTCTTTTTTATTGGCAGTAGCTTCTTCATCATTCTTTTTATCCAGACGAACTACATAATATCCATCTGTTCCTTCTACCACTTCCTGTACCAGTTGTCCGTCTTTCAAAGATGATACTGCATCAATTACTTTCTGATCCAAAGTATCCTCTTCGCTTCCTGCGGTTGTAAAACTTGGAGTATATGCATACAGAGATTCTTCTACTTCTTTCGCCAATGCACTCATATCTGCTTCTGCCACATTTTCAGACGCTTTTACTTTATCTAAAACCTGCTGTGCCTGCTCTTTTTTAGCTTCTTTCTCCTCTTTTGTCAATTCAATGGTGTTTCCATCTTCATCTTTTTCTGTCCCTACAGTGGAAACTTTTACAACAGAAACGGTAGATTGCCCCGCTTCCTCATCACTCACTTCTTTATCCACATCTGCTACCATAGGATCGTGGAGTTTTTCACGATACGTAAGAAGCTCCAGATAAGTAATCATATCTGTCTCTGAAACTGCCAGTTTCTCCAAGGTCTCTGCGTCATTATCTTCCATAAAGGTTTTTGCAGCTTCCTCAATCCTGGTCTGTTCTTCTTCACTGATCGTCACATCATAATCCGCAGCATGACTCTTCATAGCATACAGAGTACGAATCGTGTCCATAACGTCATCCTTCGCTGTTTCTCCATATGTTCTTCCATCTTCTGCTTTTTCATCCCAGATTCCCATAGAAGCCATATCCATACCGTAACTTTGAGACATCATCTGATAATAACTCTCTGTCATCGCCTGCTGATCGCGAACGATATAATTTGCCATTCCTAAGGTTACTTTTTCGCCATCTACTGTGGCAACTGTCTGTGCTCCATCTAATTTGCCGCATCCACTCAGGCTTCCTGCTGCAACAACAGAAGCTAAAATGACACACGCAATTTTTCCATTCATCTTTTTCATGTTCTCCTCCGTAAATCAAATTAATAACTTTCCTCATTATATTCTATTTTCCGGTACTGGGCAACCTTTTTCCCGGATTTCAAACTTTTTTCACATTATTTCGTTTACTGTTCACGACCTTCA
This sequence comes from Oliverpabstia sp., assembly GCA_034114925.1. Lineage (GTDB taxonomy): Bacteria > Bacillota > Clostridia > Lachnospirales > Lachnospiraceae > Oliverpabstia. Next base: position 43,543 of record JAXEUM010000024.1, read on the forward strand.
CAGCAACGTGTGACCGGCAACACTATTGAACCGTTCAGCCATTACTACTTATCACCCGTTTCCTTCTGATTTCTCAGTATTTTCCACCAGACACTGCATAATTCCCAGAAGTTCTTCTGCCTTCGCCATCATAGGAATAACCTCTTTTGCTCTCCTTTTTCTGGGACGATACAGAAAATAAGGATTGGTTTCCACCTTGAATTGCAATTCATCCGGATATTTCCCCAGAATTTCCGGCACTTTCGAGGGATTGACTTTCGCTTTTTCGTACATGGTTAAACGTAATTCATCTCCCATCTGTTTTACTTCCGTCAGATAAATATGATGAGCCATTGCTTTTAAGTTAGCAATAGCCAAAAGATTCTGTACCGTCTTTGGCGGTTCTCCGAATCGATCCAGCAGCTCTTCCATCATATCTTCGTATTCTTCCTTGTTTTCAATACCGGCAATTCTCTTGTAAATATCCAATTTCAAGTATTCATTGGGAATATATTTTTCTGGAATATAAGCATCCACATTCATATCAATAGTGGTCTCAAATTCTTCTTCCACTTCAATTCCCTTAGCTTCCCGAACCGCTTCATTTAGCATCTTACAATACAGGTCGTAACCTACCGCTTCCATATGACCATGCTGCTCTGCCCCCAGAAGGTTTCCTGCTCCACGAAGTTCCAGATCCCGCATGGCTATCTTAATTCCGCTTCCCAATTCCGTAAATTCCCGGATAGCATGAAGTCGTTTCTCTGCAATTTCCTTCAGCATCTTATTTCGTCGATACATCAAAAATGCATATGCCGTCCGATTAGACCGGCCAACTCTTCCTCTCAACTGGTATAGCTGAGACAATCCCAATTGATCGGCATCATGGATAATCATGGTATTTACATTGGAAATATCCAATCCTGTCTCAATAATGGTAGTGGACACCAGCACATCAATTTCTCCATTAATAAATCCGTACATGATTTTTTCCAATTGCCGTTCACTCATCTGTCCATGAGCAAACGCCACATTAGCTTCCGGAACTAACTTCGCAATCTGATTGGTAATATCATCGATATTATTTACCCGGTTATACACATAGTACACCTGACCACCCCGGGCCATTTCCCGGCTTATAGCCTCTCTTACCAATTCATCATTATATTCCATCACATAGGTCTGGATAGGCATTCGATCCTGAGGCGCCTCTTCCAGCACACTCATATCCCGGATTCCGATAAGGCTCATATGCAAAGTTCGGGGAATCGGCGTAGCAGTAAGAGTTAAAACATCCACGTTTTTCTTCAATTGTTTGATTTTTTCTTTATGCGCCACACCAAAACGCTGTTCTTCATCAATGATCAGCATTCCCAGATCTTTAAATTTCACATCTTTAGAAAGTACCCGGTGCGTTCCGATCACAATATCTACTAACCCTTTTTTCATATCATCCAGCGTTTTCTTTTGCTGAGCCGCAGTACGAAAACGGCAAAGCAGATCTATCCGCACAGGAAAATCCTTCATTCTCTGTACAAACGTATTGTAATGTTGCTGAGCCAGAATTGTTGTCGGAACCAGATATACTACCTGTTTACTTTCCTGAACAGCTTTGAAAGCCACTCGAATGGCAATTTCCGTCTTACCATACCCCACATCGCCACAGACCAGTCGATCCATGATTTTTCCACTTTCCATATCCTTCTTAGCCGCTTCTATAGCCTGCAACTGATCTTCTGTCTCTTCAAAAGGAAACATTTCCTCAAATTCTTTTTGCCAGATGGTATCCGGTCCATACTGAAATCCTTTTTCATTTTCCCGGGCAGCATAAAGCGCCACCAGATCTTTTGCGATATTCTTTACTGCGCCTCGTACCCTGGTTTTCGTCTTTTTCCATTCCTGTCCTCCTAATTTGTTTAATTTGGGAGGTTTTGCATCCGCACCGGCATACTTTTGCAAAAGTTCCAACTGGGTTGCCAGGATATACAAATTGCTCTTTCCTTCATACTCTATCTTAATATAATCTTTGGAAACTCCATCCACATTCATTTTTTCAATTCCCCGGTATACGCCAAGACCATGATTTTCATGCACGACAAAATCTCCAACCGACAGTTCAGAAAAACTCTGAATCCGTTTCCCGCTATATTCTGATTTTTTTCTTCTTTTCTTTTTTTCCTTACCGAAAATATCTGATTCTGCAATCACCACATACTTAATCAGCGGATATTCAAATCCTCTGCTCACATGACCACAGGATACTTTGATTTCTCCCGCTTGAATCAGGCGTTTGGGATCCTCACTGAAAAAGCTGTTCAGACCTTCTTCCTGAAGTTCTTCTGCCAGGCGGGAAGCTCTCGTTCTTGAAGGAGACAACAGAAGAATCTGATACCCTGATTTCTTCCATTGTTTTAAATCCTTCACTAACATCTCAAAACTACTGTTATACGGATTGACAGATTTCACTGTCACCTGAATTTCTTTCGAAAAATTCAGATTTCCTCCCACCGGTTCCATAAGAGACAAGGATAAGGTATGCCCCTGATGGAATTTGTGTAAAATTTCCTGATAGCGACAAATCAGATTGGTCTGTCCCGGAAGCAAATATCCCTTCTCCAGCCTGTGAATCATGCTCTCCCGAAATTCCTCTTCCGTAGCCTTCGCATGTTCTCCCAATCGAATCGCTTCATCCAGAACCACCAGCGTATCCTCTGGAAAATAATCAAGAAAACCTACCGTTTTTTCATAAAAATAATGAATAAAACTTTCTGCTCCGGTAAAGTATTCAAACTCCTCTATCTTGTCTCGGATCTCTTCTGCCACGTTTCGAATACGGGCTGCTTCTTCTGTTTTAAACTCATCTCTTAATTTTTTCTGCAGAGTATCCGCTTCTTTTTTTATAGCCTTTAATCCCCGGGCAATACTTTTTTCATCCAGAACCATCTCTGTAGCCGGATATATGGTGATTTCTTCCAGATTTTCAATAGAGCGCTGACTTTCCACATCAAAACTCCGTATGGAATCTATTTCATCTCCCCATAACTCGATTCGCCAGGGATTTTCTTCTGTCAGGGGAAATATATCCAGGATTCCTCCCCGCACTGAAAACTGCCCCGGTACTTCCACCTGGGACGCCCTCTCATACCCCAACTCCACCAGTTCTGTTTTCAACTGCTCCAGATTAATTTCACTGTCATTATAAAAATGAAGAACTCTGCTTTTCCATATTTCCAGAGGAATCAGATAATCCAGGCAACTATCAATGGATGTAACTACTGTGACTTCTTTCTTTTCAAGTAAGGCTTTCAAAACTTGAATTCTCTGTTTGGTAATCAGATTTCCATGAATATCTGCCTGATAAAATATAAGATCCCTAGCCGGATAAAACAGGACTTCCGGATCATACAGCCGATAATCCTCGTAAATCTCTTTCGCCTTCAGATCACTTTCTGAAATAATCAGCCGAAAAGGAAAATCTCCCGAAAGTCCATTGGCAAAATGCGCTTTCTGGGCGTCAAGACAACCGGAAACCTGAACGATTCCCGGTTGCAATATCTGTTTTTGTATTTCATCAAATTCAGCCAGATTATATAAAGGTTGTACAAATGCATCCATTTCCTGACATATTCCTTTCCCTGTTATCGGGGACCACCATTGTACTCATTCATGGCACGATCCACCTCGCCCTGAACAATCAGTTCAGCAGCCTTTCCTGCTCTCTCTAGGGCGTCATCCACCAGTTCCCGATCTTCCCTCGAGAAATTCCCCAGCACGTAATCAGCCAAATCCCAATTCTTAGGCTTTTCTCCCACACCTACCTTGATTCTCTGAAAATTCTGCGTGCCAAGATGGGCAATAATACTTTTAATTCCATTATGTCCCCCGGCGCTTCCCTTTTTCCGTATACGAATCTGCCCCGGAGCCAGACTGATATCATCATAAATCACTAAAAGTTCACTCTCCGGGTCTACCTTATAATAATCCACCAATGCCCGCACAGACTCTCCACTTAGATTCATGTAGGTGAGGGGTTTTGCCAGGATTACTTTCTGACCGCCAATGATGCCTTTTCCATACATAGCTTTGTGCTGCGTTCCCGCAGATGGAATCCGATATTCATCCACCAGAAGATCAACGGCATCAAATCCCACATTGTGACGGGTGTTTTCATATTTCTTTCCCGGATTACCCAGGCCTACGATTATAAACATCTTTTTTCTCCTCTCAGGTAAAATAAACCATTTCCTGCTCCGGTTTTTCTGCCGGAACAATTTCTTTTCCGTATAAAACCGGTCCCTTATCGTGATATACTTCCATATATTCTTCCCGTACTTCTGCGGTCACCTGAACCCAGGAACCCATCCGAAGCCGTTTAGAATCCGGATTCTTGCAGACATAGCCGATAAACTGTGTATCATCCGCACAACAAGTCATAGCCATTCGTCCAGGCACAAAAAATCCCGCATTCAAATCTCTGCTTTTTAATACCTGTCCCTTAAATCTGACCGTTTTTCCCACATAATCCTGAAGATTATCCATCATATCCACATACCAGATACCAAAATCAATATCTTCGATTTCGATAATATCTGCATCCATATCATAAGGCATCTCATCCTGGAAAATATCTTCAATTTCCCCTTCTTCATCCTCAAATAAGACCTCTGCCCCCGCATTGACTACTTTCACACTGCGGCGGAAATTTGCTAACGGATTTTCCGGCTGGCAGCGGTTAAAAATTACCATGTCTGCTCCACGGATCATTTCCACAAAAAGAGATTTCATATTATTCATATAAATCTGGAAGGTGCTGGCGTCCACTGTCACAATATGCTGCGCCATATCCCAGCCTCTTGGCAATGCCATATTATAAAAATTATCTGTAGACCAAAGAGGATTAAATTCTATAAGCACCCTTTCCGGTTTATGTTTTTTATCCAACATACGCAGCGTGTCCACGGTAAAGTCTTCCGGTTCTTCAATAATTTCCATCACCGTATTATATTTTTTCAGATCTTCCTCGTCATATTCCTCTTCTCCTTCTTCACAGAGAATCAGAAGAGTCTTTTCCGGAATCTGAAAATATTTCTGATGAATTGTAAAATCAAGAAACTGTGTTTTTCCACTTTCTAAAAATCCTGTAATTAAATATACTGGTACATCTCTATCAAACATGACTATTTCACTCCAAATATTTTCGCAAGTTTTTCTTCATCCATTTTAGAACCAATTACACAAAGCTTTCCTGTGATCTGCGGAGCCCCTGTCCGAACTTCATACTCTTCCGGAACCATATCAAAATAAATCCACTGACCATCTTTTCCGTCTACCATTCCTTTTGCTCGCAAAATCGTTCCAAAAGTCTCGTCCTGAGACAATTCTTTCAAAATGTTTTCAATCTCTTCTTTTTCATATTTTCTTGCAGTTTCTCTGCCCCAACTTGTAAACACCTCATCTGCATGGTGATGATGATGATCGTGATCGTGTCCGCAGCCACACTCTCCTTCATGGTGGTGATGCTCATGGTCATGTCCGCAGCCACATTCTCCCTCATGATGATGGTGATGCTCATGGTCGTGGTCACAGCCACACTCTCCTTCATGATGGTGATGCTCATGATCATGTCCGCAGCCACACTCTCCCTCATGATGATGGTGATGCTCATGATCGTGGTCGCAGCCACACTCTTCCTCCTGGTGATGATGCTCATGATGATGGCCACATACCGGACAGATTTCTTCCTCTTCTTCCCGTCCGTGTTCCATAGCTTCCAAAACCTGTAACGCATCCAGCTCTTCCACAGGAGTGGTAATGATCACTGCGTCTTTATTCACTCCCCGGATCATCTCTACCACCTTTTCTATCTTTTCATCGGTAGCCTTAGGAGTATCTGTACGGCTGAGAATAATTGTTTTCGCATATTCCAACTGATTCTCAAAAAACTCACCGAAATTTCTCATATACATTTTACATTTATTCACATCTACCACAGTTGTATAACTGTTGAGGCTGATTTCACAATCCACATCTACATTTTTCACAGCTTTGATCACATCTGACAGTTTTCCCACACCGGAAGGCTCAATAATAATACGATCCGGATGATACGTATTGATAACTTCTTTCAAAGAAGTTCCAAAATCCCCTACCAGCGAGCAGCAAATGCAGCCGGAGTTCATTTCTCTGATTTCGATTCCGGATTCTTTCAAAAATCCACCATCAATACCAATCTCACCAAATTCATTTTCAATCAAAACCACCTGCTGACCTTTCAATGCTTCTGCCAGCAACTTTTTAATCAATGTAGTTTTTCCTGCTCCTAAAAACCCTGAAATAATGTCTATTTTTGTCATAATAATCTCTTCCTTTCCTATACGACTAAAAGGGCTGTTTTCTTAAACAGCCCTTTATCTTTCCCATCTTTTTTTCTGATTATTCCCCATCTACCATAAAAGCAACCAGACGAGAAACATCTTCCGGTTCATGAGCGATAATTTCCAGCTCCGGAATCTCTCCATTAGAGAAAATATTTGCCAGAGAAACATACTGGCATAATTTGGACTTCAAATTCAGGCGATCTCCTTCTCCTGTTATCAGTTCCACCTTCCCCTTACAGTTGTCTACAATTTCAAAAAACTTATCTACATTCTGAATATTGGTAATTTTCATAGTAAACTCCTTTCAGATATCGCTTCTTTCTGCACAGGTTAATTTCCTACCTTTCCTTATTATAAGCAAGTTTGGTGTAAAAGTAAAGTGATGAAATCATATTTCATTTTCCACGAACCATAGCCTTTTCAGATATCTCTTGAATTCCGCCAACCCCTTTGCTAAAATAAATTCAGTAAATTTTTCTATAAGGAGTATCTGCTATGTACAGTTTTTTAAATGATTACAGCGAATGTGCCCATCCCCAGATTCTTCAGAATCTGGTTGCTATGGGAACAGAACAAAATGTAGGCTATGGCATGGATTCTTATTGTCGTCAGGCGGCTGATCTGATCCGCCATTTAACGGAATCTTCTGATGCGGACGTTCATTTTCTTCCCGGCGGTACGATCACTAATCTTACCATGATTTCTCATGCTCTTCGCCCTTATCAGGCAGTGATTTCTGCCCAGACAGGCCACATCAACACCCATGAAACCGGAGCCATCGAAGCCACAGGTCACAAAGTCATCGAAGTTTTTTCAAACGACGGTAAACTGTCCCCGGAATTAATTCAGCCAGTTCTTACCCAACATGAAGATGAACACTGGGTTTCTCCTGCTATGGTATATATTTCCAATCCTACGGAATCAGGAACCGTTTATACAAAAAAAGAACTGGAAGCCCTCAGTTCCTTCTGCCATGAAAATAATCTTTATTTGTTTCTGGACGGAGCCCGCCTTGCTATGGCGCTGGCAATAGAAGAAACTCAGGTAACTTTTCCTGTTCTCGCCCAACTGACTGACGCCTTCTACATTGGCGGTACAAAAGTAGGCGCCCTTTTCGGAGAAGCGCTGGTTATTCTGAACGATGCTTTAAAAAAAGATTTTCGTTTTAACATCAAACAACACGGCGCCATGACTGCAAAAGGCTGGCTTCTGGGTGTCCAATTCAAAACACTCCTGGAAAACGGATTGTATACAGAACTTGGCCGCCACGCCAACAAAATGATGGCTCCTATACGAAAAACCTTCGTGGACGCAGGCTATACTTTTGATGCAGATTCTCCCACAAATCAACTTTTCCCCATCCTTCCGGACGAATTGGTGACAAAAATTTCTTCCAAATATAAAATCACCATCTGGAAGAAAACGGACGATACGCATACTGCCATCCGCCTGGTAACTTCCTGGGCTACAAAAAAAGAAGATATTGATACTTTTTTAGATGATTTAAAAAATTGGATATAAATTGCCAAAAGTAGGGAACTGTGCAAACAGTCCCCTGCTTCTTAATATACTTTTACAGATTTCATCACCACTTCATCTCTCGCTGCTGTCACATGAACTTTCAATCTGGAAATCTTTTCATCCGAATCGTCAATCAATGGATTTTGCAACGCAAATGGATCCTGAAGCTGACAAATCTTTTTATTTCCTATGCAAGTTCCCTGAAACAACGGATACTGGCCGCCGCTGGTAAATTCCGCAAAAATGCGGAAACTTTCCACTCTCTGTCCCTGTGCAACATCCTCTTGCAAAACCACATACTTCAGCTTTTCCAAAGGCAGAGGCTTCTCCAGAGTAATGGTATATACCGGCTGAGTCGCTGGCTCATTTTCTTCTTTCTCTACACTGGCAGCTACTTCCTGACCAAATTCCTTTTGAATCAGATCTCCCAGTTCTTTCAGACGTTTCACATCTCTCGCATCTAAAAGACCTTCTTTGGTAGGCGGTAAGTTCAAATGCAGACAGGAATTTGCTCCCACACTGGTCAAATATGTATGGAACAGCCTTTCCAGTGAATGAGGTTCTTCCTGCTTATGCCAAAACCATCCTGGTCGAATGGACATATCAATCTCAGAAGGAGTAAATACCAGACCTTTCGAATACAGAATATTTGGCATAGTTCCCAACTCCTGCTCTGTATTATACAGATAAGACAGACTTCCTTCTTCTGCCATAGGTCCTGCCCCGGTCTGAACCTGACTATAATGACACAATTCAGAAGGCACTACTGCCCATTCCGAATGTCGGGCAACACCAGCTTCATTTCCACACCAGCGAATATCCGGTCCATAATCATTAAAAATCACAGCCTGAGGCTGATATTTGCGAATCAGTTCAAAGTAACGCGGAAAATCATACACCTGTTTCTTACCATTGGGACCTTCCCCACAGGCATTATCAAACCACACATAGAAAATATCTCCATACTCTGTCAAAAGCTCTGTAAGCTGATTGCAGAAATAATCATTGTACTCCGGTGTTCCATAATACTTTGAATTTCTGTCCCACGGAGAAAGATAAAATCCGAACTTGATACCACCCCGTTTACATGCTTCGGCAGCTTCTTTTACAATATCTTTCTTACAAGGACTATTTTTCACTGAATGCTCCGTGTACTTAGATGGCCACAGACAAAAACCATCGTGATGCTTCGCTGTCAAAACCATTCCTTTAAGACCTGCTGCCTTAATTGCTTCCACCCACTGATCGCAGTCTAATTTTTCAGGATTAAAGATACTTTCCTCTTCATTTCCCATACCCCATTCTCTGTCTGTAAATGTATTTGGACCAAAATGAATGAATGCATACATCTCCAGATCAAACCATTTCTGCTGCCTCTCTGACGGCTTTACGTGAGCCGCCTCCTTCAAAAAATTGATCATCTCTTCTCCTCCAATACTTCTCATATCATGTTTATTCTCTTAGATAATCACAATACCAGCTAACAAGATCCTGAATCCTATACAATTCCGATTCTCTGCTCACTGTTCTCCACAGTCTCTTATAGTAATAGAACCATTGTTCCAACTCTCTAGCCAAAACTCCTGCTCTTACTCTGTCCGCATCCTTTTTCTGAACCTCTTTTTTACAGATAATAGTCCCCAGCTCATTCCAATATCTGCACCCATCAGCCGCCAGAATATACGCTGCTATCAGTTTTCTCTGTTCTTCATTTACTTTGCACAACACACCGGAAAGTTTGTCTTTAATTGCTTTCAAAGCATTATTTGACCTCTCTAACTTACCATATTGGATTTCATCTGCAAATACTTTATCCAATGTTTCCTGAAATAATTTTTCATCAAACCGATTTTCTTTGAAAATAGGGAAATACATCCAATTATACAAACTGTTTTCATTGATTTCCCACAAAAGACCTGTAAGTTCTTCCACCCCTTTTCCAAATTCTAAAACAGAAACCGCTTTATTCAATTCATCTTTTTCCATGGAATTTCCCCAAGCAAATTGTGCGCCGTAAATCATGCCAACAAAGGAGAATTCCGGATGAACCGTATGATAAAAATCACCCCAATCTGTATTCAAAAGACCATCTGCATGATTATTTTTCCCATACTCTGCCATTCTTCGAATATTCTCATACGCATTTTTATAATCATTACACAATCTGGACCATCCACTCACACCGGGACAGTTATAAAAGGTTACTTTTCTTTCACCAAAAATCTTTGTAGATTCTTCTGATACTCCTCCATCATATCCCCAGTTCAGGAAAATCGTATCCTCCGGGAAACGTTCCAACATCTCTGGATATTCACTGACTACATCTCCCCACATCATAGGTTGACACTCCAGACTCTTCACATATCTGCAAAGTTCACTGACATATTCCACATAGGCATTTCCCAGTCCCTTTTTTTCGCAATACTGAGCGCTTTTTCCCTTTCCGAGATCGAAAGTTTCATCTCCACAGATATTAAACTTCCTTGTACGGAACAAAGGTCTGAACTCCCTCAACATCTTCTTCACCAGTTCCATGCTCTCTTCATTGGAAATATCAATGGTATGATGAGCCATTTTCGACCATGCATTAAAAGGCTCCCGATCTGGAGCTTCTAATTCGCACAAATATTTCCACTGCTTAGTCCGAAGCAGTTTATACAAATGACTGCAGGTAGAAATAGAAGGAACTAATTCTATTCCTCTTTCATAACAATATGTATCCAGTTCCAGAATTTCTTCCGGTCCCATAGGATCATCATCTCTCCACACCTCACTGAAATCTCTGAAAAGATATGTATGTTCCATATACAACTGCAATTCATTCATTTTATAACGAGCCATCTTATCTGCCAGTTTTTTCATCCATGTTAAAGTGGGAATTCGTCCTCTTGTCATGTCATGATAAAATCCCCTGTTGGCCATAGATGGATAATCTTTAATTTCCACTCCAGGCAGCTTAGCACCCGACTGCTCCATCATCTGAATCAACGTCTGCATACCATAAAAAATACTTTTCTCAGTTCCCTGAATTTTCACCCCCTCCGGCATAACAGACAACCGATAACACTCCTCTTCTTCCGTCTCCAGATATTCTACCAAAATGTCCCCCGGTCTTGCCACACCTCTGGTAATATGAAGACAATATCCCGTATTCTTTTCAATCTCATCTCGCATAAGAAATGCCTGACGAGTGATTTTATTGCTGCACGCAGGATCTACTACGATATATGCAGTATAATCCAACAAAAAATCTCTGCCTGTTTTTTTAATCGCTTTTGGTTGTGGTAAAATATACATAAGTTCCCTCCTTACATTATCAGCCTTTCACAGCACCTACCATAATACCTTTTACAAAATACTTCTGCATAAACGGATAGACCATAAAAATAGGTAATGAAGCCAGTACAGTGATCGTCATACGAACCCCCTTCGGAGAAATCGATGCCATCATCTGACTTACCCCATTCATATTAGACGTATTTTTTATCTGATCTGCCAGTCTCTGTGCTTCGTTCAAATAATTATACAGCAAATACTGTAATGTGGTCAATTCTTCACTTCCCCTTGCATAGATATGATTATCAAACCAAGAGTTCCAATGTCCTACCGCCACAAATACTGCTACTGTAGCTATAATCGGTTTCGACAATGGAAGAATAATTTTTGTAAAAACTGTCACATAGCCTGCTCCGTCTAATCGGGCAGATTCTTCCAGAGAAGCCGGAAGCTGTTCCACATATGTTTTAATCAAAACAATATTATAAGCCGAAATCAGCATAGGAATTACATATACCCAGAAATTATTTAATAATCCGTAGGATTTAATCACAATATAAGTAGAAATCAAACCGCCATTGATATACATAGTCAAAATCAAAAAACGATACAAAAACTTCTTTCCTGGCATTTCATCTTTCGTAAACAGATAGCCCAAAAAAGAACATACAAGTACAGATAAAGCAGTACCAACTACTGTTCTCAGGGCAGATATCCACATAGAATGAAAAAATCCATCTAATGTAAAAATATCTTTATAATTTGCCAGCGAAAATCCTCTCGGAAGAAATACCGGGGGGTTCACATCTACTATACTTGCATCACTAAATGTATATATCACTATATACCAAAACGGATAAATACATATTAATGTAATCGCCAATAACAGCACATAGTTACATACTTGAAATATTTTTCTGGACGGGGATGTTTTTATACCTGTTCTTTTCATTATTTTTAATCCCTCCTACTAAATTACAGTATTTCCACGAACCTTTTTAGCTACTAGATTCGCTATCACTACCAGCGCAATACTTACAATAGACTTTACAATACTAATCGCTACGCCATAGGAATAATCCATGTTTTCCAGACCAATTCGATATACATAAAGATCAAGAACCTCGATATTAGGAGCTGTTACCGAATTTTTAAACAACATATACTGTTCATATCCTGTATTCAGGAAATTTCCAATATTCAAGATAAACAAAACCACGTACGTTTCCATCATTGACGGCAAGGTTACATGCAAAGCACATCGGAAATATCCTGCCCCATCTACTCGTGCCGCTTCATATTGCTCCTGATCAATTCCTGCTATTGCTGCCAGATAAATGATGGAATTCCATCCCAATACCTTCCACTGGGCTAAAAATGTCTGAAACCAATATACGGACTCCTTGGAACTTAATAAAGATATCGGTTCATCCATGATTCCAATTTTTACCATGAGCGTAGTTAAAAGTCCATCTGTGGAGAACAATGCAAATGCCAATGAAAAAATGATTACCCAACTGATAAAGTTAGGCAATGTTGTAAATGTCTGAACAAACTTGCGCACAGGACCATTCTTTACTTCATTTAAGAGTATTGCAAAAAACATAGGTAATGGTGTAAGACAAATACTGATAACTGCAAATATTACTGTATTTTTCAAAGTACGCCATACATTTGCATCACTGAAAATCAATTTAAAATATTCCATTCCCATGAAATCACACTCAAAAAGGGGGACCCCTGGAACATAGTCATAAACAGAATAAATCCACCCAAAAATAGGTACATAATTAAAGAGAAGTACGATCAACATAAAGGGAAGTACCATAAATAACAGACTATACCGTTTTTTCGGTTTGTTCTTTACTGCAACCGCCTTTGCCATTCCTTATCTCTCCTTTCAAAAAATATGCTGCTGCAGGAGCTTTTGTCTCCATTCGCAGCAGCATCCAATTTATACTATTTTAATTTTTCAATTTCTTCTTTAGAAGCAGACCAGGCATTTGACCACCATTCAATGGATTCTTCTACTCCTGCACCTTTTAATTCTTCCAAAAGGGAAGCTTTTGCTGCTGCAAATTCTTCGTCTGTTTCTGCCTGTACTAAATTAGGAATAGCATTCAGAGCAATCTCTTCACAATTACTATCAATACGAACAATATTTTTTGGTGTTGTTTCAAGACCCATCTGAATTGCATTCAGGCAATTACCCAAATCCATACTAATTCCTTCTTCTACTTTTCTCTTCAGCAAATCACTGGGAACTCCCAATTCAAGTGTTTCACACATATCTTTTTCTGCGAATGTCATACTCTTCGGAAGCACATCATCTTCATACCACAAACAAATTCTTCCTCCGTCTTCTGCCACATTGTAATAATCCTCACCGCAAACATCCGATAATGTGCCGCCGATTCCCGCTTTTTTCCATTCGTCTAAACGGCTTCCATCTGTCTTCAAAGCAATCGTATCTTCTGTAAGTGCAGGTTTTCCATCCTCGCCTTTTTCCCAACGTCCCTCTACACCAGAATCTACTTTACGCGAGAACTCTTCGCTCTGCAGATAATCAAGAATCATCACCGCACGTTCCACGTTTGGTGAATGAGAAGAAACAAAGAAGTATTTTCCAAACCAGCCTGCAAGGTTCTTTTCATTTGCCCAGCCTAATTTAGCCGGAAGCGTCACATATTCCTTTAACGTTTCACCGTCTTCTGCTCTCTGATTTTCATTGTATGTTCCATAATACCAATTTACGTTTCCACCCAAATATTGTCCTTTTGTATATTTTTCCTGAAGATCTTCTCCTTTTGTAATAAAGCAGTCTGGATCTAATAAACCTTCTCTGTACAGTTTATTATAGAAAGAAACACCAGACCAGAACGGAGTCAAAACATCTGGATTTTCCACATCGTAAAGGTCATGATACAATTCATTATTTTCTACGCTTTGTACATAAATTCCACCTTCCAAATTAATAAATCCCTGTGTTAAACAACCATTATAAAAATAACTGTGTAACTGAGAATCATTATATGCACTCATAGCATATACCGGCAAACCTTCCTCTGTTTCCGGATAAATCTCTTTCATTGCCTTTAATGCAGCAATATAATCATCATCATTATTGATTTCCGGACAACCTATTTCTTTATATAAATCCCAACGCACTACATAACCATTATTTAAAACCGTTCCATAGTTAGCTTCTGTATCACCAAAAGTAACACGCGGTGTTACAAAATACTGTGTATTTTCTCCGTTACTTTTAAATGTTTTCATTACATTATTTCTAAAACTCATATCATCACGGAAAATATTTTTAGCTAATGAATCTTTGTAATTTTCCAGATTAACTGCATGTTTGCCTTTCAATACTCCTTCAATATGATCGTCATTAATCTGTACAATATCTGTTGTCGTTCCCCCCGACAAATCCAGATTCAGACTTTCATTGTCGTAATTTTTGATTGTCAGTGTCACATTAAATTTTTCTTCCAAATCTTCTACTATCTCTGTAGGATATCCTTCTACAGAATCAGAGGAACTCAAATTGATGCCTCCCATCGTAATTTCCAAATGTTCTGACAAATCGTCTGTTGGTTCTTTCGCCTCTGTATTTCCCGAATCATTTTTATTTGCTGATGAATCACCACAACCAACAAAAGCTCCTGCTGTTACCGCCACACAACAAAGTAACGCAAGTAATTTTTTCGCTTTCATACAAATCCTCCTCTTCAATTCTGTGGATTTCCCGGGTAATCCACACTCTCTCTTTGATAACTCTATATTAACTGTTCCAATGAAATAATTGAATGATTTTTCTTTTCTTCTTTTTGCCTTTTTTGTTGTTTTTGTGTATTATTGTTGTTTTTCTTGATTTATCTTTTTATATTTCGTTTTATTAACCTAAAAATAAATCAAAAGCAGTATTTATTCGTCATCAAAACGAAAAAATACTGCTTTTGACGCTTCTAAAAGATAATATGCACAAATACTCCTGTTTTGTCCGATGTTATAAAAACATCTCCTTTTTCTCCATATAAAAGTTTAATTCTCTTATATACATTTGAAAGCCCTATATGATTCCCATTTTTCTCTTGTAATTTCATCTTTTGTGTGATTTCATCTATCCTTTCATCACTGAGATATGTTCCCGTATTCTGAACTTCAATATGAAACTTTTCGTTTTTTTTGATTCTCAGATAAATTTTTCTTATTTCTGTATTACTTCCTCCATGAACAAAACAATTTTCTATCACTGGTTGGAGAATAAAACGTGGGATAATCTCTTCCTCAAGACTTTCTTCACATTCCCATTGATATTCCATAGAATTTCCATATCGAATCTCCATCATATCCATATAATTTTTCAGAAATTCCATCTCATTTTTTAATTTCCACGTAAAATCCGGATTTCTCAATATGGGCATAATCACCTTACTTAAAGTAACTAAAGAATCTGCTACCTTTGTATTATTTGTCATCAAAGCCATCCAACGAATCGAATTTAAAGAATTATATAAAAAATGAGGATTTATTTGATACTGTAGTGCCAAAAGTTCTTCTCGCCCCTTTTCCTGCTCCACTTCCTGTAACTTTCGAATATGCTCCTTTAATTTCTGAACAGTATAATAAAACTCCTCATTCAAATTATCCAATTCCGGTAAACCTGCTTTTTCAGGTTTACAAATATCTAATTGTTCCTTTCCTACACTTTCCATCTGTTCCATAAGTATCTGGATGGGTCTTGTATACCTCCTACTCCAATAAACAGCTATCAAACAGACTCCCAATGATGCTAGAATTGCTAAAATAATTCCAAAATTTTTCAATGACTTTGTTTCCTGCAAATATATGTCTTTCGGAACCATATTAATTAATTTCCACCCCTTATATGAAATATCATACGAAACATTCTGATATTTTTTCTTCTGTTCATATTGCTTTCCCAACATATTCTTATCAGTTGCTGATATAATTTCATTATTTTCGTTTACAAGAATTGATTTACTTCCATTATATCCTGCCTGTCCATAACTTTTTTGCACATCTTTCTCATCTAGGGCAATAAGCAAATAACTGTCTTTCCTATAGTCATCATCTTCTTCTAAAGATTTCATTCCCAAAATAACTGGTCTATTGGTTAGATAATATAACGGACTCTTCTGAAAAATTTGCACCTCGCTTCCTGCTTTCCAACTGATATATGGATAATTCTCTTTACTTTCTTTCATAAATGCTTTCATAGTATCTGATAATACGGTATTCCCTGTTTGACTCTTTCTTTCCGCAGTAGATACTACAGTTCTTCCGTCGCCATTGAAAATAGCAAACCCGTATCCATCAGAATTAAAATCTATCATATCATCAAATTTCTCTACTATTTTTCGAATTACAATAGATTTTTCTACCTCATTTACATATTGGTTCGCTGAAAATTTCCACGCAAGCGAATCATTATAAAATATATTTAACTGATTGGCTCCCGTTTCCATCATTTCCTTCAAATCTTTTTCCGCTTCTTGAAATGTCATCTGAACAATTTTTTTATTATTCTCTGTCAATTTGTTTACAAAATATCCATATGTAATACCAAACAACAAAACAATCACTAATAATGTTCCGCCTAAAATAGAAAGAAGTAAACGGATTTTCCAATTTACTTTTGTTTTTCTCCTCATGTGTTTTCTTGTCTCCATTTCGCCGGGGAAGTCCCCATCGCTTTTTTAAAGAATCTGCTAAAGTATTCCAAATTCCGAAAACCATTTTTTTCCGCTACTACAGATATTTTATCGGAAGTATTTTTTAAATCCCTTAATACAGATTCCAAACGAATTCCATTCAAATATTCTATATAATTCATCCCCGTCTCTTTTTTAAAAAGATGCGAAAAATAACTTGAGCTCAATCCTAATATTCCAGATATTTCCTGCAAGCTAAGGGATTCTTGATAATGTTCTCTCATATATTGAACAGCTTTTTGAATCATCTTATCCCAATTTTTTTCTTCATCCTCATGATCTTCTCCCATTTCTTTCATACGCCGATACAATTCACGTAAACTTTCCTTTGACTCTCTTACACACTCACTGACAAAGAAATCTACTCCCAGGAATCCCTCAACAGAACGATTAATTCTACTTATTTTATCATCCAAATCATCAACATATTCCGGCACTAAAACAGAAAATTCTTTTTCACCCGTCTCAATCAAAATCCCCTCCGGCATACATCTGCCAACCAACTCGTATACAAACTTCATTGCCAAATCATTAATTTTGCACTTATCATCTGTACTCAAACCAAAACCCAAAATTTTCTTGATCCTTTTTTCTCCATCCCATACAGGTAAGGTACCCTCTTCCAAAAAATATTTTTCCAGTTTTTTTGCCAAATTATCTTCCACTTCCCCTGAAATCCCTACACCTATTCTTCCTTTCTTTTTCAGAAACTCTTCAGCTTCCTGAAGCATACCAAAAATTTCATCCATACTCATACTAGCTTTTAAAATATAACCAATAATATTATACGGAATCATTTTCCGTAACGTTTCAAAATCATCCAGACAAGAAATCACAATAATAGCGCAGCTCTCATCAATTTCCCGGATTTTCTGAATAAGTTCAACGCCGTCCATCCCCTCCATACGAATATCCGTAATTACTACATCCGGTCGTATCCTTTGAAATTCACGAAATGCATCAATTCCATTGTCTGCCTGTGCTGCTAACTGCATATTATATTTTTCCCAGGGTATTGAGTTCTGCAACCCCAATCTTACTAATAATTCATCCTCTGCAAATAATACTTGATACATATTTCCTTCTCCTCCAAGTAATTATTTTTATTATAAATCAGGAGCTTTCTTTTGACAACTAATACTCAAACTCCAACGCTGCTTCTCTAAAAACTACTATTTTTCTGATAATAATTTCTATGTCCCAAAAAGGTATTTTCTTATATTTTACATAGAATGGAGGTGGTGCTGATGAACAGTAAGAATCATTTTGATTTCAAAGATTTGATTGCTTTTGGAATGTTCATTTTAGCGTTACTGACATTCGTTTTTACGTTCTGTCGTTAATGTTTTAGAGCATAGAAAAACCACCCTCAAAAACTTTGACCGGTTTCGGGTGGCATTTTCTATGTTCATTCTATAAATAGGTCAACCCCTTGTGGGCGGTTGTTCTCTTTACATTTACAATATAACACGGTTATTTATTATATGCAATATCTAATACAACTAGAACGCAAATACTGCAACTCCATAAGGCGGCAGCGGGTATTCCAGATGATATGGTTTTCCGTCACATTCACCTTTTACTGCCTTAAATACCGGATTGCTTACCGGATATTGTCCTCCGTATTTCGGATCAGCGCTGTTTAAAATCAATTTATACTGTTTTTTCTTATCTACGCCAACCCAATAGTCTTTTCTCTCCACCGGAGTGAAATTGCATACAAATAAAAGATTATTTCTCTTCGTAGGTGACCAACGAATAAAACTGTATACACTTCTGTCTGCATCATCTGCATTAATCCACTCAAAACCTTCATATCCATTATCATTCGCATATAATGCGGGATACTTTTTATATGCGTGAAGAAGATCTTTTACATACTCCTGAAGCTGCTGATGACGTTCTTCTCTCAGCAAATACCAATCCAGTTCTCTCGCTTCACTCCACTCCTGGAACTGTCCGAATTCCTGTCCCATAAACAGAAGTTTTTTACCAGGATGCCCGAACATAAAGGAATATCCTGCCTTTAAGTTCTCAAATTTATCGTCATAAAGTCCCGGCATTTTATTGATCATGGAACATTTCAGATGAACCACCTCGTCATGAGACAATACCAGAATATAATTTTCACTGAAGGCATACGTCATGGAAAATGTCATCTTGTTATGGTTGTATTTACGGAAGTAAGGATCCAGCTTCATGTATTCCAGGAAATCATGCATCCATCCCATATTCCACTTGAAAGAAAATCCCAGTCCGTCTTCCTTCTCCACATCTCCTGTCACTTTAGGCCATGCAGTCGATTCTTCAGCGATCATCATAACCCCTTTATTTCTTCCTCTGATCAGAGTATTCAGGTGTTTGAAGAATTCAATTGCTTCCAGATTCTGATTGCCGCCGTATTTATTGGCAACCCACTGTCCATCTTCTTTTCCATAGTCCAGGTACAGCATAGATGCAACCGCATCTACACGAAGTCCATCCACATGGAATTCTTCCACCCAGTAAAGTGCGTTGGCAATCAGGAAGTTTTTCACTTCATTTTTTCCATAGTTGAAAATCTTTGTTCCCCAATCCGGATGTTCTCCCTGCCGGGGATCTGCATGTTCATAAATACAGGTTCCGTCAAATTCTGCCAGACCATGTGCATCTTTGGGGAAATGCGCCGGTACCCAGTCCAGAATAACGCCTATTTTATTCTTATGTAAATAATTCACCAGATATTTAAAATCTTCAGGATTTCCAAATCGGGAGGTAGGCGCATAATATCCGGTTACCTGATATCCCCAGGAACCATCAAAAGGATGTTCTGCAATACCCATCAATTCCACGTGTGTGTAGCCCATCCGTTTCACATAATCAGCCAAAGCATGGGCAAATTCCCGATAACTGTAAAATCCATCCGGATCCTGCTCTGTAGACGGATGTTTTCTCCATGATCCCGGATGCACTTCATAGATAGAAACTGCTTCCTGTTTCGGATCTGTTTCTTTTCGCTTTTCTATCCAGCTATCATCACTCCACTTAAATCCTGTAATATCCGCTACCCGTGATGCATTTCCGGGACGCATCTCAGACCAGGTAGCATAGGGATCTGCCTTATATAAGTCTCTTCCATCCTGTGCCTTAATATAAAACTTATATAAATCTCCCACCTTTACTTTTGGAACAAACACCTCCCACACACCGATAGGACCTGTCTTTTTCATTGGATTGGCTTCAATCTCCCACTGGTTAAAATCACCTATAACGCTTACCTTTACCGCGTTGGGCGCCCACACGGCAAAATAAACTCCTTTTTTTCTGTCCTGTGTGGTTGGATGCGCTCCCAGTTTTTTGTAAATATCATAGTGCGTTGCCTGACCAAACAGGTATTGATCCAATTCCCCAAATTCCATTTTTCCCATACCTCTTCTCCTTATTTCCTCTTTATCTTTTTTCATGATTTTTTCACCGCCAGAATCATTACTCCATTTTCCGGTAAATGAATAACTAATTTTCCATTATCTTCCCGACAGATTTCTCCATTTATCACATTTTCATAGATTTTCCCCGGAACAGGAACAGGTACCCACAAATCTGCACCTTGATTTTCATCATTATTTACCACTACCACGAGAGCCTGATCCTCCTGAATTCTCGCAAATCCATATTGGCGATTGGTAAGTAACAATTCTCTGTAAGTCCCAAAAATACTTTCCGGATGGCTGTGACGAATTTTCCCTAAAGTTTTGATCCAATCGCATAATTTCTGATCCGGTCCATTTTGCTTCATCTCTTCCAAGTTCAACGCCGGTCTTAACGGATCGTCATTGCCACCTTCTTTTTTCCCTTCTATTCCCCATTCAGAACCGTAGTAAACGGACGGAATCCCCGGCAGAAAATACAACAACGTATACACCAACGGCAAATGTCCCTTTTCCCGAAGTTTACTTGCCAATCGATCCACATCATGATTATCCACGAAAGAATACAGCTT
The DNA here is from genome assembly GCA_034114925.1 of Oliverpabstia sp. Taxonomy (GTDB): domain Bacteria; phylum Bacillota; class Clostridia; order Lachnospirales; family Lachnospiraceae; genus Oliverpabstia. The sequence continues at coordinate 64,416 of JAXEUM010000024.1, forward strand.
CATTCCCCGGTAAATACCACCGTTGCTGTCGAATTCTCTTCGAATGGTATGGGCAATTTCAAAATAATTATGATCGTTATGACCGGAATATAAACCTTTATGAAGTTCATAATTTGTCACACTGTGCAAAAGTCTGCTGCCGTCCTGAATATATCTGGCATAATCTCCGTGAATCACTTCTCCCATCAGCCAGAAATCTTTTTTCCATTCTCCCGTACAACGGCGCATCTCTTCCATAAATCCAAAATCAAGACAGTCTGCACAGTCTAATCGAATCCCATCGATATCAAATTCCTGAATCCAATAATGAATACTTTCCAGAAGATAATTCTTCACTTCCGGATTTTGCAGATTCAAATTCACCAGTTCGAAGCAATTTCTCCACGCTTCATAGGAAAATCCATCATTGTACCAGGTATTTCCACCAAACCAGATTCCTTTATACCAGTTTACATAAGGGGAATGTTCCCGATTTTTCTGAATATCCTGAAAGGCAAAAAACTCTCTTCCCGTATGATTAAATACTCCGTCTACCACCACGCGAATTCCCAATTCATGTGCCTTCTCCACAAAATGTTTAAAATCCTCTATATCCCCCAGTCTTCTGTCCACCATCCGGTAATCTCTCGTATCATATCCATGGGTAGTGGACTCAAAAAGAGGTCCTATATAGATTCCTGTACATCCCAGTTCCTGAATATGAGGCAACCACTCCTCCAACTGAGGAAAACGATGTACAATCTCTGTCTGTCTGTTTTCCCGGGGCGCCCCGGACATTCCTATTGGATACATATGATAAAAAACTGCTTCTTCAAACCACGGTGTCACGTAAATATCCTCCCTGTTTATAATTTTCTTTTTTAAAAATGAGTGAAAAATTGCTTCGTACTCCACGCCTTCACAATTTTACCTCTTATGAATAAATTCCATGAAGAAACTGATGCACGATCTCATACGTTTTCTCATCTGTCATCACTAACATGGAATCTTCTTTTCTGTCTCTTCCCAGCATCATCATGTGAGAATCTAAAATTCCCATAAAACTGATTGCAAACTGCTCCTGCCGCCCTCGCATATTTCCCAGCATCTCCGCAGAATCTTCAAATATTCTCACTACCAACTCATAATACTTTTGAATCAGCGGATATACAGCCCGAAATCCTTCTGTCTCACGCCCTGCATAGAACTGGCTCAGCATAAACAGATAAAACTGCCAATGTGCACCGGCAAAATCAAAATAAGCCCTCGCCACACGATATAGCACTTCCGGAACCTGCCCCGGAATTCTGACCGCTTCCCGAAGCCGTTCCTCCAAAATCTCACTGTTGGAACGAAGAATCTCTGCCAACAGTCCCGATTTACTTCCAAAATAGTAATATAAAGTGGGTTTTGTAATCCCTGCCTGATCTACAATCTCCTGTACTCCCACGGCATCATAACCCCTGGCACAAAACAGTTTTAAAGCTGTCTGCAGAATCGCTTCCCTGTTGTCCATCTTCTTCTGTCCACTCCCTTTCTATGTGGTAGCTGCCAATCGTTTCATACTTTCTGAAGCTATTATACCAATCGGTATACAAGGTGTCAACGGAAGAATTTAAGGAAATAACGAATATCCGGATAACTACAAATTAAAAAGAAATTTTTCAGGGAAATTTAAGATTTGTTCTCATGATTTCATGGTACAATGGGCAAGTAACAGGCATCTTCTTATACTGAAAGGAGTGATACCTATATGCTTTGTCCAATATGTGGAGAAGAAGTCACAGGAAAATATTGCTGTCATTGCGGCGCTTTTCTGGATGCTGTAGATTCCAATACTGCCTCGACAGAAAACTCTTCTAACAAAATCAACACTGTCTCTGACCGTAATGGAAATCAAAAAAGAAATATAGATATGCCGGAACAGGAAATCATCTATCAGACGTTGACCACTCAGGTCACAGAAAAAAAGAGAAAACCTGTAAAACAGAAAAAGAAAGTAAAGAAGAAAAAAAAGAGAAATTTATTATCCACCGCCGGTTCTGTCACTACAGGAAGTGTTCGTTCCATCTGGAAAATATTTATTTTTGCCATCCAGTGGATTTCCAGTATCGTCATGCTGATCTCCACCTTCTGGTTATTGAAAGGTTTCTGGATTTCCAGGAATGCTCTGGGTTCCATTTCCGGTATCATGAAAGACCGAAATTACCCCCAGGCGCTTTTTCTTGCTCTGGCTTTGTGCATCGTAGGATTCGGTATTCTACAGGTCTTCTGGATGCTTAGCCGAAAGAAAATGCCGGATCAGGGAAAGATACGAAGAATTGATATGGGAAGAGGATTTTTTGGATTTTCTGTATTTCTTATCCTTTATCTGATATCCGTCTATGTAAATCCTCTGATTCCAACTTCACCGGCTCTGCTGACAGGTCTGAAACAGATTTTTGCCGTAGTCGCCGGACTGGGAAAATCATTTTTTATGGTGAATCTTCTGGGAATCATTTTCTGTATCATAAGAAAAGTGGGGACGAGATAAACTCTCATCCCCGCTTTACTTTTTTAAATACCCGATATCCATTTTCCCGGGTTATCTCCTCGACTTGTTCCTTGCTGATCCCTTTGATCTCACTGATAGCCTGTATCACCCAGGGCAAATTCAAGGAAGAATTTCTTTTTCCCCTGTTAGGCACCGGCGCCAGATAAGGAGCGTCTGTCTCCACCAAAAGAAAGTCCAAAGGCGCATATTCCACCACCTCTTTTAGTTTTCTGGCATTTTTGAAGGTGAGTACACCTCCGATTCCCAAAGAAAGACCCATATTCAAGTATTCTCTTGCCATTTCTTTTCCGTAGGAAAAGCAATGTACCACACCGCCTATTTCTCCGGCTCTCATACGTTTCATAGTTTCCAGCGTATCACTGGCTGCCTCTCTGCTGTGAATAATAAACGGTAATTTTTCCTCTCTGGCTATTTGAAGCTGTCTCTCAAACCAGTAAATCTGCGATTCGTGCTGTTCTTTGTCCCAGTAATAATCCAGTCCGATTTCTCCCACCGCAACAGTTTTTTCACGGCGGCAGATCTGCCGCATTTCCTCTATCCGATCTTCATTCAGCGACCCCACATCATCGGGATGAACGCCTACAGCTCCATAAATAAATGGATACTTCTCCATCAGGGCAACTGTACGGCTCCAGTTTTCCACTTCAGCACAGACATTGATAACTCTTTCAATTCCCTGATGCTCCAGGGAAGCCAGCAATGCTTCCCTGTCTTCATCAAATGCTTCGTCATCATAATGGGCATGACTTTCAAAAATCATCTCTAACCTCCCATATCTTATGCCATTTTAGCAGATTTCTGCTCCGGCAGGCATTTTCTTTTCCGGAACCATCAGAGACAATTCTCCCTTTTCGTCTTCCGCACAAAGAATCATACCTTCAGACAGTACGCCCGCCAGTTTTGCCGGTTTCAGGTTTACTAAGACCATAACCTTTTTACCAACCATCTCTTCCGGTGAGTAATGAGATTTGATACCGGATACAATCTGTTTTACCTGACTTCCGATCTTCACCTGAGAACAGAGGAGCTTTTTAGATTTTTTTACTGCCTCACAGGAAATGATTTCTCCTACCTGGAACTGCATTTTTTCAAAATCCTCAAACGTAATCTCTGCTTTTGGTTCAATATCGATCACAGGTTCTTCCGGTTTTTTATCTTCTGCTTTTTTTGCTTCCACTTTTTCCAGAACCTCTTTCAAATCCAGTCTCTGGAAGAGAATTTCCGGTTTTTCTGTTACTTTTGTTCCTGATACATAAAGACCGAACTGGTTCAGTTCTTCGTATTCTCTCTTTGCGCTGTTCAACTGTGCCAGAATCTTTTCTGTTGTTTCCGGCATAAAGGATTCCAGTAAGGATGCGCCAATACTGATTCCTTCCACCAGATTATACAATACCTCTGCCAGACGGTCTTTCTTAGCTTCATCCTTTGCAAGCGCCCATGGCATAGTCTCATCAATATATTTGTTGCACCGTTTAAACAGATTGAAAATTTCTGTAATAGCGTCTGCCACCCGAAGATTTTCCATCTTGGCAGCTACTGCATCTCTTGTTGCAGTTACCACTGCTTTCAGATCTGCATCAACTTCTTCCTCTACACCTGTTTTTGTTACCACGCCTCCAAAATATTTGTTGGACATGGAAATCGTACGATTTACCAGGTTGCCCAGTGTATTTGCCAGATCGGAGTTCAGACGTTCTACCATCAGCTCCCAGGTAATCACACCGTCATTTTCAAACGGCATCTCATGAAGTACAAAATACCGTACTGCATCTACACCGAAGAAATCTACTAACTCATCCGCATACAATACATTTCCCTTGGATTTACTCATTTTGCCATCTCCCTGCAAAAGCCACGGATGACCAAAAATCTGTTTGGGCAGAGGCAGATCCAGAGCCATCAGGAAAATAGGCCAGTAAATAGTATGGAAACGAATAATATCTTTTCCGATCAGATGAAGATCTGCCGGCCAGTTCTTCTTAAACTGTTCCGTGCTGTTTCCATCACAATCATAACCGATACCGGTAATATAGTTGGTCAGCGCATCCAGCCACACATAGGTTACATGTTTCGGATCAAATTCTACCGGGATTCCCCAGGTAAAAGAGGTACGGGAAACGCAAAGGTCCTGAAGTCCCGGAAGCAGGAAGTTATTCATCATTTCATTCTTTCTGGAAACAGGCTGAATAAATTCCGGATGAGTATTAATATGGTCAATCAGTCTCTGCGCATATTTGCTCATTTTGAAAAAGTAAGCTTCTTCTTTTGCCGGAGTACATGGACGTCCGCAGTCAGGACATTTTCCATCTACCAACTGTGATTCTGTAAAGAAAGATTCACAGGGAGTACAATACATTCCCTCGTAATATCCTTTATAGATATCTCCCTGATCGTACAGTTTTTTGAAAATTTTCTGTACTTGTTTTTCATGATCTTCATCGGTTGTACGAATAAATTTGTCATAGGATGTGTTCATCAGATCCCAGATTCTTTTAATTTCAGAGGACACTCCATCTACGAATTCTTTTGGTGTAACACCCGCTTCTTCTGCTTTTAATTCGATTTTCTGTCCATGCTCATCTGTACCTGTCTGAAAGAATACATCGTATCCCTGCTGTCTTTTAAAACGGGCAATACTGTCTGCCAATACTACCTCGTAGGTGTTTCCAATATGCGGCTTACCTGATGTATAGGCAATCGCTGTGGTCATATAATATTTTTCTTTTGCCATTTTCATTTCCTCCAATATAATTTCTTCACTCTTTTTTTAAGAGCATTTTTATTTCCCCGGAATAACCTCCTGAGAAATAAAAAACCTCGCCTTCTCATAAGAAGACGAGGTATATTCTCGTGTTACCACTTCTATTCGCTCAGACTTCACAGTCTGAACCTCCATGGGTACTTCATACCCTGCCGCTATAACAGGCGGAACCTGTCGTAGCCTTACTGCATCTCTCTACAGCTCGGTACGCCTCTCAGAAGCCATCTTCCATCAGCTCTTCTGTATCCCTCTCAGCTTCCGGGAATTCTCTGTAACAGAAAACTGCTCATGTACTCTCTTCGTCACTGTGTTTCTCTCTTTACTATTAAAGAGATTAGCACAAGAACGCTGATTTGTAAAGGGTATTACCACAGCGCTTTATAGATTTCTTTCAAATCTTCCGCTGTCAGATCTTTCCGTGTATTAGACGGACTGCCGCTTGCCATGGCGTCTTCTGCCATTTTATCAATAACGCTGAAGAATTTTTCTTTATCAATACCGTATTCTTCTAAGGTCGGAATCTCCAATTCTTCACACAGTCCGATCACAGCCTGCAGGAAATGATAGCTTGCTGTTTTATCATCTTCCTGATTCTCTGCTACATGAATCGCCCGTCCCAACTGTCCAAACCGTTCATACACTTCCTGGTCCGCATCTTCAAGAACAAAAGAGAAACAGGCTTTTAACAGCATAGCATTGGATAAACCGTGTGCCACATGGAACAATGCGCCAATAGGACGGCTCATACCGTGTACGATGGTTACAGATGCATTATTAAATGCAATTCCTGCTTCCAGGGCAGCCACTGCCATGTTTTCTCTCGCTTCCACATCAGAACCTTCTTTGTAAGCTCTGGGCAAATACTGGAAAATCTTTTTCACTGCTGAAACTGCGAAAGTATCCGATAATCCCTGAGCTTTTCTGGATGTATACGCCTCAATCGCATGAGTCAGTGCATCCAGGCCTGTAGCTGCGGTGATTTTCGGGGGAGCTGTCATAGTAAAGCGAGGGTCGATCACTGCAAGGTCCGGCATTAAAACACTGCCTTTTAACAACATTTTAATATCTTTTTCTGTATCTGTGATAATCGTAAACTGTGTAGCTTCAGAACCAGTTCCCGCTGTTGTAGGAATCGCTGCCATCGGAGGTGTTTTCTTTTCAAAGGTTTTTCCCATATAATCAGAGATTTTCCCTCCGTTCGTAGCCAGTGCGCCGATAGCTTTCATAGAATCAATAGGACTTCCTCCGCCAAGCGCTACCAGGAAATCACATTTTTCAGCCTGATACAGCTCCAATCCTTTATAAATCATCTGATCTGTTGGCTCTCCGCTGATTTCTGAGTAAATCACATAATCTATACCCTGATTTTTCAGCGCTTGTTCCACATGGGCAACATTTCCCAGTTTTATCATAACTTCATCTGTCACGATAAGAGCTTTTGTACCCATCTCTTTCAGAGTCACTTCTGCCATCTGCAATGCATTTTCTCCGGAAACAATCCGTCCCGGCATAATAAACTCTCTTGCCATTTTATCTTCTCCTCATATTCTTTAGAACCTGTCTTATAACCCTGTTTTCTCTGAAATAAATTTTCTTGCACGGATTGCATATTCTAACGGATTTGCTTTTGCAGGATCCTGCTCTGCTTCTACCACCATGTATCCGGCGTAATCTGCCTCTTCCAATACTTTGAAAATGGAATCAAAATCTACGCATCCATCTCCCGGGATGGTAAATGCGCCTGCCCGAACACCGGCTAAGAAACTCATATCTTCTGCTTTTACTTTTTCCACTACGTCCGGACGGATATCTTTCAGATGTACATGTTTGATTCTGTCTACATATTTTGTAACCATAGCTACCGGATCTTCTCCACAATATGCAAAATGTCCACTGTCAAATAACAGACTTACATATTCCGGATCTGTTCCCTCCATCAGACGTTCTGTTTCTGCTGCAGTCTGTACAACAGTTCCCATATGATGATGGAAAGTAAGGCTGATACCATATTCCTCTTTTGCGATTTTTCCCAATTTGTTTAATCCCTGACAAAGTGTATTCCACTCTTCGTCATTCATAATATATTTGTGACCAAACACCGGTGTTTCCATCTGTCCCTGTACACTGTAGCTCTGCTCAGATGCACCGATGATCTTAGAACCCATAGCTTTCAAAAAAGCTAACTGTGCGCGGAATTCTTTTTCTACTTCTTCAAATGGTTTTGTGAGAAGGAAAGAAGAAAACCACTGATTACAGATTTCTACTCCTCTTAATTCCAGAGCTTTTTTCAGTACTTCTGTATCCTTCGGATATTTATTTCCCACTTCTGAACCGGTAAATCCAGCCAACGCCATCTCACTTACACACTGTTCAAAAGTATTTTCTTTTCCCAGATCCGGCATATCATCATTTGTCCAGGCAATCGGTGCAATTCCTAATCTTACTCTCTCTTTGTTTAACATATTTTTTCTCCTTTTAATATGGTGTATTAAATACTTCTATATGACGCTTTACGTTTTCATAAGTTCCCTGAGTCATTGCTCTGTTGAGGTCAAAGAAGTTATGATTTTCTCCCTGCTGCATATATTCTTCTGCTTTCTTTGTCAATGCTTTAAAACTTGCAGTAGCAATGTTGACTTTTCGGATTCCCAGAGAGATTGCACGCTGAAAATCTCTGTCTGTAATTCCACTTCCGCCATGAAGAACCAGAGGAATATCCACTCTCTTATGAATCTCTTCCAGCACATCAAATGCCAGATGAGGAGCTACCGGATAATCTCCATGTGCATTTCCAATTGCTACCGCCAGCGCATCCACTCCTGTTTCTCTGCAAAAGATCTCTGCATCCTCCGGATCTGTACATCGAATACCATGATCTGTTTTTCCGTCTTCGCTTCCGCCCACCAGACCTAATTCCGCTTCCACAGTAGCTCCATATGCTGCTGCCATCTCTGCCACATGTCTGGTACTGGAAATATTTTCCCTAAAAGGCAGTCTCGAACCGTCAAACATAACAGAAGTAAAGCCCAGTTCCAGCGCCTTTTTTACCGTTTCCATGGTAAGTCCATGATCCAGATGTACGGCAATATTGACCGACGCTTCCTTTGCAGCCTGAACCATCATAGGTCCCATAAGTTCCAGTGGGGAATCCGGAAGACGTACTTCAGCAATCTGAAGAATGATAGGGGTACGCAATTCTTCCGCTGCCCGAACAGCTCCACGAACCATTTCCATATTTCCCACACTAAATGCTCCGAAACCACGGTTTTCTCTGGTCGCCTGCGTGAGCAATTCTTTCATTGTTACCAGTGCCATCTTGTCACCTCTTCTCAATTATTGGGTATGTTTTGGTTATCTCTTGAGGTAACGATACCATTTTGCACTGTTTTTGTCAATAAAAAATGGTAAAGTCCAGTCAAACCTTGTATAGCAGTTCAGCCTTACGGCTGAATTAATACCTCTTGGAATTTATCATGGATACTACTTTTAGGATATTTATTTATTAGGGGGATTTGGGCATAGGATATATAGATTTCTGTATATGCCCAAAATAACCAGGAAAAAGATGGATTTTTCGGTGTTTTGGGCATATAGCAGGTGAGTATTGAAATAAATCCCGTGTAACGGCGAGTTTTTGGGTATATGAGAAAAGCGATGTACATATATGCCCAAACAAGAGAAAAAAGTAAGATTCCGAAGAGAAAATTTGGGCATAGGATATGGAGACAAATCCTATATGCCCAACACTGACTGCCACAAAAATCCTGGTAGCCTGTTCCACAAGTTTCTATATAATGTCTTTCACGGACAGAGACGCCAGCCTGTTCGTTGTACCGATTGCATGACACACCATGAGAAAGCCTCACAGATATTAAATACGGACTTGAATCAAACAACCCGATGGCATAGACTACTCTTAGTCAAAACCATCGGGTTCCTTTATTCAAATATCTGATATACTTTCCTGACTCCTATTTCTCATTTATCCTTTCTCTCCAAACGCACCTCCATGCCGTCATAGAGAATCTCTGCAGTTGTAGTGTATACGAAAGGCTTTTCCAGTAGTTCTGGCTCATAGACATGCATATATTCTTCATTCTCCGGCAAACACCGGGTAGCTTTTATTTGCTTTACCACATATTTTTTACCCCATGGTCCGTCCTGCTGCTCTACTGTATTCAATTTCCAACCACCCTCCGCATCAGGTGCAAAACTGGAAAGAGGAATCAATCCCCCTTCCGCCCTGCCCAGGGTGACGGCTGGAAGATTCCTTACATACCCGGTTTGGGCATAAACGGTGGCGCCAATCACCGCCAACAGATAGACGGACGCAACACAGAGAATTACTTTCTGAAATTTCTTCATTCTCACCCCTCCTACATTCGCACTGCCGAAAGAGCAATACCATCGGCAAGTTTATCCTGGCCGTATAGGAACACCAACAGCGCGGGAATCAGATAGAATACTGACACAGCGAAAAACATACCTGGTTCCTCCGCTGCTACGCTGCCCAGATACACTGACAGCGGATTCTCATACAGTTCCGTAACAAATACCACCGCTTGGTCGATAATATTCCAGTTATCAGCGAAGAGCAACACCACCAACGCCGCCACCACCGAACTCAGATTGGGGCGGACAATCTGGCGATAGATTTGAAATGCCCCCGCACCATCCAGAGCTGCGGCTTCCATACACTCTTTTGGAAAACTTTTCAGTTGCTGACGGATTAGAAATACCCCCAGCGGGTGAAACATAGCAGGCAAGATGATAGCCAGATAGGAATCCCGAATGTTCAGCCAACCGGCCACAATGAAATTAGGCACTAGCAGAATCTGAGTGGGCATGAGCATAACGATAATGTACATAAAATAGATAGCTTCCTTATATTTCCAGCGAATGTTTTCAAATCCATATGCCGCCAGAGGAGCAATGACGCACTGCCCCAACAGTATGGGAACTACCAATATCACAGAATTCCAGAACATCCGAAGATATTGAGGACTCTCAAGCAATAGCTGTTTGTACTGTTCCAGGGTAGGCTGCTCCGGCAGCAGACCGAAACGGACAAAATGGATGTTGTGAGATGAAAAATCCCCAACGTTAGACTCCATAATCTCCGAAGAATATCGGCTGACTATCTCCCCTGGTTCCATAAAAGAATGGACGAAAACGAATAGGATGGGAAACATCGCCACCGCCACCGAAATCCATATGAAAATATGGGATAATATGTGTTTTCTTCTCATAGACAATTCCTCTTTTCTTCAGCAGGCTTCCGTTACTCATTCAGCCATATTTCTGCCCGGCCTTGGATCTTCTCTGCACATTGTTCCGCCGTAGTAAGTTCGTTCACATAGAATTCATCCAAATACTCCTGCACATCAACGTCATAAGAGTTGAAATTAACTAGCGGCAGGGAGAATATCTCATTTACCTTAGACCTTACTAAATCTTTATCGAAAGCTTCAAATTGGTAAGTCACAATAGCACCTGAATTACCGTTTTCCACTAAATCTTGCAATTGATAGTAGAGATTCGTTTTAGATAAAGGCAGATACTCTGTATAGTGGGTCGGCCAGCCAAAATGAGCAAAATCCATGCGCTCCTCTTCCCTCGGACTGATACAGTATTTAATAAATTCCCAGGCTAGATCGGGATTTCGACAACTGGACGGAATGGCAAAATCTTCATAGGATATGAGTCCTAGTTTTCCATCAGAACTTAGGAGGGGGTATGGTCCTGCCACATACTCCATAGGCTGATCCAAATAAAGCAGTGTACGATTTATCACAGGCTCCAGTGCAGCCAGTGCGGGATGACTCTTCTGCGCAACTCTCCCTTCGTGTTCATAGCCGTAAGAGCCAGGAGGACCAAAATACCTCTCTTCCAACTTACCGGTTTTCTGAAACCGGATCTGCTCGTTAAAAAGTCCACTATCCATCAGACCAATCTCCCACTTATCATAGCTTAACTCCGGATCTGAATTTCCCGTAGTTGCGGTTCGATTCAAAAATTCCACGAACTCTGGTGAATCAAATCGGGCAGTCTTTTGCAGCAGGTCCATATAAGCGAGCCGTTCCGTAGAAAAGAGCGCATCCTTTCCGGGCGAAGTAAAGCACAGATTTAGATCATCCACAGATGTTCTTGACGCTTCGTACCAGTCCAGAAGATCCTGCGGGGTAACGGTGACAGTGTCAGATAAATCTATGCCATTTTTCTCTAATAGTTCCCGGTTCAGATAAACAGCATTATACATTACAGACATAGGAAGCGTTGGCAATTTTCCATCGACGGTATACGCCGATAAAATCTGAGAAAAGTATTCCTCCTGGTCAATCTCAGGATCACTGTCAAAATATGGCTGCAGATCAATGAGTAAGCCGCTTTTTGATAGCTGCACCGGATCTAAATAGTTTCTCATACCGAAAATCAGATAATCTGCCTCCCCACTGGCAAGCTCCATGCGCACCCGAGAGAAATAGTTCTCTCTTTTCATACGTATTTCTTCTCTGGAAAATTGCATAACCTCACTATCGCTAAGTGCTTCTTCAAAGCTGATCTTTACATCCGGATGCAACTGCATGAATTCCTGTGCAAGAAAATTAACATTGTCATCTACAGCACACCTTTTTATTAACAATTCTCCGTTTAAGGTGTCATTTTCTACAGGCTCTAAATCCTGCAGTTCACTTTCATCCGGTCCAATATAGTTAGGAGAATCATAATCAATCTCCGGTATAGAATCTTCTGAGGCGTTCTCATTCGAAGGCTTCGAAGGAGTTTCTGCAGATTCACTAAAGATTTCCTCCTGATTGCTTTGGCAGCCAGTACACAATACGAGAAACATTACGGACATTATTTGCAATATTCTTCGATATTTCTTCCACACATCTTGCCCCTCCTTTCCATAACCTCTTTTCTTCAGCAGGCTTCTGTTACTCATTCAGCCATATTTCTGCCCGACCTTGGATCTTCTCCGCACACTGTTCCGCCGTAGTGAGTTCGTTCACATAGAATTCATCCAGATACTCCTGTACATCGACACCATAAGCAGAGAGATTGACCAAAGGCAGGGAGAAGATCTCATTTAGCTGATCTGTTACTGACTCTATATCAAGAGATTTAAATTGGTAAGACACCATACAGCCTGTATGTCCGTTTTCCACCAAATCCACCAAACTGTAATAAAGATTTGTTTTGGATAAAGGCAGATCAGACGTATAGGGGCATGGATTGCCCAAATGGGAAAAATCCATGCGGTCCTCTTCCCTCGGGCTGATACAGTATTTGATGAATTCCCAAGCCAGATCTGGATTCTCACAACTAGACGGAATAGCAAAATCTTCCCGGGATATGAGTCCCAATTGACCCTTGGAGTTTATGAGGGGGTAGGGTCCAGCCGCATACTCCATGGGCTGTTCCAAATGAGCAAGGGTGCAATCCATCACCGGCTCCAACGTAGCCAGTGCGGGACGGCTCTTCTGAGCAACTCCCTTATATATTTCGAACAACTCACCTCCAAGACCAAAAGACCTTTCCTCTATCACACCGGTTTCTTGAAACCGAAGCTGTTCATTGAAAAGCCCACAATTCATCAAACCAACATTCACAGTACTTAATTCCGGGTCAGAATTCTCCGTGGCTGCGGTCCGTTCCAAGAATTCTATGAACTCCGGCGAATCAAACCGGGCTGTTTTTTGTATCAGATTCATATATGTGACATGTTCCGTGGCAAAAAGCGCATCCTTTCCAGGCGAAGTAAAAAATAACTTTAAATCATCGACAGATGTTCTTGCCACTTCATACCAGTCTAGAAGATCCTGCGGGGTAACTGTGGCAGTGTCAGATAAATCTATGCCATTTTCCTCCAGCAGGGGATGATTCAGATAGACCGCATCGTACATTACAGACATGGGAAGCGTTGGCAATTTTCCATCGACAGAATATGCCGATAAAACCTCTGAGAAATATTCCTCTTTGTCAATCTCAGGATCATTGTCATAATAAGACCGCAGATCGAGCAGTAAGCCGCTTTTTGATAGCTGCACCGGGTCTAAATACTCCTGCATACAGAAAATCAGATAATCTGCCTCGCCACTGACAATCTCCATACGAACCTTGGAGAAAAAGTTCTCTTTTTTCATACTTATTTCTTCTCTGGAAAGATTCAAGAGTTCAACAGAACTAACCGCTTCCTCAAAAGTAATCTTCACATCCGGATGCAGCTGCATGAATTCCTGTGCAAGAAACCTTATATTTTCAAACGCAAAACGCGTTTTTATCAGCAGTTCTCCACTTAACTTATCGTTCTCTACAGGCTTTAAATCCTGCAGTTCACTTTTATCCGGTCCAATATAATTGGGAGAATCATAATCAACTTCAGGTATGGCGGTTTCTGAGGTTTCTTTACCCGAAGACTGCGAAGGATTTTCTGCGGATTCACTAAAGATCTCGTCTTGATCGCTCTGGCAGCCAGTACACAATACGAGAAACATTACGGACATTATTTGCAATATTCTTCGATATTTCTTCCACATATCTTGTCTCCTTTCCATAACCTCTTTTCTTCAGCAACTTCCGCTACTCATTCAGCCATATTTCTGCCCGACCTTGGATCTTCTCCGCACACTGCTCTGCTGTAGTAAGTTCATGGATATAAAATTCATCAAGATACTCCTGCACATCAACACCATAAGAGTTGAGATTGACCAATGGCAGGGAAAAAATCTCATTTAGCTGATCTGTTACTGAATCTATATTGAGAGATTCAACTGGATACATCACAATATTACCTGAATCCCCGTTTTCGGCTAAATCTTTCAAATTGTAGTAGAAATTCGTTTTGGATATAGGTAAATCATTCGTATAGAGACTTGGCGAACCCAAGTGTGAAAAATCCATGCGCCCTTCTTCCCTCGGGCTAATACAATATTTGATAAATTCCCAGGCTAGGTCTGGATTCTTGCAACTGGACGGAATGGCAAAGTCCTCAAAAGATGAGATTCCCAATTTGCCATCGGAACTTAAGATTGGGTAAGGTCCTGCCGCATACTCCATAGACTGTTCCAAATAGAGCAGTGTATAATTTCCCACAGGCTCCAATGAAACCATTCCAGGACGACTCTTCTGAGCCACACCTTTAAACTTTTCATTAAGATCAGGTCCAAGACCAAACGCTGTTTCCTCTACCATACCGGTTTCCTGAAACCGAATCTGCTCATTGAAAAGTCCGCTGTCCATCACACCAATCTCCATATCAGAACTCAACTCCGGATCGAAATTTTCCGTGGCTGCGGTTCTCTCCAAAAATTCCACGAACTCCGGCGAATCAAATCGGGCAGTCTTATGTATCAGATCCATATATGCAAGCCGTTCCGTGGCAAAGAGCATATCCTTTCCGGGTGAAGTAAAGAACAGGTTTAAATCATCCACAGATGTTTCTGCCGTTTCGTACCAGTCCAGAAGATCCTGCGTGGTAACTGTAATAGTGTCAGATAAATCTATGCCATTTTTCTCTAACAGTGGCCGATTCAGATAAGCAGCGTTAAACATGACAGACATGGGAATCGTTGGCAATTTCCCATCGACAGAATACGCCGATAAAATCTGAGAAAAGTATTCCTCCTGGTCAATCTCAGGATCACTGTCAAAATATGGTTGCAGATCGACCAGCAAGCCGCTTTTTGAAAGCTGCACCGGATCTAATCCCTCTTCCATACGAAAAAGCAGATAATCCGCCTCCCCACTTGCAAGTTCCATGCGCACCTGAGAGAAAAAACTCTCTTTTTTTATGTCTCTTTCTTCTTTCGAAAGATTCTGAGTATCAGAAAAACTAAGTCCTTCCTCAAAGCTGATCTTCACATTAGGATGCAGCTGCATGAATTCTTGCGCGAGAAAGTTTATATTCTCCTGTACTCCACTCGTTTTGATTACTATTTCTCCGCTTAAGTTATCATTCTCAATGGGCTCTACATCCTGTAGTTCACTTTTATCCGGCCCAATATAGTTGGGAGAATCATAATCCACTTCCGGTATGACGGTTTTCCCATCCGAAGGCTGCGAAGGATTTTCTGCGGATTCACTAAAGATTTCCTCCTGATTGCTTTGGCAACCAGTACACAATACAAGAAGTATCACGGACATTATTTGTAATATTTTTCGACGTATCTTCCACATATCTTGTCTCCTTTCCATAACCTCTTTTCTTCATCAGGCTTCTGTTACTCATTCAGCCATATTTCTGCCCGACCTTGAATCTTTTCTGCACACTGTTCTGCCGTAGTGAGTTCATTCACATAGAATTCATCCAAATACTCCTGCACATCAACACCATAAGCAGAAAGATTAACCAGTGGCAGAGAGAAGATCTCATTTACCTTATCCATTATTGAATCTCTATCGAAATCTTCAAATTGATAATTTACAATAAGACCTGTATTACCGTTCTCCACTAAATCCTTCAGATTGTAGTATAAATTCGTTTTGGATAAAGGTAAGTCAGACGTATAGGGGGTTGGCGAACCCAAATGAGCAAAATCCATTCGGTCCTCTTCCCTCGGACTGATACAGTATTTGATAAATTCCCACGCCAGGTCTGGATTCTCACAACTGGACGGAATGGCAAAATCTTCACGGGATATGAGTCCCAGTTTGCCATCAGAACTCAGGAGGGGGTATGGTCCTGCCGCATACTCTATAGGCTGTTCCAAGTAGGGCAGTGAACAATTCCAACCAGCCTCCAATGTAGCCAATGCGGGACGGCTTTTTTGTGCAATTTTCCCATACTTTTCATAGCCGTAAGATCCAGGAGGACCAAAATATCTTTCCTCCAACTTACCGGTTTCTTGAAACCGGATCTGCTCGTTAAAAAGTCCACTATCCATCAAACCGAGTTCATCAGTGCTTAATTCCGGATCTGAATTTTTTGCGGCTGCGGTCCGATTCAAAAATTCCATAAACTCCGGCGAATCAAATCGGGCAGTCTTTTGCAGCAGGTCCATATAAGCGAGCCTTTCCGTGGAAAAGAGCGCATCCTTTCCGGGCGAAGTAAAGCACAGGTTGAAATCATCCACAGATGTTCTCGCCACTTCGTACCAGTCCAGAAGATCCTGCGGGGTAACGGTGACAGTGTCAGATAAATCTATGCCATTTTTCTCTAATAGTTCCCGGTTCAGATAAACAGCATTATACATCACAGACATAGGAATCGTTGGCAATTTCCCATCGACGGTATACGCCGATAAAATCTGAGAAAAGTATTCCTCCTGGTCAATCTCAGGATCACTGTCAAAATATGGCTGTAAATCAATCAGTAAGCCGCTTTTTGATAGCTGCACCGGATCTAAACATTCTCTCATACCAAAAATCAGATAATCTGCCTCCCCACTGGCAAGCTCCATACGAACTTGGGAGAAAAAGCTCTCTTTTTTCATTTCAATTTCTTCCAAAGAAAGATTCTGAACCTCACCATCGCTAAGCGCTTCTTCAAAGCTAATCTTCACATCCGGGTGCAACTGCATGAATTCCTGCGCAAGAAAATTTATATTGTTACTTACAAAACTCCTTTTTATTAGCAGTTCTCCACTTAATGTATCATTCTCAATGGGTTCTAAATCCTGCAGTTCACTCTTATCCGGTCCAATATAGTTGGGAGAATCATAATCAACTTCCGGTATAGAATCTTCTGAGGCTTTCTCATTCGAAGGCTGCGAAGGAGTTTCGGTAGATTCACTAAATATCTCCTCCTGATCGTTTTGACAGCCAGTAAACAACACAAGAAACATTACGAACATTATTTGCAATATTCTTCGATATTTCTTCCACATATCTTATCTCCTTTCCATAATACAAACGTTCCCGTTGTCACTATAGAAATAAAGGTGCGATCATTTAACAGAAATCGCACCTTCTTGAAGCATATAAACTACACAATACAAACCTAATAGGGAGGTAATCACTTCACTAAATACCACCTCAATAGTTATCCGTAACCTTCTTTTGTCCATAAAACACTAGTAAGAGCAAAATGCCCAGCACGAGGAAAAGAATATATGCTGCACTGGAAAGCTTCTGCATATTCAAGGACTGGAACTGGTTGTTCATGTAATGCTGGAGCATATAGACCTCAGGGGTAGGATACGGTCCATAGAGCATATAGACCTCCTTGAACGCCTTAAAGCTGTTCACAATGGACATGAGCAGTACCACAAAAGTGGTAGGCGCAAGATATACCCAGGTAATATTTGCAAATTGTTTCCAGGCTCCGGCCCCTTCCATTTCCATCTGTTCGTAATAGAGCTTGGGAATCCAATTAAGTCCTGACCAGAACAAAATCACATTATAACTCACGTTTTTCCACAGGAAAATAACCACCAATACCATGAATTCCCAACCACCCATAGCTGCTGTTTCATGAACCACGCCCAACTGAAGCAGAAACTTTGTCCACAGACCATTTTCATCAAACAGCGTTTTCCAAAAAAAGACAATTGTTCCTGATGGAACAACCATGGGCAAAAGCAGGATCAAGGTTGCAAGAATGCGACCTCTTTTCAACTTTTGCAGGCATAATGCCAACAACAAAGCCAATCCCATGCTCAAAAAAACACATACACCCATGATCTTCACCGTATTCCACGCAGCATTTTGAAACAGGGGATTCATAAGGGTATCCGTAAAATTTTTGAATCCAACAAAATGCCGATCACCCATGTTATCAATAACCGCATAATACAATGAATAAAGAAAGGGGACTGTGTAAAACAGCATCACTCCCAAAAAGCTGGGGAGCAGGAAGAACCAGTACCAACGGTTACGTTTTTTCATGATTATCATCCCTTTCTTTTTACGCATCTTAATTGTTTATAAGAAGCGCTCTTTTTTCTTATTTATAGTTATTTTATTCTCGTTTATTTGTTGTTTTTATTATACGTTTCACCATTATAGTTGTCAATCATTTAGCAAACGGCTTTTATATATTTTATTGTTGCTTTTATTCATATCATTTATTTTTTTGTAAAAAATGACGAAATCATTTTTTATTGTTTGGTAAAATTGTATTGGACAGGAAAACCATCATATAGTTTCCCTGTCCAATTTTATATTTGGATTTTATCCACAGTATCAAACTTTTTTTCTATATTTCTTTCCAGATAATCTCATTTGCTTCCATATCCAGATCAAAACTTGTTCCATCTCCTTTATAGATGGTGGTACTCTGGGGTTCATACGTATTATTTACAATGCAATACTTTCCGTTTTTCACATATGCATGAACTTCCACATTGTAGTTTGTACTAAACCATTTATGCAGACTTTCTTCATCATGAGAAGCCCAGAGGATCGCTCTGTACAACAGACGGCTGTTTTCGAAACTATACGGCAGACCGCTGATATACACGCCACGCCCGTCTCCGAACTCATTTACTGCCATCTGTACTTCTTTTCCTGTCTGGCGGATGATCGTAGTATCCGGCATTGCATACATATTTTTCTTGCCTTCTCCGAAATCAACCTCTCCCTGGCAGTCTTCAATGATAAAGTGATCGTGTTCTTCCCAATTGTATTTATCTTTATTCAGATCGAATCCATTTTCTCTTTCCACACCGAGAACACTTCTCAACTGGATATATTTTCCCTGCCACTGATGACCGGCAGGTTCACCGATTCCTATGAACCCGCCTCCTTCATATACAAATTGATTAATGGCAGCTACCAGTTTTTCATCTTCCCAGTTTACTCCTCCTGTATAAGCGGTATCTCCATCACCTACATTCAGAATGACGTCCACATCTTTGAGTATCTCAGGATTTTCTTTCACTTCATCAAAAGTAATAAATCTTACATCAAAAGGAGCTCCGCTTAATGTTTCCATAATTCCTGCATAAGAATAATTCTGTTTATGGTAAATGGCATGATGAACCATATGATTGCCCCACGCACGCATTTTACCCCAACTATTCAATACAGCAACTGTTTTCACACAATATGGCGTAGTACCTTTGATATTCTCATACAGGGTACGGAATTCTTTGCAGACACTTTCTACATAGTCGATAAATTCCGGGAATTTCACCGCCAGTTTCAGATATCCGCCATATCCGATACGGTCAATCGGTTTTCTCAAGATTGCACGGCGGGCAGTCACCCAGTTTACCTTTGCCTCCTTCACCGGATCTCCTCCCTCATAGAAGGTATCCGGGAAGAAATATGGAAGAAATCTTCCCTCTGTATATTTCACTCCTGGTATATCACTGATCAGACGTAAGGTAGCTCCATTTCCCACAGAGCCAACTACCGCATCCAGACCTACGGATTTGAATTCTTCCATAAACGGTTCCATTCCAATCCAGTGATCTCCTAAAAACATCATTGCTTCTTTCCCGTATTCATGAACAATATCTACAAATTCTTTTGCCAGTTTTGTCACTTCTCTTCTCTGAAAAGCTGTGAAATCCAAAAATTCTTTCGACGGGATGCGGTACATATTATTCATATATCCCTGATCGATAATAAATTCCGGACGGAACTTATATCCCACTTCCTGTTCAAACTGTTCCAGAATATAAGGACTTACAGATGCGGAATATCCGTACCAGTCCACATATTTTTCTCTTGCCAGTTCATCAAAAATCAGGGTGAACTGATGGAAAAAGGTGGTAAAACGAACCACATCCACATAAGGATGCTCCTCCAGGAATTTTCTCAGACGTTTTTTGGAAAATTCTTTCGTTTTCGGCTGACGAACATCAAAAGTGATCTGTTTTTCCACACCCTGCCAGTCATTTGTCACTGCATTATACATGTGTACCGGATCCCACATAATATAAGCAAGAAAACTTACTGTATAATCATGGAAAGGTTTCGCTGGATCAATGGTTACATCTCCCGTTTCTTCCTCATAACTCCATTCACTTACAGGAACAACTTTACCGGTAGTACGGTCAATTACTTCCCACCATCTCTTAATATCATCATGAGAATTTACTTTCAGCATATCCGGATACAGATGGTCCATCAAATGAATCGATAATTTTCCTTTCGTTGCCGTATGGATCGCTGTCATAATATACATCTGCTGAATCTCATCCGGGTTTGCTTTCGCCCACTCATTATCTTTTCTTGTGGTGTAGTACGTAGCATATACCTTCGCATCTACCTTCTTCAATTCCTCCGGATAATCCGTTCCGTCACAATCTCGAATAGCGTCTGCCCCCCAGCGTTCCACCAACTCTAATGTTTCCGGAACAACATCCACATCTGTAGGAATCGTTACACGACCTCTTGTACATTCTTTGCTCATAGCCTTCTCCTTTCAATCGAAGCATTTTCCTGTTACTGATACATTTATTATACGCAATCCCGGTTTTTCTTTCTATGGTTGTCTTGTCACGAATATTATATATCTTGCTTTTCGAATCGAAGATTGCTATACTGAAAATCAGAATATATTTTCTCATTTTTTATAACTTATCCATTATGCTTTCAAGGAGAAACTCTTATGGAAAATATGACTCATTCATTTACTGATTTATCTTCTGATCATTCCGAATGTCAACGTCTGCGCTATGTGTCTTCTTCTACCTTTGGGAAGGATTGGAACGGCGTACTCCATGCCCATGACTGTACCGAACTTTTTTATGTAACCGATGGGGAAGGCTGGCTGTGTACCGCCGATGAGAAGGTTCCTCTTCAAAAAAACCATCTTGTTATTGTAAATCCCAAAGTTCACCATACAGAACGCTCCTCTCTTGTAAATAAAATGCATTATATTGTTTTGGGAATTGACAATCTGCAGTTTCATTTTGGAAAAGAAAATATCGTACTTCCCTTTCAAATTTTTCAATTATCTTCCCAAAAGGATCTGATTCTTCCTCTGATGGAAAGGATTATGGAAGAATTAAAAAGAAAACAAACTTTCTACGAAGAAATTTGTCAGCATTATCTTGCCATTTTGCTGTTGCACCTTCAACGAATCACCGGACAGGAGCTTAAACTTTCCACCTCGAATGATATTCCTTATGAATGTGAAAAAGCAAAATCTTATATGGAGGAACATTTTCGGGAATCCATCACACTGGAGCTGTTGGCAGAACTTACTCATTGGGACAAATATTATTTTGCCCATCAATTTTCCAGAGCTTATGGGATTTCTCCCATCAACTTCCTGCTGAATTTGAGAATTTCCCACAGTAAGCAGCTTCTTAGCACCACGGATTATTCCATTACCCAGATTGCAGAATCCTCTGGTTTTTCTTCTCAGAATTATTTCTCTCAGATTTTCAGAAAATCCACAGGGATTTCACCAAGAGCCTACCGGAAAGCAAGCACAGAAGGAAAAGGTTCCCTTTCAAAAAATGGGGAAACACTGTGAACGAAGGAAACAGTAGCGAACCGTTTTTTGTGCGTATGGTTCAAAAATTATTTCATTGCAAAATTTTGTCAATCATTTTACAATATATATGGATATCATTTTGCAACTATCCCATACTGTTATAGTTGCAGATAACATTTATTAAAAATTTATTTCAGGAGGAATATTATGGATAAAAAAGAATTCGCTTTACAGCAGCATGAAAAATGGGCTGGTAAACTGGAAGTTGTAAACCGTGCAAAACTGGACACCCCGGAAGACCTGGCTGTATGCTATACGCCAGGTGTTGCTGAACCTTGCTTGGAAATTTCTAAAGATACAAATCTTTCTTATAAGTACACACGCCGTCACAATATGGTAGCTGTCGTTACTGACGGAACTGCAGTATTAGGACTGGGAGACATTGGACCGGAGGCAGGTATGCCTGTTATGGAAGGAAAATGCTGCCTGTTTAAAGCTTTCGGTGATGTAGATGCATTTCCTCTGTGCATTCGTTCCAAAGATGTAGATGAAATTGTAAACACGGTCAGTCTGCTGGCAGGAAGCTTCGGTGGAATTAATCTGGAAGACATCTCAGCTCCCAGATGTTTCGAAATTGAGAAAAGATTAAAAGAATGCTGTGATATCCCTGTTTTCCATGATGATCAGCATGGAACGGCTGTTGTTACTATGGCAGCCATGTTAAACGCCCTGAAAGTGGTAGGTAAAAAACTGGACGAAATCACCGTTGTTACTTCCGGCGCCGGAGCTGCGGGAATTGCAATCATCAAACTGCTTATCAGCATGGGATTGAAAGACGTCATCATGTGCGACAGAAAGGGAGCCATCTACGAAGGTCGGGAAGGATTAAATAAAGAGAAGGAAGAAATGGCCAGAATTTCCAACCGTTCTATGAAAAAAGGTACCCTGGAGGAAGTAATCCAAGGAGCCGACGTATTTATCGGTGTTTCTGCCCCCGGTACGCTCACGCAGGACATGGTACGCTCTATGGCAAAAGATCCTATCATCTTCCCTATGGCAAATCCTGTTCCGGAAATTATGCCAGAAGATGCAAAAGCCGCAGGCGCCGCCGTTATCGGAACCGGACGCAGCGACTTTCCTAACCAGATTAACAATGTTCTGGCATTCCCCGGTATCTTCCGTGGCGCTTTGGACGTAAGAGCCAGTGACATCAACGATGAAATGAAAATAGCTGCTGCATACGCTATTGCTAACATCATCACAGATGAGGAGAGGAATGCAGAGTACATCATTCCCAATCCATTTGATAAACGTGTGGCAAAAGCCGTGGCGCAGGCTGTGGCAAAAGCAGCAAAAGACTCTGGCGTAGCAAGAATCTGATATTTCCCTTTCTTACAAGGATTTCAAGGGGGAGGTGTGACACACACAAGTCATACCTCCCCCTCTTTAAAAACATCTATTGTCCCTTAATTTCAACTTTGTTCTCATTTCTCATACATTTCTTTTTAAAAATCCTGTTTTTATTCGTATTCAGGATATAAATAGGGAATTCGAAACATTCTACAATAATAAAAACTTGTAACCCAAAAGAAATAATCGTTACGTGAAATTGGAGAATGTCTATGTATTCTACTATTACTGATATTGCCCACCGTCTATATCTATACAGGAAAAAACTGAATAAAAATCAAGAAGAAATGTGTAAATTTCTGGATGTAACCCAAAGTTATTATAACAAACTTGAAAATGGACAACATCTCATTTCTTTCCACAGTTTACAAGCTCTGCGTAAAGAAGGTGGAGATGTATACTATCTGCTTACCGGGCAGGAGTATCACCCTGGAATTCTGGATACTTATATATCAAAATTTCAGGATCCAAAAGAGGTTGCACAATTTTTGAAGTTATTGATCTGGACTACGGAACAGGGAATGGAAAAACTCCACATCGAAAACAGAGGGAAACTTCATTCTATGTGGAAATATGTATCGCTGGCTGAAAATGAATATATTACCAAAAGTATCTGGATCAATATCAGAAAAGCGGAAGAATTATCCCAATTAAAAATGGCAGACCTTATGGATATCGATATCAAAAGATATCGTCGGATTGAGAAGATGGACAGCTTGCCAGATGCTGTCATTCTAGCCACACTATACGAAAAACTTTCTTATTCTCCTCTGCTGTTTCTGGAAAATAAATTATATTTTCCAGATATTATTAATCGGATTTGGGAGACATTTCCTGAAACGCTTACACAGGAACTGATTTCCTTCCTTGATGACGGCGTACATTTAGTTTCGTAACAGTTCAGCCACGATAAGCACGCAGTGCGGTTTTACGAATGGTGCGGGCTGAACTGTTACTTTGATTTCTGAAAAAAGCATAAAATAGATTGACAATTTTTGAGAATATATTACAATGCAATTATAGTTTAACAGAGTAATTGGTTCATAGATATACGGAAAGAGAGGTCCTGAATATGACAGAGAAAAGACCGATGCAACCGAAAATCAAAATTACAGGAGTGAGCCGATTAGCTGATATTGAATGGGTAAATATTGCCAAGCCTGATTTTGCCGGTTTTATATTCTCCAAAAGTCACAACCGTGTTACCCTGGAACAGGCAGAATTTTTAAGACGTCGATTAGATCCTGACATCAAGGTAGTGGGGATATTTTCCAACACCAGTTTCTGGCTGATTACAGAACTTCTGGAAAGCGGTATTATTGATGTGGCGCACCTGCACGAAAATATCCCTGTTGATGAGATTTTGCAACTTCGAAGAATGACAGATAAACCTCTCATCAAAACAATCCTTTTCCATACGAAAAAGGATATCGAAGATGCTCAGCATTATCCTGTAGATTATCTGATGTATGATTGTCCCGCTAACGAGAAAAATCCTTCTCGTTACTTACAGCTTTTAGCTGAGTACGGCCCCCAGGAAAGAAAGTTCTTTATTTCTGACCACTTGTGTCAGCATGATTTTCAGGGAATCATTCAGCAATTACACCCCTTTGGAATCAATCTGGAAGATTTTTTAGAAAAAAAGGGACAAAAAGATCTGGAAAAGATTTATAATAGTATTCGTTTAATTCGTGAAAGTTAATAAGGAGTGGCTTTTCTGATGCAGAAAAGCCACTCCTTTTACTTTCTTTTTTATTCCTCCAGAATCTGAATTTCCAAATAATCAAAATCAATTGTATCAATAAAGTTATCTGCAGAAAACCTCGTCTTATCATGGCGCTGAAATTCACTGATATTGTGATCCAGCCAAATGGGTTTGCTCAAATCCCATAAATAACAGATTTCTTCCAGAGAATTAAAGATTTTATGTGTTCTGGTATCATTTGTTTCGTCACAAATTACGGTGTCTTTGACCATGTGATTGTCCGTCCAGATCTTTCCCCACAGCCGAAACATGGAAGCCACCTCCTTATCCTTTTATGTTAAATAGTAACTATTCCGCAAGGTACGAAACAGTTACGTTAAATATTCCCGGATTACTTCCCGCATAATATGCTCCTCCTCCGGCGTAAGCATATGAGAAAACTTTGTCTCACTGGAGGCAGTCTGACGAATGCCTTCCGTGACCCTGTCAATGAGTTCTTCCCGCGTCTGTTCTCTCACCGCATCCAAGTCTGCCTCCGGCCTGGTAATACTGGCAGTATTTTCCATATAATCCATAAGCCCGTCCAAAATAATATCTTCCTTGCTCATAAATCCCATAAATTGCTTCATCAACAGCAGCAATGCAAAAATTCCTGCCCCCACCAGTACGTATTGATAGCGCATCAATTCTACTTCCTGATAGCGATATGTCCCGTAAACTGCTGCCATCATAAGGAAAAAGCACAAAAAAGCTCCATATCCAATCCCCTGCTTCCACTTTTGAAGGGAAACCCCGAAAATCTTTCCCCTTACCATCTGTGTCCGAATGAATACTTCTGGATTATTCATTTCCTGTTCTTTCGTCTTTCTCATCTGGTATTCATTCAAAAATTCTTTTGTCCATTTTCCTTTTGGTTCTGTTATCCGGTGTAAATCACGAATAATTCTGCCATAAAAACTGTTTACCATGGTGATACAGAGAATTCCCAGGATTCCTGCTCCTATCATCCCGTAAAGAAATACGTTTTGTTCCATCAGATTATGCAGCATATGTGATTACCCCCTTAAAATTTTTATCTTCCCGACAAGGAAGCTTCTGGAGATATTATATCGCCCATATTCCGGATTTGAAACTAAAATCGTTCGTCAAATTCTCTGTATATTCGCCACCAGAGCAAACTCTCAACGGTTTGTTTTTTGCCGCAGGCTATAAAACCTAAATATTTTTTACCATTTCTTCCACCAGGCGAACACAGTGTTCTGCTGCTTTCTTCTCAAAGGTAGGATAATCCATTACAGCGCTGTTGTCAGCCTTATCGGAAATAGCGCGAAGAATCACAAAGGGAATCTGATTCAGATAAGATGCCTGTGCAATCGCAGCGCCTTCCATCTCTGTACAAAAACCTGAAAACTCCTGAATCAGTTCATGTTTCACCTCAGAACTTGCCACAAACTGATCTCCACTTACAATTCTTCCCTCAAACACAGAAATCTCCGGATTCACCTTTTTACAGGTATCCACTGCCAACTCTCTTAACTGAGCGTTTGCGACAAAAGAAAATACATTCATCTGAGGAATCTGTCCTTTGGGATAACCAAATTCCCGGGCGTCCACATCATGCTGAATAGTATCTGTAGATACCACGATATCTCCTATGTTAATTTCATTTTTCAGGGAACCGGCAATTCCTGTATTAATAACTGCATCAACCTGAAAATCATCTACAAGAATCTGGGTACACACTGCAGCGTTTACCTTTCCGATTCCCGATTTTACTACAACTACTTCTTTTCCATTCAACAAACCATGGTGAAATTCCATAGAAGCTTTTGTTTTTCGTGTTACATTTTCCATATGTGCTTTCAGCGCTTCTACTTCAATTTCCATAGCTCCGATAATACCGATTCTATTCATTTCGTTTTCCTCCATTCGAATACATCAACTCTTAATGTAAAAATCTGACAGATTGTTTCCTTCATCATACTTCTGCAATTCTGTCTCTGGCATCCTACATTATAGCAAAGAGCGTGTTCTCTGTGAACCATATATTTCGAGATTATCACAAAGTCAGACGCTGGGTTGCTGTGAACGGAGTGAACAGTAACGAAGCTGAAAAACATATAACTGGATTTTATATGGATTTCTTCAAAACAGTTTGCTATAATAATACCCGTAAATCACAAAAACAAAAAACTGCCAGAAAGCAGTTGCTAATTATTCTTACAAAGGAGGATTCTCATGGTATACAAAACAAGAGGAACTTGTTCTTCCCAGATCAGCTTTGACGTAGTAGATGGAAAACTTCACAATGTACAGTTCACCGGTGGATGTAACGGCAACCTGAAAGGTATCGGCGCACTGGTAGAAGGTCAAGCTGTACAGGAGGTTATCCAGAAACTGGAAGGTATCCGGTGCGGATTCAAATCCACTTCCTGTCCCGATCAGTTGGCACAGGCTTTAAAAGAAACTTTAAATGCGTAATGCGTAAAATGAAAGGAATTGTCGCTTTCAATTCCTATCTGGAATATTTAAAGCGACAACTCCTTTTTATTTTATCTATCCCATTTATCACAAAGATTATTGATCTGGCTGGTAAATTTGGCAAGATCTTTATTTGCTCCTCCTTCATTATGGCGAATCACTGTAAGCAAACGCTGACCTGCTGCCAGAAGTCTCTGGTATACGGCAGATACCTTCATTTGTTTTGCTGTCTGCTGTTTAATCACAACACCTTCTGTTTTTCTCAGGAACTCTCCCGTTTTCAAATCGTAGACCGTACCGCTATATGGCGCCATTGCCTGGTACTTCAATTCTTTTTCCAAACGATCCGCAAAAACCTCACAGGCTTCATCATCTCCATGGCACACAAATACCTGTTTTGGCTTTGCCAAAAATGCAGATGCCCATTCCATCAGACCATTATTATCCGCATGGCCGCTTACGCCAGGTAATACAAGAATTTCCGCATTGACCTGAATCTCTTCTCCAAAAAGCTTAATGTCCGTAGCTCCTTCCACCAATGTTCTTCCCGGCGTTCCCACCGCCTGATATCCCACAAAAAGAATGGTACATTCTTTCCGCCACAGATTATGCTTCAAGTGATGCTTGATTCGACCTGCATCACACATACCACTGGCAGAAATAATCACTTTAGGTCTTTCATCCGCGTTGATCGCCCGAGATTCCTCGGTAGTAACGGAAAGCTTCAGTCCCGGAAAAGAAATGGGATTAATCCCCTGATCTACCAATGCCATAGCCTGTTGGTCAAAACAATCTCTGTGATGTTCATGAAAAATGGTAGTAGCTTCCACTGCCAGAGGACTGTCTACAATAACCTGAAAATCATCAAACCCCTGAACCATATGCTCCGCCTTGATTTTGCGAATAAAGTAGAGCATCTCCTGGGTACGTCCCACGGCAAAGGAAGGGATTACCACATTTCCTCCTCTTTCAAAAGTTCTCTGAAATAATTTTGCCAGCGATTTTTCATAATCGATCACCCTGTCGTGACTTCTGGTTCCGTAGGTGGATTCCATCACCACATGATCAGCGCTGTGAATATACTGGGGATCTTTGATCAGAGGCTGCTTTTTGTTGCCGATATCCCCCGAAAATACAATCTTACGCTCTTCTCCATCCTCCGTCAGCCAAATCTCTATACTGGCAGATCCCAGTAAATGACCGGCATCAATAAACCGCACCTGTATTCCCTCTGCCAGAGTAATTCTTTCATTATAGGGACATCCTACCAAATTCGATATTGCTCCCAGAGCGTCTTCCATATTGTATAGCGGCTCTACATTTTCTTTTCCGGCTCTTTTGCCTTTTCGATTTTTCCATTCCGCTTCGAACATTTGAATATGCGCGCTGTCTCGAAGCATAATATCACACAGATCTGTGGTGGCATACGTCGTATAAATACTCCCTCTGAACCCTCTTGCGTATAAAAGAGGCAGCTTTCCCGAATGGTCAATATGAGCATGAGTAAGTAAAACAAAATCCAACTCGGAGGGAGGCACCGGAATCTCTGTATTTACAAAATGATTCGGTCCCTGCTCCATACCACAATCCACTAAAAAACGCTTTCCTGCCGCTTCCAGAAAATAGCAGCTTCCTGTAACTTCATGTGTAGCACCTATAAATGTCAGTTGCATAGTAAGCCCCCTTTCTCCGTCCTGCCATAACCTTGTGTAGATACCTTTATGACTCGCCCCACGATATACGAATCTAGGGCAAAATTGTGAGAGTACATAGCACGAAACAATTCGTTCGGCATCTTTTGACCCCAATATCATCTTATGTAACTTCTATTATACCCTTTCCATTATCTGAATGCAAACTTGACTTTTTCTTCTGCCAGGGTAATAATAATAGTAACTGTGAAGGTATGTCATCATTACCTTAAAGAATTATTTTTTGCAGGAGGATACGTATGAAGCACATTGTACTTACCGGCGGCGGAACCGCAGGTCATGTTACACCAAATATTGCCATGATTCCCGCCCTTCAGGAAAAAGGATTCCAAATCTCTTATATTGGATCCTATGATGGGATTGAAAAAAAACTGATAGAGGAAATGGGAATTCCATACTACGGAATTTCATCAGGAAAATTAAGACGTTATTTTGATCCCAAAAACTTTACCGACCCCTTCAAAGTACTGAAAGGATATCAGGAAGCCAGAAAACTTTTGAAAAAACTGAAACCGGACGTAGTATTTTCCAAAGGAGGATTTGTCACTGTTCCCGTGGTGATTGCCGCTAAACATCGTAAAATCCCGGCAATTATCCATGAATCTGATATGACACCGGGACTTGCCAATAAACTCTGTATCCCTTCGGCTGTCAAAGTATGTTGTAATTTCCCGGAAACAGTAGATAAACTTCCCGCTAATAAAGCTGTTCTCACCGGAACACCTATCCGCCAGGAATTATTAAACGGAAACAAACTGGCTGCTTTAAAATTCACCGGTCTGAAACCGGATAAACCTGTTTTAATGGTAATCGGAGGAAGTCTGGGCTCTGTCGCTGTAAACACAGCAGTACGCCAGATATTACCGGAACTGCTAAAAGACTTCCAGGTAGTTCATCTTTGCGGAAAGGAAAAATTAGATGAATCTCTTACTTCACTGGAAGGATATGTTCAGTATGAATATATCAAAAAAGAACTGGCTGACCTGTTTGCCCTTTCTGATATCGTAATCTCCCGGGCAGGTGCAAATGCTATCTGTGAAATCAGCGCATTGAAAAAGCCAAATCTTCTGATTCCACTGTCAGCTAACGCCAGCCGTGGAGACCAGATTCTTAATGCACGTTCTTTTGAAAAACTGGGTTACAGCAAAGTTCTGGAAGAAGAAGAACTAAACAATGAAGTGCTTCTGAAAACCATCAGAGATTTATATGCAAATAAAGACAGCTATATCAAAGCCATGAGCGAAAGCAGTCAGATGGACTCTATTGGAAAAATCGTTCAGATGATCTGCGAATATGCAAAATAAAAACTTTCTCAAAATCATCAAAGATGCCATTTGAAAAAAGGGGTATGACAAATCGCTAATAAAAAGATTTTGCCATACCCTCTCTTTTTCTCCCTGAATTTTCCACTTAAAATTCCGCTTTTACTTTACTAAGTATCTCTTCCTTGTCTTCCTCTGTAAGACTACCCGGATTCCAGGTTAATCCCACCTCATCCCCTTCATAACGGGGAATTAAATGCATATGAAAATGGAAAACGGTCTGTCCTGCCGGTTCCCCATTATTCTGTACAATATTAAAACCGTCACATTTCAAAGCGCGAGTCAATACATTCGCCATTTTTTTCGCCAGAATCATAGCTTTCCCTGCCAGTTCCTCTGGAATTTCATAAATATTTGCATAATGCTCTTTGGGAAGAATTAATGCATGGCCCTTACTTGCCGGTCCCAAATCCAGAATCACTCTAAAATCCTGATCTTCATACAAAGTTGTTGCCGGAATTTCTCCTGATGCAATTTTACAAAAAATACAATTTTCCATTTCTAATCCTCCTGTTGCTTAATTTTTTATATTTATTTTGCCAATTTCGTAATTTATTGTCGGAATTTGCAAAATAGATTTCATTGCTTCCCTTCCCCTCCAATGGTACACTCTTTTTATGACTTCGCTATAGATTTTTTTATCGAAAATCCCTTTAAAAGAAAGAAGGTATATTATGTTAACTCCCAAAGAACGCTCTCAATTAAAACAGCTATGTGAAAATGATGCTTCTCTCTGTGCATTGATTCAGAAACTGGATACATCCTATCGCCTGAATCTTTCCCGTATTTCCCATGAGATCAGAAACCCGGTTACTGTGATGAACAGTTTTCTCCAATTAACTCAGGACAAGCATCCGGAAGTAAAAGAATATAACACCTGGTCTCCTATTATGGAAAATATGAACTACCTTCGCCAATTGCTGGAGGAAATTACCGACTATAATCATTCTCAAATCCCCCACAAAAAGCATTGCTCTCTGAAACATCTGTTAGAGTCAATAGTAATATCCTGCCAACCATCCATTCTTCCGGTTCAGATACAATTTCAGAAGCTTTCTCCTGTACCTTCAGCAGCACTGGATGACATTCAACTTCGTTCTGCCATATTAAATCTGATTCGTAACGCCAGGGAAGCGCTTGGAGATAACCCCAACGGAAAAATTCTTGTCTCTCTTTCTTTTGACGGGGATTATTTCTATATAGCAGTATCTAATAACGGACCGCAAATCCCCAAGGAGCATCTGGAAACTCTGTTCACCCCGTTTGTTACCTATAGGAAAAACGGCTCCGGACTGGGACTTTCCATCGTCCAGAACGTAGCAGTTGCTCATGGCGGAGAACTTTCCGTTTCTTCCAATACTTCCGAAACCACATTCACCATGAAACTTCCTCTTTTATTTGAAGAAGATTAGCGTCTGTACAAAAGTGCTGTCAACAACACGCCTCCTACAACGCCACCGATATGAGCTGCATTATCTACTCCCACAGATTGAAAGCCATGATAAATCGTAAGAACAATAACAAACAGCAGTCTGGAGGCTGTCATATGCTCAATTCTTCCTCTGTTTAAAAGCAAAATTACAAAGACGCCTCCTATCACTGCAAAAACTGCACCTGATGCTCCTGCACTGACAGCCATAGAACCTGTACGGCAATCGCTAAACAGCGACACAAGATTTCCCAAAAATCCTCCACCCAGATAAATCAGCAAATACTTCCAGTGACCTGTCAATTCTTCCAGAGTATCTCCCAAAAATAATAATAAAATCATATTGTTTAAAAGATGCTCTAAACCAAAATGAAGAAACATACTGGTAAACAGTCGATACCATTCTCCTTCCAGAATCCATGGAGTATATGCCGCACCCCATTTTAACATAAAGTTAATATCCTGTGTATCTCCAAGAATCTCCATAGCAACAAAAATTAAAATATTGATTCCTATAATGAGGAGGTTCATCCAATTTAAAGGTCCCTGAAAAATACGTTCCAATGCGTCCGGCGGATTATTTTCGTCATAATATCTCTGCATTTTTTCTCCTCTTTTCTGCATTTTTTTTATTATAAATCACATGAGACCTGTTTACAAGAGCTTACATCTACCTATCCATGAAAACGATAAATCAGATCGGCAAATTGAATTTCATCTCCCTCCTCCAGCTCAATTTCCTGCTCTCCTTCCAGTATTTTCCCATTTACCCAAGTTCCGTTTCTTGAATTCATATCTCGAAGATAACAATGCTTTCCTTCCATCCGGATTCTTCCATGAAGACGACTGACTGCCTGGGAAGGCAAAAGTATATCTGCTTTTTCTGTTAAAGTACCTAAAAATTGCATTTCCTTTTCTTCAAGTACTATCCTTCTGTCCTGTCGTGGATATTTTTCTTCCAAAAAAACTCCTTCCCTTCCTCCATGATTTCCTAAAATCCTTGTCATATATTCTTCTTCCTGAAAAGTTGTTTCTTTTTCCCATCCTTGGGCATAGCTTTGTGTATTCTCTTTTTCTCCTTCTTTCCTTACCTCTGTTTCTTCTTGTTTTCTTTTCTTTTTTTTGTAAATTATGCTCAAAAAAAGAAATACCGTTCCCATAACCCCTCCAAATCCCAGCCATATCCATATTCCATCTGAAAAATTTTTCCATAGAAACCATCCTGAAAGAAAATACAGAAAAATGCCTGCTGCAATGTACGTGATCCATATGGGAGCTTTCTCCTTTTCTTCCGTCTCATCCTCTTGGAAAAAGGCTTCCAGCGCTTCTTCATGCTTCTTCTGCTCTTGCTGTCTTTCGTAATCATCGGATTTTGCCTGATCTCTGGAATATTCACCATCTCCATACACAAATTTCTTTCCCCTGTAAATATCTTCTGGCTCTGCTGTTTTTCCCTTCTTCTCATATTTTTCAATATGCTCCCGTAAACCTTCTGCCGACACTCCATCATGGACAATATAATGATATATCCCATATATATTTACCACTGCCTTCTGATTTTTGTGATCTAAAAGAGGGAGAATTTCCTCCAACAATTCCCGAAATTGTTGCTCCAGATCCCATTTTTCTCCTGGTATATAGCAAAATTCAATTTCTTCCATATCCGCATCGCCATATATTTGTTCCAGTTTCAAATAGATAGAATCTGTTGACAACAAATATTCTTCCATATTTTCTACTGTCCGCAAGAAAGCATATATCATAGAAAGAACTTCTTCCCCGTCCGCCTTTCCTCCTCTCCACCTGTCAGCCAGGGATATTTTTGATGTAAGATCATAATAATACAATACTTCATCATCTATATTTTTTTCCTCACATACCAATAATCCTGGGATTCTGTTTTCTGTAATCATCTTCGAAGAATAGGATTCTCCTTCTTTCTCCCGGCTGCGTACCACAAGATAACTGTGTTGTAGATTTCTCCTGTATTCTATTTCCATTCTTTCAGCTACCTCCACTCATAAGCGCCTGAATTTTCCGAATATATCTAACCGGACGAATTCCTTTTTGAGAAGCGAACGTTTGAAATTCAAGGGCAGGTTTTCCCCACACTGTAGTCTTTCCTGAAATTCTGAGAGAGATCTGCTCTTTATTTCCAGAACAATCAGCCGTCAGGCTCTCCGGCTTCAAATAAAACTCCTCCTTTCTGCTCTTCCACTTCTTCTCTGCCTGTTCTGCCATACTTTCCCCTTTCCATATTCCCTGCGCGCTGCCCGTCAAAACACTTTCACAAGCCGCCTGGGTATACCAGCATTTCTGATAAATATAAAAGCAAAGAGACAACATAAACCCCACAGTAATTAATGATATACTGATAATAAATGAAGCCTCTACTGTTAAAGAACCTTTTTTCTTCCATTTCATAACAATCCTTCTCCTACACAAAAACCAAGTAATAAAAATGGGACGAAGGGTAAAGTTTCTGTCTGCTTTTTTCTAAACAAAAGACAAAAAAGACCCACTCCTCCTGTAATTGCAAACGCAGCAAACAGGATTTTCCAAATATCTGCCAAACCCACGGCACACCCAACTGCCATTACCACCCAACTGTCTCCCAATCCTATTTTTTCTCTGCTGCCCAAAGAAAATCCTCCCAGCAATATTCCCGGAAAAATCCCTTTCCAATTCACAAAACTTCCTTTCCATATATCTGCACACAGTAAAACCCCAAAAAATATAACTGTATACCGCAAATCAATTTCACGGGTTTTATAATCGGTCCAACTGTTTATTATTAAATATATAAAAACCACTATTTTCATGGTTCATTCTTCTCCCTGCACCTTTGACATTGGTGTATATGAGAAACTTCTGATTTTTTTACTAAATGTACCGTTCTTTTTAAGCCGCTGCAATTTTCTGATGTGTGGTAACGATTTCCTGTTTCTGTATAATATACAATTCCTGTTTCTTTTCCGCTGCCGCATTTTTCACATGGTGCATATTTCTCTCCGTACTCATTTCGAAGTTTTCCCATATTTCCTGTCCCTCCGGTATGAATAGATAAATTGATATGGGTACACCATGGAGATGTATGATAAACACTTTCATTTTCTGCTATATAAACCATCTCTATATCCGATTCCTGAATTTCCGCTATTCCTCTGGAAGTATCCCATCCAATCCAACTGTTTACTTTTGCTTCATTATAAAGTTTCATCGCCGGTATGGGGAACAACGTAACAGGAAGGCGATACTCCCCCCGAACTCGCAATGTGATTTCTCCATTTTTACAGGTAGTTTCTCTAAATGACAGTTGAACATTTTCTCCCAAATCCGGCATTTTACTTCTGGCATAAGCTATACAGACGCCCGCCGAAACAACATTCCCCACTGGCGTACCCACTCCGGTTTCCCTTAGTTAAAAATATTACTCTTGTTGATTACTCAACTTTTCCGATAAATCGGTAATATATCTCAATTTCCTGTATTCTTTCGTTATCCTCATTCGTTGTTGCTTCATGTATGAGGATTTTTTCTATCAT
>JAXEUM010000025.1:0-12565 GCA_034114925.1 Oliverpabstia sp.
TCAATAGACAGAGACGGGATGAACCAGCATTGTGAAGAAGAATCTTCAGAAAAGATGTTTAGAAGTATCCTTCTGTCTAACAAAAAAGAATAAGTCTGTAAGCTGTTTTTCTTGCTTACAAACTTATTATACGAGGAGGAACGAATTATGAATGAAATTATGCAATTTGTAACGTATGGTTTGGCACTGATTGGAGTACTGGCATTTATGGTATCTATTGTCGTACAGGTAATTAAAGAGATGCCTGGTCTCACAAAGCTCCCGACCAGTATCGTGGCTCTGGCTGCCTCTTTGGTTTTGTGTCCACTGGCTATGATAGGCTTATGCGCTTACTATAAGATTGTAATCACCTGGTATTATGTTATGGCATCTTTCCTGGCTGCATTTATCGTATATTTAGTATCAACAGGGGGATGGGAAAAAGTAAAAGAAATCTGGGACAGAGTTAAATATAAAAAAACGGAGGGCGAGTGATCGCCCTCTTTGTGCGACGTTGGACATCCCAACATCTATAATTATAAAAGAACAGGAGTTGATCGGAATGAAAATCTGTCTTGACGCAGGGCATTATGGTTACTACAATCAGTCCCCTGCAAACAAATCGTATTATGAATCTAAAATGGTCTGGAAGTTGCATTTAATGTTAAAACGATATCTGGAAAGTTATGGGGTTGAGGTTATTACCACCAGATCTGAACAGGGAGCAGATTTGGCTCTATTTAGCCGTGGAGCGAAAGCGGCAGGATGTGATCTGTTTTTTTCCTTGCATTCCAACGCAGTGGGAAATGGAATAAATAACAAAATTGATTATGTAGTTGCTTATGCAGCGATCAATGGATCTGCAGATCCCATCGCAGAGAAACTGGTAAACAGGATCGCCGAGGTCATGGGGACTAGCCAGGCTCCCCGGATAGAACATCGGCGGGGCAATAATGGCGACTATTACGGCGTGGTGCGTGGCGCTACGGCAGTAGGCGTTCCGGGAGCGATTCTGGAGCATAGCTTCCACACCAACCAGAGAATCACGGACTGGCTCTTGCAGGACGCTAATCTGGATGAGCTGGCAAGGGCAGAGGCGGAAGTAATTGCAGAACATTATGGATTATCCAGAGGAGAAGAGACGATTCCGCAGGTTGATCAGAAAGAGCATTGGTACCGGATCCGGAAGACCTGGAAGGATGCTGGTAGCCAGATTGGCGCTTATAAAAATCTGGAAAATGCAAAGAAAGCCTGTCCGTCCGGTTACTCTGTCTTCGATTGGAACGGAAAGGCAGTATACAGCCGGGGCAATACCACAGAGTATCCATATGTTGGTAAGTGTACCGGAAACAGTGTAAATGTCCGGAAAGGTCCCGGCATGGGATACGGAAATATATCAGGTTGGCCAAAGCTGAATAAAGGCAATCTGGTGGACGTCCTGGGAAAAGAAGGCGCATGGTATAAGATCAGAATCGCCGGGAAATATCAGGGATACATTTCTGAAAAATATCTAAAGAGAGCGTAAGAAAACACCCCAGAGCCTTGTGCTCTGGGGTGAAATATTGTATCATCTTATTAGATTTCGTGTTGCATTTCGTGTTGCATAGGTGTGTTTTTAGATACATTTAAGCACATTTTACTGGAAATTAAATTTTTGCAAAACTGCAAAAACCCCTATAAATAGGCACTTTTTACAATGTAACAGAAACACATATAATATAGAAGAAACTCTATAACCGGTTCAAATCCTGTTGCCCCGATTTTCTTTTGAAATCAGGAGTTTTTGAGGGTTATCAGAGAGTATGAGCTGATAACCCTTGTTTGTTTTTGGTTATTTCTTGCTGGAGCGTTTGGCAAGTGGTATATGATTTATGGGTGTGTAATGATAGTGGAAATGAAAAAGAAGTCTTAGATGAGATTACAACAGATGGAAATGGAGAAAAATAATGAAGGAAGAATGTATTATTTGTAAGGCTCCATTAGAATATTTTGAAAACGATGAGCTAATGGAATGTGCAATTTGTCACAAAAAAGAAATTAGTAAAGCAAAATGTGTAAATGGGCATTATGTATGTAATGACTGTCACACAAAAGGAATGGATGCAATTATAGGAATTTGTCTGCAGGAAAAAAGTAAAAATCCGATGGAGATTATTCGGAAATTGATGAGTCAGCCATTTTGTCATATGCATGGACCGGAACATCACGTAATGGTAGGAGCTGCATTATTAACAGCATACAAAAATGCAGGAGGTAGTGTTGAGTTGGAGACAGCTTTTATAGAAATGCAAAATAGAGGAAAAGCTATTCCCGGCGGTGTATGTGGATTTTGGGGAGCTTGTGGTGCGGGAATCAGCACAGGGATATTCATTTCCATTATTACAGGTGCAACACCCTTAAAAGAAGAATCATGGGGGTTGGCAAATCAGATGACAGCGAAATCGTTAGCAAAGATTGGGAAAATAGGAGGACCTAGATGTTGCAAAAGAGATTCGTATTTATCTATTTTGGCAGCAACTCAATTTGTTAAAGAAAAATTTGGTGTAGAAATGGAAACAGAGGATATTTATTGCATACATTCCGGGGATAATAATCAGTGTATTGGAA
The DNA here is from genome assembly GCA_034114925.1 of Oliverpabstia sp. Lineage (GTDB taxonomy): Bacteria > Bacillota > Clostridia > Lachnospirales > Lachnospiraceae > Oliverpabstia. The sequence goes on from JAXEUM010000025.1 coordinate 2,587, forward strand.
TGCGATGCCCATTTTTTAAGAAAGAAGAAGTAAAAAAATGAAAAAAGTAGCTTTTATTTGTGTGCATAATTCTTGTAGAAGTCAAATTGCTGAAGCGCTTGGAAAACTTTTTGCATCTGATGTATTTGAAAGTTATTCCGCTGGTACAGAAACGAAACCACAGATTAATCAAGATGCTGTTCGTATTATGAAAGAACAATATGGCATAGATATGGAACGGACACAGTATTCCAAGTTAATTACAGATATTCCAACACCGGATATCGCTATATCTATGGGTTGTAATGTTGGGTGTCCTTTTATAGGTAGAGAATTCGATGAAAATTGGGGGTTGGAAGACCCAACAGGAAAAACAGATGAAGATTTCAAATTTATAATAAAAGAGATTGAAAAAAATATTTTAAAGTTGAGAAGCGAAATGTCCGTAATTTCATGAATGGAATGTTTGGTTTTTCATACCCAGCCAGTGAAAATGCAGATCTTTTTCAAGGAAAGCTCCATAGGTTATGGGCATACCTGTTGCGGTGGGGAGAAAAGAAGTTAACCTCATATTGACAAATCCCTTTCTAATGTTATAATAAGAAACAGTATAAAGCGTTGATGAGACGAGTAGGATGTGGAAAGATCCAGAGAGAGAGGTCGTTGGCTGGAAGCCTCTTATCATGGAAGCATCTGAATACTACCTCGGAGTGGCTGCAAAACAGCACGGTGATTCCGTTATAATCATTAAAGTGGTTCTGGTATGTACCAGTACAATTAGGGTGGAACCGCGAGTATGGATAACTCGTCCCTTGTAATGATTCAGTTCATTGCAAGGGATTTTTTGATTAAAAAGTAAAGGAGATTACATTTATGAAAATCACATTAAAAGATGGTTCTGTGAAAGAGTACGATCAGAGCAGATCCGTATATGAGATCGCTCTTGATATCAGTGAAGGCCTTGCAAGAGCAGCTTGTGCAGGAGAAGTGAATGGAAAAGTTGTAGATTTGAGAACTGTGGTTTCTGAAGACTGCGAACTCAGTATCTTAACAGCCAATGATGAAAAAGGTCTTGCGGCGCTTCGCCATACAGCATCTCATGTTCTTGCAGAAGCGGTAAAGAATTTGTATCCGGAAGCAAAACTGGCGATTGGACCGTCCATTGATACAGGATATTATTATGATTTTGAACATGCGCCATTTTCAAATGAGGATTTAGAAGATATTGAAAAAGAAATGAAAAAGATCATCAAAAAAGGTGCGAAGATTGAGCGTTTTGAGCTTTCCAGAGAAGAAGCTATCGCATTCATGGAAGAAAAAGGTGAGCCATACAAGGTAGAATTGATCAACGATCTTCCAGAGGATGCTGTTATTTCTTTCTACAAACAGGGAGAATTTGTTGACCTTTGTGCCGGACCTCACCTGATGAGTACAAAAGGTGTGAAAGCATTCAAATTGATTTCTTCTTCTGGCGCTTACTGGAGAGGAAATGAAAAAAATAAAATGTTAACACGTGTTTATGGAACCGCTTATTCTAAAAAAGATGAGCTGAAAGCACATCTGGAACATCTGGAAGATATCAAAAAACGTGACCATAACAAGTTGGGTCGTGAGATGGAGTTATTTACGACTGTTGATGTTATCGGTCAGGGACTTCCGCTTTTGATGCCTAAGGGAGCTGCGATCATCCAGACAATGCAAAGATGGATTGAGGACGAAGAAGAACGTCGTGGATACATGAGAACAAAAACTCCATTAATGGCTAAAAAAGATTTATATGTAATTTCTGACCACTGGGGACATTACAAAGATGGTATGTTTGTTCTTGGCGACGAAGAGAAAGAGGGAGAAGAAGTATTTGCCCTTCGTCCTATGACATGTCCATTCCAGTATTATGTATACAAACAGAGTCAGAAAAGTTATCGTGATCTTCCGTGTCGTTATGGTGAGACTTCTACATTATTTAGAAATGAAGATTCCGGTGAGATGCATGGACTTACAAGAGTAAGACAGTTTACTATATCCGAGGGACATCTCGTGATTCGTCCTGACCAGGTGGAAGAAGAGTTCAAAGGTTGTGTAGACCTTGTAAAATACTGTTTAACAACACTCGGTGTAGAAGAAGACGTAACATACCGTCTTTCTCTTGCTGATCCGGATAATATGGATAAATATCTTGGAACACGGGAAATGTGGGATGAGGTAGAAGATGTTATGCGGAAGATGCTGGTTCATCTTGATATCAATTTTACAGAAGAAACAGGAGAAGCTGCATTCTACGGACCAAAGCTTGATATTCAGGCGAAAAACGTTTACGGAAAAGAAGATACAATGATTACGATCCAGTTGGATATGTTCCTTGCAGAACGTTTTGATATGTCCTTCGTAGACAAAGATGGAGAGAAAAAACGTCCATACATCATCCATCGTACATCTGTTGGATGCTATGAGAGAACACTGGCATGGCTGATTGAAAAATATGCAGGTCTGTTCCCAACATGGCTTTGTCCGGAGCAGGTTCGTGTACTCCCGATTTCTGAGAAATATCACGATTATGCAAATGCAGTTGCAGATAAACTTCGTAATAATGGCGTAAAATGTACTGTTGATGAAAGATCCGAAAAGATCGGTTACAAAATCCGTGAAACACGTCTTGACCGTGTTCCTTATATGCTTGTTGTCGGCGCAAAAGAAGAGGAAGAAGGCGTTGTATCGGTAAGAAGCAGATATCTTGGTGATGAAGGACAGAAACCGTTGGATACCTTTATCGATGCGATCTGTAAAGAGATTCGTACAAAAGAAATCCGCAAGATTGAAGTTCAGGAAGACCAGAAATAGGAAAAGCATTTTGTTGAATAGGATACCGTCAGTCGTGTGAAACGACTGGCGGTTTTTGCTCTGATGATATATAAGATATGTGATTCTTTTACTTGCTGTATGGGCATTGCTTGCTTTTGATGAGATGTATGAAAAAGGAAAAAAGAATCGGAGGTAATTTGAGAAATGACGGATGATTTTAGTAAGAAATATTTAGATGAGACGGAATTGATGACTCGTCTATGTACAATAAATGATTTGGATGACATGATGGAGTTGCAGAAAAAAATTAGTGATGGGATGGAACAAAAAGAGTGGTTTGCAGAGACATCCAGAGACGAGAATAAAAAATTTTTTGAAAAGCCGAATCAGGTATTTGGTGTATATGAAAAAAACAGAATGGTGGCATATGGTTCCATCGGTTTTTTTGAGGACGATGATGAAAATTATGGTTGGGAATTTGGATGGACAGAAGAAAAGGTGCGTACCTGTGCAAATCTGGACACAATTGTGGTAGATCCTGATTTTCGGGGAAGAGGCTTGCAGAGGGTTTTGATGGAAAAGTGTGTGGAGTATGCGAAGAAAGTGAAACCAGAGGGCATGATACTGACAACTATCTGTCCTGCAAACATTTACAGTCTGCGAAATGCACAGAAGGAAGGATTTGAAATTCTTTTGCGTAAAAAGATGTATGGAGGAAAAGACCGATACATACTAGGCTATCCAAGCGAGAATTTTTAATCTTGTTTGATCATGAAATGGGAAAAAATATATGGGAGAAATCGCTTATGATTTATTTATCACATTTTGAGTTTCCTGGTGTGGAAATAGAGTATGATTTTATTTTTCGACAGAAACGGACCTGTTTTGATACCTATTATCCTTTTCAGGTTTTGTCAAAACATAATTTCCGTATGATAGATTTTGAACCAATTACAATCTTGTATGGAGGAAATGGTTCCGGAAAAACAACCGCCCTCAATATCATTGCAGAGAAGTTAGGCGTACAGAGAGATTCTCTGTATAATCGATCTAATTTTTTTGAAGATTATATAAGATTATGTGATTTTGAAACCGAACACAAAATACCGAAGCACAGCGCCATTATTACCAGTGATGATGTTTTTGATTTTATGCTGAATCTTCGGAGTATTAATGAGGGAATTGACAGACGCAGAGAAGAATTATTTCAGGATTATCTGGAAAGAAAATATGGAGAGTTTCAGATGCATTCCCTTGCAGATTATGAGCAGTTAAAAAAGGTCAATGCTGCACGAAAAAGTACGCAGTCGCAATATGTGAGAAAAAATCTTCCTGATAATATACGGGAACATTCCAATGGAGAAAGTGCGTTTTTGTATTTTGCAGAAAAGATTCAGGAAAATGGTTTGTATTTTCTGGATGAACCGGAGAATAGCCTGTCTCCTGTAAAGCAGCAGGAATTACTTCGATTTTTAGAAGATTCTGCACGATTTTTTAACTGTCAATTCGTGATCGCTACACATTCTCCGTTTCTTCTGTCTATGCCACAGGCAAAAATATATGATCTGGATGAAGAAATTGTGGATGTTAAAAAGTGGAGTGAATTGGAAAATGTAAGAGCTTATTATGATTTTTTTAAAAAACATGAACAAGAATTTGTTGAGTAGTAAAACAAGTAATTATAAGCAGAGATGCCACAGGAACTTTTGTTCTTATATTTTTTAAGAAATTTAAGGAAAAATGATGTGCATCCTTTTTCATGAATCATATATTAAAGAAAAAAGGAATGATTTTATGAAAATTTGTCTGGATGCAGGACATTATGGTAATTATAATCAATCACCTGCGAATCCTGAATATTATGAGTCAAAAGTGATGTGGAAATTGATGTTGCTTTTGAAAAAATATCTGGAGGAATATGGATTTGAAGTGATTACTACCAGGTCAGAACAGGGCAGGGATCTGAGTGTGTATGAGAGGGGGAAGAAAGCGGCGGGATGTGATTTGTTTCTTTCTCTTCATTCGAATGCAGTCGCAGGAGGAATAAACAATAGTATTGATTATGTGACCTCCTATGCGGCAATCAATGGCTCAGCGGATCCGATTGCTCAACGCTTAGTCAATAAAATTGCTGAAGTTATGGGAACCAGACAGCCTCCTCGTGTGGAACACAGGAAGGGGGAGAGAGGCGATTATTATGGAGTGTTACGGGGAGCTACTGCTGTGGGGGTACCAGGAGCTATTCTTGAACATAGTTTTCATACAAATGAAAAAATGACACAGTGGTTGCTAAATGATAAAAATCTGGAGCAATTAGCACGAGAAGAAGCAAAAGTGATTGCGGAGTATTTTGGCATACAAAAACCAGTTCCTCCAACAGAAGCAAAACGCTGGTATCGCATCCGAAAAAAATGGGAGGATGCTGCCAGTCAGGTGGGAGCTTATGAAAATCTTGAACGTGCAATCAGGGCGTGCCCGGTGGGATATTCCGTCTTTGATTGGAAGGGAAACGTGGTGTATGACCATGGGAATGTATCCGCATATCCTTATGTGGCAAAGTGTACGGGGAATAGTGTCAATGTTCGTAAAGGTCCTGGCAAAGAATATGGAAATATTTCTGCCTGGCCAAAACTAAATAAAGGAAATTTAGTAGATGTTTGGGGAAAAGAAGGTTCCTGGTATAAAGTACGCATTGAAGGAAAATATGAGGGATACGTGTCAGAAAAATATTTACAACGGGTGTAGAGGATATCATTAAAAAATAAATATAGAAAAGATATTAGACGAAAAAAGAAAATATATGGTATAATGATTGCACATAGTGCAATCTAAGCCAATGGAACATTGGCTTGCTGTCACAGGCGTGCCAGCTTATACCTGGCGAGCCACGATGCCTACAGGCGCATAAGCGATTTTCTGCATAACCGCAGAGAATCGCTATGCATTCGTCAGGCAGAAATCTGATGACAGAGTATAATTGTGACGGAATGGATTGGAAAGTTTTATAAATGATTTGGCAAGGAGGATTTATGCTGACCATAAAAGAATACATAAAAGCAGAAAGTCTGGATCAGGCATATGAACTGAATCAGAAAAAGAGTAATCGTATCCTGGGCGGTATGATGTGGATGCGATTGGGGAAAGGAAATGTAAATAAGGCGATTGATATATCAGGACTGGGACTGGATCAGATTGAGGAAACAGAAGAGGAATTTTCCATTGGGGCGATGGTAACTCTTCGGCAGTTGGAGAATCATCCCGGATTGGAAGCATATACGCAGGGAGCGATTCGGGAAAGTGTTCGTCATATCGTAGGAGTGCAATTTCGGAATTTAGCTACGGTGGGCGGCAGTATCTATGGCAGATTTGGATTTTCAGATGTATTGACTGCTTTTTTAGCTATGGGTACTTATGTGGAATTATATAAAGGAGGCAGAATATCTTTGGAAGAATTTTCCAAACGGAAACCGGACAGGGATATTTTGGTGAAAATCATTGTGAAAAAGGAACCGCTTTATATGGTATATCTTTCTCAGAGAAATACAAAGACGGATTTTCCTGTTCTTACCTGTGCTGTTTCCCAACGTGAGACAGGCTGGGAGGCGGTGATCGGCGCTCGTCCCCAAAGGGCAGTAATCGTGAGAGATGATGAGAATATTATGGGAGAAAAATTCTCGCCAGAAAACGCTCTGAAGTTTGCTGGATTTGTAAGTGAAAAAATCTCAACAAATTCTAATATGAGAGGGTCTGCAGAATACAGAAAAATAGTAGCGCAGGTTTTGGTGAAGCGGGCATGTATGCAGATAGGAGGCACAGATGAAAATTAAGTTTACTCTGAATGGAAAAAAAACCGAGGCAGAGATTAAGGCAGATACTACATTGCTGAATCTTGTCCGTGATCTTGGATGCTACAGCGTAAAGTGTGGGTGTGAAACATCAAACTGCGGTCTGTGTACGGTATTTATGAATGAGAAACCGGTACTTTCCTGTAGTGTTTTGGCAGCCAGGGCAGACGGATGTAAAATTGATACTTTGGAAGGGCTTCAGAAAGAAGCAGAAGAAATCGGAACATTTATTGCAAATCAGGGTGCGGAGCAGTGTGGATTCTGTAATCCGGGGATGATGATGAATATTATTGCCATGCTCCGTGAAAATCCGGATCCATCAACAGAAGAAATCCTTGAATATTTATCCGGAAATCTTTGCCGGTGTTCCGGATATGAAGGACAGCTTCGGGCAGTGGAGAATTATCTGAAATATCGAAAAGAGAAAGGGGAGTGAACTCATGGGAAAATATGTAAATCAACCGATTATGAAAACAGATGCAATGGCGCTGTTGACAGGAAAGCCGGTTTATGTAAATGATATAGCTCCCAAAGATTGTCTGATCGTAAAAGTTTTGAGAAGTCCTCACGCTCATGCGCTGATTCGGGAAATTGATACGAAAAAGGCTTTTCTTGTTCCGGGAATAGAAGCTGTGTACACGTATAAAGACGTTCCTCAGGAAAGATTTACTCTGGCCGGCCAGACGTATCCGGAACCCAGTCCATATGATCGTTTGATTCTGGATCAGAGAGTTCGTTTTGTGGGAGATCCGGTAGCTATTGTTGCAGGAAAAGATGAAGCTTGTGTGGACAAAGCGCTGAAACTGATAAAAGTGACATATGAGATACTGACCCCTGTTTTGGATCCGCATGAAGCATTGGATGGACCGATTTTGATTCATCCGGAAGATAACTGGCGTTCTCTGGCTAAGGTAGGCGCTGATAATAAGAGAAATCTTTGCGCTTCCGGCAGCGAAGAGATGGGAGATGTGGAGAAAGTCCTGGAAGAAAGTGATGTGGTAGTGGATCAGGTATATCATGTGAAGGCTAATCAGCAGGCTATGATGGAAACTTTCCGGACTTATACTTACATGGATCATAATGGGAGACTGAATATTGTAAGTTCTACTCAAATTGTTTTTCATGTAAGAAGAGTAATTGCCAATGCGCTGGGGATTCCCAAATATAAAATCAGAGTAACAAAACCCAGAATTGGGGGAGGATTTGGTGCAAAGCAGACAAGTGTTTCCGAAGTTTATCCGGCGTTTGTTACCTGGAAAACAGGAAAACCGGCGAAAATGATTTTTACCAGAGTGGAATCTCAAATTGCGTCTTCGCCCCGTCATGATATGGAAATACGTGTCCGGGTGGGCGCTGAAAAATCGGGTAAATTGAAAACGATTTCTGTATATACCTTATCCAATACAGGAGCTTATGGAGAACATGGACCGACAACAGTGGGACTTTCCGGCCATAAGAGTATTCCTTTATACCATGATCTGGAAGCGTATCGTTTTTCTTATGATGTAGTATATACAAATAGGATGTCATCAGGGGCGTATCGTGGTTATGGAGCTACGCAGGGATGTTTTGCAGTGGAATCTGCAATCAATGAGCTGGCAGATAAATTACACATGGACCCGTTGGAATTACGATTGATGAATATGGTGCGCGAAGGCGATGTGATGCCGGCATATTACGGAGAGCAGACCAATAGCTGTGCTTTGGATCGGTGTCTGTTGAAAGCGAAAGAACTCATGAAATGGGATGAGAAGTATCCTTATCGTGATATGGGAAATGGAAAGATCAGGAGTGTGGGTGTTGCTATGACCATGCAGGGATCTGGAATTTCCGGTGTGGATGTGGGATCTGCTACTTTGAAATTGAATGATGAAGGATTTTATACTTTATTGATCGGTTCGGCAGATATGGGAACAGGATGCGATACTATCCTGGCTCAGATTGCGGCAGATTGTCTGGATTGTGATATGGAGCAGATTACGGTTCGGGCGGCTGATACGGATACGTCACCTTATGATTCAGGGTCTTATGCCTCCAGTACGACTTATGTAACGGGAAAAGCTGTGGAACGGGCAGCGGAACAGATGAGAGAAAAAATCGTGGATTATGGAAGCAAGATTTTCCAATGTCCGGTTGAAATGGTAGAGTTTGACGGAAAAGTTGTTAAAAATCTTGAAAATGGTGAGGAAAAATCTCTCGGAGAAATAGCATATAGTTCTCAGTGCGGATTTGATGGAATTCTTGAAGTGACCGTAAGCCATTCTTCTCCTGTTTCTCCGCCGCCTTTTATGGTAGGAATGGCAGAAATAGAACTGGATAAAGAGACAGGTTCTGTGGAAATGATCAATTATGTGGGAGTAGTGGATTGTGGTACTCCGATCAATACCAATCTCGCCCGGGTACAGACGGAAGGGGGAATTGGTCAGGGAATCGGTATGGCTTTGTTTGAAGATATCCAGTATAACGAAAAGGGAAAATTACTTCAGAATTCTTTCATGCAGTATAAGCTTCCTACCCGCCAGGATATGGGAAGAATTCAGGTGGAATTTGAAAGCAGCTATGAACAGACAGGTCCGTTTGGTGCAAAATCCATCGGTGAGGTAGTGATTAATACACCGGCGCCGGCAATTGCTCATGCAGTTCACAATGCCACCGGATGTTGGTGCAGAGAATTGCCCATTACACCGGAAAAGATTTTGATGAAAATGATTGACAGAGATAAAAAATAGTGATAAAGTAGTAATACATAATCGAGCTAAAGTGATGAAGAGGAAGAGTACAAATGGGACAGACTACAGAGAACTGCTGGACGGTGTGAAGCAGTGGAAGGAACATTTGGAACTGCCCTTGGAGCAGCTGCCTGAACGAGTGATCCAGTAGGTGCAGACGGAATCCCTACCGTTATCTAAGGGACAGATATAAGGTGCAATGCCCGTATCTGACAGAGTGCATGGAGCAGTCAAAAGTATTCAGTCAAGTGAAAGCGTGAGCTTACTGAACAGTTGCAGATTATCCATGAATAAGAGTGGTACCGCGCAGGATGTTGATTCCTTCGTCTCTTGGAAGTAGCAAAGAGGCGAAGGAATTTTTTGTTTCATAAAAACATATCTTATGAAATGAAAATGCTCCGCTTTGCAAAATTCTTTTATATCTGAGACAAGGAATCTGGATGCCGGAAGGTGATAAATGGAATTTCAGAATGACTGCTCAGGGAAAACAGCAATTTGGTAAATAGTCAAGAACTATTTTGAAAAGTTTTTCATACAAAAGGGTAACCTTAATAGACCTACGGCTTAACAGAAACGTAAGTTCGATATGCGATATGGATTACCTACTCTTTTCCGGAGAGTAGAGTT
>JAXEUM010000026.1:0-12726 GCA_034114925.1 Oliverpabstia sp.
ATCAGTTGGTAGATTCTGTGGAGACAGAGATTTTTAACATGGAAGAAAGAGAAATTCCCAGTACCGTGATTGGGGAGATTGTGATGGATAAGCTAAAGGATTTGGAAGCAGTGGCTTATGTACGATTTGCATCCGTATACCGGGAATTTAAGGATGTAAACACATTTATGGATGAATTAAAGAAAATATTGAAATAAGGAGATAGAAACCGAAAAATTTCACAGGATACAGTTGACGCATCGGGAAAATGATGCTATAATCCTCTACAACGTTACACTTTAATGCGTTGATGTTCTACGGGATAAAGTGAGAAAGAATGGGAGGAGATTGTATGAAAAAGAAAATGGTGAAGAAAGTACTGGCAGCGACCTTGAGTATGGTAGTGGCAGGAAGTATGATGGCAGGGTGCGGCAGTAATAAAGATGAAAATAAAGTCACCTCAGAATCAGATGCATCAGAAGGAAAGGAAGAAGCAGCAGTAAATCCTGATGGAACGGCTACAGAGGAAACCTACAATATTGGTGTTCTTCAGTATATGCCTCATCCGGCGCTGGATACTTCCAGTGAAGGTTTTTTTGCTGCACTGGACGAACTGGGAATCAAATATAAAGCAGACAAGCAGAATGCGGCGGGTGAAGTTTCCACCTGTCAGACCATAGCAGAAACATTGGTAAACAGCAATAACGATCTGATTTTTGCTATTGCAACTCCGGCGGCACAGGCACTGGCAAGCGCTACCAGCGAGATTCCTATTGTACTTACAGCAGTTACCGATCCGGCGGATGCAGGACTGGTGGCTTCCAATGAGGCGCCGGGAGGAAATGTCACAGGTTCTTCTGATCTGACTCCTGTAAAAGAGCAGATTGCTCTGGTGAAAAAACTGTTCCCGGAAGCTAAGAAGGTGGGACTTTTGTATTGTTCTTCCGAAGCCAATTCTGTATTCCAGATTAATATGGCGAAGGAAGCCTGCGAAGCAGAGGGACTGGAATATGAAGATCTGACAGTTTCCAGTTCTAATGAGATTCAGACTGTAGTGGAATCCGCAGTGGGAAATGTGGATGTATTGTATTCTCCTACAGACAATATCGTGGCAAATAATATGGCAACCGTATCTATGGTGGCAAATGAGAATAAACTTCCTATGATTTGTGGAGAAGAAGGTATGGTGGACAGTGGCGGACTGATTACTTATGGTATCGATTATTATCAGGTAGGATATCTGGCAGGGGAAATGGCTGCAAAGATTCTTACAGGAGAAAGTCAGCCGGCGGATATGCCAGTAGAATATCTGGACGCCTCAAAATGTTCTTTGAAAATCAATGAAGAGACAGCGGCTACGCTGGGATTAAATGTGGAAGAATTGAAGGCTGCGGCAGAAGCCAAATAGGAAGATAAAGTAAAAACAGAAAAGGGCTGTCACATTGGACATTTATGAAGAATGTTTCCTGTGCCAGCCCTATATTTCTCGTTGACTTTTTTTGTTGAAAAGGGTAAAGTGTTAGATAAATATATTAGTAGTAGGAGGAAGAGTGATGAGTGGTTTTATACTGTCTATGCAGGGAGCCATTTCTCAGGGAATTCTCTGGGGAATCATGGTTTTGGGAGTATATATAACTTTCCGGATTCTGGATATTGCCGATTTGACAGTGGACGGAAGTTTTGCTCTGGGTGGATGTATCTGTGCCATGCTGATGCTGAATAAGGGAATGAACCCCATACTGGCATTGCTTTGCGCCACACTGGCAGGGGCGGCAGCGGGAGCAGTTACAGGAATTTTACATACCGTATTTGAGATTCCGGCTATTCTCGCAGGTATTCTTACACAGATTTCTCTTTGGTCTGTAAATTTGCGAATTATGGGACAAAAGAGCAATCTGCCTTTGCTGAATACGGAATCCATATTTACCTGGATCGTGGATGCAACCGGAATGAAACAGTCGATGGCTTCTTTGCTGGTGGGCGTGGTGATTGCCGCTTTAGTTATCTGGCTGCTGTACTGGTTCTTCGGAACAGAGATCGGCGCCGCCCTTCGTGCCACAGGAGATAACGAGGATATGATCCGGGCTCTGGGAGTGAATGTGAAGGTGGCGAAAGTATTGGCGCTGGCGATCAGTAACGGTCTTGTGGGAATGTCAGGCGCATTGGTATGTCAAAGTACCAAGGTGGGAGATATTCAGATGGGTACGGGAGCTATCGTAATAGGTCTGGCGGCTATCGTGATCGGTGAAGTATTGTTTGGAAAAAATCGTGCGTTCGGAACAAAACTTGCTTCTGTGGTAGTAGGTTCTATCGTATATTTTGTGATTCGTGCGCTGGTTCTTCGAATGGGAATGAATCCAAACGATATGAAGATGATTTCTGCAATCATTGTAATTCTGGCTCTTTGTACACCGGTTATGTTGGAAAAATGGAGAATATGGAGATCGTATTCAAAAGGAGGGGAGGATACATCATGCTGATTCTGAAAAATGTGGAAAAAACTTTCAATAAAGGAACAGTAAATGAAAAGAAAGCCCTCCGGGGAATCGATCTTACGCTGAATAACGGAGATTTCGTTACCGTGATCGGAGGAAATGGAGCAGGTAAATCTACCATGCTGAATATGATTGCGGGCGTATATCCCATCGATAAAGGTACTGTAATCTTAAATGGTGAAGATATTTCCAGAAAGCCGGAACATGTGCGGGCAAAATTTCTGGGAAGAGTATTTCAGGATCCTATGAAGGGAACTGCGGCAGGGATGGAAATTGAAGAAAATCTTGCCTTGGCTTATCGAAGAGGGTTGCGAAGAGGACTTCGGTGGAGTATTTCCAAAACGGAAAAGGAACGATACTATGAAGAATTGAAAAAACTGGATCTTGGTCTGGAAGAGAGAATGACCAGTAAGGTTGGACTTCTTTCCGGAGGTCAGAGACAGGCTCTTACGCTGCTTATGGCTTCTCTTCGAAAACCGGAGCTTCTTCTTTTGGATGAGCATACGGCAGCTTTGGATCCCAAGACGGCAGCGAAGGTGCTGGAGCTGACAGAGAGAATCATTGAGGAACAGAAGCTGACAGCATTAATGATCACTCATAATATGAGGGATGCTATCCGGATGGGAAATCGTCTCATTATGATGCATGAGGGACGGATCATTTATGATGTGTCAGGAGAAGAAAAGAAACATCTGGAAGTTTCACAGCTTCTGGAAAAATTTGAACAGGCCAGCGGAGAAGAATTTGCGAATGACAGAATGATGCTGGCAAAATAAGAAAAGCCTCGGATTGAAAGAGAAGCAGAGAAATCCGGGCAGAAGAAAAAGGTAAAGGGGAACATAATTATGACTGAACAAAAAAAAGGCAGAGCAGTGGCTTTGCTTCCGATTCTGGTTTTTCTGGTAATATTTTTGGGAGCAGGAATCGTATTTGAAGATTTTTATGCAATGCCTGCGATTGTGGCATTTCTGATTGCATTGCTGACAGCGTTTATTCAGAATCGAAAAGCTGGATTTGATGCGAATATTCGTCTGATTGCCAAAGGTGTTGGAGATGATAACATTATTACCATGTGTCTGATCTTTCTGGCAGCAGGAGGATTTTCCGGAGCAGTAACGGCAGCAGGCGGAGCTTCCAGCACGGTAAATCTGGGACTTTCCATTATGCCGGCAGGCGTGGCAATTGTGGGATTGTTTATTATCGGATGTTTTATTTCTGTTTCCATGGGAACATCTATGGGAACGATTGGCGCCCTGGCGCCTATTGCAGTGGAAATCAGCCAGAAAACAGGATTTTCCATGGCAATCTGTATTGGCGCGGTGGTGTGTGGTGCTATGTTTGGAGATAATCTTTCCATGATTTCTGATACTACCATAGCAGCAGTAAAAACACAGGGTTGTCAGATGAAAGATAAATTTAAAGAGAACTTTTTGATCGTGCTTCCGGCAGCAATCCTTACCATTATTATTTTCTTCTTTATTACAAGAAATGGTGATTTTGAAATTTCCAAAGAATATACATATAATATTTTCCAGGTACTTCCCTATGTTGTGGTTTTGGTGGGAGCTTTGATTGGAATTAATGTATTTCTTGTTTTGATTACCGGTACAATACTGTCTCTGATCGTAGGTGTGTCCACAGGGATGTTTGCAGTGGGAGATATGTTTAATGTGATTGCTTCCGGTGCAGACGGCAGCGGCGGTATTACAGGAATGTATGATATTACCGTGATTTCTATTGTAGTGGCATGTATTGTTTCACTGGTAAAGGAAATGGGTGGAATTCAGTTTATTCTGGATTTTATCAAGAAAAAAATCCGTGGAAAAAAAGGCGGCGAACTGGGAATTGCAGGTCTGGCGCTTCTGGTGGATATGTGTACGGCTAATAACACAGTTGCTATTGTTATGGCAGGTCCTATTGCCAAAGAAATCAGTGAAGAGTATGAGATCAGTCCCAAGAGAAGCGCTTCTCTTTTGGATATGTTTACTTCTGTAGGCCAGGGACTGATTCCTTATGGAGCGCAGCTTCTTTTGGCAGCAACGTCTACAGGACTGACGCCTTTCCAGATTATTCCTTATTGTTTTTATCCGATTTTGATGGCAGTCAGCGGAATTATATTTATTCTTTTTATAAAAAATAAGAAAAAATAATTGAAGAGGTAGAATCTATGATGTTGGGGCAAAAGATGCCTGGCATCATTATAAAAAATTTTAGAATGGAGGCAGCAAAGATGAGAACATTTGAAAAATCTTCCAAACTGGACAATGTACTGTATGATGTGAGAGGACCTGTAGTTGAAGAGGCAGCCAGGATGGAAGCGGGTGGCCTGAATATTCTGAAATTAAATATTGGTAATCCTGCACCTTTCGGATTTAACGCACCGGAAGAAGTGATCTTAGATATGCGTCAATCTCTGTGGGACTGTCAGGGATATTCGGATTCCAAGGGACTGTTTTCAGCGAGAAAGGCTATCATGCAGTATTGTCAGTTGAAAAATATCCCTGGTGTGACTATGGAAGATATTTACACCGGAAACGGCGTCAGTGAATTGATCAATCTGTGTATGCAGGCATTGTTAAATGATGGGGATGAAATTCTGATTCCGGCGCCGGATTATCCTCTCTGGACAGCTACAGCTACTTTGTCAGGAGGAAAGGCGGTTCACTATATCTGTGATGAAGAATCAGACTGGTATCCGGATATTGAAGACATTAAAAGTAAGATTACAGACCGTACCAAGGCTATTGTAATCATTAATCCTAATAATCCGACAGGCGCTTTATATCCTAAAGAAGTATTGGAAGATATCGTGAAAGTTGCCAGAGAACACGGGTTGATTATTTTTTCTGATGAGATCTATGATCGCCTTGTAATGGATGGTCTGAAACATATCTCGATTGCTTCTATTGCTCCGAAGGATGTGTTTTGTGTTACGTTCAGCGGATTATCCAAATCGCATATGATTGCCGGATTCCGTGTGGGATGGATGGTTTTAAGCGGCGCCAAGAAACAGGCGGCAGGCTATATTGAAGGCTTGAAAATGCTTTCTAATATGAGATTATGCTCCAATGTCCCTGCACAGTCTATTATCCAGACTGCATTGGGAGGATATCAGAGTGTGGAAGAATATCTGGTTCCGGGAGGACGGATATATGAGCAGAGAGAATGTATCTATAAGATGTTAAATGATATTCCGGGCATTACGGCTAAGAAGCCGAAAGCAGCATTCTATATTTTCCCTAAATTAGATGTGGAGAAGTTCCATATTCAGAATGATGAACAATTTGCACTGGATCTTTTGAGGGAAAAGAGAATTCTGATTGTTCAGGGCAGCGGATTTAACTGGAAAGAGCCGGATCATTTCCGGGTGGTATATCTTCCAAGAGTGGCAGATCTTGAGAGGGCTACGAGAAAGCTGGGAGATTTCCTGGCAGGTTATCAACAAAAATAAAAAACAGATAGGTATAGAAAAAGCAGATATTTCCAATCACGGCATATGCCAGAGAAAGAATATCTGCTTTTTGTTTTTATTCCTGTACGTGTTCCAGTCCCTGAGTAAGAATCGTAGCTACGTGTGAATCAGAGAGGGAGTAGTAGACGGTTTTTCCCTCCCGGCGAAACTTTACCAGAGAAGACTGTTTTAATACTCGAAGTTGATGAGAAATAGCGCTTTGTGTCATTCCCAAAAGTTCGGCAATATCACAGACACAAAATTCTCCTCTGGAAAGGGTATAGAGGATGCGGATTCTGGTGGGATCACCAAAAACCTTGTATAAATCTGCCAGTTTATAAAGTGTGGTATCGTTGGGAGTTTCCGGAGGCAATTCCACATGGTGGTGGTGGCAGATGTCGCAGAGTTCGATTTGAGTTTCACATATATGTTGTTTTGTAGTCATGTTTATTCACCTGATTTTTAAAGATTGTGTGAGTGGCTCTTAGATGAGTTTAGATATTTTGTAAGAACAGTTTAATGGAAAAAGTGGAAATGGTCAAGAGAACATTGGGTACGAAAATAAGAAAAATCAAATTAGTCAAATTAGTGATACTGTAAAGTCAGACTAGATATAGAAAATAATATATAAGAAATAATATACTGTAACTATCAAAAACAATTAAAGGGAGAAAAAATATGAAGAAAAAAATTATTGCAGGTCTATTAACAATGGCAATGAGTGTATCCGTTTTAACTGCATGTGGTTCAAAGGAGGATAACGGTAAAAATGAATCTACAAAAGGAGAAACAGAGGAACCTTATACAGTTACCATGGTTTTGACTGGCACACAGCAACAGGATGAAGAGCGAATTGAAGGAAAAATCAATGAGATTTTGGAAAAAGAATTAAATGCTAATCTTGATTTGGTAGTATTGCCTTGGGCAAGTGCAACACAGCAGCTGCAGTTAATGCTGGCAGGTGATGAAAAGATTGATATTTTCTATACGAATGCAACAAATGCAGTACAGTATATGCATTCTGGACAGATTATGGATATGACAGAACTGGTTGATAAATATGGTAAAAATTTGAAAGAAGTAATGGGTGAGGATGCTGTTAAAGGAAATAATGTAGGAGGTTTTCTATATGGTGTTCCCAATCAAATTGAACGTGGAAGTATTCCGGCCATATTTATGCGAAAAGATTTAGTAGAAAAATATAATATTGATACTTCAAAAATTAAAGAACCTTCAGATTTGGAAAATGTATTTGCAACTGTGCAAGCAGGAGAGCCGGATATGACTATGTTATTTTCTTCTAATGAAGATGATAACCCCGTTTCTCGTTTGTTTGGCGGGGATTCCATGGCAGATGCTAATTCATTAGGTGTTTTAATGGATCAGGAAAATAGTACAGAAATTGCAAACTTTTATGAATCTGATTGGTACAAAGAAACAACATCTATGTTATATGATTGGTACCAGAAAGGTTATATTAGTAAGGATGCTGGAACTAATACTGAAAACTGGAGAACTGTATGCAAGGCCGGGAATTTATTTTCATTGTTTTTTGCATATCATCCTGGAACTCCAGTAGAATTTGAAAGTTCTACAGGATATGAATTTGAGATTGTTCCGTTTAGAGATTATCCTGTTATGAATTGTCAGTCTTATAATGGTGTTATTTTTTCAATAGCACAGAATTCTGAGAATCCAGAAAAAGCAATGGAAGTTTTAGATTATATATATGGAAGTCCTGAAGTAATGAATCTGTTGAATTGGGGCGAAGAAGGTGTTGATTATATAATAGAGGATAAAGAAAATGGAATCATTAATTATCCAGAAGGTACCACTGCAGATAATGTGGGATATAGTCTGAATTTGGGATGGGAACTTCCTAATCAGTTTATAGCGCATAAATGGACAGGGTCTGACCCACAGTTATGGGAAAAAATGGAAGAGTTTAATAACTCTGCGAAAAAATCAAAAGCAGTAGGTTTCTTCTTTGATAATACGGAATACGAAAGTCAAATTGCGGCATTGTCTAATGTAGTAAAACAATATGCAGGTTCTTTAAATAGTGGTTCAGGAGATCCAGAAGTATTGCTTCCGCAATTTCAAAAAGCATTAAAGGATGCAGGAATTGATGAAATAATTGCAGCAAAACAGGAACAGTTTGATGCTTGGCTTGCGGAAAACGAATAAGTTTATAGTGGCAGAATTATAAAATGTAATTTGGACATAGAAAACTCCACGCATGGATATTTATATGTGTGGAGTTTTTTTAGAAAGGAGATCCAGTATGAAAAAACAGGCAAAAAGAAAGATATATAAAAATCATCTGGTGTTATATCTTATGATGCTCCCAGGAATAGTGTATCTGCTTATAAATAATTATATTCCTATGGCAGGAATGGTTATTGCATTTAAAAAAGTAAATTTTTCAAAAGGAATTTTAAATAGTCCCTGGGTAGGACTGGAAAATTTTAAGTTTTTATTTTCTTCTCCTGATGCTTGGATAATTACAAGAAACACATTGTTGTATAATACAGCATTTATTCTCGTTAATATGGTAGTAGGAATTGCACTTGCAATTTTGATTTGTGAAGTAAAAAATAGAAAATTAAAAAAAATATATCAAAGTGCAATTTTACTTCCTTTTTTAATGTCTATGGTTATTTTGAGTTATATTGTTTATGCGTTATTAAGTTCAGAAAATGGTCTCTTGAATAATTCTGTTTTACCTGCATTACATATTGAAGCAATTCAGTGGTATCAAGAACCTAAGTATTGGCCATTTGTTTTGATATTTGTAAATTGCTGGAAGGGAGTAGGATATGGATGTTTAATTTATATTGCATCCTTAATCGGAATTGATCCGTCATATTATGAAGCAGCTCGGTTGGATGGGGCAAGTAAATGGCAGGAAATCACGAAAATCACATTACCGTGTTTAGTACCTACTATTATCACGTTGCTGTTATTAAGTATTGGAAGAATCTTTTATTCGGATTTTGGTTTGTTTTATCAGGTTCCAATGAATTCAGGTGTGTTATTCCCAACCACAAATGTTATTGATACGTATGTATATCGAGCATTGATTGAACGGGGAAATATAGGTATGTCATCTGCGGCAGGAGTATACCAGTCATTTGTTGGATTTGTAATTGTCATGGTAAGCAATTGGGTTGTTAGAAGAGTGGACCGTGAACAGGCATTATTCTAGGAGGAAAAAATAATGAATACGAAAAAAAATAAATGCTTTCAGGTGGGTATCAATACTATTCTGATTGTCGTAACGCTGATAATTATATTGCCTTTTGTTTTGGTTTTTATTTCTTCACTTACGGATGAAAATGTACTGATTCGTAATGGATATTCTTTTTTTCCGGAAAAAATGAGTCTGTATGCATATCAGTACATTGTACGTCAAGGAGAGAAGATTTTACGGGCATACGGTGTAACGATTATAGTTACAGCAGTAGGAACTATTTTGAATATTACTATTTCTTCTATGATGGCATATCCACTTTCTGTAAAAACTTTACCGCATCGCAGGGTATTAACATTTTTTGTCTTTTTTACTATGCTGTTTAATGGTGGATTGGTGCCGACATATTTGATGTATGTAAATTATTTTCACATTAAAAACACATTATGGGCATTGTTAATTCCTAATTTTTTAATGAGTGCAAATAATGTATTGATGATTAGAAGTTATTTTGTGACCAGTATTCCGGGAGCCTTGTTTGAAGCAGCACAAATTGACGGGGCAGGTCATTTTAAAGTATTTACTATGGTGGTATTACCTTTGGGAAAACCTATTTTGGTTACAATGGGGTTGTTTTCTGGCTTGGCTTATTGGAATGATTGGACAAATGGTTTATACTATTTGTCGGGAAATGAAGGACAGAAATTGTATAGCATTCAAAATTTACTTAATCAGATGATTACGGATATACAATATCTTGCCAGTGGAAAAGTAGTGGGAAATATTGGATCGGAAGTGGCAAAACTTCCAACAACATCTATACGTATGGCTATTGCATTTATAGCAATGCTTCCATTGTTTATCATATATCCTTTTCTTCAAAAATATTTTGCAGAAGGAATTACATTAGGAGCCGTAAAAGGTTAGGAGGGATGTAAAATAATGCATATTCATAGAAGTAGAAATCAGCAATCTATGGTCAATCAGATGAAAAGAATATTGATTGTTTTTTTGGTGGTTATTCTAATATATATGATAGGATGCTTACTGGTTATAAAGTGGGGAAGCAGTAACGCTTTGAAAGAAGTAAATCAGATGGCAGAATTGTATATATCAGAGTTGGATAATCAATTTTTAATCATAAGCAGAAATATTTTTGCAACTGTGGCAGAGCAAGATATGCAGGATTCTGATTTTTGGGAATATGTAAATATGATAAAAAATGATGAAAATTATAGTTATCCTGTTGAAAAACTACGAAAAATGTTTTTTTCCAGTGCATGGGAATACGGAACAGAATATCATATGTTTTTGTATGTTGAGCAAAAAGATGAATTACTTCAGTTGAGTATGGATTCAGAAGGATCATATGAAACATTAGAAAATTTGCATGAAACATTAGTTAATCAGATTGAAAATATCGATGATATCTATCATATAAAGAAAAAATGGAATGCAGTTACTTATGGTGAAGAAAAATATATTTGCAAAATTGCGGAAAAAGATGGTATTTATCTGGGATGTATAGTGAATGTGAAAGATATACTTTTTCCCTTCTCGCAAATTACGGAAGGAAAAAGTGAATCAGTTAGTTTGATTAACAATCAGGGAGAATGTATAGGAAAAATAACGAGTGAAGGAATACAAGAGGAAAACGAAAAAGATTATAAATCCAGTTGGGGAGTGATTAGGAAAGAATTAACGCAGGCTCCATTTACCATTGAAATGGAAGTATCAGAAGAGCATGTAGTTCAGATTCTGGTTAATAGTATAATAGTACTTGTTGGAGTGGCGGGGATTCTATTTTTTGCAAGTGGTTTCATTTTATATAGTTTGAGAAAAAATATATTGAATCCTTTGTTAGACTTTACGCAAAGACTGGAGGAGTATGAGGAGGAGGCAGAAACTTCGGAGCAAGTGGAAAGTAGACTGTTGGAACTGGAAAAAATTGATAATAAGTTTACATACATGATTCGACAGATTCGAAAGTTAAAAATTTCTTTATATGAACAGGAACTGGAAAAACAAAAAATAGAAATGGATTATTTAAAACTGCAAATTCGTCCTCATTTTTACTTGAATTGTTTAAATTTTATCTATAGCATGATTGATTTTAAACAGTACGAAAATGCTAAGAAGATGAGTAAAATTACAGCAGATTATCTGAGTTACATTTTTAGAAACACGAATGAAATGGTTTCAGCAGCGGCAGAGGTGACACATTGTAAAGACTATTTAGAAATTCTGTTGTTGAGGTATCCAGATAATTTTGAATATTATACAGAAGTACATGAAGAAGTATGTGATGCAGGTATGTTTCCATTTTTGATTCAGGTGTTTATAGAAAATGCAGCGAAACATGCATTGACACTGGAGGAAAAGATTCTTATATCTGTGACTGTATATCCAGAAGATCGAAAAGAAGGGAAATATGTAAACATTTATATTTCTGATACAGGAAAAGGATTTCCCGACGAGTTTTTAGAAAAATTAAATCGGGGAGAAAGTATCTCAAACGGAGGAAAACATATTGGAATTACCAATTGCTTGAAACGTTTTCAGTATTATTATGGGGATAAAGGAAAAATTAATTTTGAAAACAGTCCTTTGGGAGGAGCCGTAATAGATATTCACATACCTTATAACCAAATAAATTATAATGGAGAATAATAAAAAATGAATCTGTTATTAGTGGATGATGAGCAATATGTAGTTGAGAGTATTAAAAAGAATATTAATTTGAAAAAATGTGGTATTACAGAAGTTTATACGGCTTATTCTATGGGGCAAGCACAACAGATTATTGATCTCATGTCTGTGGATATTATTATCAGTGACATTGTAATGCCTGGAAAAACAGGATTTGATTTGGTAGAGTGGGTCAGGGAGAGAAACAATCAGGTTCAAGTTATATTTCTTACCAGTTATGCGGAATTTGATTATGCAAAAAGAGCGATAGCCTTGGATAGTGTAGAATATCTTTTAAAACCGATAGATTTTGAACAGTTGGAGAAAGCATTAACAGTTGCAGTGGATAGAGCTAAACAGCGTAATCGATATTATAAAGATGAGCAACGATGGAAAAGGAATCGCCAGGTGATAGTTCGCGAATTTTGGAAAGAAGTGTTGACGGAAAATATTAGAGGAACAGAGTTTGAAAATGAAGCCAGAAAACGTCATTTACCTTATGAAGAAAAATTTCAAGGTAAGTTACTGTATTTGAGTTTTTATATTTCTTCTTGTTGTAAAAGTATATGGGACAAAAAAATTATCAATTTTATTGTCGAAAACGTGTTAGGAGAAATGTTTGAGAAAACCAATGTGA
This sequence comes from Oliverpabstia sp., assembly GCA_034114925.1. Lineage (GTDB taxonomy): Bacteria > Bacillota > Clostridia > Lachnospirales > Lachnospiraceae > Oliverpabstia. Next base: position 12,444 of record JAXEUM010000026.1, read on the forward strand.
TTTTGGAAACAGTAATACCTAAAGGTGAAAATGGTTGCATTGTAATTTGTAGAAAACAGGAGGGAGAGGATGAAACAGGAAAAATTCTAGAGGAATTTGTTCATTGGATCAATGAAAAAATTCAATTAGAATTGTGGTGTGGAATAGCAATTTGGTAAATAGTCAAGAACTATTTTGAAAAGTTTTTCATACAAAAGGGTAACCTTAATAGACCTACGGCTTAACAGAAACGTAAGTTCGATATGCGATATGGATTACCTACTCTTTTCCGGAGAGTAGAGTT
>JAXEUM010000027.1:0-26595 GCA_034114925.1 Oliverpabstia sp.
AACCGACAGCAGGTCTGGATCCTAAAGAACGTGCTTATTTTAGAAATATTATTGCGGAAATGTCAAAGGATAAAATTATTATTATATCTACGCATATTGTGTCTGATATAGAGTATATTTCAGATCAAGTATTGATTATGAAAAAAGGAAAGTTTATTTTACAGGGTTCAGCCGAGGAATTGCTGAAAGAAGTAAAAAATGAGGTATGGTCGTGTAGAGTACCCAATAATCAATGGAGTAATTTTGAAAGAACACATTGTGTTGCTAATTCGCATGCAATGAAAGAAGTTATAGAAGCAAGGGTCATTTCGGTGTCATCTCCGATAGAAGGCGCAATAACTGTAGAACCAACTTTGGAGGATTTATATTTAAAATTTTTTTCTGATGAGATACAAGAAGAAGGAGCGTGCATTTAATGAGTGGGATGATCAAATATGAATGGAAAAAAATATGGAAGAGTAGATTGGCTCAATTATCTATAATTGGTTGCGGATTGTTTTTAGTGTTTTGCGTCTGGTCCAGTATTATGCAAATAAGTGCGACAAATGAAAAAGGTGAAAATTTTTCGGGAATGAGTGCCGTAGAAGTGATGAAGGATACGCAGAAGAAAATAGAATTAACACAGGAAAATGTTGATGAAATAGTAAGACAATATTTAAAGTACACTTCAGATCCTAATACAAATTCAGAAAGCGAAACATATCATTATTTGTCAGAAGAGGTATATAGAACATTTTACCTTCCGAACAGAGATTTATTGAGCTTGATTACTAATGTATATAGGGAACCGGGAAGCGGTAGCAGTATGAAAGAAGTTCTGGAAGAAAATGTTGGGAAAGATTTTCGGGAAGCACAAATAAAAAGAGACAACACATATATAGATTTGAAAAAAGAGCAGGGGCGATTAACGTCTAGTGAAGCAAATTATTGGAAAGAAAAGACGGGAAATTTGCAGGAATATCAATATGGTTATCACAAAGGCTGGAGTATGATTTTAGATACATTAACGTGGCCTGTGCTAATAATGATGATAATATGTATAGGAATTGCACCGATATTTGCCGGTGAATATCAGTCTAAATGTGACTCATTAATTTTATGTATGAAATATGGAAAAAGTAAGTTGATTTTTGCAAAGACTGTATCAGGATGGCTATATGCAACATGTGTTTACTGGGGAATAACATTGATTTATTCAAGTGTTTATATGATCTTTTTAGGGACACAAGGTGCAGATTTACCTATTCAATTAAAGTATCCAGCTATGTCTGTTGGATATAATCTTACAATGGGAGAAGCAGTAGGAATAGCATTATTGCTGGGATATTTCTTTACATTAGGAATTATGGGAATAACACTTTTTATGTCTGCTTTATTGAAAAATACTTATGCGGTTATTATTGTTGCATTTTTGCTGATTATAATTCCGACATTTTTATCACCTGATACAGGAGGATATGCATGGAGTCATGTATTATCTTTATTACCACCTAAAATAGCAGATTTTTCGTTCCAGTCATATACGTCATATAGCATAGGAAATATAGTATTGAGTTGGCCGATTATGGCAATTTTGATAAATGCAATAGTGGCAGTAATCTGTTCAGTTCTGGGATATATTGTTTTCCGGAAACATCAAGTAAATAAATAGCAAAGTTTTCAGTGGAGAGGCCTCTCCACTGTGTCTAGGAATACTCCCTAGACACAGTGATATAAGGATGTGAGGGATTGAAAAAAGAAAAAAATTATGTGATAAAGAACACTATATATTGTATAAAATACATTTGGAAAATTGATCGTAAATACATTTTATTAATGATAGTAATATCTATACTTACAAGTTTATTTAATATTATTAATCTAAGCATTTTAAGATATATAACAGAAACTATTGCGATGCAAGAAATGAGATATTTCTTGATGATTATAGGTGTAATGTTGCTGTTGTCAGTAGTGATTGCAATTATAAATGGAAGTGCAAGTTATTTATACGAACCATTATTACAAAACCGTATTATTGAAAAAATTCAGGGCGATATTTATGCAAAAGCAAAAACATTTAATTTGGAAGAATATGATAATGAAGAATTCTATGATTTGTATTATTTTGTGGCTGAGAACGGGAAAATTGGTATATTGAATGCCATTACTTTAACTACAGGGATACTTACTAGTTTAATGAGTGTTATAGGGATAAGTAGTATTATACTTCAGTATGACTTTCTGGTTATTTCTTGTGCGTTCATAGGTGTAGGAATATCCTGCATGTGTTCCATAAGAATGAAAAATCTTCAATATAAATTTAAGATTGAATCAATTCCTTATAACAGAGAAATAAATTATATACATCGAATATTTTATCTTCATGAATATATTAAAGAGATTATCACATTTAGCAATAGTAGAGTTTTTGAAAAAAAATATCAGGCTGCGTGGAGTGGAATGAATAAAATAACAAATAAATGGGGAAAACGAATTCGTATGCAGTACATAAGCATTATGCTAATTGACTCCATTACAGAAATATTTATTCTCATTTATTTAGGATATAATACAATATTTGGGAAAATACCTATCGGAGAATTTATTGTTTTATATACAGGTATCCAGCAGATGATTCAACAGATGAAGGCAGCCATTGCAAGTGTTCCAGAAATATATTCAAATGCATTAGACTTAGAAAAGTATTTTGAATTTATGAACAGAAGAACCAGAGAAGGGAAAGAAGAAGTAAATACGATTGAGAAAATCTGTTTTGAAAATGTGAATTTCTCATATGGGGATAGTAATAAGGATATTTTACATAATATCAATTTTTCTATTGGAAGGAACAATAAAAGAATTGCACTTGTAGGTAAGAATGGATCTGGAAAATCAACAATTATAAAGTTGCTGCTAGGGTTTTACGAAGGATATAGTGGGAACATTTATGTTAACGACAGTGAATTACGTGATTTATCTAAAAAGGATTATAGAAATAGACTTTCTATTCTGTATCAGGATTTTCGATTGTTTTCTATGACGGTGAACCAGAATGTTTCTATGGAATATGAGAATGAAGAAGAACAAGTAGATGGATTGTTAAAAACAGTAAATGTGTATGAGAAAATTAAAAATTTGCCATTAAAAAATCAAACTGTTTTGTCTAAAGAGTTTGATAAAGCAGGAATTTATTTGTCGGGAGGTGAACAGCAGAAAATAGGACTTGCTAGAACTTTATTTAGAACAGCAGATTTAGTAATCTTAGATGAACCTTTTAGTAGCATGGATCATATATCTGCGAATAAAATACTAAAAGAAATGGAAACAACATATCCGGATAAGATGATGATTTTAATAACACATGATTTACATGATTTGTCAGGTATGGATAAGATTTTAGTATTAGATGAGGGGCAAATAGTAGAAGAAGGAACAGAGAAAGAATTGATACTGAAGAAGGGAAAGTTTTTCCAAATGTGGAGAAGAGATCATACAAAGGAGGATGTGGAAAATGAACAATTATAAGGTTTATGAGCAGTTTTTTTCAAAAGTAGTTGAAGACGGGAATTATAGAAGGAGAGGAAAAGTATTTCAAACCAGAAATCGTTTTTACTATTATGATACTGGAACAGGAAAAGTATTTGAATGTGAGAAGGTTGTGTATGAGGTTTTGAAAAAACTTCAAGATACAAATGAATTTGGACGATTAAAAGAACTGGAGTTGAGCGAAAAAGAAATAGAAAGTGCATTAAAGCAAATTATGGAAAGTGTAAATAATGAGAATATTTTGAAAGCTCCATTGTTAGAAACCTTTTCTGGAGAACAAGTGACAGATTTAAAGAAGAGTTTGGAAAATAAATTGGGACAAATTACCTTTGAAGTAACACAGAAATGTAACTTGCGATGCGATTATTGCATATATCAGGAGGAAAATCCAAAGTTTCGGGATTTTTCACAACATGGAGATATGTCCTTTGAAATCGCAAAAAAGGTTATAGATTATTCATTAGATAAAATGAAAGATGAATTCTATATTACTTTTTATGGAGGGGAACCACTGCTTAATTTTAAATTGATCAAACAATGTATTGAGTATGTGAAATCCCTAAATTTGAGCAATACCATTATGTACTCGATGACGACAAATTTGACTTTGATGACTAAAGAAATAGCAGATTATTTAGCAGGAGTACCTAACTTTACTGTAGTTTGTAGCATTGATGGAAACAAAGAGTTACATGACGAACATCGTAAAGGTCCAGATGGAAGCGGAAGCTTTGAACGTGCTATGGAGGGATTAAAAAATCTTCGTAATGCTTATGGAGATAGGGACGAAAATATTATTGTAAATATGGTAATTACTCCACCGTATACAAGAGAACGCTTCGATAAGATTCAAGGATTCATTGAGGAATGTCCTTATATAAATGAAAGAAATACAATTATGTTTAGTTATGCAGATAATGGAAAGCGACATGATATAGACGAACTGAGAAGGAGAGAAAAATAGAAAATAATATTCAATTTATGGAACGATACAATCCGATTCAATGTTGGTCTATTGAGAAATTCCAAGATATAGAAGAACCAAATAGGATTTTTACGTGGGGAAGTATGTTAAAAGGTTTATTAAAAATACAAAAAAGAGGATTATCAGATACACCAATGAAAAAATACTATTTTAATGGATGCTGCATACCAGGTGGAAGACGCTTATATATAACGGTTGATGGTGAATATCATATCTGTGAAAGAATTGGTGAAGCTCCAAATATCGGAAATGTTATGGATGGAATTAATATTCCTAGAATACAAGAAAAATATATTGATGAATATATAGAACAGTCACGAAAATATTGTCAAAATTGCTGGGCAGCTCATTTATGTGGCATATGCTATGCGTCTTGTTATGACGAAAATGGCTTAGATATGGATACAAAGAAAATTCGTTGTATCAGTGAAAAGTTTGGAATTGAAAACCAGTTGATTCAATACCACGAAATTTTAGAAAGAAATCCTAAATTATTAATTCCTTTAAATGAAATGGAATTGGATTAGATATAAGGATATCAGATTTACTGATTATCTTTGTATAAAAATACAAAAGAAAGGAGGAGATTGCATGAAACTCACAAATCCTGTAGGAAGAAATGTATCATTAAATGCTGATAATGATATCAATCCTAGAGCGTGTATGTGCCGTAATGGTTTTGCACTTTCTAGTGCGTTAGGTGACAGTGATAACTGCAGCAACTGCGGTTGCAACTGCTGGCCTTGGAATCATGGTTCTAATGCTTCCACAGCAAGTAACGCAGACAGAGCAAGCGTGTAAATTAGCATGATACAGGTAGAAGGGTGTCGCAAAGTTATCAAATTAGATGATTGAGCGACACCTTCTTCTGATATATTTAGAAAAAAATCTGGTTCTTCGAGGAAAGATTTTTATTAAGGGGATGATAATTCCTCATAGGCAAGTAAATCCGGAGGAACCTTTTCTTCACCCGAAAGGTTTGCTACATTCCGAAAATATAGGCGATAATAATGTCCAGATAAAAGGCGGATATTTTTATCGAATGTAAAGTGATATTCTTTCTGGTCAGTGGACCGGAAAATAATTTTCTGTTTCTTGGTAAGTGGGCTGACTTCACGTTTTGTACAGGTTCCAGTTAATTCGGTATAGTCATGCATCTTGATGGTATGTAGCAGACTCACAATTCGTATGGCAGTTCCAACACCGATGCAAAGACTCATGAGGAGAAATATCTGGTCATCTGTTACAAATCCGTAAATACATCCAAATAAGGCACAGAAAAAGCCGATTGCCCCATGGACAATCAGCTTATTAAGAAATGGTTTTGGCATAATTTGCTCCTTCCTATAATTTTTCAAATGCAATCTGTTTATTGAGGTACAAATTACTGATGGCTTCCAGTACAGGATAACCGGCATGGGTGAATTGGATATCCTGTGCCAGGGTACGGAATGTTGCATCCGAGGTTTCATAGAGCTGCGTCAAAAGTTGCTCTGTATTTTGTGGATGGATGCCCTGTTCTACACAGGTTACAAGCTCTGCCGTAGAAATCTGTACTTTTTTTGCTATTTGGAGTACCGTGTCCTCTATAGCAGTCCGTGCCGGCTTTTTTAGATAATGGATCAGTTCCTTTGTGTGCAGTTTTTTCTTCATGCAGAGATAGATGCAGGTAAAAAGCCGTACTGAAAAACTGTCCTGCAATGGGCTGATATAAAGTTCTCCTAAGAGGCGGTACAGGGCATCCACACCAGTTAAACCATCCCCTTTTACAATCAGTCCCCGAAGCTGCAGGCGATTCAGGTAAGGTTCAATGGGGATATTTTCCGAACGGTGATGTTTTTTCAAGCGTTCAGAAAAAGCAGACTGCAATTCATGGATCTGTCGGATTTGAAATGCGAGGCTGCTCCACAGAAAGAATTCTTCTTCTGTCAGTCCGTATTCCTGCCGGTTATTGATAACAGTCGGTGTTTTATGTTCCTTTATGGAATCCTGGAATCGTAGGATTCCGACTGCAGTATAAAGTGTCAGCATAATCGTTCTCCCTTCAAGATAAAAGAGTATATAATTTGGTATCCTGCTGTAAGTATTTCCGGGCTTTGCTTTGCCATGCCCGGACATGATTCATTGGGACACCATAATGTTTGGAAATTTCTTGGTTGGTATATCCTTTTTGCTGCAGGAGCAGGGCATGTATTCCTTTTCTGAGTGTATTGCAGCTTCCCGCTTCTAAGGACTGCAGGTGCTTATAAATGGGTTCCTGGTTCATACATTGTTCCTGCCACAGTTCTGTTTTGGGGTCTACAAGCAGGGGTTCCATGTCAAATTCGGAAGATGCATACATGGAACAGGTGTATTTTCGTTCTTTTTGCAGTTTTCTCCAATAACTGTAAATGGCATTTCGTATGGCAACTCTGGCGTAAACCGCAAAGGGACGGGTGTTGTCATAATTCATGGCGGCTTTGCATAAAGCTAAGTTTCCGGCTTGCAGAAGGTCTTGCTGCTCATCGTATGAGACATAAGCACAACGGGTAGTCAACTTTTTTACCATTTCAGGTACCAAATACAAGTACTCCTCTGTCAATCGGCGTTCATCATCTGTCATCGGGATGATCATGCATATCCCCCCCTTTCAACCAATGGCCCTGAGAGGGATATGGTTATTCTCCAGAATCTTCATGGATTCCAGAATCAGTTGATCACACATATAAGTGCTAAATTCTCCGATGTGTGCTTCCTTGGCAGTCAGACAGAATTTATCAGCAATCCAACGATAAGCCTCCGATTTCGTAAAGATGTGGTTTAGCCATATCTGGTCAAACACCCGGTGTGCTTGGATTCTTTTTTGACGAAGCTCTTTGTTTGCCAGTTTTCCTTTGGCATTGGTAGTGCCAGGATGAACTCCTACATAAGAATTACACTGTGGGAAGTGACTGCACACATAGAGTTTTCCATCTTTCGCTTTATTTCCATATACATAGGACGCATCCCTTAAAATTGCGATGCTGCCGCAGTATGGGCAGCGGATTTGTTTCTGTTTCATAAAGATTCACCTCGCTTACGTGTTTTATACGTATATTGTAAGAAAGCAGGTGATGAATTCCCATAGGATGGGCATAGAAACTACTCCCAGATTCGGACTAAATGGCACAAAATGGCAGAAAATCTAAGAATAGAACAGTGCCTTGATAAGCGGAAAGAAACCGCTGTCTACAAAACGTGAGTAATTTACTGGTGTAAAGATGAACCCTGCACAGAAAATCCGGATGACATAAACAGAAATCAGAGCTATACATAGCCGATACAGATTTCTGGTGCGTCTGCTCCAGGGCTTTCTAGGACGAAACTTCAGGTACAGGATTAAAAGTGCAGGAATAAAAATAAAGTTCGTAAATATTGTATCGATTCCTTGAATCATAGCAGTGAAATTCAACATAAAATCGCCTCCTTTCTTATCCTGTACGCAGAAAGTGCCAAAAGTGCAACCTTTTACCAGTGATAATGGGATGCTTCCTGATGCCGCAGTAAAGCAAAACAAGGACATGGCTTATCGGTCAATGCTTCTTTGGTAAAGTAGAGTCCATATAAGGACTGAAACTGTTCCAGTGTTATGGCGGACAGACATTCCGTTGGTTCCGGTATGCGGGAGAAGAGCATACGGGCATCTGCCATGGGCAGGACACAAGGACGGCCGTTTTCATCTGGATGATATAAGAAGTGTGGGCCATTACAATAACCTGGGGTTTTACAGGAAACGCAGCGAACATAAATACAGGAATGCCAATTTCCATCACAAATATCTAAAAAATGCCGGATGTGTTTGGCATCGGCATTACAACGAGATTGTTCCATATTCATCACCTTTATAACAGGCAGCCGTAATAAGCTGCCTGTGAGCATATCTATTGATAGTTACTTATCTTTTTTCCGCTTACGGATATATAAGATACCAAATCCTGCAGCAAAGAGGAGTGCGGCACCTGCCAGTAAAAGATAAGGAAGAATGGTTGTTTCATCTCCGGTCTTGACTGGTTTGGAAGGTTCAGGTGTGTCTTTTGGAACTTCCGTAAGTTTTATCGTCTGTCCTTTATCGTCCAGATCCTCATGGGAAGCAATTTCAAGTGCTGTTTCTCCTTCAAGGGAAAAAAGTTTTTCAAAAACGACTACATCATGTCCAGCCAATGTGCTTCCATCAAAAGTGAAGATGACTTCGACAGAACCATTGGAATCCTTTAGTGTAAATTCTGTTTCTGCCGTGACAGGTTTTCCATCAATCAGAACTTCCTTTTGGGTTGTTTTGTCCATCAGTGTGCCGACCAGTTTGTATGGAGTATCCGGAATCAGATTTTGGTAGGATACGGTGTCAATGATGGTTACTTCTTTCGTAGCAACGGCTTCCTGATCCCCATCCGCTTTGTCCTTCGCAGTAGTTCCAATTCCTGGGAAGTAGATAGACTGTTCATGGTCTTCTATATCGGCGTGAACAGCAATCTCTTTTTCCTGATACGTTAAAGACTCAAAGACAACAATTGTTTTGCCGGACAGGATGCTGCCATCAAATGTAAAGGTAAGTTCAATACTGCCAGAGGCATCTTCAGGAGTAAAGGTCGTAGTGGCAGTAATCGGTTTACCATCTGCTTGAAGAGGTTCTTTTGTCTCTTTGTCCATCAAGGTACCGGTAAGTGCATACTCTTTTTCTGGAATTAGGTTACTATATTTAACCGTGTCAACGATAGTAATCTCTTTATCGGTTTTGGCAAAATGATCTCCGTCTGCTTTATCTTTTGCAGTAGTAGCGATTTCTGGGAAGTAGATGGTCTGCCCATTATCTTCAAGATCTGCGTGTGTTGCAAATTCTTTGCCGTCATAAGTAGCAGATTCAAAAACAACTACGGTTTTTCCGGCAAGGGAAGTCCCATCAAAAGAAAAAATCACATCTACCGTTCCAGAGGATTCTTTAGGAGTAAATGTGGTTTCGGCAGTAACCTCTTTCTTATCTATTTCGACAGGTTTTCTGGTTTCTTTATCCATAAGGGTTCCAGTCATAACATATTCTTCGCCGGGCAGAAGATTTTTGTAAGCTACCGTATCTACAAGGGTAACTTCTTTATCTGCTTGGGAAAGATTCATATCTGTTTCCTTATCTTTTGCAGTGGTCCCGATTTCTGGGAAATAGATAGTCTGATCCTGATCTGTAATGTCCGCATGAACAGCCAGTTTTAAATCCTCCTGGTACAGTTCCTCGAATACTACGATTGTTTTGCCCTTCAGAGAAGAGGCATTGAACGTAAAGGTCACTTTTGCAGAACCAGAAGATTTTTTTGGTTTGAAGGTGGTTTCTGCTGTGACAGGTTTTCCATCTATTTCAATTGGCTTTCCGGATTCCTGATCCATCAGTGTGCCGATGAGCTTATAAGACTGTCCCTTCTTTAAGCCTTCGTATTCTACGGTATCAACCAGAGTGATTTTTTCTTCTGGTTTGGCAAAGTGGGAGTTGCTGTCTTTGTCAAGGGCAGTAGTTCCAATGGTAATCTGATCATCCGTTAAAGTTCCCATATCCACGACTACGTGATTTTTATATACAGAGACCTCAATTTTTAAGAGATTCATACCTTCATTGGAATCGCAGCGTTGTTCTTCCAAAATATAGGTATCATAAATCAGGGCTCCTTTGGTATCATCAGGTTTAGAAGAGCCAAACCAGATTCCGTCTTCAGAAGTTTCCCCACGATTGGTATTTGTAGTGTGCTTATTCCATTCTGAGGAAGTACTGGCATAGCCATTTTTGTCTGTTACAATGGTATGACTTTCTCCTGTAGTTTTGGAGGTAATGGAAAATGGGACATTTGCCAGCCGGTTTAAATCTCCGTCAGAGACCTTTACGAATTCTAAATCGCCACGGATTACCTGATTGGAAATCGCTGTTTCGTTTGCAGTTAAATCCAAAATTTTCCCATTTTCTGTGACATGAAACTCCTGAGAGAGTTTTCCCTCGTTCAAATAACCTTCCGGTGCTTTTGTCTCATCAACCCTGTAATGTCCATAAGGGAGCGTATCTTTTTTGGTGGAAGCAAGCCCCTTTTCATCTGTCTTCAAAGTGAGAACTACTTGATCTTTTTCGTAAAGGGTTTCATTCACAAGAACAGGATTTGGACCAAGATTGGTGATTGTAAATTCTGCATCCTTCAAAGAAGCACTTCCCTGTGGTTTGGCTTCTTCTGTTTCCAGATCCCGTTTTTGGATTTTGACGCCGCCACGGATAATCTGGTTAGAAACAGAAGTCTCTTCTGTTGTTAAATCTACGATTTCTCCATTTTGGGTGATGTCGAATTCAAGAGCCTTTGAACCATCGGTCAGGTATCCGGAAGGCGCTTTGGTTTCTTCAATCCGGTAATGTCCAAGGGGCAGGGCATCAGCGGCACTTGCAGCAATACCATGTACATCCGATTTGATCGTAAGCACTGCCTGACCATTTTCATAGAGCTTTCCATCTACCCATACCGGCTGTTTGTTCAGAGTGGTAATGGTAAATTCGGCATCTGCAAGAGATGCGGTTCCTTGTGCTTGTGTTCCCTGAGTTTCCAGATCCCGCTTCTGAATTTTGACGCCGCCTCGGAAGACCTGTTCTTCGACAGAAGAAGCGTTATAAATAGAGATAGTTTCTTCCGTACCGGTACTGGTGATTTGCTGCACGAAAACAGATTCGTTTGGAAGATAGCCGGCAGGGGCTTTGGTTTCCTGTACGGTTACTGTACCCAGTGGGAAGCAGACGGTCTTTCCATCACTGGCATAGAAAAATTCATCACCGGATACCAAATAATCTTTTGTAAAATGGATTTCTCCAGAGGCATCTGTTTTCAATATCCAGGTGCGAACCGGTTTCTTTCCATTTGCTCCGGGATCGGTAGCTGACTGCTCTGTATAGAATTTTATTGTAAATTCGGCATTAGCGAGAGAGCCGGTTCCCTGTGCAGAATTTTGCTGGGTGTCAGCATCCAGCTTTTTAAGGAGCAGTTTTACGGGATTATTTTGAGGAATATCCTTTACCTTTACGGTAGATGTTCCTTCTGCTTTTACCGTAACATTATGGGCGGAAGTATCTATAGCAAACCCTTCTGGGGCACTGATTTCTTTAACGGTGTAACTTCCTTCTGCCAGTTCTTTGGATTTTGCATATCCTTTTTTATCGGTAACAAGAGTTTCTACCAGTTCTTCCCCTTTGTAGATTCCGTATTTGGCTCCTTCTAAAGAGTAATTGCCATTTTTATCGGAAATATCGGTATTGGCAGAGGATTTCTGCAGTTCGATAAAGCCGTTTGGAACCTGATACCAGCTTCCTGCAAAAGTTTGGGAAGCATCGCCAGGAACGATAAAAGCACGGAAGGATTCTGGTGGGGCAGGAAGCCCTTCAATGGCGTTGGCAACTTCCAATGCTTTGTCAATATAATTTTGGGGTGCACCATGAAAGGCACCAGTGTCCCCATTATTTCCTGCATGGATATAGGAAACGACCAGATGACCAATGACATAAGAATTGTCATCGGACCATCCTTGGAAATATTGATCTTTTATTACCTTTTCATAACCATATCCACCGTTTAAGTAGTAAAGAGCTTTTCTGAGTGGGGAATTTTTTCCCAAAAGGTTATAAGGATACTTTCCGGAAGCCGGTGTTTTCTTTAATGGTTCTACGCAATAAGCCGTGTTATTGCCATCAAAGCTCATGCGGGAAGTATAATAGTCCCCATATTGAATTTTGGCTCCTGCCTTATAATCAATGGTTCCATCTGCAGCATAAGCGGTATGGGCATTGAAAAAGAGTGTGCTAAAAAACATCGTGACACAAAGAAAAAGGGCGGTTAGCCGGATATGAGGTTGTTTTGCTGGTTTTAACATAAATCTCCTCCTTTGTTAAAAAGAAAAGCAGCCACATTCGGGCTGCAGATAACATTAACCGACTTTTTTATCCTGGCGTTTCAAGATTTCCAGGAGTTCCTGTCGGTCTGTGGTAATTAATTCTTTTTCCAGGTTGGAAGCTTTAAATTCCACAGTGATATTATTGTTGTTTGTTGAGATCAGCCCGTTTCCACGTTGGAAATGGGTGATATTCATAACTTCGGTTTCGGAAAGACGAAGAATGGTTTTTACACGTTGTGCCTCTTCATCTTCCATGTTAAGAATAATTTTGGTTTTACAGTTATTGATAATGCCTTTCCCATATTTTCCGTCATCAAGAGCAAAAAAGTCGTTGAGATCCTGGGTTGCAAAAATACCGGCACCAGAGTATGCCCGGATGATCTTGGCAATCTCCAAAACGAATTCAGCGGCCAGGCGGTTACTGGAGGCACCGATGAGCTGCCATACTTCATCTACGAAAATGGCTTTTTCTTCGGTACGATTTTCTTTGGCTTTATCCCATACATAGTCCAGAGCAACAAACATCCCTACCGTTAAGAGATCACTGGAACCAGTCAGCTCTGAAATGTCCAAAACGGTATATTTATTGGTCAGATCTACATTGGTCTGCTGGTTAAAAGAGGAAGCAGAGCCATGGACAAGACGGTTCAGGATGTGAGCCAGTCGTTTGGTATCTTCGGTTTCCATCAAAACATCATATACATCGCCAAGAATTGGCATCGCTTTATAATGATCCGGGTGTTTGGGATCAATGAGGGATTCATTCTTATGGGTGATTCCCTTTCTTGCATAGGTTTTAATCAGTGCTTCGTCCAAAAGCTGTTTTTCCTCATGGCTCATATCTGGAATGAGCAGAGAAAAGAAAACGTGCAGACGTTGAATCTTACTGGCTAAGGCAGATGCGTCTAAAGTTGGACCGTCCAGCAGCTCATTGACAGAGTTATCTACTTTTCGGATTTCCATGACATTGATGCAGTTTTGGCTGGCAGGAGAAATCTGGATAAAGGTTCCTCCTACATTTCTGGCAGCCCGATAAAACTCATGACCTTTTAACGGTGCGATGATAAATACCTGGATTCCTTTACGCCGCATACGAAGTGCCATAGTCTGCATGGTAAAGGTTTTTCCGGATCCAGAAGTGCCAAGAATCGCAATATTGGAGTTTTTATATTGTTTGGAGTCAAAAATATCAGCAATCACTAAAGAGTTGTTATGCTTATTTACTCCAAATAGGATGCCGTTGTCATCGCAAATGCTGTAGCTGACGAAAGGATAGCAACTGGCAGCTCCGGTGGTTAAGACATTTCGTTTTGAGAGTTCATAGAGCTTCTTATCCAGGTTTACAAGAGGAAGGGAAGATAAAAATCCCTGTTCTTGCAGGAAGTAACAAGACCGCAGATCCATATCCTGTGAGATGAGAAGTTTTTTCATCTCCTGAATCCGCCATTGCAGTTCTTCCAGATCACCTGCCGTAATCGTAATCAAAAGATTCATGTAATAGAAATCTTCATTATTAGCAAGTCCCTGTTTGAGGAAATAGCCGGAACGGATGGCAGAATCCAGATCATCAAAATCCGCATTGGTATCAGAGGCATCTTTGATCTTTGAACGGTTGATCCGGATTTGCTGTCCAAGACGTTGCTGGATCTTATCTTTGGGCTGTTTATGCAGAAAAAAGTCAATGTCAATTCCTTCGCCAGCATTGATAAGCAGGGACAGCCAGCCTGGCATTACTTTTGCTTTGTAACCATCGCACGGCACCAGCAGGTAAGAATGGTAGATGCCATTTACCAGCACATAGTTGCTGTGCTTAAAGTCCAAAGACTCTGGTGCAATGAATTCATTGATATGGATGTTATCCACTTCCTGCTCACGACCAGATTCCATATAGCGGGTAAGTACCTGGTTAATCCGTTTTGGCAAAGGGGTTTCGGTACATTTGGTACGGTTCAGTAAAGTGTAGAGTACATCGGTTGTAAACTCATCTTCATTGTCATGAACCAGCACATCGTTGCCGCATTGATATAGAAAGGTTTTAGCGGTCTGTGCAGCAGTCTCCAAAGCCGCCAGGATTTCCTTTTCCTCCACCTTCCGATTCACATTGAAAGGTTCGTATTCAAAGATTAGGAAAAAACGTCTGGAAACCGCTTCTCTGGAACTTAACTGCCGGACAAATTGGATATAGTCTTTTTGTAACTGCCGGCAGTTAGGATCTGATTCCCGTTCCATTTCCAAACGGGACTGTTCCAGATGTTTGTTGATATCCGCTTTTTTGGAGATCATCTTAATCTGCAGTTTCACAGGACTGATTTTTAGGTAGGAGATGAAGCTGAAAATGATCCCCTGTTGTTCCCTAGCACTGCGTAAGAGGAAATTGATCGGTTCAATCTCCAGAATTTTTACATAACGATGGTCTGTCGTGTAGATAACACCATTGGCAATTTTATCAATAGGAAGATAATCTTCTAAGGTGATTTCTTTTCGTTTTTTCTTTTTGCTTTTCCCAGAAGCAGCAGATGACTGGTTGGAAGCTTTATTCGCAGTTCTTTCTTTTTTTCGTTCATCCAAAAGTTGCTGCTTTATCTGTTGTTTTTCAAGTTTTGCCTGACTTTTCGCACTTTTACGTGCAGCGTTTTGTTCTTTTTTTAATTGTCGGGACTCAAATTTAAGAATCCGGATGTCTTCACGAGCCTGTTTGCGTATTCCACGTTTTGTAGAAGTGTCAAACTGCCGACGTTCTTTTTTTTTAATAGCAGATGATTCTTTTGTCTCCTCTTCGGAAGACATCTGTGAGCAGTTCTCTTCAGAAGAAGATTCTGCAGGTTGTTTTGGATGCCGTTTGCGTTTCTTGGTTTTGGGTTCTTTGTTGCGGGGCTTTTTTATCCGGTACTTTTTTTTCGGCTCCGGATGTACATCCATACGGTAAATAACCCGGCGGTTTTTCAGAAAACGCAGAGCGTTCATTAAAAACGCAGTAATGCTTTCCCCACCGATTCCAATTAGAGAAATCATAGCTGCAGGCAGAGCAGTCATACAGAGAATAATAATCCTGACAGTGAGTGTCAGAGGCAGATTGATAACAGGAATGGTGATCAGGATTGCTAGGATACCGCCTTCGATGGCATTACGGATTTTAAACATTCCGCCCATAAAGGTCCCTTTTTCTATAAAATTGCGAGGGATGAAGACAGGATGTTGTTCTTCAGTATTGTTCATGGATGCACCTCCTTTGGTTCTTCCATGGAAGGAGTTTCAGGAACTTCTGTGACAGGGGCAACTTTTTCCGAATTCACGGAGGTATCGTCATAACCTCCTTCTTGCAACTGTTCAATTTCCTCTGTTGTGATGGAAGGAAGTTTGTCATCTGTCGGACGTTCATAGATGATTTCTTTTCCAGAATCAGGGGTACGTTCCTCACCGAAAAAGAATCTTCCAGTAGAGGAAGTGTAGTACACAGGAAGAACGGACTTATCCGGAAGCTGGAACAAAAAATTAATATCAGAAGCATTGGGATAGGTAGTATCATCAGCAAGGAAACGGATGGAAGTTAGAGATATCTGTTTTACGTTTTTAAGATAGGAGGTCAATTCTTCCTGAAAAAGTTTCACCTGTTCCTTGGAGAAAAAGTCTTCCAAAGCTTCAAAATCCTGAAAGCTTATGGATTCGTTATTTTCTGCTTGTTCTGTCTCGGTATTTTCATTATTATCGTGTTGAGTATTTTCTGTCTCGGATTTTTTGTTTCCTTTTTGGGATTTCCAGATGGAGGGAAAGACAAATCCGATGATAATTAAAAAGGCCATCATAAAGATAGCCAGAATTGCTTTTTTTCTGTTCATAAGTGTCTCCTTTATTTTTTAGCGAAGATCCAATAGGCATTTGCGGTTGCATGCACTTCCGTCATCATATCGAATTCACGGTTGATGTAGTTTTTGGAGGAACTGTCATTGGGATCATTGACTAATACTTTACCTCCAGCCGTTACACCACGAAGGACAATAAAATGTCCGCCACTGGTAAAAAGCCCAGCTCTTTGGGAACTGATGACCGGATGACCTTCAGATAAAGCCTGAAGTACCTGGTTGGGATCACTGGTCTGTGTGACAGCCCCACACCCAAAATGATCGGACGCTGCCTGGAAATAAGACCAGTAAGTGCCGACTCCTGGTTTGTAATAGGAATTTCCGCACCAGGATATTGCATCAATAGGTGTAATGGTAGTGCCTGTAAGATAACTGGCAATCATAGCAAAGCTTGTCGGACCGCATCCGCTGCTGGCGATGGAACCCCCGCCGTATGGAATGTTTCCATAGTCTGTCTGGAGATAGTGTGGAATCTGCATGCCGTTTGCGGGATAGCTGCCGCCACTGGCAGTAATTTGGTAATACCGAAGGACATGCTCCACATATTCTTTATCACCATACCGGTCATAAGGCCAGCTTGGTCTTGCACACATCATATCAGAGTAGGCAATCGCATTTTCTTTGGTATAACCACCGTCACGCTCCATTGCCCAGTCAATGTATGCAGAACCGTAGTTGTAACCCTGAAGAGCCAGTTTAATCCGGTCTAAGTCCGTAGGTCCGGTACAGCCGGCTTTGTCGAGGGCATATTTTAATTCCTGAATACCACATTCAATGGAGTATTCAGGATCTGTAATCCCATTTGGCACATGGGGATAGCGGGTATTAAATCCACCTTCCGCTGCTTGCATAACATCCAGCCCTCGTCCGCCAGATTCCTGCATCATGACTGCCAGGATTAAATCCACATAATCACTCATACCATATTTCGCAGCGGCTCTTTCTACAGCAGGGCGGTAGGACAATACCTCATCACTAAGATTGATAGCAGCTACTATGCCGGAAGAAGCAGTTCCAAAGAAAGCAGTCAGATTTTCTGCATAGTTTTTGGCAAGTTCTTTCTGCTTGTCTGTAAGATGGAATACATGGTCTGCAAAATAGGAATCCCCAGCATAAACAACGGTATAGGTGTGTTTCGTAAAAGTAACCGTCTGTGTTTGTGCCTGTCCCTGTTCTGTGCCGGCTTCTCCTTCTGCACCGCCATCAACGGTAACTTCCATGGTAACTGTTTCGGTTGCTACATCATAAGAAAAAAGTCCTTCTTTGTTTTCACGGATGAGTTTCTTTAATTGGTTTAGGTTGATGTTTTTATAGTCATCCTGGCTGGCACAAAATTGTGAAATCAGCAGATTGGCATTGACGGAGATGCTGTATGTATAGGGATCATTGATGGATGCAGTATCACCTTGTGGAAGACGGGAAATTGCTGCATGGATCTCTGCCAGAATGTCTTCATGGCTTTCTTCTAACACTACAACGATGGCTTCACGGGAAGCACGGATGTTTTCACTGATCATAGAGTTGCTGTTTAGCACATCGCTTTGGTCGGTCAGACTTCCAAAGATCAGACCAGGGAGCATCACAATAAATAAAACCGGAAGCAGCAGTATGGCGAGAATAACAAGAAGAATTTTAGCGAACTGATTCCGGTTGGCTATGACTGCGCCAATCGCTGCTGAAAAAGGCCCGCCAAGGGCTGCACCATATCCTGCTTTGGAGAAAGTGGCTGCTGTTTTTAAGGACTTTAGATGAGAAATGGTACTGGAGCCTACATCCATTGCTTCGTCAAGTCCAGAGCGTTCTGTATCCATCACTAAATCCGATCCTTTCTTGGAGGAGTAGGGGGAAGCTTTTGGACAATGGATTCGTTGTAGGCTATCTTTCCATCGCCAGCATCATAAGGAATTTTGGATACCGTATTTTCAGCATACTGTTTGTACCAGGTAGCTCCGTCTACAGATTGAACAGTTTCATAGGTTCCCTGGGTAGGAGCCGTATATTGATCGGCATGGTACATAGCAAATTCCCGGCTGTCCCCATTGGAACCGGACTCAACTCCTGTTATCCTGCCGCCGCCAATCTCAACATTGGTATAGGAATGATCCGTTTTATCTTCATTTTGAATTCCCATGTAGGATTGAAATGCAGAAACAGCCCCATCACCTTTGATCGAGCCAACTTGACCATAGTTTCCTTGAGCAATATTGCTGATAACGTTATTGGCAAAATCTCCGCCCTTTTCAAGGGAAGACTGATAGAGTGCATTTCCGATACTTGGCCCTTCGGTATATCCGGTGGCTGCATTTACCGCAGAACGCTCTGTCTGCCTTCCAACGGCTCCGGCTAATCCTCCGGAAAGGAAAGAACTTTGTACTGCAGCACTTCCGGGAGAGGAAGAATGGGAACTACTATGGCTTCCACCTCCATGCCCTCGAAAGGAACTTGCAAGACCTCTTCCGGCGATTAAAAGTTCAGCCATCATATTTCCACCAGTATTTCCAACATTGACTCCCAGACTTGCCATAAAGCTGTCAATCTTTTGAGAAACCTTCAAAAAAGCAATGGCACACAGAAACCAGATAAAGACATTACCGGTTACCGTTTCTTTTCCCTGTGCATCTACAGCTTGCTGTACCTCTGCTTCTGTAAGTTCAGCGGCAAAGACCGGCATGGAAGTTACAAGAATCAGACAAGAAATCAATAGCAGGCTGCAGAGCAGTGTTTTCTTATGTTTCATAATCTCCTCCTTCCTAGAGTGATAAAGGGTTTGCAAGGAATGTTCCGACCATGGAAGTAAACAGCCGTAAACACCAGGCGTTCATTAAAAGCAAAAAGAACTGTCCGCCGAGCATACGGCACCAGCTCTTAAAAACATTTCCGGTAGCCTGGGAAGCACCCGTGGAAAACGCAACAGGTGCGGTGTAGACCAGAACTCCAAGCAGTATATAACGTTCCGCAGCTTCAAAAAGCAGCTTGATGTAATTCCAGGCAAGGATCAGTACCAGTATGAGGGCAACAATGGCAACAGCACCGTTGGCACATACCCCCAGGATTACTGTAATCACAGAATTGAATTTGGCAAATTCCAGTGGTGGAAGATCTTCAGTCAGAATCCAGCTATACGGGGTTCCTGCAATATTCAATAGAAGATCCACGATGTCTTTGGCATAAAATGTCAGGAAAAGGAACATAAATGTCCGCAGTGATAATTTGATTGGATCTTCAGCGTCAATCCCTGTCCCCATAAAATAATTCTTAAAAAGCTGCCAAACCCAGTTTAAAAGGATGAGTCCGATAGCCAGTGCCAGAAAAATCTGGTACATTGTTTCCGCTGCTGGAAAATACCGGAGAAAAGTATCCATGGAACATCCCAGTGCACCCAGAACAGAAGTAGTAATCAAATCCAGAATGTTCATGACCTGTTCGGCAATCCATTCTACAATTCCGTCAAGTATTCCCATGACAGAGCCACCTCCTTATCTGCATTATCCATTCCACTGACCGCCGGCAAAGAACGGAGTGATGTAAGCCATGATAAATCCCAGACCATTGAGAATCGCCCATGTAATGATGATTCGTTTGAGCCATGCCCTGGATTCATCCACGGTTTTTCCGGATTTGGAAAAATTCATCAAAAGCAAAGCAACCGATGCAGTTACAACAGCCGCAATGGTGGAAATCAGGATAATCTGGTTATATACGTCTTTCATGATTTCTGAAGCTTTGTCCCAGATGGTAGCAGCCATAACTGGTTGTACATTACAGGCAATCAGAGTGAAGACAAGGAAGGCAGTATAGAGATATTTTCCATAGTTCCGATGATGTTTCATGCCCGGTGGGGCTTCTTTGTGTACATGGTTTTTCAAGTAAATGAACCTCCTTCATAAAAAGAGGGCAAAGTGAGATCTTTCACTTTGCCCTGGCTTATAGTTTTCCTGCCTCATAAAAGCTTCAGTCCGGTCAATACGGAGGAACGCTTATTCCATATTTAGTTGTGATACTCCTTTCCATGCACTAAAAAACGCAGCTTGCACCAGAAAAGAGGCATTCTCTGGAAAGCTACGTTTTCGCTACATATAATTTTGACAGTATCATTCTAACATGGGTAGATTTCCCTGTAAATCGCAGAAGTGTGCCAAGTTGAGCCAAGATGAGGAAAGAAATGTGACAGAAGAAGATGTGTGATAAATTACTGAAAAAGGCTAATATGAAGAAATGCCAAAGGACATATTCTGTTATAATAGTCCTTTGACATTTTCTACTTTCTATCTTTTTCTAAAATATTCTGTATTTTATGTTCGTCATAAGAAGGAAGTACATCTTCTAAGGTTCCATCGAACATAGCTGCATATACTTTTTTATCTGTTCGTAATTGATATTTTTCTAATGGATTGAGGATAGATTCTCCTTTATCATTTTTTATAACAAAACATATTTCATCGTTACGAAGAATTTCTGCTGCTAACAAGCGTGATTCATGGCTTGTAATAATTAGTTGGGTGTTTCTTTCTTCTGCCATTTTGAGGAATAGTTCAATTATTCTAGTCGTCATAATGGGATGGAGGCAGCGATCCATTTCATCAATAACAAAAGTACGTCTATCAGAAATTTTAAGAAGAATTTCTATTAAATCCAATAAACGTGCAGTACCATCGGATTCTTCTTTTAAATTAAAATAGATAGATTTTTTTTCATGGCTAAATTCAATTGTTTTGATTACAAGATTATTATTTTCATCTAACTCAAAAGTATAAAATTCTTTATAAGATCGGAGCATGATGGAAGGGTCATGCTTTTCATTTCCTGCTTTGTCTTTCTCCAGATCCGAAATAACTTTGTTGAATAATTCTTCTGGGATTTTATTTCTAATAACATCTACAGGGACCTCTACTATTTTTAAATCACTTATACCTGTTCCAAGAGCATTTAAAAGATTAGCAATTTCGTTCAGGTTTGAATGTGAAAAATAAGGATATCCAGTAAGGATGCTGTCGGGGTTACTTACGGTTAGTAAACTCCCAAACCAAACATATACTTTACGAAGAATTCTAAGTTCAGGATTATCTTCATACATTTTAGCCTTTCCATGATTAATGATTGAAAGAAAGAGTAGCTCAGAATCAGCTATGCTATCTTCACCGTATATGTTTAATTTTTCAATTCCAGAAGTAGCTTTGAAATAGTCACCAACAAAAAAGGTACCATCTAAAAGATTACGGCAAAAAATTTGTCGTTGGACATTTGTTGGTGTTATTTCATAAAGATATTCTCTTTGAATCGAGCCTGTTTTAAGTAGGACAGAAAATCCATAAACAATATGCTTGTTTCCTAGAAGTAATTCGACCTCAAATGAAGAAGGAAGCGATTGGTTGCAAGGCTCCTGCCTAAAGTATTTATTTGTAAATCCATTTGGTAAACCATTTATAACCATGTCCTGAACAAATTGAAAAGCCTCTATTAAGTTAGACTTTCCAGAGGCATTTGCTCCAAAGATCGCTTCACATTTCGTTAATTTAATATGTTTATCTTTGTATACTCGCTTAGAATTTTTTCGTGCTTTGCCAGCTTCCATGGAAAAGGTTTGCATTTGGTTAAAAGATAAAAAGTTCGCTAATGAAAATTTTATTAACATTGTTTGTCACCTCATATGTTTATATAATATATTGAAAAAACGAATTTGTCAATTTTAAAAATGCATAAAATTAGTATATCACACAGAAAGATGCGCTGTTAAAACGAAAAAATCGTTTAAACTTAAAAAACAGGATTGACATATTCTTGGATAGGTGGTATCTTTTTGTTAGCAGACGGAAGTGGTGAGTGCTACTTTCGGATTAATTGGGAGGCCGCCCGTAGGAACTTATTGATTTTGCACATAATATTTTAAGAAAGGGATAGTAGTATATGAAAGTAATTTTTTTATCATCACAAGGTTACAAGGACTCAGGAGAAAATAAGGGAGACTGTATTCTCATTGACACGAACAGTGAATTAGTTATTTATGACTGTGGGTGTGAAGAACATGCAAATCGAGTAATCGATTATATGGATAAACACCATTACTCAAAAGCCAAATTGGTACTTTCTCACAATGATGCGGATCATTTCGATGGAATTCCGTATCTTATAGAGGCAGGGAAAATATCAGATGTGTATACACTTCTATTATTAAAATATAAGGATGATCTGTTAGAGAAAATAAATGATAAGCGTATTACGAGAGATTCATTAACAAGAAGGATTTCAGAAATATTTGCAAACATTTATTCACTCTCTGGCAAAGTGGTGCTAAAGGATATTTTCAGTGATACATTTATATGCAATGGAATTAGTATTATAGGACCAGATAAAGAGTATGCATTAGATGCTGTGGCTAAGCGTATTGATAATAGGCAAGGAGATACAATTGATAAAGAAACGATTGTAAATGCTGTCAGTACTCAGGTGAAGGTTATTGTTGGAACTAAGAATCTGTTGCTATGTGGAGATAGTAGTTATGAAGCAATCAAGAATAAACTTTCTGGTTTTAGTTTAATTCAGTTACCGCATCATGGTAAGAAAGAGCAGGCTGATAGAATATTTGAACAGAAGGGCTCTGTAGGTATAACGTATTATGTATCGGATAATACAGGTAACAGCAATGGTGGTTCAGATGATTTACCAGTACAGGGATATAATATTAAGAATACCCTGAAAGGAGATCAGGAATGTTCTTCCAATTCAGTCGGACTAATTAATGCACCGGTTCGTTCATACTATAGAGGTGATTAAAAGTGAGATATTTGATTGCTGAAAATCAAAGCAAAGAAATTGCAGCCAGACAGAAATACCTCTATGATATATTTCAACTTTATTTTATACCACAGAACCCGGTTGATGGTTTTATTCCGCTAGTGCCTTTGGGCACTGCGGAATTTTCCGTAATATTTATTGTGGGACATTATGATCAGGTTAGAAAATATTTAAAGAGTAATATTAGAAATATCGAGGAAGGAACTATAGTGTTGATTACTTGTTATGCAAGTAAATTAAAAAGATTTAAGAAAAATGATAAAGTATGGTTTGTCTCTACTGCAGAAAATGAGTTGTCATATTGTTATAGAGGAAAGGACTATGGTTTTGAATTTGACATAACAGAATCAGAAATTGATTTCTATAATTGTTCCAAGTTGGAAGTTATGGAAAGAATAGAAAAATGTTTTCAACACTTATGAGGGAAGGACTATGAATATAAAAATATTTGATGTTTATAATATACGAGCGAGACTGTCTGTATATATTATTATTATAGCACCTGTTATTTTGACATTGTACGCAATGTATGAGCCGGTTCGTAGTTTTAGTTTTTCAGTTGTATTTATTGCTATTTTATGTGCATTTTCTAATTATCTTTTTGCACTCCAACGATATATACAAAAAGATAAGATATATGGAAATACGACTGCTAAATATCTTTATTTGGAAGATGGGCATATAAATGCTTGCACTAAAAAGCGTTATTATAGAAAACTTAGCTTAATGGATGAAGGATTTAGTATTTTTGACACGCCAACAAATAGCAATGAGTTTAAGGAAGCATGTGCCAGTGCCATTCAATGGTTGCGTAACAATACACGAGAGAATAGACTTGTTCAAGAAGAAAATATGTTATGGGGATTTTATAAAAACTTATTAAGTTTAAAAATAATTGGGATTATTTTTTCTATTATTGCCATAATTATTCTTATAACAATTTCGTTACCCATAAATATGAAAGAATTTTTTTATTCTTCATTAAATATGGGCGTACTTATAATAGATATATCCTTTGTGTTATTTTGGATTTTGGGAGTTAATAAAAAGATATATACTGTTCTGGATGAAAAGTATGCTTATGCATTGCTTGGAGCTTTAGATACAATGTCAAATAATGGATAATTTGCGGGTTCAGTAAAGCTTATTCCTAACATTAAAATTTATCCAAAGTTTTCGAGTATGCCATTTTACTATATAAGGATTGCAAGATAAAAAAGGCTA
This sequence comes from Oliverpabstia sp., assembly GCA_034114925.1. Classification (GTDB taxonomy): domain Bacteria; phylum Bacillota; class Clostridia; order Lachnospirales; family Lachnospiraceae; genus Oliverpabstia. The sequence goes on from JAXEUM010000027.1 coordinate 24,304, forward strand.
TATCTTGTCAAAACAAAACAACTCTGGTAAAATGATTGTGGGCACTACTTGAAAACGGTAGGCGGTTAGTCCTTCAACAGAGGGACTGGACCCTCTGATTACATAGAAATCCTTTATGGGAAATCTGGGAAAGGAGGGCAAACTTTATGACTGATTTTGAACTGCTCTCCATCGTACTGATGATACTTGGTATCGTAGTATCGATTTTGATTGCATACATAGATCATACAAAAAAGTAACCGCCCCGGCCAAGGAAACGGTTACTTTTTAAAAAGTATACATATATCTTTGGACTAACCGCTTATCGGTAGTGCCTTTTTCTATTTTTATTCTATCAGAGATAGAGGAAGTTGTCAAATTCCTTTTGAGTTTGGATAAAGAAATGAAGTATATATCGAATGAAAATAAGTTTATATGAGAACATAGCACCATCAAAGTAAGATTTTGAAAGTGCTATGTTCTTGTTCATAAGAGGTGTTATGCCTGGATTATAAATTCTGTTTAATAATTCGTGTAATGATGCCCACTGCAACATTTCGATCTTCGTCAATATGTGTCACAACAAAGGACACCTTATCTTTCTTCCCAACGGTGCGGCTGTCGTAGCAACTGTGAGCAATGGCGTTGACACCCAGTTCTAACCGGACAAAAACAGTTCCTTTGTGGATGTCTTCCACCGTTCCGGCATATTTTCCCTGTACCCGACAATTTTTCAGATTTTCTTTGCTGGTGTTGCCTTCCACGCTTTTTACATCTGCATGGATGGAGAGCGTTTCCGGGGAATCTCCCTGGATAGTTAAGATCCGGACCAGAATATGTTCCCCTACTTGGAATCGTTCCCTGGCATCACCCAGCCAGTCAAAAGACAGATCTCTTGCAAGGATGGAAGTTTCTACACCAAAGATTTCTGCCCGGACTACTTTTTCAGCAACGGCAATGACTCTGGCCTGCACAATACGGTCTTCGTGGATTTTAGTCTGTCCGGAAGAGTCCTGATCAAAATAGAAAATCTGACGTTTCTTCAGCATAGCATCTTTCCGGCTGGCAACGATGCTTCTGGATTTGGTATCCAGTCCTTTGATTACAAAGTCGATTTCACAACCAAGCATATTATTAAGGACTTTGTTCTGTCTAAGAGAGAGATCTCCGTAATCATGAGTTTCATCCTGGATCAGGTTGATCATCATTTCCGAGATGGGGATGACTGCCCGATAATCTTTATAGTAAATAATTGCTATTAAGCTGCCGGCTTCGGTCTTTTCAATACCTCCCAGAATGCCGGTGAGAATTTTCCGGGTACGATAGGCATTTTGGATGTCATGCCAGATTAAATCCGCTTTTGATTGAGCAGTTTCTAATACAGTATCGGAGTCAAGGGTTAAAATAGGGGTGTTGAGGTTCATTGTTTCGTTTGCCATAAATGTTATCTCCTTTCAAAATGTGTTATGACATGATGGAATCTTTATCTAAAGGAACCATGCCAGAGTCGGGGGAATCTTCTATAAAACTTTCCGGAAGTAAATCCTCCATAAAATCATCGGGAGTAGGTTCCTGATAAACGGGTTCGGATGTAAAATGTGGTTTCTGTTTTGCCATTGATGCAGAAGATGAACGGCGTTTCCTTTTGGATAATCCGGATGAGGGCTGTGGTCGATAATCTGTTTCTTCCGAGGACCCATTTTTGCGCCATTCAGGTATGTGTTCCGATGCTTTTCTTGGTGTCAGCTTTTGGGCATCTGGATGCAGGGTATAATCGTACTTTTCTACTTTTAGGACTTTTTGTCCACGTAGGATAACCAAAGCAGTATCAAGCGGGAGCCGCAAGATTTCATCTGGTGTTAAGAGTTTTCGTTTGCCGATAGATTTTGTCTGCCGGTATTCCGGTGTATAGTCGGATACCCGCCAGCTATTGAGTTGCTTGGCTTCGCTGCTTACCCCTACGGTTACATCGCCGCTGCGGTTACTGATAAAGGTAGCAGTAACTTCATCTGTGCAGCCCAAAAAGAGCTGGGTGTCATGAGGTAAGGTTCAGCTTGTCCTTTACAGGACTTGCATCCCCTCCCTCCCAAACCGCACGTACACCTCTCGATGTATACGGCTTTCCGCTTATTATATTTGCGGTATTAAGAATGAATCAATTTATGACATTCGGGGCATACCACAAGAGTTTTCCGTCTCCTTTTGCGCATAAGGAGTACCCACTCCGCATTGCCCTTTAAGTCTTTTAGTTTCTTTACTTGATGGATTTCCAGATTTCTGCAATCCTTTCCACAAAGTTCACAGGTATGGCGT
>JAXEUM010000028.1:0-45057 GCA_034114925.1 Oliverpabstia sp.
GACCAACGTACAATTAAAGAAACTGATTAAGAAAATAGAAGTAGACAAAGATGGAAATGTGGATATTTACCTTCGTTTACTAGGCGATTTGGGATTAAATGAAAGCATTTTAGTGGAAGACGAATGTGAAAATAAAACAGCTCTAAATAGTAACGACCAAACATAAAGACGTCACCGAGCGTCTTTTGCAGATTAATCCCTCCCTTGCCCATGAAGCGCGCAAAATCTTAGATGTAAACAAGCAGGAACGTCATATTCGAGGAGGACTTGCCACCAGAGAAAAATATCTTCAAATGGAGCGTAGATGATGGTAAAATAAATCATATAAAATACAAGTAGGATGGGAGAAAAAGATGTATCATATCGTAAAGAACCAGACAGAGATTGAGTTTAATGAAAAGACATTACAGTTTACCTTCCGAAAAACAGGTGGAACTTTCTGGAAATGGCAGGAAGATTATGCGCCCTGCATGGAGTGTGAAGGTGGAACAGTCTATTTCAGAGACGGAGAAAAGATTTCTCATGAAATTTTAAAAACAGGGGTGGGAGAAGGTATCGTCAGTACATACGAAGGCTTCCGAAATAATGGACATAGAGTGCCTTACAAATTTCAGACTGTCGTATGGGTGGAAGAGGTATCAGGAGAAATATACTGTGAATGGATTCCTGTTTGTGAAGAAGGATTAGAGGTAAAGAAAGTATTTTGGCCGGGGCCGATGGCATTTGAGGAGAAACGAGAGGACTGGTATACTCTTTTGCCCAATCGACAGGGTGTACTGATCCCCAATACCTGGGAAACAAAACTTCATGCACCGTGCTTTGACGGATTTTTCGGAACGGCGGGAGCTTATATGCCCTGGTTTTCTCAGATCAGAGAGAGGGAGGGGTATCTTGCAGTTTGTCTTACGCCCTGGAATGCAGGGTATCAGGCAGAGCATCCGGCGGGAGGTCCCTATACTCATGTGAGTATGCGATTTGAACCCAGTCTTGGCAAAATGGAATATCGTAGAATTGTAAGGTTTACTTTGGTGGAAGATTGTGACTATAATGATATGTGTAAACTTTACAGAAATCATGTGGATGAGCAGGGACGGCTTCGTACATTGGAGGAGAAAGCAGTGAGAAATCCTCACGTGAATGATCTGATTGGCAGCGCCTTTCTTCACAAAGGAATCAAAACTTATGTACAGCCGGATTCTGAATTTTTTGATCCTGAAAATCCGGAAAAAAATAATCATCTGACCACTTTTTCGCAAAGAGAAGAGGAGATACGGCAATTGCATGAACTGGGCGTGGAAAAATTATACCTTCATCTGGATGGCTGGGCAGAACCGGGTTATGATAACCGTCATCCGGATTACGGTCCTGCCTGTCAGGAAGCAGGCGGCTGGGAAGGAATGAAATCTCTGGCAGATACTATGCATGAGTATGGGTATTTATTTGGGATACATGACCAGTATAGAGATTATTATATGGCTGCGCCCAGTTTTGATGAGAATTTTGCCTGCCGTTTGCCGGATGGAAGTATTCCCACCCATAAAAGATGGGCGGGAGGACCTCAATCCTATCTTTGCGGAAGTCAGGCTCCTTATTATGTAAAAAGAAATTTTCAAGAGCTGGAAGATCACGGGATTTCATTGGATTGCGCTTATCTGGACGTATTTACCTGCAATGAGGGGGATGAGTGTGATAATCCCATGCACAGGATGACACGGAAGGAGTGTTATGAGTATCGGTGCCTTTGTTTTGAATATTTGTTAAAAAACGGGATTTTATCCAGTTCAGAGGAGGTAAATGACTGGGCAGTTCCCAGTCAGATTTTCTGTCATTACGCCCCCTATGATTTTATGATGGAAGTTCCGGGAACGCCAAGACAGGGAATTCCGGTTCCTTTATATAATCTGGTATATCACGATTGTGTGATTCAGCCATGGATGATGGAAAAGGTCAGTGCAGACGAGGACTATATGTTGTATGCGCTGTTAAACGGCGGAGCGCCTTATCTGGTAAGGGATGCCGCATACCCGAACATTGACGGAGCTTTTGACGGATATGTGAAAATGAGTCTGGAAGAGCAGGTGGCAAGAGCCGGAAAGGTTTCTGAATTTCATGAAAAAGTAGGAAAAAGAGAGATGCTTCGCCATGAATTTGTAGATGGAAATTATAATATTCAAAGAACAACATTCGCAGGAGGAATTTCTGTATTGGTTGACTTTGAAAAACAAAATTATAAAATAAACGAATGAAAAGGGAGAAAAAGAGTATGTTGTGTGTGAAGAATGGGTTGATTCATGATGCGGTAAACAGGGAAGCTTATCAGGGAGATATCCTGATAGAAGATGGCAAAATCAAAGCAATCGGTAAGGAATTACCAACGGAAGCCGGAACAGAAGTTATTGATGCAACAGGACTGATGGTGTATCCGGGATTTGTGGAAGCGCATTGTCATCTGGGATTGGATAATTATGCCTGTGGCTTTGAGGGGCATGATTACAATGAAATGACAGACATTTTAAGTCCTCAGCTTCGGGGGATTGACAGTATCAATCCTATGGACCCTACTTTGGAAATGGCTGCCCAGGGCGGCGTTACCTGTGTGGCAGCAGGTCCTGGATCTGCCAACGTATTGGGCGGAACTTTTGTGGCAATGAAAACAGTGGGAAAACGAATAGATAAGATGGTGGTGAAAAATCCTGTTGCCATGAAATGTGCTTTTGGCGAAAATCCGAAACGCTGTTATAAAGACAAGACCAGTTCCTGCCGGATGGATATTGCTTCCAAGCTTCGGGAAACGTTGAATCGTGCCAGAGATTATATGGAAAGAAAAGAACTGGCAGGAGAGGACGTAAGTAAGCGTCCTGCCTATGATCCGAAACTGGAAGCTCTGATTCCGGTGTTGAAAAAAGAAATTCCTTTAAAGGCTCATGCTCATCGTGCGGATGATATTTTTACCGCGATTCGGGTGGCAAAGGAGTGTGACGTTGATCTTACTCTGGAGCATGTGACAGACGGTTCTCTGATCGTAGAGGAATTGGCTGCTGAAAATTATCCGGTGGCAGTGGGCCCCAGCTTTGGACATGCTACCAAACTGGAACTGATCAATAAATCCTTTGAGACACCGGGGCTTTTGGCAAAGGCAGGATGTCAGGTTTCTATTATTACGGATTCTCCGGTCATTCCGCAGCAGTATCTGGCGCTTTGTGCCGGCTTTGCTGTACAAAGTGGAATGGATGAATTTGATGCGCTGAAAGCGATTACCATCAATCCGGCAAAGCATATTGGCGTTGCAGATCGGGTGGGTTCCCTGGAGGTCGGAAAAGATGCGGATATTGTGATTGCAGACGGCTCTCCTATGGTATCTACAACGAAAATACGGAAAGTACTGATTGATGGGAAAATTGTGTCAGAGTCCGTCTGATCTCCGGATAAAGGGCGAGAAGCAAACAGGAGGCTTTTTATGAGACGGGGAAAGAAAACAAAAGAAGATATATCGGGTTATTTTTTCAGCAATAATGATTTGAAGAAATTGATTATCCCACTGGTGATTGAACAGATTTTGGCTATTACGGTAGGCGTGGCAGATTCCATGATGGTGGCAAGCGTAGGGGAAGCGGCTGTATCGGCAGTTTCCCTGGTGGATACGGTGTTTGTACTTCTGATTAATCTTTTTTCAGCGCTTGCTACCGGAGGAGCTGTGATCTGTGGTCAGTACATTGGTAAGAAAAGACCACAGATTGCCTGTCAGGCGGCGAATCAGCTGGTTTTATTTACAGGTGTCTTTTCTGTGGTTGTCATGGGAATTACTTATGCCTGTAAATACTTTATTCTTCATGGGGTATTCGGGAAGATTGCTCCGAATGTAATGGAAAACTGTAATATTTATTTGCTGATCGTAGCGGCTTCTATACCGTTTATTGCGCTCTACAATGCGGGTGCGGCAATTTTCCGTTCGATGGGGGATTCTAAAACAGCCATGTATATGGCGTTGGTGATGAACGGTATCAATTTAGTGGGAAATGCTGTTTTGATTTTTGGCCTGCATATGGGAGTGGCAGGCGCAGCTATTCCCACGCTGATTTCCCGTATAGTGGCAGCAGTGGTTATTTTATGGATGCTGACGAATCAGAAAAAAGCTGTCCATCTGGAGCTGCCATTTTTTTTCCGGTTTGATAAAGGATTGTTGAAAAAAATTCTGGGAATCGGTATTCCAAACGGATTGGAAAACAGTATGTTTCAGTTGGGGAAAATTCTTGTGTTAAGCATGGCTTCCGGCTTTGGAACGGCAGCTATTGCGGCGAATGCAGTAAGTAATAACATTGCCATGTTTCAGATATTACCGGGAGCAGCCATTGGTTTTGCCGTGCTGACAGTAGTTTCTCAGTGTGCCGGTGCAGGAGATTTTCGGCAGGTAAGATATTATACAGGAAAATTGTTGAAAATGACGTATGGAGCGAAAGTGTTGATTAATATTCTGGTGTTGGCAGCATTGCCCTTTTTGATTCGGATGTATCATCTTTCTCCGGAAGCGGCTCGTTATACCAGAGAAATTATCTGGTATCATGCGTTGTGTGTCGTGACGATATGGCCATTGTCCTTTACTTTGCCAAATACGTTAAGGGCGTCGGCAGATGTGAAGTTCCCTATGATTCTGGCAATTATTTCTATGTGGGTATTCAGGATCGGATTCAGTTGGATTCTGGGGATAAAACTAGAAATGGGTATTTTGGGAATCTGGGTTGCTATGACGATAGACTGGCTGTTTCGAGCTATTTGTTTTACAGTCCGCTATGTAAGAGGAAAATGGGAGAAAAATGCGTTGGCAGATTGAGGCCATGCGTAAGTGATCCTCCGGTTATAAATCCTGTAGCCTGTTCATATGTATAGAGAGAATGCAGAGAAATGAAAGGGGAACAGGTTTGCACGATAGAGGTTTGGGGGTATTGGAACAATATGGACTGGAAGCCAGAACAGTAGTGCGGGGACGAGGCGCATTGATTTGCGAGACAGAAGAAGGATTGAAAATTATCCGGGAATACTGGGGGTCTCCGGGAAAAATGGAACAGTTAAGGAAACTGCAGCTTCATTGCCGTGAATCAGGATTTCTTTTGGTAGATCTTGTTATGGAGAATCAGGAAGGACAGGTAGTGACCTTGGGAGAGGAAGGAATTCCCTATATTGTCAGAGATTGGTTCAAGGGAAGAGAATGTGATCCCCGTTCACAGGAAGATATTCAAAAAAGTGTGGAGACAATGGCTCAGTTACATACGGTGCTGGTGTTGGAGGGAGAGGCTGAGGAAGTTCCGGGTCTGCTGGAAGAGTGCAGAAAGCATAACCGGGAACTCCGAAGAATAAGAAAATTTCTCCAACATAAAAAAAGAAAAAATGAATTTGAAGAAAAACTGTCAGGCAGCATCTCGTATTTTTTGGAAAAAGGTGAAAATACTGAGGCAGAAATGGGAAAAATTCTCACAAATCAGGATGTTGACTTTGAGAAAAATCAGATTTGTCATGGAGAATGTAATCAGCACAACATAGTATTTACGGGAAAAGGAGTGGCATTTACTAATTTTGAACACTGGAACAGACTTCCTCAGATATGCGATTTGGGGCAATTTATGAGAAAAATTCTCGAGAAATACCAATGGGATATACGGATGGGAGAAGAGATGCTTCATTCCTATGACCGAGAGAAAACTTTGACGGAAAGAGAGATTAGGAGTTTAAAATGTTATCTGTCCTATCCGTGGAAATTCTGGAAATTGGCTAATTTTTATACCAACAGTAATAAGGTGTGGATTTCTCAGAAAAATCTGGAAAAACTGGAACAGACAATTGCTTTGGTACAGCCCTGGAATGAGTTTATCAGATATTTTCATTAACGAATGCAAAGTATGTCTCGGGATTTTGGCATATACATACCAAAACACCTCGTGGGATAATCACAGTATGAACAGTAACGAATTGTTACTAAAATATATCAACAATTCCAGGCTTTTACTTTCCTTTTTCTACTATATAGTATATAATGAAAAAAGAATATCTGTCAGAGCAGATTATCGGAAAATATTTTGGGAGGTACTATGATGGAATACAGAGAAACATATGAATCATGGTTAAGTAATCCGTATTTTGATGAGGAAACAAAGAGTGAGTTAAGAAGTATCGCTGATGATGACAAGGAAATCAAGGAAAGATTTTATAAAGATCTTGAATTTGGTACGGCAGGTCTGCGTGGTGTGATCGGCGCGGGAACCAATCGAATGAACATTTATGTGGTGAGAAAAACAACTCAGGGACTGGCAAATTATATTGCAGCAGTGAATGCACAGGCGCAGGGTGTGGCGATTGCTTATGATTCCCGCCGGATGTCACCGGAATTTGCCCAGGAAGCAGCTCTTTGTCTGGCGGCAAATGGAATTAAGGCTTATATTTTTGAAAGCCTTCGTCCTACACCGGAGCTTTCTTATGCTGTACGTAAGCTGGGTTGTATTGCAGGTATCAATATTACAGCAAGTCATAATCCGCCGGAGTACAACGGCTATAAAGTTTACTGGGAGGATGGCGCCCAGATTACACCGCCTCATGACAGCGGAATTATGGCAGAAGTTCAGAAAGTGACAGATTATAACGATGTGAAGACTATGGATAAAGAGGAGGCTGAAAAAGCAGGTCTGTATATTGTTATCGGTAAAGATGTAGATGACGCTTATATGGAAGAACTGAAAAGCCAGGTTATCCACATGGATGCGATCAAAGCAATGGCGAAAGAACTGAAGATCGTGTATTCACCTTTACATGGTACAGGTAATATTCCGGCAAGAAGAGTTCTGGCAGAGTTGGGATTTGAGAATGTATACGTTGTGAAGGAACAGGAACTGCCGGACGGAGAATTCCCTACGGTAAGCTATCCAAATCCGGAAGCAGATGAAGCTTTTGATCTGGGACTGAAACTGGCAAGAGAAGTGGATGCAGATCTTGTACTGGCTACTGACCCGGATGCAGACCGTCTGGGTGTTCGTGTAAAAGATTCTAAGACAGGAGAATACCATACTCTGACAGGTAATATGTCAGGATGTCTTCTGGAAGAATATGAACTGAGCCAGAGAAAAGCAGTAAACGGAAGTCTGCCGGAGGATGGAGCAGTGATCAGTACGATTGTTACTACCAATATGGCGGCAGCTATTGCTAAATCTTATGGTCTGCGTTTTATCGAAGTTCTTACAGGATTTAAGTTTATCGGTCAGCAGATTCTTGGATTTGAAAAGAGTGGAAAAGGAACGTATCTGTTTGGTTTCGAAGAAAGTTACGGCTGCCTGATCGGAACTCATGCAAGAGATAAAGACGCAATCGTGGCTACTATGGCGCTTTGTGAGGCAGCAGCTTATTACAAGACGCAGGGAAAAACTCTGTGGGATGCCATGATCGATATGTATGAAAAATATGGTTATTACAAAGACGATATCCAGTCTGTAACATTAAAGGGTATCGAAGGACTGGCTAAGATTCAGGAGATTCTGGAAACATTCCGTACCAATCCTCCGAAGAAAATCGGCGCTTATGATGTGGTTTCTGCAAGAGATTATAAGAAAGATACCATTGTGGATCTGGCAACCGGAGAAACAAGAGCTACCGGTCTTCCAAGTTCCAACGTACTGTACTATGATCTGACAGATGACGCATGGGTATGTGTAAGACCATCCGGAACAGAACCGAAAGTAAAATTCTACTATGGAGTAAAAGGAACTTCTCTGGAAGATGCTGATGAGAAATCTGCGGCTTTGGGCAAAGAAATTCTTTCTATGATTGATAAGATGCTGTAAGAAGAATAAAATATCTTTAAAATCCTTGACAAAATATATGTGACAGTATATAAATAGGTGTAGTAAAAATGTTGCCGCAGAGGATGTCTGCGGCAGCATAACAATATACTTTAACTACTTATAGGAGGAATAACATGAATAAAACAGAATTGATCGCAGCTATGGCAGAACAGACAGAGTTATCCAAAAAGGATGCAGAAGCTGCTTTAAAAGCATTTGTTGACGTAGTATCTGAAGAATTAAAGAAAGGTGAGAAAGTTCAGTTAGTTGGTTTCGGTACTTTCGAAGTTTCTGAAAGAGCAGCAAGAGAAGGAAGAAATCCTGCAACTGGTGAAGCTATGACTATCAAAGCTTCCAAAGCTCCTAAGTTCAAAGCTGGTAAAGCACTGAAAGATCTGATTAACGAATAATTTCAGACAGGTTTTCGTATATATGAGACTGGACAAATTTTTGAAAGTTTCTCGGCTGATCAAACGGAGAACAGTGGCGAATGAAGCTTGCGATGCGGGGCGAGTATTGATTAATGAGAGACCGGCCAAGGCATCTGCTCAGGTAAAAGTGGGAGACGTACTGGAGATCCAGTTTGGAAGTAAGGCAGTAAAAGTAGAAGTATTAAATGTACAGGAAACGGTAAGAAAAGAGGAAGCTCAGGAATTATACCGGTATCTGTAAGAATCCCCCTTCATATAATGTATCATAGTCCGTCTGCCCAAAAGGGCGGCGGAGCATGGTACAGGATATGGAGGGATTTTTTTATGGAAGAAAGAAAAGACAGTGTCCACGGGATTCATCTGCAGGAACGAAAGCGAGGAACACTGACAGGGGTAGTGGATGTGATGGCGTTTGATTCGGAGCAAATACTTCTGGAAACAACCCAGGGGATGATGGCGATCAAAGGAAAAGAACTCCATGTAAGCCGTTTGCAGTTGGAGACCGGCGAGGTGGATGTGGAGGGAAATGTAGACAGTCTGGTTTATACAGAGCAGGGAGTTTATGGGAAAAAGAAGAAGGGAAGCCTGATAAAAAGGCTGTTTCAGTAAGTATGAGCAGTTATATGGGGAGAGAACTGGTTTTGTTTATGAATTCTCTGTGGTATGGCGCGATGCTCTGTATGATTTATGATTGTCTTCGGATTTTAAGAAAGGTATTTTTGCATTCTAAGATAACGGCAGGGGCAGAAGATTTGTTGTTTTGGATTGGAAGCAGTTTGTTTCTGTTTTCTGGATTTTTCCGTGAAAATGCAGGAGTTTTAAGGGGATATCTTTTGGCAGGGGTGGGAGCAGGAGCTTTGGCCTGGCATTTTTCACTGAGCAGATATTTTGTCAGGTATGCAGGAGGAATTTTGAAGAAAGGGAAAGAAATCCTGAGAATTCCTTTGAGAAAAGCAGTTATTTTGGCAAAAAGGTTGAAATTTTATATTTCCCGTTGTAGAATCTCAGTATATGAAAAGCATCACAGAAACAGGGGAGCGAAATATGGTCAGAAAGAAAAAGACTGTAAAAAAAAGAAATGGAAAAGCAAGACGGCGAAACGTGCAGAATAGAGCAGCGATGCTGGGAATCAGCGGAGTTGTCTGTATGCTTTTGGCGGTTCTTCTGGTGGAAGGTCATTCCCTTCAGAATAAAATTCGCCAGAACAAAGAACGGTATGCTCAGTTGGAGAAACAATTAGAGGAAGAACAGGCGCGTACAGGGGAGATTGAAGAATTGCAGAAGTATATGCAAAGTGATGAGTATGTGGAAAAGATTGCAAAAGAAAAGATTGGTCTTGTGAAAGAAAATGAAATTATCTTCAAAGAGACAAAGTGATTTTTTTGTCTAAAAATTTTTGCAAAGATATTTGTGAATTTGACAAGTTTTTTGGAAAGCAGCATTTATAATACTCCTTTAAGGACATCCGGAGGCAATACGCTCCGGCAAGGCGATAAGGGGGTCAGGGATGCATGCAGATGTGGATGATTGCCATGCTCGCAGTCAGTGCTTTACTGATTGTCCGGGACATGGCAAAACTTATTTTCACAGATAGGACAAAAGGGAAACCGATATACGATGCTTATCCGCAGAAAGAAAAAATTGAACGGTATGCCAGATCGTTTCAGCGTCTGGCACATACCTTTTACGAATTGCCCAATTATCAGCAGCAGTTGTCACAAGGGGAAATTCAGGATATTTTTTCTCATGTTCAGGAAGGTGTATGCAAAGAATGTCCACAGAAAGATTATTGCTGGGAAGAGATGGAACACAGAACAAGTCAGAAAGTATATGAAATACTCCAGATTATCGAAGACGGAGATCCGGATAAATTTTTGCGGGCGCAGGGGGACTGGATTGGAGAATGTCGTCAGGCGGTTCGCTTTACCGAGGGACTTCAAAAATCTTTTTTTGAGGCACGGGAAGAGTTGTTATATAGGAATCGGCTGATAGAAAATCGTCTGGCGGTAGCAGAGCAGTTAAATGAGGTAGCGAGACTGATACAGAAGTTATCAGGGGATGTAAGCGATATTTCTACCATGCCTACTGCCATGGAAGAGAAAATCCGTAAACAACTGCAAAAACAACATATTTTGGTGAAGCAGGTGTGGATGCTTTCAAAACCGGATGAGAAATGGAGAATTTTTCTTACCATGAGAACCAGAGGCGGACAGTGTATGACCATGAAAGAGGTGGCTCGTCAGCTTTCGCAGGTATGCGGATGTAAAATGGTACCCTCCAGAGAAAGCAGAGCCGTTCTAAACAGTGATATGAAGACGGTTTTATTTACGGAAGATGTGAATTATAAGGTGTTGTATGGGGTTGCCCGGGTGACAAAGGAGAGGGAAACTGTGTCGGGAGATAACTATGCCTGTGCCAGTACGGATGATCAGTTTGTGATGTGTCTTTCGGATGGTATGGGATCCGGGGTGGAGGCCTGCCGGGAAAGCGAAACGGTAGTAGAATTGCTGGAACAATTTGTTACTTCAGGATTTTCCCGGGAAACAGCAGCCAGAATGGTGAATTCTGCTTTAGTGCTTCAAAGAAAGAATGGAATGTTTTCCAGTGTGGATGTATGTTCGCTGGATTTATACAGCGGTATCTGTGAGTTTTTGAAGGCAGGGGCTGCCACCACATTTATCAGGCGCTCGAATTGGGTGGAAACGATTACCTCCACCAGTATGGCGGCGGGACTGGTGCAGCAGTTGGATTTTGAGAAAACTTCCAAGAAGTTATATGACGGAGATTATCTGGTTATGGTGACAGACGGTGTTCTGGATGCGCTTCCGGGAAAACAGGAAGAAGAAATTATGAAAGAAATTATTCTTCAGGCACAAGAAGAGATGCCCAGAGAACTGGGGAGATATATTTTGGAAAAAGTATTAAGTTACAGTAACTATCGCGCCAGAGATGATATGACGGTGCTGGTAGCGGGAATGTGGAAAAAATAGAGAGGAAAAGAGATTTCCATGGGGAAAACAGAGAGAAAAGTTCAGGAGTTTGTGGAAAAGTACAGGATGATTCAAAAGGGAGACAGGATCGTGGCAGGAATCTCCGGAGGAGCAGATTCCGTATGCTTGTTATATTTGCTGAAAGAGTTACAGAAAATATATGATTTTTCAATAATAGCAGTCCATGTGAATCATCATCTCAGAGAAGGGGAAGCTGTTCGGGATGAAGAATTTGTCAGGGAATTGTGCAGTCGGGAGAAAGTTCCTTTTTATGCCTGTCATGTAGATGTGGAGAAAATATCACAGGAATCAGGAATTTCTCTGGAAGAGGCAGGAAGAAACGCCCGGTATGAGAGTTTTTCACAGATTTGTCAGAAGGAGGGAGGAAATAAAATTGCACTTGCCCACCATCAGGATGATCTGGCAGAGACTATGCTGCATCACCTGGCAAGGGGAACCGGGGCGGCAGGACTGTGCAGTTTGAAACCTGTATATGGAAATCGGATTCGTCCTTTGCTTTGTATGACGCGGCGGGAAGTGGAGATTTATCTTGAGCAAAAGAAGATATGTTGGCAGACAGACAGTACCAATCTGGATGATCACTATACCAGGAATAAAATCCGTCATCATGTGGTAGATTATCTTTGTCAGGAAATTAATCCTAAGACGGTCTCACATATGGCGCAGACAGCAAAAGAGTTGGGAGAGATTCAAGATTTTTTGGAACAGCTTACGGAAGAAAAAATGAAAAAATATTCCCGGAAGCAGGGGGAAAAGATTTTTCTTGTAGAGAAGCTTCGGGAAGAGAATGATTTGCTGTCCCGACGGATTATTCTCAGAGCATTGAAAGAAGTTTCCGGCAAAATGAAGGATTTTACGAGAGACCATGTGGAGATGATTCACGGGTTATGGGGAAAACAGGTGGGAAAACAGGTAGATCTGCCATACGGATGGATAGCCGAGAGGACATATGAGGGAATAGTATTTCGGACAAATGATGAGAAGCCATCAACTACGGCTATCAAAATTTTTCATGAATGTGAGGAAAGGGTTCTTGAAATTCCCGGAATAACTCAGGTGGGAGAATATTTTGTGGAATGCCATGTGATTTCCAGAGAAGAAATGAGGGATAAATTTCTTAGAATTCCCGAAAAAGCGTATACGAAATGGTTGAATTATGATAATATAAAAGATAGTCTGGTATTTCGACATCGTCAACCGGGAGATCGATTCAGCGCCCATCCTTCCGGCGGAAGCAAAAAACTGAAGGATTATCTGATTGACAGAAAGATTCCCCGTCAGGATAGGGAGTGGCTGGGATTGATTGCAGAGAAAAATGAAATTCTTTGGGTGATCGGTGATCGGATCAGCCAGAAGTATAAAGTGTCAGAAGAGACACACCACATATTACATATCCAGATAAAAGGAGGAGATATCCATGAGTGATAAAATCAGTGTTCTGATAGGAGAAAAAGAGGTCGATCAGCGAATCGAAGAGATTGGAAAACAGATCAGTGAAGCTTATGAAGGAAAATGTGTACATATGATATGCATTTTAAAAGGAAGTGTATTTTTTGCATGTGAACTGGCAAAGAGAATTACTGTGCCGGTGACTTTGGATTTTATGTCCGTTTCCAGTTACGGAGATGATACAAAATCCAGTGGTGTTGTAAAGATTATCAAAGATCTGGATGAACCTCTGGAGGGAAAAGACGTACTGATCGTGGAAGATATTATTGATTCGGGACGTACACTTAGTTATTTGATTGAGATTTTGAAACAGAGACATCCGGCCAGCCTTCAGCTTTGTACGCTGTTGGATAAACCGGAACGCAGGGTGAAAGAAGTGCATGTGGATTATACCTGCTTTGATATTCCGGATGAATTCGTAGTGGGATATGGTCTGGACTATGCACAGAAATATAGAAATCTCCCATATATCGGCGTGGTACAGCCGGAAGCGTAACAAGCTGAAAGGAGAAACAGTGTGAAAAAACAGTCGAGAGGAGTCCTGGTATGGCTGATTTTGGTAACGACAATCGTACTATCCTTCAGCTACCTGACTCGACAGATGCAAAATCAGAATAATTATTCTTATAATGCTTTTGAAAATGACCTGAAAAGCGGTCATGTGGTAGAAGCAGTAATCCATCAAAATGCACAGGTTCCTACGGGACAGTTGGTTGTTCTGTTAGATAATGGGCAGAAGATGGATATGTATGTCAATGATGTAAAAGAAATTCGCTCCATGCTGGATCAATATGAAGTTGCTTATGAACAGACAAATGTACCTCAGGAGAACAAGATGCTGACAGTGGCGGTTCCGTTGATTACGTTGGGTATCCTGGTATTTATGGTATTTATGATGTTCGGAAGAGCTTCTGCCGGAAGCGGAGGCGGGGGCAGTAAAATGTCCAACTTTGGAAAAAGTCGGGCAAAGATGTCTACAGAGGCAGATAAAAAAATTAATTTCAATAATGTTGCCGGACTTCAGGAAGAAAAAGAAGATCTGAAAGAAATTGTGGATTTTTTGAGAGTGCCTTCAAAATATAACCGGGTAGGAGCCAGAATTCCCAAAGGAGTTCTTCTGGTGGGACCTCCCGGTACGGGAAAAACTCTGATGGCAAAAGCGGTTGCAGGAGAAGCGGGTGTGCCTTTCTTCTCCATATCCGGTTCGGATTTTGTTGAAATGTTTGTAGGCGTAGGCGCTTCCCGGGTGAGAGATCTTTTCGAAGAAGGAAAGAGACATCGTCCCTGTATTATTTTTATTGATGAGATTGATGCGGTAGCCAGAAGAAGAGGTACCGGAATGGGCGGCGGTCATGATGAGAGAGAACAGACATTGAACCAGCTTCTGGTGGAAATGGATGGTTTTGGAGCCAATGAAGGTATTATTGTGATGGCGGCTACCAACCGGGTGGATATTTTGGATCCGGCAATTTTAAGACCGGGACGATTTGACCGGCGGATCATGGTAGGAGCACCGGATGTGAAGGGAAGAGAAGAAATTCTTCAGGTACACGCAAAAGGAAAGCCGCTGGGAGACGATGTGGATCTGAAACAGATAGCGCAGACTACGGCGGGATTTACCGGTGCAGAGCTGGAAAATCTGTTGAATGAGGCTGCTATCCTGGCAGCGAAAGACGGAAGAGTATTTTTGAAACAGCAGGACATTCAGAAGGCGTTTATAAAAGTGGGTATCGGTACAGAGAAACATAGCCGGGTGATTTCAGAGAAAGAAAAGAAGATTACTGCATATCACGAGGCAGGTCATGCGATTTTATTCCATGTGCTGGACCAGATGGAACCAGTATATACGATTTCTATTATCCCTACCGGAATGGGGGCAGCAGGTTATACGATGCCACTTCCAAGCCAGGATGAGATGTTTAATACGAGAGGGAAGATGCTGGAACATATTCAGGTATGCCTGGGTGGGCGAATCGCAGAAGAATTGATCTTTGATGATATTACCACAGGAGCTTCTCAGGATATTAAGCAGGCTACGCAGATTGCAAAATCTATGGTAACCCGCTATGGTATGTCTGCAAGTATGGGAATGGTTGCCTATGGAGATGATCAGGATGAAGTGTTCATAGGAAGAGATCTGGCTCATGCAAGAGGATTCAGTGAAAATACGGCATCGGCTATCGATCAGGAAGTAAAACGGATTATAGATGAATGCTATCAAAAGGCTAAAGCAGTCATTAGCCAATATGAATATGTACTTCACGGATGCGCAAAATTGCTTCTGGAAAAAGAGAAGATTGGCAATGAAGAATTTGTGAAATTATTCGAACAGGAAAAAAATGGGGAAGAAACACCGGAAATTGTACAAAATTCCGAAGAGTAAAAACAATCATTTTTCAATCCGTGTAAAAATGAATAAAAAACAGGGTGAAAAAAAAACAGGTTTGTGCAGACTTTTTCGGAGGGTCATGGTATTATAATAACTGTAAAAACCCCCCAATACATTATATAGTTTTTGCTACACCCCATAAGAAGAAATACCTTCTCCAAAAAAGACAGCTTCGGCTGTCTTTTTTACTGTGCAAAAATATAGATCCGTCCTAACATCAAATATATGGATTATATTTGAAAAACAGGAAAAGAAGCAGGGAAGATTCTTTACATGAAACAGTTGTATTTTGAGAAATGATACGATACAATAAATTAGATAGAATGTAACCGCAGAGGATGAGCAGGTTACGATAAAATATAGAAATGAGGGCAGAATTATATGGAACAATATAGCGATGCCAAACGGGCACAGGAATATATTTCGAAGATGCGACCTGTTTTCAGTAAAAGAGCATTGTTCAGTGATGAGACAAAACAATATAGGACACCTTTTGAACCGGAGGCCGGTGATGTGGTAACAATCCGTTTCAGAACATTAAAGAATAATGTGGATGCGGTATATTTCATCAGTGGAGCGACCAGGTCTAAAATGGTTCTCACGGAAAGCCGGGAAGGATTTGACTATTATAGTATTGATATTGAACTGGGTGCGGAAGCTGTTCATTACTATTTTGAAATACAGTCAGGGAAAATCGTATGCTATTATAATGAATTAGGTGTTTCAAGACAACTGCAGGAGCAGTATTCTTTTGGTATCATTCCAGGCTTTAAGACGCCGGATTGGGCAAAAGGTGCAGTGATGTATCAGATTTTCGTGGATCGTTTTTGCAATGGAGATCCCTCCAATGATGTACTTACGGGAGAATATTATTATATTGATGGCTCCTGTAACCGGGTGGAAGACTGGGGAAAACTTCCGGATAATTTGGATGTGAAGAACTTCTATGGAGGAGATCTTCAGGGAGTTATGGATAAACTGGATTACCTTCAGGATCTGGGAATAGAAGTGATTTATCTGAATCCTATATTCGTATCTCCTTCTAATCACAAATATGACATTCAGGATTATGATTATATTGATCCCCATTATGGAAAAATTGTGGAAGATCAAGGAGAACTTCTTTATCCGGGAGATCGGGACAATAGCCATGCCAGTCGTTATATTAACCGGGTGACGAATAAAAAGAATCTGGAAGCCAGCAACACATTTTTCATTGAATTGGTAGAAGAGATTCATAAAAGAGGTATGAAGGTTATTTTGGATGGTGTATTTAACCATTGTGGCTCTTTTAATAAATGGCTGGACAGAGAACGGATTTACGAGAAACAGGAGGGATATGCGAAGGGAGCTTATGTTGCGGCGGACAGTCCTTACCATACGTTCTTCAAGTTTCACAATGAGCATGACTGGCCATATAATGAGTTTTATGATGGATGGTGGGGACATGATACCCTTCCGAAACTGAACTATGAAGATTCTCCGAAACTTCAGGAATACATTATGCATATTGCGAGAAAATGGGTTTCTCCCCCTTACAATGTAGACGGCTGGCGGCTGGATGTGGCGGCAGATCTGGGGCATAGCGCCGGATACAATCACCTTTTTTGGAAAGAATTTCGCCGGGTGGTAAAAGAGGCAAATCCGGAAGCTGTGATTATTGCAGAACATTATGGAGATGCCAGTCCCTGGCTGCAGGGGGATGAGTGGGACACTGTGATGAACTATGATGCCTTTATGGAGCCGATTTCCTGGTTCCTTACCGGAATGGAGAAGCACAGTGACCAATACCGTTCGGATTTGAAAGGAAACCCAGTAAGTTTTCAGGATGCTATCCGATACAACAGCTCTCGATTCTATGCACCTTCTCTTCAAACGGCAATGAATGAACTGGATAATCACGACCATTCCCGTTTTTTGACCAGAACGAATGGAAGAGTTGGCCGTGTGGCGCAGTTGGGACACAGGGCGGCAGAAGAAAATGTAAATAAGGCAGTACTGCGTGAAGCTGTAGTGATGCAGATGACCTGGCCGGGAGCGCCTACTCTGTATTATGGAGATGAGGCAGGGGTATGCGGATTTACAGATCCGGATAACCGAAGAACTTATCCATGGGGAAAAGAAGATAAAAATCTTTTGAGATTTTATAAGATGGCCATTGCCATGCATAGAAAATATCCTGTATTGAAAACAGGTTCCGTTAAATTTTTGCTGGATGAATATAACCTGATCGCTTATGGAAGATTCTCCCGTGACGAACAGATTGTGGTTGCAGTAAATAATAATAACGAGAATATAACTGTGGATATACCGGTTTGGGAGCTGGGACTTAGCAGAACGAAAGAAAAAATTATGAAACAGGTAATGGAAACAAATGCTGTCGGATTTACAGATGCGGAAAAAGAGTACACTGTATCCGGAGGATACCTGAGCGTGGAGTTGTCCCCGTTGGGCGCTATTGTACTGTATGCGCAAGATGCAGAAAATTAATTTGTAGAACCGGTGTAACAGGGTGAGAAAATCAAGTGAAAAAATATAAATTTATTCTGCCAGTAGATTATCTGCTGGCAGTTTTTTGTTGATTGAGAGGCAATTATAAAGAAAAGTCTGTAAATAAGATATTCTATTTTCCTTGGTGTTTAGAAAAAACAGGATATTTAACTTTCAGAAATTTTAGAATTCTGAAAGTTTCAACCAGTGGATGTTTTCTTTTGCGGTATGTTGTGTGGTGAAAGATTCATAATCATTTTGGCTGGATTCAGATATATAAGAAAATCCATAGGAATCTTCAGTGGCGAAATAGTATTTTTGTCCGTCTTGTACAATTGCTTCACTACAGGTTGCTGTATAAGCATGAGGTTCTACTTGATAATATGCGATAGAATTATAGTCAGCGCCAGAGCTGCCTTCGCATAGTATCAAATTATTTTCACAAATGGTATAATGGGTTCGATTTCCCATTGAAGAATCACCAAATAAAGGCCATATTTGTCCTTCGTTCTCCATGATTCCGTAAGCATCATATATTGTTTCTTTGTCGCTTATAAATAATTCTGGAACTCCATCATTGGAAAGATCAATTACAGTATAATATAATGTGATACCAGAATTCTTGAAGCCATCTGGGAAAAAGGCTTGCGAGAAGAACATTTCATTTATTAATTCCCAAGGTCCATCGGAGAATCCGGAAGATTCTTGGTTTTTGTAATATTCCAGGAAGTCGCCATAGTATTTTAAAGCAAGAGTATGTATTTGATCAGGAGAATCGTTCTTGGTAGAATTGCTTTCGGAAGAAATATATGTATCTTCTGTTTCTGTAGATGAATTTTTTTCTCCTTGTATGTTCTGTGCTGGTTCTCTGAGTTTATTTGTTGGCGCTGGTTCTTTTTCTGTATTTTTCTGTTCATTAGATGCTTGAACTTTTTTTTCTTGCACTAGTTCATTTGTTTTCTTTGAATTTGTTTCCAAAGGCATGTTTTTATTGTTTGTTTTTGGATATAAGGAAAGAAAAATAAATATTAAAAAAATTCCGATCAACAAAAGACAAGATACACTTAGTATCATGATTTTCTTTAGTGTTTTTTTCTTTGGAGTACCAGTGCATTGGCTAGTTTTTTGGGGGATTATATTTGGCTGAATTTTATTGCCGCATGCAGGACAAAATTTTTCATTTCCCTGTAATTTGTTTCCACAGTTTTTACAGTATCTATTCACTATTGTTATCTTCCTGTAATATGTTTGGTTTTTGTATACTTGTCATTAGTCATTTAAAAAAATGGGCTTATTAGTAGGATGGTGTTTAAAATGAAATGGTATAAAAAACAGGAGAAACGTTGCAAAATCAACGTTTCTCCTGTTTTTAAGCACTGCCGCAGACCGGAATCGAACCGGTACGGGTATCACTACCCACGGGATTTTAAGTCCCGGGCGTCTGCCAGTTCCGCCACTGCGGCATATCGGAATGAAAAATACTCCGAATGGATGGAGGTGGATTCGAACCTTTTTGCTATCAAGGTCTGTAGACTCCTTCTCCGAATGGATGGAGGTGGATTCGAACCTTTTTGCTATCAAGGTCTGTAGATTCCTTCTCCGAATGGATGGAGGTGGATTCGAACCACCGAAGCAATTTGCAGCAGATTTACAGTCTGTCCCCTTTGGCCACTCGGGAATCCATCCATTTATCAAAGCTTATAAGCTCTAACAAGATTGTATTATACTTTATTTCTTAAAAAAAAGCAAGAGGATTTTGAAAAAAAATTTAAAATATGAAATTAGTGAGAAGAAGATGGGAAGCAACAATGGTTTTGTTGCGTCTGTTGCAAGGTTATTGGATGAATATGTTATGGAAAAAATAGAATTTCTATAGTAATTATCTAAAATTACTGTGGTGCGATTATTATTCTCATGGTAAAATATATAAGACAAGATTTTTCTCAGGTGGTGATCGATACATATGGAAAGAATAAGGAAAGAAAAATATATTATAATGGTGTTCTTGGCTATTATTGGAGTGTTTTTCATTGCGGTGACTTTGGTAGGGTTTAATGAGAAAATTCAAAAACGTATGTATGATTTACAGATGGACTCTATGAAAGAACTTTCTATGCAGGGAAGTGCTGTGGTGGAGAAAAATTTAGAAAGTCTTACAAATACGTTGTATGGTCTGGCTGAATATATGAGTCGTGAGAGTATTCAGAAGGAAGAAAATATAAAGAGACTTCAGGAATTTCTGGATAAAAGAAAACTGGTGGGTTTTCAGCGTCTGGGATTGGCGGATGCACAGGGAAATGCGAGGGTGACAAATGGAGATACTCTTAATATTGCGGACAGAGAATATTTTCAACAGTGTATTCGGTATAAACGAGAAGTTTTGGAAGTCAGAGATTCTAATCTGGTAAATAAACGAGTGATTATTCTTGGTGTTCCGGTTATGGGTCTGAAGAATAAGAATGAGGTAATCGGGGTTTTATATGGAGTTTTGGAGCAAGATAATCTACGTATATACGAAAATACCATTTTGGAAAATGAAGAGCAATTTATTCAGATTATCGATACGGAAGGAAATTATATCCTGAAGGAAGAGACTAGTTTGCTGGGAAAACGAAAAAATATTTATGAAGGTATCCGGCAGATGAATTCCAGCAGCAGTGTGGGAGAGATTCAGCGAAAACTCAGTAACGAAGAAAGTGTATTTGTTGAGGTGTGGACGGAAGAAAATGAAGAGATTCTATTTTTTTCACCCTTGAAGTTTAATAACTGGTGTGTCGTTACTATCATGAATAAAGATAAAGTGCTAAGCGCTACGGATTTTATTCTTGATAAAGATGTATATCTTCTGACGGTTAAAATAGTTGGCGTACTGCTGATTTTAGGTATTGTGATTTTATATTATTTTTATCAAGAAAAGAAATGGACGCAGGAATATAACAAACAATTGTTATTGAATGAACAAGTATTCAAAATAGCTTCCAATAAGGCAGAAGTAATGCTTGCCATTTATGACTTAAAGTCTAAAAGAATTCGTTTTATTAACAATGAGGTGTTGGCGATAGGATTGCCTCAACAGATAGATAATGCCCCAGTGGAAATTAAAAAGTATTTGTTTGGGGACAAAGAACTAGAACAAAAGATGGAGTGGATTTTTAACAATCTGAGCCTTGTGAGCGAGAATAGAACGATTAATCTGAAGATGAATGTGAATGGTAAGAAGAGATATTTGAAAATTCAATTCTTTGGAGTGACTGATGAAGCCGGTGAACTTTCTCAGAGTGTGGGAATGGTTGAAGATATTACAGAGACAAAACAATTGCGGAAAGAGGCAAATACAGATCAGTTAACAGGTTTGTACAATAGAAGATGCAGTGTGGAAAAGATCAGAGAATGTTTGGTGAAACCATTAGGGGTAGATGATACAGTACATGTATGCATGATTATGGATCTGGACTATTTTAAAACATTGAATGATACTTTAGGGCATCAAGTAGGAGATAAGGCCTTGCAGGATGTAGCGCATATTTTGACACAGCATTTTCGTGAATATGATATACTGGGGCGTTTAGGTGGCGATGAATTCTTAGTATTTGTTAAAAATATTCCGGAAAAAGTAGTGTCTAAAAATATAGAAAGTCTTTTGCACAAACTTCATTTAACATATGGTACGGAAAGTCAGCAAGTGACTATCAGTGCTTCTGCCGGTGCGGTTTTGGTGAGAAAACCAGGATATGATTTTAAAGAGTTATATCATCGGGCAGACCAGGCGTTATATGAAGTAAAACATGAAAAGCGTGGAGAATATAAGATTGTAGATATGCAATAATCCATATGGCTATTACGAAGAAAACGGAAGCTTTTAAAGCTTCCGTTTTAACATTTCCGGGTTGGAGGCATGAGCCAGAGCTTCCGCCTGAGTGATTTTTCCTTTCTTGTAGAGAGCTAACAAGCTGCTGTCCATGGAAAACATGGTATCGGAGGAGGAAGAATAGATTAAGCCGTCGATCTGGTGAATTTTATTTTCACGAATCATGTTTCGGATGGCGGGAGTGGTATTCATCAACTCAAAAGCCACTTCCATGGAATTTCCATCGGCGCCGGGAATCAACTGCTGAGAAACGACTGCCTGAAGAACAGAAGCCAGTTGAACAGAGATCTGGTGCTGCTGATTAGGAGGAAATACGTCAATAATTCTGTCAATGGTATTGGCTGCTCCCGGGGTATGGAGAGTAGAAAGAACCAGATGCCCGGTTTCAGCGGCGGTGACAGCAATGGAAATAGTCTCAAAGTCACGCATTTCTCCCAACAGGATTACATCAGGACTTTGGCGGAGGGAAGCTCTCAGAGCTACCACATAACTATCCGTGTCGGAACTGATCTCACGTTGGCTGACAATACTCTTTTTGTGTCTGTGAAGGAATTCCAGAGGGTCCTCCAGTGTAATAATGTGTTTTTCCTGTGTCTGGTTGATAGCGTCAATGATGCAGGCTAAAGTGGTGGATTTTCCGCTTCCCGCCGGTCCGGTCACAAGAACCAGACCTTTTTTCAGGGAACCTAATTCAACGATAGAAGAAGGGATACCTAGGGCGGCAGGATCTGGCAGTTCAAAGGTGATGATTCGAATTACGGCAGCCAGAGAGCCACGCTGCATATAGGCGCTGACGCGATAACGGGACAGTCCGCTTACGGCAAAAGAAAAGTCATCGTCCCCTGACTGAAGAAGTCGAGAAATATCCCGGTGATCGGCCAGATCATAGATTTCCCGAATCAGGGATTCAGACTGTGCCGGCATTATCCGTTCTTCGTCAATCAGAGTGATTTTTCCTCCTTTTTTATAGGAAAGAGGGCGTCCGGCAACGATAAAAAGGTCGGATGCTCCCTCGTGAGTGGTTTTCGTTAAAAAATCTAAAGCATTCATATCTTATTCCTCCGTAGAAATATCTGGAAAATGCTCCTTCTGAGGAAGGGGGATGGTCTGATCTTCGCCCCATTCGTAATTGTTTGAAGTATTCCAAGCGATAATTTGATAATGGTTTCCATTGGATAAGGGTTCCAAAGAAAGAGAAACCGTCACATTAAGAAATTGTTTTTCTTTTATGGGAACTTGCCAGGTAAGAACATTTTCAGAAGAGAAAGTAATTCCGTCAGAACCTTCTAACTGAGAGCGTACCTGTGCATAAAATGCGGAAGAATCTGTCATATTCTTATGTTCTTCCACACATTGAATTACATTATTTAAAATGGTATTGGCTGTATTTTCCGCTTCATAAAATGCGGTAGTTTGATCTGCACTTTTTTGGCTCATTTTCATATTTGCTCTGGCGCTTACCAGAGAAAGAACGGAAAAGGTGAGAAGACATAAAAGCACAAAAATCAACACAATGGTAGTAGTTCCGGTACTGATTACGGAACGCTTCGGGGATGTGTTCATGATTCACTCTCCTTTCCGGCTGTAATTTGAAGCGGATAACGAAGATTCAGTTCATAAATCAGAGAACCGTTTTCCAGATTCCTTATCTGGAGCAAAGAAGTTTGCATGGATTCTTCGGTACCAGGGCAGATCATAAGTTGATAATAAGCATCTTTGGCAGCGCATTCTTTTCGGTTTTTATCATAAGAGATGATAAATCCGTCTTCTGTCTCCTGAATCAGGGGATAGAATTTTTTCAGAGAGGTCATAGTCTGATCTGTATATTTGACCACAGAAGCTACACTGGATACCTGCGTAGAAGCAAAGCTGAGATCCTGTGCAGACTGGTTTAAGGTATGGGCTTTTACGAATACCTGAATACAGATAGCGCTTCCCAGAGAAAAAAATAAAATGGCAATCATAAGTTCCAGAAGAAATATGCTGGAACGGGTATTGCGGGATGGATTCATAAGACAAATCTTCCTTTCGTGTTACAGGTCTTCGCTTCTCAGATGGAGAAGGAGAGTTACAGGATTTCCTTCGCTGTCACTGGCAGAAAACTCCAGGAAACCATTGGACAGGGCTGTGATGGAGAAATCTTTCACATCCAGTATTTTTTCTCCCAGATCAGAAGAGACCGGAGTACCTTCTTTTACAGACAATTCGTAAAGATGGGAATGATCGCTGTAAATATAAGTAAGGTATGTATCACTGTTTACAGTATCCTTTAGCACTAGGGCAGTATTTCCATCCAGCTCGTCCAGAAAAATATTTCCGGCGATATCATGTTGGCGGATTTTTTCCGTTACATAAGCCAGAGAAGTTCTGGTGGAATAGGTGTCCTCCATGGAAACCACGGAAGATTGATATACCTGCACGCCAATCATAATCAGAAGAAAAGCGGATACTGCAAAGACGCCAAACTGGGACAGAGTAAAAAATAAATCTGTTCCCTGGGTGTGATTTTTGCTTTTCAGATTCATGAGAGGTCTCCTTTCTGTTCCTGTCGTGGAATGATTCGGACGTCGGGCATCAGGTTAGAACCAATAATCTCATAGAAAATAATATATTTTTCGCTGTCATACTGAATTCCATAATGTTTCGTGAGATAATCCAGACTGTCCGGATAGAAGCCTTCTGTAGCGTAGCAGTGAACAGCTCCTTGAAGGATGGATTTTTTCAGGCTTTCCTCTTCGTTTTTGGTAGTAATCCGGGAGATTGAGGACAGACCTCCCAGAAATAGAATGAGAATCAGCAGAAAAAAAACAAGAGGTAATAATTTTCTCAGTATTTTTCTTCTTTCAGGTCGTTGAAAACGGTTCATAAGCAGTTCCTCCTGTCAGCCCATATTGGACATGATGCCCATGAGAGGGAGCATCACGGACAAAAGAATCATTCCCACTGCAATGGAAAGGATGGCTACCAGTGTGGGTTCCAGACGGGAAACCATTCGATCCATCTGTTCCTGAATATCTTCATCATAGCGAATAGAAATTTCTCTCATAACATCATCCATAGCGCCGGTTTTGAAGCCAATGTGAATCATTCTCAGATAGATGCCGGAAAATATTTCTGATTCTGTAGCGGCATCCTGAAAACTGATTCCTTCTGCAAGTTTTTTTGCATGAGGGTAATTTTTTCGCTGATTATTGGGTGGTCTACCAGTCTTGCAACCATTTCCAGACTCTGATCTACATCCAGTCCGCTGGAAAGAGCCAGATACATACCTCTGGCGAAGCGAGAACAGGCTATTTTTTCGGATAAATGACGGGTGACAAAGAAACGGGTAGAAAATCCGGATAATTTGCTGCGTCCTTTTTGTGTGTAAAAAAAGTAAAGAAAAGCGACCGCTGCCATGAGGAAAAGGGCGATAAATACCAGGCTGTACTTGCTCATGGATTGTCCCAGGCGCAGGATAGTTCCGGAAAATCCGGTAAGTCCGGCTCCCAACTGTTCAAATACACGGTGGAACAGGGGCAGTACCCGTACAATAAGAACGGTCATAATAATTATCATCATACCCAGCATGATCAGAGGATAAGTGACGGCGCTTTTGATACTTTTGGACAGAATTTCTTCTCGTCGGTAATGATCGGAGAGATTTTGCATGACGTCATCCAGCCGTCCGGACTGTTCTCCCAGTTCTACCATGCTGCACATATAGGAAGGAAAACATCCAACTGTCTCCAGAGCAGGAAAGAGACTGCCTGTAAGTTCCACTTCATGGAGCAGATTTTCCAAAAGCTGCCGCCCTTCTCCTTCCGGAGTGTCTTCTATCATAATAGATAAACCTTCCAGAGAAGAAATACCGGAACGGAGGATCAATGCAAATTGACCGCAAAATGTAGTTAATTCGGAATTAGATAAAGCTTTCATAAGACTCCTTTCATCTGGTATATTGCAAGGTGTAATTCGAACCGTCACCGATATATTCCAGAATTTTTTTGTTGTTATCATTACCAGAGGCAAAAGTGGGATCCATTCTCGTCCAGGAATCTCCGGAGAATTCTATAATTTTGTCTATCCAACCTTTGTCTTCGATATAAACACTGATCCAGGCATGATATACTTCACCGGAATATCCGATTTCCAGACGAGTAGGAATTCCCTGAGACCGAAGCATGGCAGCGGTAAGGGAAGCATAGTCGAAACAGATACCTTTTCCGGAGGACAAAGTGGAATCTATGTCAGGAAGATATCCGGGTTTTACAGAAGCCGCTTTCTCTTCATCATAGGTGATATGTTCAATAATATAATGATAAATATCAGCCACGGCATCCAAATCAGATTGGGCAGACGCTACCGTATCCCGGGCGGTAGAAACAGCATTCATTTCTTCTGTGAAAAACACATATTGGTTGGGATACAGATAAGGAAGTAACTCATCGGAGAGTGTAACTTCCATGGATTCTTTAAAAAGGGGTGTATACTTATTGTCTACCACATTTTCATAAGCATCAATCTGGTAAGAGCCACTGCCACTGGTAAGAGGCAAGGGGGTATACGTATCTGAGGAAGCAAGAAAATATTTGTAATTGATCCCGTCAGAACCGGTGATTTGAATATTCGCTTTTGCTGCATCACCGGAATATCTGGCCATCACATATCCCTGATCTTTGTGGGAAATGTCAATGGTCAGTGGTTCTCCTCCTAAGATTTCACTCTGAGAAGCATCCGGTATCAGCACCTGGGGGGTGTTGGGACGAAGCTTCTCTGAAGATTGAGAACTTTTAGAATCCTGGGAAGCTTCGGAACCAGATGCAGAAGCTGATTTCCCGGAACAGCCGGAACATAAAAGGAGAAGAGCCAGAGACAGGGCTGCTCCCTGTAATCTGGAAAAATTTATGTAGTGCATAAGCAACTCCTTACTCTGTAGGTAATAGATTTTGAAGTGTGATCCTCGAAACACAAAACATATCCTATCACCAGTATAGCACTGAAAAAATAGAGCTACAAGAGAAAAAATATAAGGATTACTGACAGTTCGAAAAAGCTATTTTAGTATCAGTAGAAGGCTGAGCTGTTGTTACTGTTCACTCCGTTCACAGCAACGAGCTGTTACCAGTATTACATTTACTATAAATCTTTCTATGGTTTTCAACCTAAAGTTATGCTATAATTTCTCCATAGGATTCCTCTGTAGAACAGGAGGAAATATGAAGAAACGAAAAACATTACAGGACCTGACGATCAAGGATAACTTTCTTTTCGGAGCAGTCATGCGAGTGGAGGAAAACTGTAAAGGTTTTCTGGAAATGGTTCTGGGATTTCCTATTGCCCGTGTGGTGGTGAGTAAGGAAAAGAGTATCATTTACCATCCAGAATATAAGGGAGTCCGCCTGGATATCTACGCAGAGGACGATAATCATACTCACTATAACGTGGAAATGCAGGTGAGAAAGAAGAAATCTCTGGGGAAGAGAAGCCGTTATTATCACAGCCAGATGGTGATGGAATATCTGGAGAGTGGAGAAGAGTATGAGACAATCCCGGATACCTTTGTGATCTTCGTCTGTGATTTTGATCCCTTTGGGCAGGGGCTTTACTGTTATACATTCCGAAATGAATGTCAAGAAGACAGGAAAGTGAAACTGGAAGATGGAAGCAGCACTATATTTCTGAATACCCAGGGAAGAAATGAATCGGAAGTGCCGGAGGGACTTGTCAGATTCCTGAAGTTTGTAACGGCTGATCTGGAAGAAAGCGAAGGAGATTTCCAGGATGAACTGGTCAGGAAGTTCCAGGAAACAATCCGCAGGATCAAAACAGACCGCCAGATGGGAGAACGCTATATGATTTTCGAAGAGATGTTGAAAGAAGAAAAGCAGGAAGGTAGACTGGAAGCGAAAAAAGAAGATATTTTCGAGCTCCTGGAAGAACTGGGAGAGATTCCAAAGGAGCTACAGGAAAAAATCGGAAAGCTGGAAGATATTACAAAGTTAAAGATCTTACTTAAGATGGCTGCCAAGGCTGACTCCATATCTGCTTTTGAAGAAGAAACAGAAGAGTATTTCAATTCAGAAAAGTAAAATTTGGCGATATTTTGATTGCCGGAACATATCTGCCCCATGCCGATACGGCATGGGGATCATTAAAACTTGTTTAAAAAGTGTCTTACTGATTCAGTAACTAATCCAATTATAAAAGAACTAAAAACAGAGGAATCCTATTATGTAGAAGTACTATGTCTCTCTCTTGAAGAAGAACTTATCAGGCTCCGCTGGCAGGTTAAGAGGTACACAGGCTATTTTGGGTCAATATAAAACCTGTAAATTCAGCTGCAAGGGTGAAGTGTTATGATTCTTGACAGTTGGAAAGAATAATGATTGTAAAAATTGTGTAAATGGTATAAAATATATGATGAACAGAAAATAGGATAGTAACAGTTTTTGGGAAGTATCTGGGACAGATACCAGAGAAGATAGATAATCTGTGGAAGAAAAGGAGAAGAGCTATGGAACATACCCCAACAACGCTCAGATTTTGTGTGGACAGTCCGGAAAATCAGACAGAGGACGTCCGAGGAAGAATATATGGTATTGCCCTGGAAGACGAGGTGATATTTTCCGGAAGTACAGAGTTATTTGTAGTGATTGACAAGATTCTTGATAAAATAGGAAAGCCACAGGCTTCCAGACAGTCCAGAAGTTTTCAGGAAAAAGAAGAACGGGCGGCGGCGCCCTATTGCAGTACTCCGAAGATTTATCATACATCAGAGGAGATTCTGAAAAAGAAAGGAAGCTATATGACTCGGGACGTATCTTTTATCTCACGGTTGAGAAGTTCCTGGCAGGGAATCGTAAGAGACGAAGAAGGGAAGTTGTTGGGACAGTTTGAAAGCGATTTGGAATTAATTCATCTTCTGTATGACCGCCGTGTGACCAGATGAGTTTATAATGGAAATCGGAAGTAAAAGGATTCTGAAAAAACAGTCAAATGGCAGAAGGAGGGAAGGAAATGTCACCGCATCATAAGCATGAAAACAGTGGCGAGACTTTTATTGTAGATATAAAGTGCAAAAAGAACCATACATGGCAGGGAACAGTCAAGTGGGTGGGAGGACAAAAAGAGATTCCTTTCCGAAGCGCACTGGAGCTGATAAAGTTAATGGATTCCGCCATGCAAAGTGAAGAAGAGGATAATCAAGAAGAGTGATAAGCTGCAGCAGGGATGACCTGGCTGTGGCTTTTTTATTTTTGGGGAACGAGGTTGCTGTGAACGAAGGGAACAGTAAATATTGGTAGATAATTATGAAACAATTCAGTCGTACGGCTGAACCGTTATATAATTATAGAGAATTGGGTGAATTTTCACTTGTGTAATCGGGGAAAAAGGACTAAAATGTATGTAGTAATATTTAAGAATCAAAAGTAAGCCGTAGCTTACGGGAAGAGCAGAGGTCATTATGAAAAAGATAATAGAAGGGAATTATCCCGAACTGACAGTGCGGATGTTCGGAGAATTTCAGATGACAAATCAGGATGGAGTATTGAATGCAGAAGTCATACGCTCTGAGATGCTGACCCGATTACTGACTTATATGATATGCAACAGAAATAAAAGTGTGACTGCACAGGAACTGATGGAGTTTCTATGGGCTGAAAAAGAAAGCGATAACCCTGCGGGTGCTTTGAAAAATCTGATGTACCGTTTGAGAAACCTTCTGAAGAAGATATGGGGAGCTTATGATTTCATACAGACAGGAAAAGGAACCTATCAGTGGAATCCGGATGTTATTCTTCATGTAGATATAGAAGAGTTTGAGTTGTGTTGTAAATATACAGGGGAAGACATGGAGGAAGAGATCGCTATGAGCCGGAGAGCTTTTTCTCTATATCAGGGAGCTTTGTTACCGGAATTGTCAGGAGAATACTGGGTAATCTCCATGTCTACTTACTACCAGTCCATGTATTTGAAATTAGTAAAACGTTTTGCAAAACTTCTGGAAGAGGAAAAAAATTTTGCAGAAGAGGAAGAAGTCTGCCGGAAGGCGCTTCAACTGGAGCCTTTAGATGAAGAAATCCACTGTTTCCTCATGCGGGCCATGATTGCTGAAAATAAACACCAGATGGCAGC
This sequence comes from Oliverpabstia sp., assembly GCA_034114925.1. GTDB lineage: Bacteria > Bacillota > Clostridia > Lachnospirales > Lachnospiraceae > Oliverpabstia. The sequence goes on from JAXEUM010000028.1 coordinate 29,577, forward strand.
GGAACACTATCAGGAAACTGTGAAATATTTATATGATACTTTAGGGGTGCGTCCCTCAGAGGAATTACAGGAACTTTATGACACCATGCAGAAGATTCAACATGATCATGAAAGCAACATTGATATTATTCAGGAAGATTTAAAGGAAAAGAATCTTCCCACAGGGGCTTTTCTGTGTGAATATGGTGTTTTTCGTAAAATCTATGCTCTGGAATCCAGAAGTACCTCCCGCATGGGGATTTCCGTACATCTTTCCCTGGTTAGTATGCATCTGAATTTTCAGACCGCACCGGACAATGAAGTGCAACACGATAAAATGAAAGAGGGGATGGCTCTTCTGGAAGAGACTTTACTGCATGGATTACGATCCAGTGACGTAGTTTGCCGATATAGCGTCAATCAATTTCTTGTTATGCTTCCTGCCTGTCAATATGAACATGCAAAGATGGTCATGAACCGATTAAAAGATATGTTTTACCGTTCCGGTAAGATGAAAAATGTCATTCTTCAATATAGTATTGATGAAATTGGCGTTGTCTAAATAACAGAACGTGGGTGAATCCCGTTATCCGTATATAAAAAAGAATTTCCTATAGAAATCAGGATGTTATAAACCTGATATTCTGTGGGAAATTCTTTTTTTGTGGAAAATTAAGCATCAAATTTCAAAATGTGAGGAAACAAGTGAAGGGTATATGACTAACTAAGAGAAAAGTGAGAGTTTAGAAGAAAAGATATATTTACATTATAAATAGGAAGAAACTCGTTTTGATAGGATGAAATTTTATGAGAAAAGAGGAAACGGAGTGTACTTTATAAAGAAAGTAGAAAAGCGAAAAGTAATTACGTCACATTTTTTTAAAAAAAATTATAAAATCTTTAGCTTTGTGACCGTTGTGTGACTACAGGGGGCTATACTGAGCCTATGAAAACGAGAGAACACTGTTTTGAAGTTCCATCAGATAGTATTTGATGGGACTTCAAGGGCGGTAAGGATAAAAGATTAAAAAGGCGAATGGAGGAGAGTGGCCATGAAAAGTAGTAGAAAGAAAAGAATACTGGCAACCATACTTTGCATGGTAATGGTTTTGACCAGCAATATTTCAGCTTTAGCAGAGGGGGATGGCCTTCCGGATATGACTGAGCAGGGAGTGACGGCGGCAAGTGTGCCGGAGACACCTGTTTCGGATGCGGAAGTACCAGTGGCGGAGACGCAGGTAGTTACAGAGCAACCAGCGCAAACGCCAGCAGAACCAGTGGAAGAGCCAGCTACTCCAGACGTACCGGCAACACCGGAAGTGACACCGGAGTCGACAGTGGAATCCACACCAGAAGTCACACCTGCTCCAATGCAGGAACAGCCGACAGAGGAAACGGAAACAACAGCTCCAGGTTCTGAGAATACTTCAACGGAGATACAGGAAAACATACAGCCAACGACAGATACAACAGTTCCTGCTCCGGAAGTAACACCGGAAGCAACAGAGGATGTATTTTCAGAAGAAACAGAACTGACACAGGAATTCAAAGACGCACAGGGTCAGGTAGTTCAAAAGGTAACTGCAAAACTTCCGGCGGGAGCATTTGCAGCGGAAACATCTCACATTACCATGGAAGTTCAGTACTTGGATGAGGCTTCAGAAAATCATATCAAAAATCTTATGACGAAGCAGCTTCCACAGGGAGATGAACTGGGAGATTACATAGCGCTTTCCGTAAAATTTAAAGTAGACGGTGTGGAGACAGAAGCATTACAGCCGATCACCATTACATTTGAAAAAAGCGGACTGGAAATCAAAGATGTAAAGAAAGCGAACGTATTCTATTATGATCCGGCTGACCCGACAGTGGCAGGAGATCAGGATGAACTGGTGGAGATCACACAGAGAAATGAAATGATCGAAAACCTTCAGGCAGCAGGACAGAGTACAGACAATATCGAGGACTACGATCTTTCTTCTATCGAGATCAAAGAAGAAAATCGTTCCGAGAAGATTCAGTTTGAGGGAAGAAAATCTACTATCTACGGATGTTACGTAGAGAAGACACCGGAAGAAGTTCCGGTAGACATCCCGGTGCTGAATTACGAAGATGATAAAGTAACTGTTTCCGTAACAGCAGAAGAAGCCGGAATCATTCCAGAAGGAGCTAAACTGAAAGTTCTTCCAATCACTTCCGAAGATACTGATACAAAAGAACAGTACAAAGAAGTAGAAAAGAAGATTCAGGAAAAAGTTGCAGAAGAAGAAAAAGAAGTAGCCGGATTCCTGGCATATGACATTACTCTTATAGACAAAGATGGGAACGAGATGGAACCAAATGGAAAAGTCAAAGTTTCCATGAATTATAAAAAAGCAGAGCTTCCACCGGAAGTAGAAGAAAAAGAAGCAACCGATGCAGAAGTAACCGTACTTCATCTGGAAGAAGATGAAAACGGTGAAGTAAAACAGGTTGTAGACATGGGAGCAGAACAGAAAGCAACGGTCGACACTCTGGCAACAACAGAAGGTACAAAAGTACAGAATGTGGAAGTAGAGACAGAGAGCTTTTCCGTGTTTACGATTACGTGGACATCCATCATTTATTTCTATTACTTAAATATTCAACTTATTAATACTGAAGGAACTGAAGTTGGAAACCAGAATTATGAATATAGTATTTCCGAGGAAACTAGTATTCAAACACTGGCTAGACAAATAAAGATAGATAACTATATTTTTAGATATGCAGTTGTTGCAGAGACTCCAGAAGCTGCAATTCGTATTTCTGAGAATAATCAGATTACAATGTTGAAACACAAGAGGCAGTCTAAATGGATGTACAAAAAAAATAATAGCTGGTTTGAGTTGAGGAATAATGAAAAAGTGTACTTTATTTACCAATCCACTCAACCGACCAATTCAGCTAAGTGTTATACGGAAAATGGTGAACAGATTTCATCCAAAGTTGTTGATTTGAGTAAAGTTCAGGAGACTACGGATTTATCAGGACTGGCACACTCAATTACAAATTATGAATTTTTATACGTAACAGTTGTGAAACAAAATGAGAGCCTGGTAGCAAAACGTCTCAGGATGAGCGAAGAAGGTTTGCAATATAGCACAGCGGAAAGCGGAGATTTCTGGGAAAATGTAGATAGCAATGAAGTTAGATTTATCTATCGTCAGACAGTGGGTGATATGTCAACAATCCAAACAGCGGATACCTCTGGAAGTATTGATATCAATCTTTATGATTATGAAACGAACGATAATAAGAGCGGATTGATTTTTAATGGAGGTGCATCTCCTCTATATAATCAGTGGATTGGATACTGGAAAAACACGCCATATGATTATACGAAGTATAACAATGATAATTTAGCTGTGCAAGGTATCATGGATAGATTTCTTTATGATGAGCAGGGAAATAAGGTAGATGTTGATGATAACTATCAAGGATATCCAAAAGTAATTGCAGGTTCTAATAACAAGATTGCATATGATTTATTGAATAAACCAATTGCATCAGGGCTTAACCATTTATTCACCAAAGATGCAGATGGATATTATGAATATGATAGTTCAAAACACTATGCATATTATCGAGTAAATGGCAATCCTCAGAGAAACTTTTTGGTGTATAGTAGGCCAAAAGATAAAGGAAAAGACGGACAGGGTGATTTCATGCCATTAAAAGAGTATTCCGCAACAGATAAGGAATGGTATTATGGCATGACTGTTGGGTTCAACTTTATACAACCGGAAGAGGGGATGGTTAATGGTAAGAACATGGTATTTGAATTTTCCGGTGATGATGATGTCTGGGTGTTTGTAGATGGTCGATTGGTACTGGATATCGGAGGAATTCATGGAGCTGTTAGTGGAAAAATTGATTTTGCGACAGGAGCTGTTCAGGTAAGCAAGGCAGTAAACACAACATATTCGGAGCTTTCCAATACAATAGGAACCAACACCACATTAAAAAGGATTTTTAATCTTAGCGGAAATACTTTTGAAGATTATACGGAACACAGAGTAGAATTTATTTATTTGGAACGAGGAGCAGGTGAGTCTAATTGTCATTTGAGATTTAATATGCCTCCGATACGAAAAGATGCCCTCCAGGTACGAAAAGAAATCACTAATACAGATAAAGAAAAATATGCTAATGTGGAATTTTCTTTTGAAGTGTGGTTGGAAACAGAAAAAAGTTGTGGAGAAGATTGCAAAGGCTGCGAAGTTTGCAAAGATCTTGTAGAGAGAGAGGGAACATTTTATAAGAAATTACCAGATGGCACATCGTATGAGATTTATAAAAACGAAACACCAACAGGAAAATATAATACGATACAGAATGGCGTTTTTAAATTAAAGCATGGTGAATCAGCAGTGTTTAGCGAAATTGAAAGAAATTTGAAATATTATGCTGTAGAAAAAGAAGTGTCAAGTGATGAATTTGATGAGGTGAAGATACCAAATTGGAATGTGTCGTATGAAGATGAAAAGGGTAATGGTGTTTCAAATCAGAATGGTACGGTTAAGCCAGGTCAAACTTTTATTGCCAAAAGTGATCCTAAAAGAGTAGGTGGAAATTCTGTTATTATATTTAAAAACCGATGTTCAAGTGCAAATCAAAGGGAACTTTGGATTACTAAAAAGATGGCAGAAGGTCAAACTGTAGATTCAAATGAAACATTTGCTTTTAAAGTATTTTTGGAAGGAACAGATGGAACATTTGTCCAATATGGAGCAGGAAGCAAATATTATGTAGTAGATGGCGAGGGAACAATAGATAAGTTAGAGTCTCAAGAAGTGCCAAGTGATGGTATTATAAAAGGAATAAAACCGGGACAAAGTGTTGTTCTGACCCAGATTTTATCCGGAACAGAATTTAGGGTAGAAGAAGTGGATTTGGATAAGGAGGTATATTATAATCCACAAAAAGAGGTAGACAGAGAAACTTGTGATATCGGAACCATTGAGGATGAAAATGGAACGGTAATTAGTGATGGCATCATCAAATTAAAAAAAGATGCAAAAGTTACTATTACTAATAAAAAACGAGTAAATACTTTTCATATAAAGAAAGTGGATACCCAAAATGAGACAGCAGTATTACCAGGAGCAATGTTTAAATTGGAAAAAAAGACTGAAGGTTCTTGGAATGTTATCGAAGAGGAATTAATTACAGATGACCAAGGTATGATTACTGTTAGCGATTTGGAGAATGGTAATTACAGAGTCACTGAAATAGAAGCACCGGAAGGCTACATACTAGAGAAGCAAATGTATGAGTTTTCACTTCCTTATAGAGGAGATAATAAGAATATAATAGTAGAGGAAGAGAGTAAGTTGCCGGATGGTTGTTCTTATGGTGAAATAACTCTGGTTGTAGAAAATAAGAAAAAAGATTGGGAGATTTACAAGCGTAGTTCAAGTGATAAGGATTATCATATAGCTGGAGCTGAATTTGAACTGAAGTTAAGTGAAACATCAGAAGAACAAAATAATCCAACAATTTATTATGGTCTTTCAAGTTCGGACGAGAATCAAAAGGGAAAAATTGTTTGGTATATTTCAAAGGATTATCAGAAGCAGATTAATGTAAGTGATATGAAAGCTGGTAGTTATATATTTAAAGAAATAAAAGCTCCTAATGGATATGCCATAAGTCTTGAAGAGTGGACTATAAAACTTGGGGAAAATGGTATCTTATTGGGTGTGGATGGTAATACGGTGAAGGAAGATAGTGATAATACAAAGGTAACGTATTACTTCGAAAACACACCAGTTTACGACCTTCCATCCACCGGCGGTCCAGGAATCTTTGTATATACGATAGGCGGTACATTGCTGTTAATGGCAGCGGCGCTTCTCATATATAAAATGAAACGTGAGGAGGTGCTGAAAGGGTAATTTATGAAAATGACTTTTCAGCGGTCCTCGCACCGCAGAAAACTGTGACAACAGTAAATGCAAAAAAATGAGGGGGAAACCTCAAAGAAAAGGAGAAAAAGATATGAAGAAAATTAAAAGAATTATGGCTATGTTATTAGCAATGGTCATGGTATTAGGAATGACAGTGTCGACTATGGCAGCACCGAATAGTGCAACAATTACAATTAAAGATGAAAAGTATAATAATCTTCAAGGTGCTGAACTTTTATATGTGCAGATCATTAAGGCAGATCAGACTACACCTACAGGTTGGGCATTTACATCAACAGAGATTGAACAGGCTTATTCAGAAGCGTTTGAGGAAGATGATGCTCAGGTTATAATTGAACAGTTGATTGCATATGCAGAAGGAAAAGATGCTAATGATGGTGCAGCTACATCAGAAGAAATAGCAAAAGCATTAAGTTTGCTTGCTAATCGTAAAACACCATATGTAGAAATGGCAAATCCTCAGACAGTGACAGAAGCAGGTGTCTATGCAATTAAAGCAACACAGGTTGGATATACTTACAATAATATGGCAGCTTATGTAGGATTTGGTACAGTAGACGGTGCATATCCCTCATTGCTGGATACTGAATTAACAGCTAAAAGAACACCGGTTGATTTAGATAAAGAAGTAACTGATCCAGATAAAGTAGTTGCTATTGGTGATACTGTTACTTATACTATTGAAACAACAGTGCCATTTATTGATCCAGGTGCAAAGGACAAAGCATTTAAGGTTTGGGATAAAATTACAGGTGCAGAATATTATTTTGAAGGCGAAGGAAGTCACTTCAGCATTACAATGGGTGATTTTGAAAAAGTAAGTGCAAAACCTGTTGTAGAAGGAAATGGATTTACTGTTGATCTTTCTGAATTGATTCTTGCAGATAATAGCAATGCAGGAAAAACAGTATTGATTGCATATACAGCAAAAGTAACTTCTCAGACAGTTAAGAATGAAGCAGGAAGTAATGTAAGTGGTGATGATGTAGATACCAGTGATGAAGATATTTATTCAGGTTCTATTATGCTTACAAAATTTAATGAAGATGAATCAGAACAGCTTGAAGGTGCTGGATTTGAAGTGACAAAAGAAAATAGTGATGAAGTATTAACCTTTGCACAGAATACTGAAGGACATTATACATATGATCCTGAAGGAAAAATTACAGAAGTATTTACTGGTCCAGATGGTACTTTAGTACTTGCAGGTTTAGATCTTGGCACATATAACTTTAAAGAAACAACTGCTCCAGAAGGATATCATGTTAAAAATGACCCAAGTGGGATTGATGCAACTGCAACATTAAAATTGGGAGAAAATGAAACAGAAGCAACAAAGATAGTTACAACAGACACAAAACTTACTAACACCAAACTTTCTTCTTTACCATCCACAGGTGGTATCGGTACAACTATCTTCACAATCGGTGGTTGTGTAATCATGATTGCAGCAGCAGGTTTGTTCTTCGCAAGCCGTAGAAAAACTGCAAAATAATTAGAAACATATAATCACGACTGAATGTATTCAGTCCTACCCCTAACATGCCGGGGCGGCATCCCCGCCCCGGCTGTTATAAAAATATATATAACTGTTCAGTACCCTCACAGTGGACTACTGAATAGTTATGAATATACAACAACAAGGAGAGTCCAGATGAAGAAAAAAATAACTAAAATAATGATTGGCATAATGTTTTTAGCCGGGTTGTCCTTGCTGCTGTATCCGCTTATTTCCAATGAATGGAATTCTTACAGACAGGAACGATTAATCAGCAGTTACGATTCTTCCATTGCAGAAAAAGAAGAAGCCGGGGAAATTGATTATACCGGAGAATGGGAAAATGCTCACGCATACAATGAAGCTCTTCTTCCCAGTATCCTTCCCGATTCTTTCGCAGTGGCAGAAGCTTCAGAAGGGGAAGATGAAGAATATATGTCTTGCCTCAACCTGAATGGGGATGGTATGATGGGATATGTCGAAGTGCCAAAAATCGATATTAAAATTCCTATCATGCATACCACAGAAGAAGAAGTTCTTCAGACAGCAGCGGGACATTTGGAAGGCAGTTCCCTTCCGGTAGGTGGGGAAAGCACCCATTCTGTTATATCTGCTCACCGGGGACTTCCCAGCGCTACCTTATTTACCGATTTGGATAAACTGGAGGAAGGAGATCATTTTCTCCTATACATCCTGGATGATATCCTTTGTTATGAAGTAGATAAGATATCTGTGGTGGATCCGGAAGAGACAGAGGGACTTGCGGTGGAAGATGGAGAAGATTTGATGACACTTCTGACCTGTACTCCATATGGAGTAAATAGTCAGAGACTTCTGGTTCGAGGTCACAGAGTTCCTTATGAAGAAATAGAACTGGAAAAACCGGCAAAAAATCTGATTACAGGTACCAGTTTACATACCAGTTATCTGCTGTGGGTAATTGTAGGACTTTCTGTTACGGCAGTATTTATTCTTCTTCTGTATTATTATGAGAAGAAAATTCGACAAAAACGGGAAAATCATAAGGAAAATATAACAAATCAGGAAAAAGAGGAGTAGACATGAAGAGAAAACTTTCCACAATCCTGTTTGGCTTGATGTTCCTGGTCGGATTTGGAATTTTGATTTATCCCACTGTTTCCGATCAGTGGAATACGTACCGTCAGAACAGACTGATTTCCAGTTATGAGACAGTGGTGGAAGATCTGACAGAAGAAGATTTTACCGCTGAGTGGGAAAAAGCCCGACAGTTTAACGACACCATCAAACAAAATGATTTGTATTCCGATGTGTTTGGAGAAGATAACGGAGAACTGGAAAATACCGATTACTGGAAAATATTGAATATTGCCAAGGATGGAGTTATGGGATATCTTTCCATTCCCAAGATTAATATCAAGATTGCCATTTACCATGGTACAGGTGATGAGGTTCTACAGACGGGAATCGGGCATATGAATGGAACGAAACTTCCCATAGGCGGTGAGAGTACCCATAGTGTTCTAGCAGCTCACCGGGGACTTCCCAGCGCCAGATTATTTACCGATATTGACCAGTTAAGAAAAGGAGATATGTTTTATATTCATGTTCTGGACGAAACTCTGGCTTATCAGGTAAATGAAATCTGGGATATGGTTGATAAAGATGATATGGATACTCTGGGCGAAGCTATGAAAATAGATGAGGGAGAAGACGAGGTAACATTATTTACCTGTACACCCTACGGTGTGAACTCCCATCGGCTTCTGGTACAGGGTACCCGGGTTCCTTACAATGGGGAAGAGGAGGCGGAAACATCCGTTGCCGAGACAATGCTGCGAACCGTTCAGAACTATTATATGCTGTATCTATTACTTGGTTTGTCAGTTACATTACTTATCATACTTTTCATGCGATTTCTGTTTAAAAGAAAAGACAGAGAAAGCAAATAAATTTTGGAGGAGGGTACGAGGTGAAAATAGTAAGAAAAATAAAAAAAGGTAGCGCCGTCATATTAGCTTTTGCACTGTTATTATCCGGTGCGGTTCTCTCAGAGGTATGGGCTGCGGTGGAAATTGACACCAACAAAAAAGGCTCGGTTACATTCCAGTTGGACGGAGATCTGAACGGAGACTTCGAAGAACTGAAAGAATTGGAAATCCCTGTAAAATTGTATCAGGTAGCAAAAGTGGACACCAGTGGAGCATACCAAGCGCTGACAGGATTTGAAGATCTGAAATTAGAAGAAATTACTTCAGAAACCACAGCGGCTGAATGGGAAGAAAAGGCAAAAACAGCTTCCGGAATCATTGATGAAAAAGAGGATGCACAAGAAGATAAATCCTGTATCCTTACCAAAGGGACAGGAAGAGTGGAAGAGTTGTCTGTGGGAATGTATCTGGTAAAAGCGGACACCGTACTTTCTCCGGAATACGAGTACAGCTTTACACCATACCTGCTCTCCGTTCCCAACAACTATTGGGCAACTTCCGGGGATGATACCTGGGTATACGATATGACTACCGGATTAAAACCGGGTCGGGAAAATCGTCTGGGAAGCCTGGTAATCAACAAAACACTTACTTCCTTTAATTCCACACTGGGACCTGCATCTTTCGTATTCCAGGTGGAAGGAGAAAAAGATTATGAGCAGGTATACAGCAATGTGGTATCTGTAGTATTTGACGGAACAGGAACCAAGAGTATTCAGATTGATGAACTGCCTGCAGGAGCCACATTTACAGTGACAGAGATCTACAGTGGAGCAAGCTATAAATTGACTACAGCGCCATCTCAGACGACTACCATTATAGCAGAAGGCGAAGAAGGCTCTCCGGTTTCCGTTTCATTTACCAATGAATACGACGAGAGAATGAACGGTGGAGCCAGCATAATAAATCATTTTACCAATACAGACGGAGTTTGGGACTGGCAGCAGCAAACTGACAGTACCGCAACAGTGGAGTAAGGAGGAGATCGCAATGAAAAAGAGTTTTAATAAAAAGAACCTTTGTCTGGCAGCGGCAGCCCTTACCCTTACCGCAGGATTGTCAGTAGGAAGCGCCATGGCATATTTTACCACATATGCTACTGCTTCCGGAGGTGGAACCATCAGTTTGGGTTCAACTACCATTATTCCGGAAGAAGAAGTGGTAAATATGGAAAAACGAATCTCTGTGAAAAACACAGGAGATTATGAATGCTTCGTCCGGGTGAAGGTGCTGGCTGGAGACAAATATAAAGATGGTCTTGTATTTACACCGGATGCAGAAGGAACCTGGAGTTTGGGTGATGACGGATATTATTATTGTAAAGAAGTGATCGCTCCCGGAGGAACATCAAAAACTTTCTCAGTAAAAATCAATGTGGCCAGTGAAGATACAGAAGATTTTAATGTAATTGTAGTACAGGAATGTACAACAGCGCTTTACAAAGAAGACGGAACACCATATGCAGACTGGAATCGAATTGCAGATACCAGTGAAGAAGTATTTGACGGAAAAGGGGAGGTCGGTGAATAATGAAAAAGAAAAATAAAATCTTTTCAGCTCTGCCGGTTACTCTTCTTGCCGCTTCCGCAGTTCTTCTTGCAGGAAGTACCGTAGGAAGCGCCAGAGCAGCGCTTACCTACTACAGCGAGAACTATGCGGCAGAAGTTACGGTGTCCAGCATCGGTGTGAGTTTAATGGAAAATGGGACTGTAGTAGCATCCCGAGATTATAATCACAGAAATGACCAGTGGAATGAAAAATCCGGAAAATTGCTGGAAAATACATTTGAGGATGGAAAACTGGTACCGGGAAAAATCTATGACGAAAAATTATCCGTTACAAACAGCGGCTCTATCGATAACTACGTGAGAGTGACTCTGTACAAGAGTTGGATGGATGAAAATGGAAACAAAGTAACTACTCTGGCTCCTGACCTGATCAAACTGAATGGTCTGGGAGGAGAAGGATGGATCATTGATGAGAACTCATCTACAGAGGAGCGTACCGTTCTTTACTATACCAGACCGGTTCCGGCAGGAGCAGGTACACCGAATCTTATGGATACGATTACTGTAGATAAGGTTATCGCAGACAAAGTGGAAAAGATACCGGGACAAGATGCAGCAGGAAATGAAACTATAACTTATAAATACAAATATGATGGTTACAGTTTTAATCTGGACGCTGAAGTTGATGCAGTGCAGACCCACAATGCAGAAGATGCCATTAAGAGTGCATGGGGCGTGGATGTGAGTGTATCATCAGATGGAACACTGAGCTTACGATAGGAGGTACAGAATATGGGTAAGAAAATTTTGTGCCTGGTGATGGCAGCTATGCTGACGGTAGGCACTTCAGTAACCGCATTTGGAGAAGAACTCTCCGGAAATAAAGGCTGGGTTGTGGATTTTAACGGGGAAAAGATGAACAGTAATTTTGATTCTTCTGCGTTAAGTTCTGAAGTATATAAATTACTTCCCGGCGATAGTATTGAACTTCAGGTGGGAATCAAAAACACCAGTGAAGGGGAAACAGATTGGTATATGACCAATGAAATTCTGCAAAGTCTGGAGGAGAGCCAGAGTGTGGCAGAAGGCGGTGCATATACGTATGAATTGACTTATGTGGATCACACCAATCAGGAAACTGTACTTTACAGCAGTGAAACAGTTGGTGGAGAAGGTGAAAATGGAGCAGGAGAAGGACTTCATCAGGCTACCGATTCTTTGGAAGATTATTTCTATCTGGATCGTCTGAAAAATGGTGAAAGCGGAACGGTTCATCTTACAGTTGCACTGGATGGAGAAACTCAGGGTAATGCATACCAGGATACACTGGCAAAATTGAGAATGAATTTTGCAGTGGAGAAGGTTACTGCAGCAGTGGAATACCGTCCCGGAGAGCCTGTTCGAGTGACAAAAACACAGAAAGTAGTAAGAAGCGCTCCGAAGACAGGAGATCCGACTAATATTATTGGAATCGCAGCAATTGCTCTGGTAAGCGGAGTTGTTTTACTGGTTCTGGCAATTGTGATCATTAAAAAGAGAAAAGATGAGGAAGGGGAGCAGAAATCATGAAAAAAATGAGAAAGTTTTTCACATCTGTGGCTATAGCGTGTCTGCTCTTTGGAATTTCTGTTACAAATGTGTCTGCGGCAGATGCAATGTATACATATAAAGTTACATTTGACGCAGGAAATCAGGGGAGTATTTCAGGAACAGCCGGTTTGAGTGTTACAGGAACCGGATACCAGGTAAGCGAAGAAAATGGAAAAATAATTGTCAGTGGACTTAAAGCCAATGATGTGGTATCATTTGATGCACAGGCAGGTGCAGTCACCATGAAAGAGGACAGTAAGTATTATGTAAAAGGTGTTCGCCGAAGCGGAAGAGATAACAACGAAGTTGCAGTTCCTTCTTTCCGTGTCACAGGAGATGCTGATTATGTAGTAGCTTATGGAATCAAGGGCGACATGGTTGGCTATACTGTCAATTATCAGGATGAGGCAGGAAATGAACTGGCTCCCAGCCGTACATATTACGGTAATGTGGGAGAAAAACCGGTGGTAGCTCATGTGTATGTAGAAGGGTATACTCCTCAGGCTCTTGCATTGACAAAGACACTGTCTGAAAATGAAGCTGAAAATGTATTCACTTTTGTGTATCAGGAAGGGGAGACTCAGATCGTTACCACTCCGGGAGAAACCATTACCACGATAGTAACTGAGACAGTAGATGGTACAACGCCAGGAACAACTGGTGATGAGGGTACTGGAACAGCAGGACCGGGGGCAGATACCGGAACAACAGGATCGGGAACGGATGCCGGAACGACAGAACCGGGAACAGGGGAAGGTGAACCCCAGGGACCGGGAGCAGACGATATCACAGAAATTGAGGAAGATGAAGTTCCTCAGGGACAGCAGGATGTGGTAGATTTGGATGAAGAAGAAACTCCGTTGGGAAATCTGGAGATTGATGAGAAAGATGTAAAAAAAGGTATGCCTCTCGCAGCAGGAATTGCTATTGCAGTTATTGCAGTTGCAGGTTTGGCAGGACTTCTCGTATTCGTGAAAAAACACAGATAAAGTGAATTACTGTAAACAAATCTTGAACAGAAGAAAGAGGATATGGATTTGAGCAGAAAGAAACATAAAAAAAGCCCGGTGGCCGTAATTTGCGGTACACTGGGCACTGCTTTGCTTGTGGCATTGGTATTATTTTGCCTGCCCCTTACCGTTCCACGATTGATGGGATATCATATATATTCTGTGGTGAGTGGAAGTATGGAACCTGCCATTCCGGTGGGAAGTCTGGTGTATATTAAAGACAGTGCACCGGAAGATATGCAGGTGGATGATGTAATTGCTTTTTATGGAGCAAGAGATTCCAGCGCGATCATTACTCATCGTGTTGTGGAAAATCGTGTAGTCATGGGTGAATTCATTACGAAAGGTGATGCCAATCAGACAGAAGATATGAATCCGATTCCCTACGATAATTTTATTGGGAAGGTAGTCATATCTATTCCTGTAATTGGCGAATTGGCGCTGATGCTGACCAGCCTTACAGGAAAATTAATTGCGGTAGGTGTAATCGGGGTTGCCCTTATCCTGGAAATTATATCTGCTGTATTGGACAGGAAAAGATATGGAGCGAAAGTGAGAGGAGAAAAAACAAATGAAAACAAATAAGAAGTATGCATCTGTATTTGAATTGAATGGCGTACCCAAATTTTCTCAGGCATTTCCTCTGGCGCTGCAGCACGTAGTGGCCATGATTGTGGGATGTGTTACCCCGGCAATCGTTATCGCAGGGATGGCAGGATTGAATGGGGGAGATAAAGTTATCTTTGTTCAGACAGCATTATTTATTGCTGCAATTTCCACGTTAGTACAGTTATTTCCGTTGGGTGGAAAAATTGGTTCCGGTCTTCCGGTAATCATGGGTGTGAGTTTTGCTTATCTGCCCAGTATGCAGGCTATTGTAGAAGGATATGATATTGCTACCATTTTGGGAGCGCAGTTGATTGGTGGTATTGTGGCGGTTTTCGTGGGAATCTTTGTGAAAAAACTGCGTGTATTATTTCCACCGCTGATCACAGGAACGGTGGTATTTACGATTGGTTTGTCACTGTATCCGACGGCTGTAAAATATATGGCAGGAGGAGCGTCTTCACCAGATTATGGTTCTTGGAAAAACTGGCTGGTGGGATTTCTTACTCTGGCAGTGGTAACCGGGTTAAATCATTTTGCCAAAGGAGTATGGAAACTGGCTTCTATATTGATCGGTATGGTTGTTGGTTATATTATTGCGGCATTTTTCGGTATGATAGATCTTGCTTCGGTGGGAAGCGCCGGATTCTTTCAGGTACCTCGTCCCATGTATTTTGGAATGAGATTTGAGCCGTCTGCCATCATTACCATGGTACTTTTATTTGTGATTAACTCGGTACAGGCGATTGGTGATTTTTCTGCTACGTCTGGAGGTGGTCTTGACCGGGAACCTACGGATAAAGAATTGTCCGGTGGTATTGTAGGATACGGTCTTACCAATATTTTCGGTTCTTTCTTTGGTGGTTTGCCTACCGCTACATTCAGCCAGAATGTGGGTATCGTGGCAACAACAAAAGTAGTAAACCGTATGGTATTGGGACTGGCAGCAGTGATTATCCTGGTGGCTGGATTTGTTCCTAAATTTTCCGCCCTGCTTACCACGATTCCCCAGTGTGTGTTGGGAGGAGCCACAATCTCGGTATTTGCATCTATCGCTATGACAGGTATCAAGCTGGTGGCACAGCAGCCCCTTACATATAGAAATACCTCTATTGTAGGATTATCAGTAGCGTTGGGAATGGGAATCACACAGTGTTCTGACGCATTGGCAGGATTTCCGGCTTGGGTAACAACCGTGTTTGGAAAATCACCGGTGGTTGTTACAGCCATTACAGCAATTGTATTAAACTTGATTTTGCCGAAAGATAAAAAGTAACAGATTATGTTTCGTAGCTTTTTTTGAAAAAAATAAGCCAGAAAAGGTATGATGTAGAGGGTATCGCCCAATCATCTGATGAGATGATTGGGC